>NZ_JBVLTJ010000002.1:0-860055 GCF_055597585.1 Streptomyces sp. AMJ-169
TCCGGGCTTCCCTTCGTTCTTGCGTTTCCGACTCTATCAGATCTTTTTCCGATCCGATTTCCTCGGTGCTTTCCGGGTCTTGCTCGGCTTTCGCTTCGCGTTTCCCTTCCGGCGGTTCCGACTCTATCAGATCCTTTCGGCGTCTGATTCCCAGTCAGCGGGTTTGTCTTCCTGGCCCGTTGGGCCGTTCCGACGAGTGAGACTTTAGCGGATTCCCGGCCCCCGACGCCAATCGGGGGGCCGCGTCCTTTCGAACGTGGATTCCTCATTTCGCGAATACGCACGCCAATGAACCGACAGCGCGGACGGACAGGAAATACCTGTTCGACTGCTCGTCGAGTAGTGGTTGGTACTTGCTGAAATGGCTGTCCGGGGACCGACCGGAGTCGGCGCTCACGTCGGACAACTCGGAGAACACTACGTATCGGCCCGGGGTGTGTCAACTCCCGTCCCGCGGGCACCCCCGAGGCGTACCCTGACGGGCATGACGACGCATACGTGCACCCATCAGTGGTGGGCCGCCTGACCGCGGCCGTCCTTACGTATGCACCCAACGGCCGCCACCTCGGCGGCCGTTGACGTATCTCCTCCAGAACCTCCGGAGGCCGGCCGGGCGAGGCGGGCGGCTCCGAGCAGGAGGTGGAGTGAGATGACCCGGGTCTTCAGCGGGATCAAGCCGACCGGACATCTGACCCTGGGGAACTACCTGGGGGCGATGCGCCAGTGGGTCACGGTGGACCAGCACCGCGCGGACGCGGTGTTCTGCATCGTCGATCTGCACGCGCTGACCGTGGAACACGATCCCGCGCGCGTGCGCAGGCTCAGCCGGCAGGCGGCGACGCTGCTGCTGGCGGCCGGGCTCGATCCGCGGCTGTGCACGGTCTTCGTCCAGAGCCATGTCGACGAGCACGCCAGGCTGTCGTATCTCCTGGAGTGCGTCGCGAGCGACGGGGAGATGCGGCGGATGATCCAGTACCGGGAGAAGGCCGCGCGGGAACAGGCGCGGGGCGGGAGTGTGCGGCTGTCGCTGCTGACGTATCCGGTGCTGATGGCGGCGGACATCCTCGCGTACGGGGCGGACGAGGTGCCCGTGGGCGACGACCAGGCGCAGCACGTGGAGCTGACGCGGGATCTCGCGATGCGGTTCAACCAGCGCTACGGGCACGCGTTCGTCGTACCGAAGGCGGTGCATCCGGTGGTCGCGGCGCGGGTGATGAATCTGCGGGATCCGCTGTCGAAGATGGGGAAGTCGGATGATTCGGGGCCGGGGATCGTCTATCTGCTCGATGAGCCGGACGTGGTGCGGCAGAAGGTGATGCGGGCGGTCACGGACGGCGGGCAGGAGGTCGTGTACGACCCGGAGGGGCGGCCCGGGGTGGCGAATCTGCTGGAGATCCTCGCCGCGTGCACCGGCGGGAACCCTGACGGGCTGTCAGGCGTTCACCGGTCGTACGGCGCTCTGAAGCGGGATGTGGCGGAGGCGGTGGTGGAGGCTCTCCGGCCCCTGCGGGAGCGGCACAGGGAGTTGTGCGCGGACCGGGTGTTCGTGGAGGAGGTGTTGAGAGACGGTGCGGAGCGGGCGCGGGCGATGGCGAAGCCGGTGGTGGACGCCGCGTACCGGGCGATCGGGCTGCTGGAGCCGGCTGCGGCGCCGGTGGCCGTCCGGTAGCGCGGGGGCCGTCGTACGGGGGCGGGTCTTCCCGGGGAGAGGGGAGAGGCCCCCGTGCGGGGTGTCAGTCCTTGGTGCCGGAGGCGAGTTGGCGGCTGCGGTCGCGGGCGGCTTCGAGGGCGGCGATGAGGGCCGCGCGGACGCCGTGGTTCTCCAGTTCGCGGATGGCGCTGATGGTGGTGCCGGCCGGGGAGGTGACGTTCTCGCGGAGTTTGACGGGGTGCTCGCCGCTGTCGCGGAGCATGACGGCGGCGCCGATCGCGGACTGGACGATGAGGTCGTGGGCCTTGTCGCGCGGGAGGCCGAGGAGGATGCCGGCGTCGGTCATGGCTTCGACGAGGTAGAAGAAGTAGGCCGGTCCCGAGCCGGAGAGGGCGGTGCAGGCGTCCTGCTGGGACTCGGGGACGCGCAGGGTCTTGCCGACGGCGCCGAAGATCTCCTCCGCGTGCGCGAGGTGCTCGTCGGTGGCGTGGGTGCCGCCGGAGATGACGGACATGGCCTCGTCGACGAGGGCGGGGGTGTTCGTCATGACGCGGACGACGGGGGTGCCGGCGGCCAGGCGGTTCTCGAAGAAGGCGGTGGGGATGCCGGCGGCGCCGCTGATGACGAGGCGGTCGGCGGGGACGTGCGGGGCGAGTTCGTCGAGGAGGGCGCCCATGTCCTGCGGTTTGACGGTGAGGATCAGGGTGTCGGCGGTCTTCGCGGCCTCCGCGTTGGTGACCGGGGTGACTCCGTGGCGGGCGCGGAGTTCCTCGGCGCGCTCGGGGCGCCGGGCGGTCACCAGCAGGTCGGCCGGGGCCCAGCCGCCCCGGATCATCCCGCTGAGCAGGGCTTCACCGATCTTGCCGGTGCCGAGGACTGCGACTTTCTGGCTCATGGGGTTCATCCTCGCACCGGCCCGCGGCGCGGGCGGCGGGCGTCCGGTGGGCGGACCGGGGGTCAGGGGGTGCGCCGGCGCAGGGTGGCGGCGCCGAGGGTGAGGACGAGGAGGGCGCTGCCGGCGACGACGAGGAGGTCGCGTACGAAGGCCCCGGTGAGGTGGGGGTGGGTGAGGACCTGGTTCATGCCGTCGACGGCGTACGACATGGGCAGGACGTCGGAGAGGGCTTCGAGGACGGGGTGCATGGTGTTCCTCGGGGCGAAGAGGCCGCAGAGGAGGAGCTGGGGGAAGATCACGGCCGGCATGAACTGGACGGCCTGGAACTCGGAGTCGGCGAAGGCGGAGACGAAGAGGCCTAGGGCGGTGCCGAGGAGGGCGTCCAGGAGGGCGACGAGGAGGAGCAGCCAGGGGCTGCCGGTGACGTCGAGGCCGAGGAACCAGACGGCGAGGGCGGTGGCGAGGGCGGACTGGAGGACGGCGAGGGCGCCGAAGGCGAGGGCGTATCCGGCGATCAGGTCGGCTTTGCCGAGCGGCATCGCGAGGAGGCGTTCGAGGGTGCCTGAGGTGCGTTCGCGCAGGGTGGCGATGGAGGTGACGAGGAACATCGTGATCAGGGGGAAGACGCCGAGGAGGGAGGCGCCGATGGCGTCGAAGGTGCGGGGGCTGCCGTTGAAGACGTAGCGGAGCAGGACGAGCATCAGGCAGGGGATGAGCAGGAGCAGCGCGATCGTGCGGGGGTCGTGGCGGAGCTGGCGCAGGACGCGGGCGGCGGTGGCGGTGGTGCGGGCGGGGGTCAGGGTGCTCATCGCCGGGGCTCCTTCGCGGGAGTGGGGGCCGTCGCGGGCTCGTCGGCCGGGTGTTCGTCGGCGCGGTGTTCGTCGGCCGGGTGTTCGTCCACCAGGTGGAGGAAGGCCGCTTCGACGGTGTCGGTGGCGGTGCGGGTGCGCAGGGCCTGCGGGGTGTCGTCGGCGAGGAGCTGTCCCGCGCGCATGAGGAGGAGGTGGTCGCAGCGTTCGGCCTCGTCCATGACGTGGGAGGAGACGAGGAGGGTGGTGCCGCGAGCGGCGATGGTGCGGAAGAGCCGCCACAGGTCGCGGCGCAGGACGGGGTCGAGGCCGACGGTGGGTTCGTCGAGGACGAGCAGTTCGGGGGTGCCGAGGAGGGCGACGGCGAGGGAGACACGGCTGCGCTGGCCGCCGGAGAGGTTCCCGGCGAGCGCGCCGGCGTGGTCGGTGAGGTCGACGTCGGCGAGGACGCGGCCGGTGTCCGCGCGGCGTGCGGCGGCCGGGCGGGCGGGGTCGAGGACCGCGCCGAAGTAGTCGAGGTTCTGGCGGACGGTGAGGTCGTCGTAGACGGAGGGGGCCTGGGTGACGTAGCCGATCGCGCCGCGCAGGCTCGCGTGGCCGGCGGGGCGGCCGAGGACGTCGAGGGTGCCGGTGACCTTGGCCTGGGTGCCGACGATCGCGCGCATCAGGGTCGTCTTGCCGCAGCCGGAGGGGCCGAGGAGGCCGGTGATGCGGCCGGTGGGGACGGTGAAGGCGAGGTCGCGCAGGACGGGGTGGCCGCCTCGGGTGACGGTGAGGGCGGCGGCGTGGACGGCCGGGGTCGGGGCGGGTGAGCGTCGGGTGGAGGGGCGTGAGTTTTTATTCATCACGTGATGAATACTCCTCTCGCCGGAGGGTGTCGTCAAGGGATGCCGGGCCGGGGGCGCTCGGTGCGGCGCAGGCGCGTGCGGGGGTGAGCGGAGCCGGGTGTTCCGGTGGGTCTGCTTCCGCCGGTCCGGGAGCGGCCCGAAGTGGACGTGTGCGGTCAACTCCCTTTGCCGACAATGGATCTCGCGTACGGCGTGGCGGGGTTCCGGGCCGTACGCGTTCTGTTCCGCGCCCCTCCCCCGGCGCGGCGCCCACGCATCTCCCTGTCGTCGACCGGAGGTGCCGTCGAGATGCGCCATGGCGTGTGCAAGGCCGATCTGTTCGCTTCGCTAGTCGTGTTTCTTGTCGCGCTGCCCCTGTGTGTAGGGGTCGCGCTGGCCTCGGGGGTGCCGCCCGAGCTGGGGCTGGTCACGGGGATCGTCGGCGGGCTGGTCGCCGGGGCGCTGCCCGGGAGCAGCCTCCAGGTCAGCGGTCCCGCGGCCGGGCTGACGGTCCTCGTCCACGAGGCCGTGCGCTCGTACGGGCTCCAGGTGCTCGGCGTGCTCGTGTGCGCCGCCGGGCTGATACAGCTCGCGCTCGGGGCGCTGCGGCTGGGGCGGTGGTTCCGGGCGGTGTCGGTGGCCGTCGTGCACGGGATGCTCGCCGGGATCGGGCTGATCCTGGTCGCCGGGCAGGTGTACGCGCTGGGTGACGTGTCCGCGCCGGCGGGCGGGATCGCCAAGGTCACGGGCCTGTTGGAGCTGCCGGGGCGGGTGGATCCGGTGGCGTTGTCAGTGGGGGGTGCCACCATGGCCGTACTGCTTCTCTGGGGGCGGTGGCGGCGGGGGGCGCGGCTGGTGCCCGCGCCGTTGGTGGCGGTCGTGGTGGCCGCCGCCGGGTGTGCGGTGTGCGGGCTGGAGGTGCGGATGGTCGACGTGCGGGGGCTGTGGGAGGCGGTGCGGCTGCTGGCGCCGGGGGACTTCGGGCGGCTGGCGGACGTGGGGGTGATCGGGACGGTCGTGGCGTTCGCGCTGATCGCGTCGGCCGAGTCGCTGTTCAGCGCGGTCGCGGTGGACCGGATGCATGGGGGGCGGCGGACCGATTACGACCGTGAGCTGATGGCGCAGGGCGCGGGGAACGCGGTGTGCGGGGTGCTGGGGGCGCTGCCGATGACGGCGGTGATCGTGCGGAGTGCGGCCAATGTGCAGGCGGGGGCGCGGACGAAGGCGTCCCGAATACTTCACGGGGTCTGGCTGCTGCTGTTCACGGCCGTCGTCCCCGGGGTGCTCGGGCTGATACCCGTGGCGGCGCTGGCCGCGTTGCTGGTGTACGCCGGGTGCAGGCTCGTGCCGGTGCGGGAGATGCGGGCGCTGTGGCGCGGTGAGCGGGGCGAGGTGGTCGTCCTGGCGGTGACGGCCGTCGCGATCGCCGTCGGGAATCTCTTCGAGGGGGTGCTGATCGGGCTGGCTCTGGCCGTCGCGAAGACCGCGTGGGACACGAGCCGGGTGCAGGTGGAGATCGAGGATCTGCGCGCGGCGGGGCTGGTGGTGCGGGTCACCGGGCACGCGACGTTCCTTCGGCTGCCGAAGCTGCTTGACGCGCTGGAGGGTCTGCCTGCGGATCGCGTGGTGCGGTTGGAGCTTGGGGGCTTGCGGCACATGGATCTGGCGTGCGCGGGGGCGTTGGAGGGGTGGGTCGAGAGTCGGGAGAGGGGGGTGGGGGGTGGGGTGAGGGTTTGAGGGGGGTGGGGCTGAGCGGGGTGGATGGCTAGGGGCGAGGGTGCGGGTTTTTTTGGGGGGGGTCCGGGCGCCGTCCGTGTATGGGGGGGGCGGCGCCCGGCCGTGCGTCACGAGGCGTGGGTCAGGGGACGTGGGTCAGGAGGCATGCCTCAGGGGGTGTGGTCCGGGGGCTTGGTCAGGGGCGTGGGGCGACCAGGAGGAGGACGTCGTAGGCCTCTTCTACGACGGCGTCGGGGAACTCGGTGAGGAGGTGGGCGCGTTCGGCGGTGAGGAAGGCCTTGGTGCGCTCCTCGGTGTCGACCAGGAAGCTGGAGTGGCTGCCGATGTTGGCGAGGTGGGTGTCGAGGGGGACGCGGCGGGTCCAGCGGACGGTGCGCACCGTGAAGGTGAGGGTGCCCGTGGGGTCGGCGACGCGCGGGTCGGCGGCGCGCTTCTTCTCCTGGTCGACGTCGAGGCCGAAGTGGCGCGCGATCCGGGCGGACTGGGCCTCGAGCCAGGGGACCTCCGACGCGCTCCGGTTCCACCACAGCGCCAGCGCCCCGCCCGGCCGCAGCACCCGTACGGCCTCCGGGACCGCGCGCGCCGGGTCGGTCCAGTGCCAGGACTGGGCGTACGTCAGGAGGTCGAAGGAGGCGTCCGCGAAAGGGAGTTGATTGCCGTTGCCGCGGACGAGCGGCACCTCGGGGAGGGTCTTCCTGAACTCCGCCGCCATCCCGCCGCCCGGCTCGACCCCGACGACGTCCGCGCCGCGCGCGTGCAGCACCGCTGTGGAGATCCCGGTGCCCGCCCCGACGTCCCCGACTCTCGCCCCCACCAGCGGACGCCCGGCGAGCTCCTCGACGGTGTCCAGCAGAACGGGCGGATAGGAGGGCCGGTTCGCCGCGTACTGCGCCGCGGCGTCGTTGAAGGAGACGGCTCGGGCTGCTGGGGGGAGGGGGGTTGGGGTCATAGGGCCATGGTGGAGGGGGGTGGGGGTGGGGGGAACTGGAAATGGGTGAGAGAGAGGGGGGGATGGGGGTGAGGGGGGCGGTTGGTTGCGGGTGAGGGCTTGGGCGGGGGGCAGCTGCGGGGCGCGGCTCTCGACGGGGGCAGGGCGGCTGCTGGGGCCAGTCTCCCGGCGGGGGCCGGCTGTGGGTGGCGACTCGGCGGGCGGTCGGCTGCGGGGTGCGTCTCTCGGCCGGGGAGGGGAGGGCGGCTGCGGGGGCCGGTCTTCTGGCGGGGTCCTGTGGGGGGGCGACTCGGCGGGCGGTCGGCTGCGGGGTGCGTCTCTCGGGAGGGGGCGGCTGCGGGCGCGGGGCTCTTGGCGGGCGCTCGGGTGCGGGGCTCTTGGCGAGAACCCAGGTGCGGGTACGGGCCGGACTCACCGAGGTTCAGCAGTTCGAGGCTGTGGGCGAGAACTCAGGTGTGGGTACGAGCCTCTCGGCGGGCGCCCGGTCGCGCGGGCAGGCTCTCCGTCGGCGCTCGGCGGCGGGGCCGTCAGCCGCAAGGGCGGCCCCTCAGCTTGCGCCTGGCGTCGGCTTCCCGGTCTCTGGTGCGGCTCTCCCGGCCATGCGTCCGACGCGAGCGGGTCCTCCTCGGCCCGTGCCCGGCTGCCCGCTCCCGGCTCCCGGCTCCCGGCTCCCGGCCGTAGGTCCCCGGCCGCAGGTCCCCGGCCGCAGGTCCCCGCTCGTCGGCCTCAAACCCCCTCTGCGCGACGCCCCCTCAACTCCCGCCCCTCACACCCCCCTCACCCCCTGCGTCTCCTCTTCGCCGGGTTCCCCGTGCGTCGTGTCGAGCGGCGGTGGTGTTGTTCCAGGGCCGTCTCGTAGTCCTGGCGGTGGAGTTGTTCGCCGGGGGCCTCGGTCAGGGAGCGGATGAAGTAGGCGGCGAGGGAGCCCACGAAGCCGATGGCGAGGAGGCCTCGGAGGGATGCCTGGCGGGCCGGGTCGGGGTGTTTGCGGAAGGTGTCCCAGGTGTGGCCGAAGGCGAGCGCGCTGCACCCGGCGAACATCACGACCACCAGGACGTTGACGAAGCCGCCGACGTCGGCGAGCGCGAGGCCCTCGTAGGCGAGGCGCAGGACCAGGCAGGAGACGACCGTCGCGGCCAGCGCGCCCGCGCTGACGGCGGCGCGGCGGGCGGTGTAGCCCTCGCCGCGCTCGACCCAGCTCGTGCCGAAGAAGCGCAGGGGCTCCGGGCGAGGGCCCGCCGCTTCAGCCCCGGCGTCCGCCGCCGGGATGTCCGTGATGCCGCTCTCGTCGCTCACGTCACCGATTATGGCGCCGGGCACTGACAATGCCCCCGGCGGGGCGGCGCGGGCGCGCGGCTGCGGGAACGCGCCCTCGCCGTCGTACCGAACGCGCCCCTGAGCCGTCGTACGAGGCCGCCCCCGGACTTCCTCAGGGATGCCCCCTGGACTTTCTCAGGGGCGCGCCCCGGGCGTCGTACGAGGCCGCCGCGCTCCCCCCTGGAACTCGGCGGCCCTCATCGCCGTCAGCTACAGCGGCCCGCCACGTAGCCGTCGCTGCCGGTCTTGATGTACGAGTCGGAGACGTACTCGCCGTTGCCGATGCAGTCCCAGATGTTGCTGGTGTTGTAGTAGCCGGTGACCCAGGTGCCCGGGGTCTGGCAGTAGATCGCGACGCTGGCGCCGGCGGCGAGGACGCGGACTATGGAGTAGTTGGTGCCGGGGCCGCTGCGGACGTTGAGGCTGACGCCCGGGGCGACCGGGTAGTAGACCGTGTTGGACGTGACGGCGGCGGCGACCGCCTCTTCCGTGTGTTCGACGGACATGATGAAGAACTCCCCCCGTGTGTTTTCCCCCGATTTGATGCCCCTCGGCGGCCGAGCCTGCCGTGGGACCCCCTTGATTCCCGCCGAACGGCGGCTGAAACATGTGTACTTGATTCGTACAGGATGGCCAGCACGCCGCCTCTGCCGGGCCAGGGCCATCGATTAGGCTCCGAGGGCCGTACATCAGCACGGGGGTGGTCCATGGCGCCACGGAGGGACACGGGAGCGGGCCCGGAAGCGGAACTTCCGGAGTACGCCGGTCACTACCTCCTGGAGTCACGTCTCGGCGCGGGCGGCATGGGTGTGGTGCACCTGGCCCGCAGCACCTCGGGGCTGACGCTCGCGGTGAAGGTCGTGCACGCCGCCTTCGCCAAGGACCCCGAGTTCAGAGGCCGTTTCCGGCAGGAGGTCGCCGCCGCGCGGCGGGTCAGCGGGGCGTTCACCGCGCCCGTCGTGGACGCCGATTCCGAGGCCGACCGCCCCTGGATGGCGACTTTGTACATCCCTGGGCCGACGCTCTCCGAAGAGGTGAAGCGGAACGGGCCGATGCCCCCTGAGAAGCTGCGCAGGCTGATGGCGGGGCTCGCGGAGGCGCTGCGCGACATCCATCGCGTGGGTGTGGTGCACCGCGATCTCAAGCCGAGCAACGTCCTTCTGGCCGAGGACGGCCCTAAGGTCATCGATTTCGGGATCTCCCGCCCGAGCGACAGCGAACTGCGCACCGAGACGGGCAAGTTGATCGGCACCCCGCCGTTCATGGCGCCGGAGCAGTTCCGGCGTCCGCGCGAGGTGGGCCCGGCCGCGGACATCTTCGCGCTGGGGTCCGTCCTGGTGCACGCGGCGACCGGGCGCGGCCCGTTCGACTCCGACAGCCCGTACATCGTGGCCTACCAGGTCGTGCACGACGAGCCGGACCTGACCGGCGTCCCGGAGAACCTCGCGCCCCTGGTGCTGCGCTGCCTCGCGAAGGAGCCCGAGGACCGGCCCACGCCGGACGAGCTGATGCGTGAACTGCGGTCGGTGTCGGCGTCGTACGACACGCAGGCGTTCATACCGGGGCGGCGGGTTCCCGGGGGCGGGGCCGAGGAGACCCGGAGCACCACGGGGGTCGGGGGGCCGCTCCAGGACGCCGGGGCGCTTGGCACAGGGGCGCTCGGTACGGGGGCTCCCGACGCCGGGGTTCCTGAGGACGCTCCCGTTCCGGCGCGGCGCCGGCTGCGCAAGACCCTGCTCGTGACGGCCGCCCTCGCGCTGGTCGCCGGCGGCGGGCTGGCCGGGGTGACGCTGCTCGGCCCGGAGAGCCCCCGCCAGCCGCGCGAAACGGCCTCCACGGCACCCGCGTTCGCCCCCTGGGCGACGAAACCGGCCACGGGCGCGGACAGCGGCATGCCGCGCTGCACGTACGACCAGGAGCGCCTTCTGTGCGTTCAGAAGGGGCTCGTGTCGGCGCTGGACGCGACCGACGGACGGGTGCTGTGGCGGCACCGGCTCGACACGGACGACGTCCCCCCGCGCGCGCCCGTGGTCGAAGGCGGCCTGGCGCACGTCACCGTGCACGCGGGCGCGCGCGTGCTGGCGCTCGATCCGGCCACCGGGCGCACGCGCTGGCAGCGGGACGTCACGGCGTACCCCGGGGTCGCCTACGCGGGCGGTGCGCTGCTGCTGACCTCGCCGGGCGGCACGGTCACGGCGGTCGACGCCGCGTCCGGCGAGGAGCTGTGGAGCAAGCGGATCAGCGGGCAGAGGCTGCCGCTGTTCACGGTGTTCGGCGGGGACCGGCTGGCGTACGCGACGAGCACCTCCACCGACGGCGCACGGACGCGTGTGACGGCCGTCGACCCCGCGTCCGGCCAGATCCGCTGGGACAAGCGCTTCGAGGGCTCCCTGACGGCCGTGGGCAGCTCCGAGGGGCATCTGGTGCTGCTCGCGGGCGGCAGCGACTACGGGCGCTCCGACGCCGTCGTGCGCTACTCCCCGGCGAGCGGCGAGGTACGGCGCACGCGGCTCGGCGTCGCCCTCACGCAGGCGCGCGCGGTGATCCAGGGCGAGCGGATGTATCTCCTGGACTACGACGGCCTGTTGACCGCCCTCGACCTCGGGACGGGCCGTCAGGTGTGGTCGCTCCAGACCTCCGTGAGCCGCGGTTCGGCTCCGGCGGCGGAGGGCACGCGCGTGTACTTCAGCGCCGCCGACGGGCGGCTGCTGACCGTCGACGCGCGCGCGGGGCAGCTGATCGGGCAGACCGCCCTGCGGCTCGGGCCGCGCCCCGACCAGGTGGAGATGGCGCTGCCGGTTCCGCAGGTCGCCGAGGGGCGGGTGTACGCGGGCGCGCCGGACGGGACGGTGTTCGCGGTGAAGGAGTCGGCTCAAGGGTGAGGCGGGCCCTATAAGGCGGGGCCCTATGAGTCGGGGTCCTATAGGGACGTCGGTTGCAGGACGTCCCTATAGGAGTGCCGTTCTCCTAAGGGGTGGCGTTCCTCCAGGAGTGCCGTTCCCCGGGGGTCAGCCCAGCTTGCTGACGTCGCGGACGGCGCCCTTGTCGGCGCTGGTCGCCATGGCGGCGTACGCGCGCAGGGCGGCGGAAACCTTGCGCTCGCGGTTCTTGGGGGCGTAGACGCCGTTCAGGGCAGCCGCGCGGCGGGCGAGTTCGGCGTCGTCCACCAGGAGTTCGAGGGAGCGGCCCGGGATGTCGATGCGGATGCGGTCGCCGTCCTCGACGAGGGCGATGGTGCCGCCGCCGGCCGCCTCGGGGGAGGCATGGCCGATGGAGAGGCCGGAGGTGCCGCCGGAGAAGCGTCCGTCGGTGATCAGGGCGCACGCCTTGCCGAGGCCGCGGCCCTTCAGGTAGGAGGTCGGGTAGAGCATCTCCTGCATGCCGGGGCCGCCCTTGGGGCCCTCGTAGCGGATGACGACGACGTCGCCCTCCTTGATCTCCTTGAGGAGGATCTTCTGGACGGCCTCTTCCTGCGACTCGCAGACGACGGCGGGGCCCTCGAAGGTCCAGATGGACTCGTCGACGCCCGCGGTCTTCACGACGGCGCCGTCGACGGCCAGGTTGCCCTTGAGGACGGCGAGGCCGCCGTCCTTGGAGTAGGCGTGCTCGGCGGAGCGGATGCAGCCGCCCTCGGCGTCGTCGTCGAGGGTGTCCCAGCGCTCGGACTGGGAGAAGGCCTCGGCGGAGCGCACGCAGCCCGGGGCGGCGTGCCACAGCTCGACTGCCTCGGGGGACGGGGAGCCGCCTCGCACGTCCCAGGTCTTCATCCAGTCGGCCAGGGAGGGGCTGTGGACGGAGTGCACGTCCTCGTTGAGCAGCCCCGCGCGGTGCAGTTCGCCCATGAGCGCCGGGATGCCTCCCGCGCGGTGCACGTCCTCCATGTAGTACGTGCGGTTCTTGGCGACGTTGGGGGCCACCTTGGCGAGGCAGGGCACGCGGCGGGAGACGGCGTCGATCTGCTCCAGGCCGAAGGGGACCTCGGCCTCCTGGGCGGCGGCCAGCAGGTGCAGGATCGTGTTCGTGGAGCCGCCCATGGCGATGTCGAGCGCCATGGCGTTCTCGAAGGCCGCGAAGGAGGCGACGGAACGGGGCAGTACCGTCGCGTCGTCCTGCTCGTAGTACCGGCGGGTGATGTCCATGACGGTGCGCGCGGCGTCGACGTAGAGCTGTTTGCGCGCGGTGTGCGTGGCGAGCACCGAGCCGTTGCCCGGCAGGGACAGGCCGATCGCCTCGGTCAGACAGTTCATCGAGTTGGCGGTGAACATGCCGGAACAGCTGCCGCAGGTGGGGCAGGCGTTCTCCTCGATGCGCGCGATGTCCTCGTCGGAGATCTTGTCGTTGACGGCGTCGGAGATCGCGTCGACCAGGTCGAGCGTGCGGACCGTGCCGTCGACCAGGGTGGCGCGGCCGGACTCCATGGGGCCGCCGGAGACGAAGACCGTGGGGATGTTCAGCCGCAGGGCGGCGTTGAGCATGCCCGGGGTGATCTTGTCGCAGTTGGAGATGCACACCAGGGCGTCGGCGCAGTGGGCCTCGACCATGTACTCGACGCTGTCGGCGATCAGGTCGCGCGAGGGCAGGCTGTAGAGCATGCCGCCGTGGCCCATGGCGATGCCGTCGTCGACGGCGATGGTGTTGAACTCGCGCGGGATGCCGCCGGCTTCGGTGATCGCCTCGCTGACGATCCGGCCGACCGGCTGGAGGTGGGTGTGGCCCGGCACGAACTCGGTGAAGCTGTTGGCGACCGCGATGATGGGCTTCCGGCCGATGTCCGCACCGGGTACACCGGAGGCGCGCATAAGGGCGCGTGCGCCCGCCATGTTGCGGCCGTGGGTGACTGTGCGGGACCTCAGCTCGGGCATCGTCGCTCGCTCCTTCAGACAGGTAGGGCTGGTAGTGAGCGTACGCCGGTCATCCAGGGGGCGGGACGGTGTGTCCGGTATGCGGGATGTGCATCTCGGGCGCCCGCTGTTTTCCGCAGCCGCTCCTCAGGGTGCGGTCAGGTGTGCCTGGACGACGGGGGCGACGCGGGCGATGAGCTGTTCGACGTCCGCCGAGGCCAGCGGTTCGACCTTGATGACGTACCGCAGGATCGCGCAGCCGACGAGCTGGGCGGCGGCGAGTTCGGCGCGCAGCTCGGCGTCCGGGAGGTCGACCCGGGCGGCGATGCGGCGCAGCAGCTGGGAGGCGATCAGGCCGCGGAAGACGGCGGCGGCGGTCTCGTTGGTGACTGCCGAGCGCAGGACCGCGAGCAGGGGGACGCGGGTGGCCGGGTTCTCCCAGATGCCGAAGACGAACCGTGCGAACCGTTCGCCGGCCTGCTCCAGCGGGCCGTCCTCGATCGCGCCGGGGGCGGACAGGGCAGGCCCCATGACGGCTTCGACGGCCGCCGCGAAGACCTGTTCCTTGGTGCCGAAGTAGTGGTGGACCAGCGCGGAGTCGACCCCGGCGGCCTTCGCGATGCCCCGCATCGACGTCTTCTCGTAGCCGCGCTCGGCGAACTCCTCGCGGGCGGCGGTGAGGATGCGTCCGCGGGTCTCGCCGGTCGCCGCCTCGGTACGCCGGGGGCGGCCACGACGGCGGGGGGCCGGAGAGGGCCCTGAGGGGGGCTGGGGGGCGCCGGAGGAGGGTGGTGGGGTCGGGGGCCGGTCGGGGGTGTTCGGGGCGCCCGCGGGGCTTCTGCGGCTTTTTGTGGCGTCGGTCCCGTTCTGGGGGTCCGGTGCGGCCGGAGTCTCCGATGCGCGCTCCCTCACCTGCGGGGCACCTTGAGGGCCGACGCGAGGTGGAGGCGGGTGAAGGCGAGGGCCTCGGCGAGGTCGGCCTCGCGTTCGGCGCCCGACATCGCGCGGCGGGTGTTGACCTCGATGACGACATGGCCGTCGAAGCCGGTCAGCGCGAGCCGTTCCAGGAGCTCCGCGCAGGGCTGGGTGCCGCGACCCGGGACGAGGTGCTCGTCCTTGTTGGAGCCGAGGCCGTCGGCGAGGTGCACGTGGCCGAGCCGGTCGCCCATGCGGTCGACCATGTCCATCGCCTCCACGCGCGAGGTCGCCGCGTGGCTGAGGTCGATGGTGAAGTGCCGGTAGTCGTCCTTGGTGACGTCCCAGTCGGGGGCGTACGCGAGCATCTCGCGGTCGCGGTAGCGCCAGGGGTACATGTTCTCGACGGCGAACCGCACGTCCGTCTCGTCCGCCATCCGCCACACGCCCTGCACGAAGTCGCGCGCGTACTGGCGCTGCCAGCGGAACGGGGGGTGGACGACGACGGTGCTCGCGCCGAGTTTCTCGGCCGCCGCGCGGGCGCGCTGGAGCTTGGTCCAGGGGTCGGTGGACCACACCCTCTGGGTGATCAGCAGACAGGGCGCGTGGACGGCGAGGATCGGCATCCGGTGGTAGTCACTGAGCCTGCGCAGCGCCTCGATGTCCTGGCTCACGGGGTCGTTCCACACCATCACCTCGACCCCGTCGTAGCCCAGGCGCGCGGCGATCTCGAAGGCCGTCGCCGTCGACTCCGGATACACCGAGGCCGTAGACAGAGCGACCTTCGCATCCGGGATGCGCACCACTGGTTCTGCCACGAAGCACAGCGTACGGTCCCCGCCCGGAGCCTGAGTGTCCGGTCGCTGTGGGCCGCCTGTGGGCCCGCGTCAATCGGCCACGCGCGCGTGGGGGTTGTCCCGGTGGCCGCGCGCGTTCCGAATGGGGGCATAGAGGGAGGCCGGGATGGTCAGATGGGGGTCTAACGGGCGCCGGGGAGAGCCGTACGCGCGGGCGCGGGCGGGCGAGGTGACGGCGGGGCAGGGGTGGCGCACTTCACGTTTGCCGAATCGCGCCGGTCGGCTGCGCGATGCCGCAGGAGGCCGGGTCCGGTTCCCACTGGAGGGCCGTCCCGGGTCCGTCGTACGCGCCCCCTTGAACGGCCTCCTGGACGTGCCCTCTTGTGGTGCTCCCCCGCGCGCGGGCCCTCCGCCGTCCGCGCGCGGGTGGGGGTCATTCGGCGGGCATGTGGTCCAGGCGGCGCAGGATGATGCCCTCGCGCAGGGCCCAGGGGCAGATCTCCAGGGTCTCGACGCCGAAGAGGTCCATGGTGCCCTCGGCGACGAGCGCGCCGGCGAGGAGCTGGCCCGCGCGGCCCTCGGAGACGCCGGGGAGTTCGGCGCGCTGGCCGGTGGTCATGTCGGCGAGGCGGGGCACCCAGGCCTCCAGGGACTCGCGCTTGAGCTCGCGCTGGGTGTACAGGCCCTCGGCGGAGCGGGCGGCGCCGGCGATGCGGGCGAGCTGCTTGAAGGTCTTGGAGGTGGCGACGACGTGGTCGGGGGCGCCGAAGCGGCTGAACTCGCCGACGATGCGGGCGATCTGTGCGCGCGCGTGGCGGCGCAGCGCCCGTATGGCGTCCGGACCCGGCGGGTCCTCGGGCAGCCAGGCGGCCGTGAGGCGGCCCGCGCCCAGCGGCAGGGAGACGGCGGCGTCGGGCTCCTCGTCGATGCCGTAGGCGATCTCCAGGGAGCCGCCGCCGATGTCCAGGACGAGCAGCTTGCCCGCCGACCAGCCGAACCAGCGGCGGGCGGCGAGGAAGGTCAGGCGGGCCTCCTCGGGGCCGCTGAGGACCTGGAGTTCGACGCCGGTCTCGTCCTTCACGCGCGCGAGGACGTCGTCCGCGTTGCTGGCCTCGCGCACGGCGGAGGTCGCGAACGGGAGCAGTTCCTGGACGCCCTTGTCCTCGGCGGCCTGGAGGGCCTCGTGGATGACCGTGATCAGCCTGTCGACGCCTTCGGGGCCGATCGCCCCGTGCGCGTCGAGGAGTTGGGCGAGGCGCAGCTCCGCCTTGTGCGAGTGCGCGGGCAGCGGTCGTGCGCCGGGATGTGCGTCCACCACCAGCAGATGCACCGTGTTCGATCCCACGTCGAGGACACCGAGTCTCATGGGTGAAACGCTACTGCCAGCGGCTCTGTACTCCGTCCCCTGGGAAGTGCCGTAGGGGTCCCGCGGCGATTTACCCTGGGGGCGTGCCAAAGACGAAAAAGGCGAAGAACGAAAACCCTGATAAGCGGGGCAAGAAGGACAAGTCCGGTCAGTCTGTGCCGACCGAAGGTTCTTCGCGGGCGAAGCCGGGGAAGCGGCAGTCCCCGGCGGACGACGAGAAGGGGCTCGACTTCGCGCGCGCGTGGGTGGAGTTCCCCGACCCCGCCGACGACGAGCAGGTGTTCCGCTGCGACCTCACCTGGCTGACGTCCCGCTGGACGTGCGTCTTCGGCAGCGGCTGCCAGGGCATCCAGGCCGGCCGCGCGGACGACGGCTGCTGCTCCCTGGGGGCGCACTTCTCCGACGAGGACGACGAGAAGCGCGTCGCGGAGCACGTCGCCAAGCTCACGCCCGACATCTGGCAGCACCACGACGAGGGCACGCGCGCGGGATGGGTCTCCGAGGACGAGGAGGGCTCCCGCCAGACCCGCCCGTTCAACGGCTCCTGCATCTTCCAGAACCGCCCCGGCTTCTCCGGCGGCGCCGGCTGCTCCCTGCACATCCTCGCCCTGCGCGAGGGCCGCGAGCCCCTGGAGACCAAGCCGGACGTCTGCTGGCAGCTGCCCGTACGCCGCACGTACGACTGGATCGACCGCCCCGACGACACGCGCGTCCTACAGATCTCCATCGGCGAGTACGACCGCCGCGGCTGGGGTCCCGGCGGCCGCGACCTCCACTGGTGGTGCACCTCCGCCACCTCCGCCCACGGCGCCGGAGAACCCGTCTACGTCTCCTACCGCCCCGAACTCACCGAACTGATGGGCAAGGCCGGCTACGACCGCCTGGCCGAACTCTGCGAGGCCCGCCTGGCTTCGCAACTTCCCCTGCTCGCACCGCATCCGGCGGATCCGGTCGGCTGAGGCGAGCGGGGGCGCGCCGGGGGTTGACTGCGTAGTCAGCGCCGTGGCGGTGGGGTGACTACGCAGACATGACTGCGTAGACATGACTACGTAGTCGTGACTGCGCAAACATGACTACGCAGTCACCCCCTCCCCCACCCCCACTCCCCCCTAACCCCCCGAAGGACCCGCCTCCCCACTCCCCGACGGCGAAGGACTCCCCGGCTCCGGCGCCGTCTCACTGGCACTCGGCTCCGGAGAGGCGGACGGCGGCCCCGACGGGGACGGCTCCGCGGACGGCGATGCCGACGGGCTCGGCGTGGGAGCCGGCGTCGGGGAGGAGGGCGCCGGTGTCGACGGGGTGCCCGGGGTCGGCCCGTGCCCGGTGATGGAGACGACGGCGCCCGCCGGGGCGACGGCCACGCGCGCGTGCCAGGTGCCCGAGGGCTCGCGCAGGGGATCGACGTAGACCTTGACGGTGGTCGAGTCGCCGGGGGCGAGGGTGCCGGAGGTGTGGCTGAGGCGGAGCCAGGGGGCCGGGGTCACGGCGGACCAGTGGACCGGGGTGTCGCCAGCGGCGGTCAGGGTGATGAGGGTGGTGTCGCCGCTGGTCGTGGCGGTGACGGTGAGCCGGGCGGCGCCTTTCTTGTCGGCGCCGGTGACGCTGACGACCTCGACGGACACGGCGGGGGCGCCGTCGCGGCCGAGGTCGGCGCCGGGGCGGGCGGCGGAGCCGGGGCGGCGGCGCCCGGTCTCGGCGCCGAGTCCGGCGGGGCCCTGTGCCTCGCTGGAGCGCGGGGTGCGGTCGTCCGTGCCCTCGGCGGTGGGGGCGCCCCGGTAGGCGGCCCACAGGGCGAACACGGGGGCGGCGACGACCGTGGCGACGACGGTGGTCGTGACGGCCCGCGCGCGCAGGCGGTCGCGGCGGGCGGCGCGGTCCTTGGGGTCCATGGGGAAGCCGCGCCGGTCGAAGCGGGGTGCGGCGGCGCCCCGCGCGCGGGGGAGGTGTGCCAGCGCGGCGTGCAGGGCCGCGCGGGGGGCTTCCAGGACGGGCAGTTCGGCCGGGGTGACCTGGGCGCCGGGCCAGCGTCCCGGGACGGCCCGTTCGGCGGCGCGGCGGCAGCGGGGGCAGTCGTCGACGTGCCGGACGAGTTCGCGCCGCAGGGCGGAGCTGAGAGCCAGTTGGTGGTCGCCGGTGAGGCGGGCGACGCCGGGGCAGCCGCCGCTGTCGACGACGGCGAGGGCCGCGCGGGTGCGTTCGACCTCGCAGGCGGCGGTGGCGAGCAGCTCGCGCGCGGGTGCGAGATCGAGGCCGAGGACGGCGGCGACCTCGTGCACGGCGAGGTGGTGGCGTACGGCGAGTTCGAGGGCCTCGCGCTGCTCGGGGGTGGTGCCGGCGGCCTCCGGCCAGGCGAGCCGGGCGAGTTGGCGCCGGCGCCGGTCCTGTTCCTCGGCGTCGGGGGTCTCGGCGGGGCGGCCCGCCGCGTGGGAGGCAGGACGTTTCTGCTTGGCCTCGGCCAGCTTGCGCAGGCAGGCCCAGCGCGCGAGCGCGTACAGCCACGCGCGCTGGTCGTCGGGGGCGTCGGGGGCGCGGTGGGCGCGCCGTCCGGCCAGGGCGAGGGCGTCCCCGAGGGCGGCGACGGCCGTGTCGTGGTCGCACAGGACGGACAGGCAGTAGGTGAACAGGCCGTCGAGGTGGGGCTCGTGGCGCGCCGTCGGCTGCTGTGCCAGCACACGCGCCGCCGCGCGGTCACGCGCCTCCCGGCGCACCCGGTGCGCGCCGGTCGTACGGGGCGGGGTCTGCGGACTGGTGCTCATCACCCGTGCGACCGTAGGCGCACGGGAACCGCCCGTTCCTCCACCTTGAGCCCTTTTAATCCGTACGGGTGAAACGATCCCTCAAAAGGGGACCGGGGCGGGCGCGGGCGTGCCGGGCGGGCGGGGTTTTCCACAGGCCCGGCGGCGCTGTCGGTGGCGGCCGCTACGGTGTGCCCATGGCTGCCCGTACGAAGACCACCAAGGACCGTCCCTCCTATCGCTGCACGGAGTGCGGCTGGCAGACGGCCAAGTGGCTCGGCCGGTGCCCGGAGTGCCAGGCGTGGGGGACGGTCGAGGAGTACGGCACGCCCGCGGTGCGGACGACGGCGCCGGGGAGGGTGACGACGTCGGCGGTGCCGATCGGCCAGGTGGACGGCCGGCAGGCGACCGCGCGGACGACGGGGGTGCCGGAGCTGGACCGGGTGCTGGGCGGCGGTCTGGTGCCGGGCGCGGTGGTGCTGCTGGCCGGGGAGCCGGGGGTCGGCAAGTCGACGCTGCTGCTGGACGTGGCGGCGAAGGCGGCGAGCGACGAGCACCGCACGCTGTACGTGACGGGTGAGGAGTCGGCGAGCCAGGTGCGGCTGCGGGCGGACCGTATCGGCGCGCTGGACGACCATCTGTATCTCGCGGCGGAGACGGATCTGGCGGCGATCCTGGGGCATCTGGACGCGGTGAAGCCGTCCTTGCTGATCCTGGACTCGGTGCAGACGGTGGCGTCCCCGGAGATCGACGGCGCGCCGGGCGGGATGGCGCAGGTGCGCGAGGTGGCGGGCGCGCTGATCCGGGCGTCCAAGGAGCGCGGGATGTCGACGCTCCTGGTGGGTCACGTCACGAAGGACGGGGCGATCGCGGGTCCGCGGCTGCTGGAGCATCTGGTGGACGTGGTGCTGCACTTCGAGGGTGACCGGCACGCGCGCCTGAGGCTCGTGCGGGGCGTCAAGAACCGTTACGGGGCGACGGACGAGGTGGGCTGCTTCGAGCTGCACGACGAGGGGATCACGGGCCTCGCGGACCCCAGCGGCCTGTTCCTGACCCGGCGTGACGAGCCGGTGCCGGGGACGTGCCTGACGGTGACCCTGGAGGGCCGTCGCCCGCTGGTGGCGGAGGTGCAGGCGCTCACGGTGGACTCGCAGATCCCCTCCCCGCGCCGTACGACGTCGGGTCTGGAGACGTCCCGGGTGTCGATGATGCTGGCCGTCCTGGAGCAGCGCGGGCGGATCAGCGCGCTGGGGAAGCGGGACATCTATTCGGCGACGGTCGGCGGGGTGCGGCTCTCGGAGCCGGCGGCGGACCTGGCGATCGCGCTGGCGCTGGCGTCGGCCGCGAGTGACACCCCGTTGCCGAAGAACCTGGTGGCGATCGGTGAGGTGGGCCTCGCGGGCGAGGTCAGGCGGGTGACGGGGGTGCAGCGCAGGCTGTCGGAGGCGCACCGGCTGGGGTTCACGCACGCGCTGGTGCCGGGTGACCCGGGGAAGGTGCCGCAGGGGATGAAGGTCCTGGAAGTGGCGGACATGGGTGACGCCTTGCGCGTGCTGCCCCGTTCCCGTCGCCGGGAGGCCCCGCGGGGTGAGGAGGACCGCCGGTAGACTTTGCCCTGGTCTCGCCCGTCCGTACGAACCTGGTGCGTGGACGGGGAGCACCTCAGAACCTGCGACCGGAGGAGTGCAGTGGCAGCCAACGACCGGGCGGCGGCTCCCGGAAAGTCCGGTGGGAGTGCCGGTTCCGATGGCCTGATGCGCGCCTCGCTGAGCGCTGTCGCTCCGGGCACGGCCCTGCGCGACGGCCTGGAGCGCGTCCTGCGCGGCAACACGGGCGGTCTGATCGTCCTGGGTTCCGACAAGACCGTGGAGACCATGTGCACGGGCGGGTTCGTGCTGGACGTCGAGTTCACGGCGACGCGGCTGCGCGAGCTGTGCAAGCTGGACGGCGGGATCGTCGTCTCGTCGGACCTGTCGAAGATCCTGCGCGCGGGTGTGCAGCTGGTGCCTGATCCGACGATCCCCACGGAGGAGACGGGCACCCGGCATCGCACGGCGGACCGGGTCTCCAAGCAGGTCAACTTCCCTGTGGTGTCGGTCTCGCAGTCGATGCGGCTGATCGCCCTGTACGTGGACGGGCAGCGGCGGGTCCTGGAGGACTCGGCGGCGATCCTCTCGCGCGCGAACCAGGCGCTGGCGACCCTGGAGCGTTACAAGCTGCGTCTCGACGAGGTGGCGGGCACGCTGTCCGCGCTGGAGATCGAGGACCTGGTGACCGTGCGGGACGTCTGCGCGGTGGCCCAGCGGCTGGAGATGGTGCGCCGGATCGCGACGGAGATCGCCGAGTACGTCGTCGAGCTGGGCACCGACGGCCGGCTGCTGGCGCTCCAGCTGGACGAGCTGATCGCGGGCGTGGAGCCGGAGCGTGAGCTGGTCGTGCGGGATTATGTGCCCGAGCCGACGGCGAAGCGTTCGCGGACGGTGGAGGAGGCGCTGTCGGAGCTGGACGCGCTGACCCACGCGGAGTTGCTGGAGCTGTCCACGGTGGCGCGGGCGCTGGGGTACACGGCGTCTCCCGAGGCGCTCGACTCGGCGGTCTCCCCGCGCGGTTTCCGGCTGCTGGCGAAGGTGCCGCGGCTGCCCGGGGCGATCATCGACCGCCTGGTGGAGCACTTCGGCGGTCTCCAGAAGCTGCTGGCCGCGAGCGTGGACGACCTCCAGGCCGTGGACGGCGTCGGCGAGGCCCGCGCGCGCAGCGTCCGTGAGGGCCTTTCACGGCTGGCGGAGTCGTCGATCCTGGAGCGCTACGTCTGACGGCGCTTCAGCGGCCGTAGAGGCCCGCACAATCGCCGCCCGCCCCCGGCACAACCCCACGCAACCGCCTCAGGGGGCCGCACAGTCGTACAACCCGGTCGTACAACTCACCCCGGGGTATGCCTGCGGCACCCGCGCGCGGGAGGGTCAGTCGGCTTCCAGGACGAAGGAGGTCTGTGCCTTCGCAAATCCTGGGGCCTTGGCCTCGACGAGGTAGGTGCCGGGGCCCGCGGTGCCGGCGGGCGGGGTGGCGCACTGGGCGGCGCTGGGCTTGCGGTCCCACTTCAGGGTGTAGGTGAAGTCGCTGCCGGCCGGGACACGGTAGAGGGTGCTGCCGGTCTTGGGGCAGTCGGCGGAGGACCAGTAGGGGTTGTCGCCGCCGGTCTGAGTGATCGTCAGAACCGCTGCCTTGGGGCCGAGATCGACCTTGCAGTCGCTGGCGGAGGTGTTCTTCGCGGTGAAGCGGAAGGTGGGCGTCTGGTCGGGCGTGTAGGTGTTGCTGACGCTGCTGAGGGTCCAGGTGACCAGGCTGGCCGTGCAGTTGGGCAGGGTGCTGCTCGCCGGGAGGGCGCCGCCCGCGCTGCCGCTGCCGTTGGCGCCGTCGTCACTGCCGCCGGAGCCGCTGCCGCCCGCGCTGCCCGAGCCGCCCGAACTGCCGCCCGTACCGCCGGAGTCGCCGGTGCCCGATCCCGAACCGGAGCCGGATCCCGAGCCGTTGGAGCTGCCGTCGCCCGACTCGCCGCGCCCGCCGGGGTGTTGGCTGATCGCGGGGCCCGAGCCGGAGGGGCCGGGGGTGATCGAGGAGGCGGGATTCTTGCCGTTGGAGCCGTCGGCGGAGGTCTTGCGGCCACCGCCGCCCGAGAGGACGATCCAGGCGATCAGGAGCGCCAACAGGGCGAGTACGGACAGCAGTAGAGCCCTCCGTCGCCAGTAGATGGTGGAGGGAAGCGGCCCGACCGGATTGCGCAGTGATCCCACGCCCAAACTGTACGAGAGATCACGGCGTTCGCCGTCCCCACCCGCCGCCGGAACCACAACTTTTCCGGATCATCATTCCGGTCACGGGCACCCAAGGGGCCACCGCCGCCCCACTTGTTCACGATCGCACCCCTTGCACCTTTGGCCAGCACAGCCCGTAGCAGCACGACGCCACCCCTGTGCGCGCTTCCCCGCACGAGTGACGGCACGCACGCGTGGACCCCTTCCCATGGCAGGATCGAAGGGCCATGACTGCGCCCACGAAGCTCCCGCACACCTCCCCCGCCGACGCCGTCCCCGGCCCCTCCCGCGCCACCCCCGCGCGCGGGGAGATCACCGGCGGCCATCTGCACACCCCTGTCATCGACTGGTTCGACGAACACGCCAGAGACCTGCCCTGGCGGCGTCCCGAGGCGGGCGCATGGGGCGTGATGGTCAGCGAGTTCATGCTCCAGCAGACGCCGGTGAGCCGCGTCCTGCCGGCCTACGAGCAGTGGCTGGCCCGCTGGCCGCGCCCCGCCGACCTGGCCGCAGAGGCGCCAGGCGAGGCCGTACGCGCGTGGGGGCGGCTCGGCTACCCCCGGCGCGCGCTGCGGCTGCACGGGGCGGCGGTGGCCATAACGGAGCGGCACGGCGGCGACGTACCGGCGGACCACGCGCAGCTGCTGGCGCTGCCCGGGATCGGGGAGTACACGGCCGCCGCGGTCGCCTCCTTCGCCTTCGGCCGCCGGCACGCCGTCCTGGACACCAATGTGCGCCGCGTCTTCGCGCGCGCGGTGACGGGCGTGCAGTACCCGCCGAACGCGACGACGGCCGCCGAGCGCAAGCTCGCGCGCGCGTTGCTGCCGGACGACGAACCGACGTCCGCGCGGTGGGCCGCGGCCTCCATGGAGCTGGGCGCCCTGGTGTGCACGGCCAAGAACGAGACCTGTCACCGCTGCCCGATCGCCGCGAGCTGCGCCTGGCGGCTCGCGGGCAAGCCGGACCACGACGGGCCGCCGCGCCGGGGGCAGACGTACGCGGGGACGGACCGCCAGGTGCGCGGCAAGCTGCTCGCCGTCCTGCGCGAGGCGCACACGCCGGTGCCGCAGTCGGCGCTGGACCGGGTGTGGCACGAGCCGGTGCAGCGCGGGCGCGCGCTGGACGGGCTCGTCGCCGACGGCCTGGTCGAGCCGCTGCCGGGCGGCCTGTACCGCCTGCCGCTGACCTGACCCGCCGTCCGGCGCGCGGCCTGACGCAAAGTCACTTCACAGCCGAGGGCCCGTGTCACGGCGGTCTCTTCGGCTGTGTTGCACTCGACCGGCGGGCAAATCACCCTATAACTGGTCAAGTGGTCTGGGATTTTTATGCGGAGCCTGCTTCCGTTACACAACCGACGGACAGCTGAGCGCCAGCCGAAGGCTGCTCCGCACAGTGCCGTGACAACAGCTCCGTAACTTCATTCGCATGCCCCGGAAACAAGAAATCCGGGACGTACAGACCACGGGGACTCCGGCCGCGACGCCGGCCGGAACGGGGATTCGGAGGCGGTTGATCATGGCGCAGGGCGAGGTGCTCGCATTCGAGGAGTACGTCCGCACCCGGCAGGACGCGCTGCTGCGCAGTGCCCGCCGGCTGGTCCCGGACCCGGTCGACGCCCAGGACCTGCTCCAGACGGCGCTGGCGCGCACGTACGGCCGCTGGGAGGGCATCGCGGACAAGCGGCTCGCGGACGCCTACCTGCGCCGGGTCATGATCAACACCCGTACGGAGTGGTGGCGGGCGCGCAAGCTGGAGGAGGTCCCCACCGAGCAGCTCCCGGACGCCTCGGTCGACGACGCGACCGAACAGCACGCGGACCGCGCCCTGTTGATGGACGCCATGAAGGTGCTGGCTCCCAAGCAGCGCAGTGTCGTCGTCCTGCGACACTGGGAGCAGATGTCCACGGAAGAGACCGCCGCGGCCCTCGGTATGTCGGCCGGGACGGTCAAGAGCACGCTGCACCGGGCGCTCGCCCGGCTCCGCGAGGAGCTGGAGGCCCGCGATCTGGACGCACGCGCGCTGGAGCGTGAGGAGCGGGAGCGTTGCGCGGCAGCCTGACCCAGGCTGGGCAAGACCCGGACGGGGGGACCTACCAGGCGGCGATCACGGGGGTGGCCGTGCTCGCCGCCCTCGCCCTGTGCGCCTCCGCCTGCGGCACCGGCGGCACCGGCGCGCGTGACGAGGGCCCGGCGCACGCGCAGGCCGTCGCCAGCGCCACCCCGTCGGACCGCGGTCTGCCGTCCGTCGACGCCACCGAGGGCGAGAAGGTCGACGCCGTCCGGCTGGTCAAGGACGACCCCGAGGTGGCCACCGAGGTCAAGCACGAGCTGAAGCCCTGCGTGGCCGACGAGTACCCGGTCGACGTCTCCTACGGCAACCTCACCGGCGGCAGCGCCAACGACATCGTGGTGAACGTCCTGACCTGCTCCGACACGGTCGGCATCGGCGCGTACGTCTACCGGCTGGAGAACGGCCGCTACGAGAACGTCTTCAAGGCCGAGGAACCGCCGGTGTACGCCGAGATAGACCGCGGCTACCTCGTCGTGACGAAACAGGTGTACGCGAAGGACGACACGGTCGCCAACCCGTCCGGCGAGACCGTGATCACGTACTTGTGGACCTCGGGCGCCTTCGCCCGGAAGTTCAGCACCCACACCGAGTACGGCAGCACCGGCAGCGAGCCGACGGCGGCGCCCGCAGGCTGACGTCTCGACCGAACGGTCTCTGACCAGCCAGAATCGGGGTGCGGGAAAAAAAGTCCGGCGGTGTGAACCGATCGGGCGGCCCGGACCGATGTACGGGTGAAGGGCATCGCCCACCTGTACGACCAACGCCTACGAGGACTGAGAGCATCCGGATGGCAGATCAGACACACGTGCTGTTCGTCGAGGACGACGACGTCATCCGCGAAGCCACCCAGCTGGCTCTGGAGCGGGACGGCTTCGCGGTCACCGCCATGCCCGACGGCCTGTCGGGCCTGGACGCCTTCCGGGCGAACCGCCCCGACATCGCGCTGCTGGACGTGATGGTGCCCGGCCTGGACGGCGTGAGCCTGTGCCGCCGTATCCGTGACGAGTCGACCGTCCCCGTGATCATGCTCTCGGCCCGCGCCGACTCCATCGACGTGGTCCTGGGCCTGGAGGCCGGCGCGGACGACTATGTGACGAAGCCGTTCGACGGTGCGGTCCTCGTCGCCCGGATCCGCGCGGTGCTGCGCCGCTTCGGACACGCGGGCGGGGGCGAGCGCGGCGAGCCGGAGGCGGCGGCCGGCGGCGGCGTGCTGACCTTCGGCGACCTGGAGATCGACACCGAGGGCATGGAGGTCCACAAGGCGGGCCGCCCGGTGGCGCTGACACCGACGGAGATGCGCCTGCTCCTCGAGTTCTCGTCCGCGCCGGGGACGGTGCTCTCGCGCGACAAGCTGCTGGAGCGGGTCTGGGACTACGGCTGGGGCGGGGACACGCGGGTCGTGGACGTCCATGTGCAGCGGTTGCGAACGAAGATCGGCCAGGACCGGATCGAGACGGTCCGCGGCTTCGGCTACAAGCTGAAGGCCTGAGCGGGGCAGGGGTGCGGGGGATGAAGCGGGTGCGGACGCTGTGGGTGCGCGCGGAGATCCGTACGGGTCTGCGGTGGAAGCTGGCCTCGGCGATCGCCCTGGTCGGGGCGCTGGTCGCGGTCGTGCTGAGCCTGGTCGTGCACAACGCGGCGCGGGTGTCGATGCTGGACAACGCGCGGGATCTGGCCGACGAGCGGGTGCAGATCGCCCAGCGCAACTATGAGCTGTCCGGCCGCCCGAACTTCCCCGGTATCAAGATCGACGATCCGCAGCTGCCGGCGGAGCTGCGGCGCAAGGTCGACGAGGGCCGCAGGGCCACGTTCGTCTCCGACCGCAGGGGCGGGGTGCCCGACATCTGGGCGGCCGTCCCCGTCAAGGACGGGACCGTCCTGTCGCTGCACACCAACTTCACCGACCGCAGCACGGACATCCTCAAGGACCTCGACCAGGCCCTGATCATCGGCTCCATCGCGGTCGTCCTCGGCGGCAGCGCGCTCGGGGTCCTGATCGGCGGCCAGTTCTCCCGCCGGCTGCGCAAGGCCGCCGCCGCCGCGCATCAGGTCGCCGGCGGCGAGACGGACGTCCGGGTGCGGGACGCGATCGGCGGGGTCGTGCGGGACGAGACGGACGATCTGGCCAGCGCCGTCGACGCCATGGCCGACGCGCTCCAGCAGCGGCTGGAGGCCGAGCGCCGGGTGACCGCCGACATCGCGCACGAGCTGCGCACCCCGGTGACCGGTCTGCTCACCGCCGCCGAGCTGCTGCCGCCCGGCCGGCCCACGGAGCTGGTCCTGGACCGGGCGAAGGCGATGCGCACGCTGGTGGAGGACGTCCTGGAGGTGGCCCGCCTCGACAGCGCCTCCGAGCGGGCCGAGCTGATGGACATCATGCTGGGTGACTTCGTCGCCCGCCGGGTCGCCGCCAAGGACCCCGAGGTCAAGGTGAGAGTGGTCCACAACGCGGAGGTCACCACCGACCCGCGCCGCCTGGAGCGCGTCCTGTTCAACCTCCTGGCCAACGCCGCGCGGCACGGCAAGCCGCCCGTCGAGGTCACCGTCGAGGGCCGCGTCATCCGCGTCCGCGACCATGGCCGGGGCTTCCCCGAGGACCTCCTCGCGGAGGGCCCCAGCCGCTTCCGCACCGGCAGCACCGACCGCGCGGGCCATGGCCACGGACTGGGCCTCACCATCGCCGCCGGCCAGTCCCGGGTCCTGGGCGCCCGCCTGACCTTCCGCAACGTCCGCCCCCCGGGCGCCCCCGCCCACATACCCGCGGAGGGCGCGGTGGCGGTCCTGTGGCTGCCCGAACACGCACCGACCAATACGGGGAGCTACCCGATGCTGCCGTAGCGGGCATGGCGAAGGCCCCCGGGGCGGACACCTGCCGGGGGCCTTCGGCTCGCAGCCGGAGCGGTCGGTCGTCACCGCTCCGGCGTCACCTCATACGGACTCGGTGACCGTCTTCTTCGCGGCGGGTGTACCGGCGGCGGGCGTACCGGCGGCCGACGCCGAGTCACCCTCAGGAGCACCAGCCCCCTCCGAAGCACCGGCCGCCTCCACGGGCTCCGGCTTCGCGCCGGCCCCCCTCAGCGGCACCTCCTTCACGAACACCGAGGCGATCAGCACGACCACCGCGACGACAGCTCCGAGGAGGAACGAGGCATGGATACCGTCGGTCACCGCGTACTGGTACGCCTCCCGCGCCGCCGCGGGCAGCTTCGCCAGGCTCGCGGCGTCCAGCTGCGCCGACTGCTCGGTGACCTTCGAGCCGAGGGCGCCGGCCCGCTGGGCCATGGCGTCCTGGACGTGGCTGTTGAAGAGCGCGCCCATGATGGCGACGCCGAAGGAGGAGCCGAGGGTGCGGAAGAGGGTCGCCGAGGAGGAGGCGACGCCGATGTCCTTCATCTCGACGCTGTTCTGCGCGACCAGCATCGTGATCTGCATGAGGCAGCCCATGCCGAGCCCGACGACGGCCATGTAGACCCCGGAGGTGAACCGCGAGGTGCCGGTGCCCATCGTCGACAGCAGGTACAGCCCGACGATCATCAGCAGTCCGCCCACGACGGGGAAGACCTTGTAGTGCCCGGTGTTGGTGGTGATCCGCCCGGCGATCATCGAGGTCACGAGCATCGCGCCCAGCATCGGCAGGAGCAGCAGCCCGGAGTTGGTCGCGGACGCGCCCTGCACGGACTGCTGGTACAGCGGCAGGAAGAGGGTCGCGCCGAACATCACGAAGCCGGTGACGAAGCCGATGACGGACATCAGCGTGAAGTTGCGGCTGCGGAAGATGTGCAGCGGCAGGATCGGCTCGGCGGCCCTGGTCTGCCAGAACACGAACCCGACCAGCGAGGCGACGCCGATCGCGATCAGCTCCATGATCCGCGCGGACGTCCAGTCGTACTCGGTACCGCCCCAGGTGGTGACGAGGACGATCGAGGTGATGCCGACGGTGAGCAGCGCGGCGCCGAGATAGTCGATGCGGGCCGAGGACCGCTTCTTCGGCAGGTGGAGCACGACACTGATCAGGCCGAGGGCGACGACGCCCAGCGGCAGGTTGATGTAGAAGGCCCAGCGCCAGCCCCAGTGGTCGGTGATCGTGCCGCCGACCAGCGGTCCGCCGATCATCGCGAGCGCCATGACGCCCGCCATCATGCCCTGGTACTTGCCGCGCTCCCGGGGCGGTATGAGATCGCCGATGATCGCCATGACGCCGACCATCAGACCACCGGCCCCGAGCCCCTGAACGGCACGGAAGGCGATCAGCTGCCCCATGTCCTGGGCCATGCCGCTGAGCGCGGACCCGATCAGGAAGATCACGATCGAGGTCATGAAGGTGGCCTTGCGGCCGTACATGTCACCGAGCTTGCCCCAGATCGGGGTCGCCGCGGCCGTCGCGAGCGTGTACGCGGTGACGACCCACGACAGATGCGCGAGACCGCCGAGATCGCCGACGATCGTCGGCATCGCCGTGCCCACGATCATGTTGTCCAGCATCGCGAGCATCATCGTGATCATCAGCGCCAGCAGGACGACGCGTATGCTCCGCGGCTGTTTCCCCTCGGGTACCACTTGGCCCCCGTTCACCTCTTCGACACCCTGTGTGTCCGCCATCTTTTCCACTCCCCCAGGACGGGCCACTTACTTGCCGCCCGGCTAGTTGACTACACTCGGGAACGTAGCCCGGCAACTAGCCGGGCGTCAAGTAAGTTTTCAAGGAGTGCGAGGAGTACGAAAATGGGCGTCACCATGGACGGCACCAAGCAGCAGCGTCGCGGCAACACCCGCCAGCGCATCCAGGACGTCGCGCTCGAACTCTTCGCCGAGCAGGGCTACGAGAAGACGTCGCTCCGCGAGATCGCCGAGCGTCTCGACGTCACCAAAGCGGCCCTGTACTACCACTTCAAGACCAAGGAAGAGATCATCGTCAGCATCTTCGAGGATCTGACGAAGCCGATCGAGGACCTGATCGACTGGGGCACCGGGCAGCCGCACACCCTGGAGACCAAGCGGGAGATCCTGCGGCGCTACAGCGACATCCTGGCCGGCGCCGCCCCCCTGTTCCGCTTCATGCAGGAGAACCAGGCGACCGTCCGCGAGCTCCAGATCGGCGACTCCTTCAAGGACCGCATGCGCGGGATGCGCCGCCTCTTCCTCGACCCCGACGCCGCGCTGACCGACCAGGTCCGCTGCGTGAGCGCGATGTTCACGCTGCACGCCGGGATGTTCCTGCTCCAGGACCTCGACGGCGACCCCGAGGACAAGCGGGCAGCCGTCCTCGAAGTCGCCGTCGATCTGATCACCCAGGCCCACCAGGGCTCGCTCAGACAGTGACGCCCTTGCCGCGCAGGAAGGTCACGGGGTTGACCGCCGAGCCGTAGTTCGGCGTCGTACGGATCTCGAAGTGCAGGTGGGGGCCGGTGGAGTTGCCGGTCGAGCCGGAGAGGCCGATGCGCTGGCCGGTGCCGACGCTCTGGCCGACCCTGACGTCGATGCGCGAGAGGTGGGCGTACTGCGAGTAGACGCCGTCGGCGTGCTTGACCACGATGGCGTTGCCGTACGCGGACCCGTCCCCGGCGCCGCCGGAGCCGGCCTTGACGACCGTGCCCGCGTGCGCGGCGACGACGTTCGTCCCCGTCGGCACGGCGAAGTCCTGGCCGCTGTGCTTGGCGGACCACAGGTTGCCGGACTGCGCGAAGCTCGCGGAGAGCGTGTACGTCTTCACCGGGTCGACCCAGGCGGGGGTCGCGGCCGACGCCACTCCGCCGCCCAGCGCGACCGCGGCACCGACAGCGGTGGCACCGACGGCCACGCGGAGGCGGAGCGCGGACTTGCGGGCGGAGCGGGACGTGGCGCGGGAGAACATGCGTACCTCGGGAGGTCGGGGACAGAAAGACCACCCGGGCGAACAGCCGTCGCCGGGTGGACTCTCCCTTGGTAACCCCGAGCCCCCCGAAGCCCCAAAAGTGTGATCTACGACGGACGCTAGTACGTCGCCATAAACCACCCCGATCCGGACAGACAGCTGGTTCAAAGGATCTACTAAGCTCGTTAGTATGTGACCTGGAACCCGTGCCGCACCTCACTGGCCGGGCGCAGCAGTGTGATGCGCGTCTCGGCATCCCACTACCGTCCGGTAACCCTCTGGTTCCCCTCAAGCCACTCCCACCCACGAGCATGCCCACGACCGGCAGTGCTCGGAAGCGAGAGGACCCCCCCCATGACCACAGGCACCTGGACGCGCCGCATAGGTATGACGGTCGTCGCCACGACCGCCCTGACGGCCCTGGCCGTCCCGGCCGGCGCCCAGGCCGCTACGGCCACGACCACCTCGGCCTCCGCCACCGCCGCGGCGAAGGTCGACTACGCGACCTGGCAGCAGGACTGCCAGACCGTGATGGACCAGGCGCTGCCCTACCTGGAGGACCGGATCGCCGCCGGCAAGCCCGGCGAGAAGCAGGCGATCGTCTTCGACATCGACAACACCACGCTGGAGACCGACTTCGGCTTCAGCTTCCCCCAGCCGGCCAACAAGCCGGTCCTGAACGTCGCCAAGTACGCGCAGACCCACGGCGTCTCGCTGTTCTTCGTCACCGCGCGCCCCGGCATCATCAAGGCCGTCACCGACTACAACCTGAAGCACGTCGGCTACCAGGTCTCCGGGCTCTACGTCCGCGGCCTGAGCGACCTCTTCAAGGACGTCGCCGCCTACAAGACCGCCCAGCGCGTCGACATCGAGAACAAGGGCTACACGATCATCGCCAACATCGGCAACAGCGCCACCGACCTGTCGGGCGGCCACGCCGAGAAGACGTTCAAGCTGCCCGACTACGACGGCCAGCTGTCGTAGCTCTCCTCGGGAACAAGCCTTTCGCGTACGACGGAGAGGGGCCGGTGCTTCGACAGCACCGGCCCCTCTTCGTGCGGGCGCGCACCCTGGAAGCGCGCGCCCCTTGAGGCTTACGCCTCCTTGCTCAGGTTCGGCCCGGCACCGCCGGCCGCCTGCTCGATCGGCGGGACGTCGGGCAGCGCCGACTTCTCCTCACCCCGGAAGGTGAAGGTGGCGGTGTCGCCCTCGCCCTCGGTGTCCACGACCACGATGTGACCGGGGCGCAGCTCGCCGAAGAGGATCTTCTCCGAGAGCGTGTCCTCGATCTCGCGCTGGATCGTCCGGCGCAGCGGCCGGGCGCCCAGGACGGGGTCGTAACCCTTCTTGGACAGCAGTTCCTTGGCGGACTGGGAGAGCTCGAGGCCCATGTCCCGGTCCTTCAGGCGCTCGTCGACCTTGCCGATCATCAGGTCGACGATCCGCAGGATGTCCTCCTGCGTGAGCTGCGGGAAGACGACGACGTCGTCGACACGGTTGAGGAACTCGGGGCGGAAGTGCTGCTTGAGCTCGTCCGACACCTTGTTCTTCATGCGCTCGTAGTTGGTCTTCGAGTCGCCCGAGGCCGCGAAGCCCAGGTTGAAGCCCTTGGAGATGTCCCGGGTGCCGAGGTTGGTCGTCATGATGATGACCGTGTTCTTGAAGTCCACGACCCGGCCCTGGGAGTCGGTCAGGCGACCGTCCTCCAGGATCTGCAACAGGGAGTTGAAGATGTCCGGGTGGGCCTTCTCCACCTCGTCGAAGAGGACGACGGAGAACGGCTTGCGGCGCACCTTCTCGGTGAGCTGGCCGCCCTCCTCGTACCCGACGTAGCCGGGGGGCGAGCCGAAGAGCCGCGAGACCGTGTGCTTCTCGCTGAATTCCGACATGTCGAGGGAGATCAGGGCGTCCTCGTCGCCGAAGAGGAACTCGGCGAGCGCCTTGGACAGCTCGGTCTTACCGACACCGGACGGGCCGGCGAAGATGAACGAACCACCGGGACGCTTGGGGTCCTTGAGGCCGGCGCGGGTGCGGCGGATCGCCTTGGACAGCGCCTTGACGGCGTCGACCTGGCCGATGACCCGCTTGTGCAGCTCGTCCTCCATGCGCAGGAGGCGGCTGGACTCCTCCTCGGTGAGCTTGAAGACCGGGATGCCCGTCGCGGTGGCGAGGACCTCGGCGATCAGCTCGCCGTCGACCTCGGCGACGACGTCCATGTCGCCGGCCTTCCACTCCTTCTCCCGCTTGGCCTTCGCGGCGAGGAGCTGCTTCTCCTTGTCGCGCAGGGAGGCGGCCTTCTCGAAGTCCTGCGAGTCGATCGCGGACTCCTTGTCGCGGCGCACGCCGGCGATCTTCTCGTCGAACTCGCGCAGGTCCGGCGGCGCGGTCATCCGGCGGATGCGCATCCGGGAGCCGGCCTCGTCGATCAGGTCGATCGCCTTGTCCGGGAGGAAGCGGTCCGAGATGTAGCGGTCGGCCAGGGTGGCGGCCTGGACGAGGGCCTCGTCGGTGATGGAGACGCGGTGGTGGGCCTCGTAGCGGTCGCGCAGACCCTTGAGGATCTCGATGGTGTGCGGCAGCGAGGGCTCGGCGACCTGGATCGGCTGGAAGCGGCGCTCCAGCGCGGCGTCCTTCTCCAGGTGCTTGCGGTACTCGTCGAGCGTGGTGGCACCGATGGTCTGGAGCTCACCGCGGGCCAGCATCGGCTTGAGGATCGAGGCGGCGTCGATCGCGCCCTCGGCGGCGCCCGCACCAACCAGCGTGTGCAGCTCGTCGATGAACAGGATGATGTCGCCGCGGGTGCGGATCTCCTTGAGGACCTTCTTCAGGCGCTCCTCGAAGTCACCGCGGTAACGGGAGCCGGCGACCAGCGCGCCGAGGTCCAGAGTGTAGAGGTGCTTGTCCTTGAGGGTCTCGGGCACCTCGCCCTTGACGATGGCCTGCGCGAGGCCCTCGACGACCGCCGTCTTGCCGACGCCGGGCTCGCCGATGAGCACCGGGTTGTTCTTGGTGCGGCGGGACAGCACCTGCATGACCCGCTCGATCTCCTTCTCGCGCCCGATGACCGGGTCGAGCTTGGACTCGCGGGCGGCCTGCGTCAGGTTGCGGCCGAACTGGTCGAGGACCAGGGACGTCGAGGGGGTGCCCTCGGCAGGTCCGCCGGCGGTGGCGGTCTCCTTGCCCTGGTAACCGGAGAGCAGCTGGATGACCTGCTGCCGCACCCGGTTGAGGTCTGCGCCCAGCTTGACCAGGACCTGGGCGGCGACGCCCTCGCCCTCGCGGATCAGGCCGAGCAGGATGTGCTCCGTGCCGATGTAGTTGTGGCCCAGCTGAAGGGCCTCGCGGAGCGACAGCTCCAGGACCTTCTTGGCACGGGGGGTGAAGGGGATGTGCCCGGACGGAGCCTGCTGGCCCTGCCCGATGATCTCCTCCACCTGCTGACGGACCGCCTCAAGCGAAATGCCGAGGCTCTCCAGGGCCTTTGCGGCGACACCCTCACCCTCGTGGATCAGGCCCAGGAGGATGTGCTCGGTGCCGATGTAGTTGTGGTTGAGCATCCGGGCTTCTTCCTGAGCCAGGACGACAACCCGCCGCGCGCGGTCGGTGAACCTCTCGAACATCGTTAATCGCTCCTCAGAGCGGTCAGGCAATGAGGGGACGCTCCCCTCGCTGTCCTTCCGCAGCTTAGTCCCGCAAGCGGGGACCGCTCATTCCAACTGCCGACACCGTCCGGATCACCTCCGCGAATGCGGAGACCAGTAGCAGCCTCCTGACCCCGAACGCCGACATCTGCTCCAACCTGATGGTGCGAGACGATGTTCCCGCAGGCCAGGCAGTTACCCCAGTCGCCAGTACGCCGATGGCGAACGCGGGACCGCTCTGTCTGCGCGTCGCCCCCTCCCACTAGGGATGTCTTACCCGTCGAGGCTGACAGTCCATGCCGCACGCACCGAGTCCCTCCGCTACGGGCGAACAACCTTGCGCCGCCCGCCACGGCCGCACGCCCCCTCTTCCCGCACACCGCGCAGCCGCCTGAGCACCCAGCGTAACTCTCGGCCTCTTCCGGCGGTTGGCCGGTCATGGTTGGCATCCCGCCCCCGGCCGTCCCCGCCGTCACTGCTGCTTCCACGGTCCCTCTCCCCCGTCGGCCCCTCGATCCGGTCCGCGATCTGCGCGGTTGGTACGAGAACGAACTGCGCTGGCCGACCGTGCCCGGTTCCCCGGTACGACTTTTCACGGGCCGCCGCTTCGACGTCCTGGACGTGCCGGCGGAGGCGGGCCGGGCCGCGCTCGGCAGGACGGGCCCCCTCGCTCCGGTGGCCCTGTGCGGCGGGCGGATGCGGCTGCTGGTGGCGGCGGGGAGCGCGGAGGAGCTGCCGGGCGTCCTGGAGTGGCTGGAGTGGGGCGCGCTGACGCTCGACATCACGGCGTTCGGGGCGGGCGGGAGCATCGAGGCTCCGGAGCGGCCGGGAACGGCGGAAACGGTGCAGGGGGCCGCTGTGTGGCTGCGGCCCCCCGTCTCGGGTCGCGAGGTCGAGGCCTCGCTGCCGACGGTGTCGGCGCTGGGGGGCGGGAAGGGCGCCCCCGATCTCGTAAGGCTCGTGGACACGCTGGCGACGCACTGTCATCGTGTCCGGCTGCGGCGTGCCTGGCTTCAGCCGTTGGCCTTCTCGTAGGCCTCGCGGATGGTCGCGGGGACGCGGCCACGGTCGTTGACCTCGAAACCGTTCTCCTTCGCCCACGCGCGGATCTGAGCGGTGTCCTGGTTGCCGCCCGCGGCCACGGCACGGCCCTTGGCCCGCCCGGCGGCGCGGCCACCGGTGCGCCGGCCGCCCTTCAAGTAGGGCTCGAGGAGGCCGCGCAGCTTGTCGGCGTTGGCCGTCGTGAGATCGATCTCGAACGTCTTGCCGTCCAGCGCGAACGTCACGGTCTCGTCGGCCTCGCCGCCGTCGAGGTCGTCGACAAGAAGGACCTGAACCTTCTGTGCCACCGGATTTCCTTTCATCGATAACGAGTGGGCCGACAGTCCTCGGCGTCCGCCGTTTCGCCGCCCCTTGTTATATGAACTACGCAGTACGTCGGAAAGCAAACCGCTTTTGCCGGGAAAACACAAACCCCTGGGAGAGACTGACTGCCCGCACCGTCCGGAAACGTGCGCGTTTCGGACATAGACACCTTGGGCAAGGTCGATCACAGATGCAGAAGCATCCGACTGTTGCCCAAGGTGTTCGGTTTCACTCGTTCGAGTCCGAGGAACTCGGCGACCCCCTCGTCATAGGAACGCAGCAGCTCCGCGTACACATCGGTGTCCACGGGCGTCTCACCGATCTCCACGAAGCCGTGCTTGCCGAAGAAGTCCACTTCGAAGGTCAGGCAGAAAACTCGGCGAACACCGAGCCAACGTGCTGTGTGCAGCAACTTCTCCAGCAACAGATGGCCGACACCGGAGCCCTTCAAGCCGGGCTTGACCGCGAGAGTGCGGACTTCCGCGAGGTCTTCCCACATGACGTGCAGCGCGCCGACGCCGACCACCTCGGCGTTGTCGTCCCGTTCCGCCACCCAGAACTCCTGGATGTCCTCGTAAAGCGTCACTGTCGCTTTGTCGAGCAGGATGCGGTCGCGGGCGTAGGCGTCAAGGAGTCGGCGTACGGCGGGGACATCGCTGGTCCGGGCGCGTCGGACGGTGATGGCTTTAGCGGGGAGTTCGGGCATCTCCGCGGAGGGACTCTGCGCTGACATGAGCGGACGCTATCGCCCGGGGGAGTCCGCCGCCGACCCGGGGTTCTCGTTCTCCGCGCGCGGAGCGGGGGTTTCCGGCCCCTGGATCATGCGGACGGCATCTCGCAGGGCCGCGCGCTGTTCCTCGCTCATCATGCCGAAGAAGGCGACCAGAGCGGCGGCCGGGTTGTCGCTCTGGCTCCAGGCGTCGTTCATCAGGGCCGCCGCGTAGGCCGCGCGCGTGGAGACGGCCTCATATCGATAGGCCCGCCCTTCGGACTCCCGGCGCACCCAGCCCTTCTGATGGAGATTGTCCAAAACGGTCATCACCGTCGTGTAGGCGATGGACCGTTCCTGCTGAAGGTCTTCGAGGACTTCCCGAACGGTCACCGGGCGGTTCCACTTCCACACCCGCGTCATGACCGCGTCTTCGAGTTCTCCCAATGGGCGAGGCACAGCTGAACAATAGTGGGAGATCCGCCCAATGACGTGCGGAACGTGCGCCTCACCTTACAAAGGTGAACAAAAAGGGCGCCGCGGGGTCGGGGGCGTTCACCCCGGGGCGCGCCTTCGTCAGCTCTCGGTCGGCGCGGAGTTCTGGCGGGCGCTCTCCGCGCGCGCGAGGGCGGCGTCGACGGCCGCGTCCTCCTTGGCCTTGTTGGCGCCGCCCTGGGTCTTCACGATCACCCGGATCAGCCCGATGAAGAAGACCGCCATGACGATGGGCGGGACGAGCGCGGAGACATAGTCCATGCGTCCAGGGTAGCCACGCGGAAACCGGACATCCGGGCGGGGTCGGGGTAGGGGGCGGCCCCCTAAGGCGCAACGCGTCGCGCCTCGGAGCGCAACACGTTGCGTGATTAAGCAGCGACAGCGACCGGAATGGCAGGTCACGGGGGAACCGTGGCCGTAAATCGGAGGCCTGTAAATCGCGTGATCCGCCGAATCGGGCCCCGGAGAAGGCGGTGACCGGAAAATCGCCCGTCCCCCGACTTCGTGCGAACGTCCGAATGCATAGCGGCCGGCCGAACTCCTGACCGATTCAAGCCGACGGCACCATGACCGGACCCCTGTACCCCCCAGGAAGGAACCCCTACTCCGTCCCGGCCGGCGATCACACCGTCACCGCGGCCGGAAGCAACTCACAGCAAGGGGAAGATCTCGTACGGTAAACCGCGGGAAGGCGGGCTCCCTAGTGCGGTGGGGCGGGAAGTCGCCTTATGGCGAGAAAACCGTGCTTCTGCCGACGGCCGGCACGGACTCGCAAAGACGCGGGCCCCAAAGGTTCGCGGAGCTCCTGCCGTGCGGCAGAAGCCCCGTCGTCAAGGGCCGCAACCCCTTACCGGGAAGCGAACCCCTATTGCGGTCCGTTCAGCCCGCCGCCAGTCGTTCCTGGGGGTCGGCCGGGGGCGGGGTGGGTTTGCGGCGGGGGAAGACCTCGCCCGGGGTGGGGATCGGACGGCGAGGGGGCTGCTCGGGCGCCGGCGGGGTCTCCGCGGGGGGCGCCGGCGGGCGCTTCTCCGGGGGCTTGGGGGTCTCCGGGGCCGGGGCGTCCAGGCTGCCGCCCGGGGAGAGCCCGCCGGGGAGGGCCAGGAGGCGGGTGCGGGAGGGCGGGACGGCGGCGGTGGGCATGAGGGGCGCGGGGACGGCGTGCCGGGTGGTCCGGCGGGCCAGGCGGGCGCGGACGTCCTGTTCGGCGAGCCCCTGGCAGCGCGTCAGGAGGGTCGCCGCCAGCGGGTTGCCCCGCAGGGCGCGCAGGGCGGCGAGGTCGTCGGGCTCGGGACGGTATCCGGCGCCGAGCACCTCCTCCAGGAGCGTCAGATAGCCGGCGGCCGTGCCGGGCAGAGCGGCGCGGTACCGGGCGAGGTCGGCCACCAGGAAGGCCCGCAGCCGGGCCGCCTCCCGCACCGCCTCGTCGAGGGACGTGGCGAGGCGATGACAGTCCTGGATGTCCTCGGCCGAGGCGGGACCGGGGTGGAGGGCGAGGGCGAGAGCGCGGCGGAGCACACGCAGCTCCTCCGCACCGAACGCCATGCCGCCGCGAGATCCGTATGGCGTGGGCATGCGGCGACAGTACGCGCTAATCAGACAAATTCGACATAGGGGGCGGGCGTGGCGCCGAGCTTTCTGTCCGGGGGCGGGCGGGGGCGCCGGATCTGTACGACGCCGTCGGGCGCGGGGCCGGGGCCCCGCGCCCGGCTGAGAGCGCCGTGAGCGGCCCGCCAGCCGCCCTCAGAGGCGCCCGGACGGAACCAGGGCCCCGGAATCCCTCCCGGCCGGCCCCGGCCCGCTCACGGCGCTCTCAGCCCCGCCGCCCCGCTACAGCCGCGACACGTTCCGCTCGTACACCAGCCGCAGCCCGATCAGCGTCAGCCACGGCTCGTGCTCGTCGATCACCGAGGCCTCGCCCAGCACCATCGGCGCGAGCCCTCCGGTCGCGATGACGGTGACGTCGTCGGGGTCGGAGGCGAGTTCGCGGGTCATGCGCTGGACGACGCCGTCGACCTGGCCCGCGAAGCCGTAGACGATGCCGGACTGCATGGCCTCGACGGTGTTCTTGCCGATGACGCTGCGCGGGCGGGCCACCTCGATCTTGCGGAGCTGGGCACCCTTCACTCCCAGGGCCTCGACGGAGATCTCGATGCCGGGGGCGATGACGCCGCCGACGTACTCCCCGCGCGCGGAGACCGCGTCGAAGGTGGTCGCGGTGCCGAAGTCGACGACGACCGCGGGGCCGCCGTACAGCTCCACGGCGGCGACCGCGTTGATGATGCGGTCGGCGCCGACCTCCTTGGGGTTGTCGGTGAGGATCGGGACGCCCGTCTTGACGCCCGGTTCGACCAGGACGGCCGGGACGTCGCCGTAGTAGCGGCGGGTGACCTCGCGCAGTTCGTGCAGCACCGAGGGGACGGTCGCGCAGATGGCGATGCCGTCGATGCCGTCGCCCAGCTCCTCGCCCAGCAGGGGGTGCATGCCCATGAGGCCGTTGAGGAGGACCGCCAGCTCGTCGGCCGTGCGGCGGGCGTCGGTGGAGATGCGCCAGTGCTCGACGATGTCCTCGCCGTCGAACAGGCCGAGGGTGGTGTGCGTGTTGCCGACGTCGATCGTCAGAAGCATCTGGTCACTCCGCCTCGCGCAGGTCCAGGCCGATGTCCAGGATCGGCGAGGAGTGGGTGAGCGCGCCGACGGCGAGGAAGTCGACGCCCGTGTCGGCGTACGCCTTGGCGTTGTCCAGGGTGAGCCGCCCGGAGGCCTCCAGGAGCGCGCGCCCGGCGACGATCCCTACGGCTTCCTCGCACTCCCCGGGGGTGAAGTTGTCCAGGAGGATCAGGTCGGCACCTGCGTCGACGACCTCGCGCAGCTGGTGCAGGGTGTCGACCTCGACCTCGATGGGGACGTCCGGGAAGGCCTCCCGTACGGCGGTGAAGGCCTGGGTGACGCCGCCGGCGGCGACCACGTGGTTGTCCTTGACGAGGGCCGCGTCCGAGAGGGACATGCGGTGGTTGACGCCGCCGCCGCAGCGCACCGCGAACTTCTCCAGGGCGCGCAGCCCGGGGGTGGTCTTGCGGGTGTCGCGCACGCGCGCCTTGCCGCCCTCCAGGACGTCGGCCCACGCGCGCGTGGCGGTCGCGATGCCGGAGAGGCGGCACAGGATGTTCAGGGCGCTGCGCTCGGCGGTGAGCAGGTCGCGCGTGCGCGTGGTGATCGACAGCAGCGGCTGCCCGGCCTCCACGCGGTCGCCGTCCTCGACGTGCCGCTCGACCTCGAACTCGTCGGCGCAGACGATGGACACGACGGCCTCGGCGACCCTGAGGCCCGCGACGACGCCCGCCTCGCGCGCGACGAAGTCGGCGGTGGCGACGGCGTCCTCGGGGATGGTCGCGACGGTCGTGACGTCGACGCCGTGCGCGAGGTCCTCCTGGATGGCGACATTGGCGATGTCCTCGACCTCGACGGGGTCGAGGCCCGCGTCGGCCAGGAGTTCGGCGAGCGCGGGGTCGAGCCCGCACTCCAGGTACTCCTCGCCGCCTTCGGCACCGCAGGCGCAGCCGTCGCCGCAGCCACCGCTCTCGACGAGGGGAAGGTCGTTGCTCACTTCGCTCACTGCTCCTGGGGGCGCTGGGTCGGGGGGAAGTCGGCGGTGTCCGTGGGCCGCGCGGCCAGCGAACGGTCGGGACCGAGGGTCACGACGATATGGCGGCGCCAGGTGGTGTCGTCCCGCTCGGCGTGGTCTTCGCGCCAGTGGCAGCCGCGGGTCTCTTTGCGCAGGGAGGCGGCGGCGACCAGGACGCGGGCGACGAACAGGAGGTTGGTGGCCTCCCAGGTGTCGACGCCGGGTTCGGCGGTCTTGCCGTTGTCGTGCAGGGACTCCCGCGCGTGCGCGTGGAGCGCGTCGAGCTGGCTCGCGGCCTGTTCCAGGGAGGCGGCGGAGCGCAGGACGCCGGCGCCGTCGGTCATGATCCGCTGGATCGCGAAGCGTGCCTCGGGGGCGAGCAGCGGGTGCGCGGGGACCTGCGGGGCCGCGACGGGGGCGGGTACGCGCGCGGGGAGGCCGCCTTCCGCCTTCCGGTCCGCGATGTCGGCGGAGATCCGCTCGGCGTAGACCAGGCCCTCCAGGAGGGAGTTGGAGGCGAGCCGGTTGGCGCCGTGGACGCCCGTGCAGGCGACCTCGCCGCACGCGTACAGGCCCGGGACGGTCGTGCGGCCCTGGGAGTCGGTGCGGACGCCTCCGGAGGCGTAGTGGGCCGCCGGGGCGACCGGGACGGGCTCGTGGACGGGGTCGATGCCGTGGGCGCGGCAGGCGGCCAGGATCGTCGGGAAGCGGTGCTCCCACATGGAGGCGCCGAAGTGGCGGGCGTCGAGGTACATGTGCTCGGCGCCCTGCTCCTGCATGCGGCGCATGATGCCCTTGGCGACGATGTCGCGGGGCGCGAGCTCGCCCAGTTCGTGCTGGCCGGCCATGAAGCGCACGCCGCCGGCGTCGACCAGGTGGGCGCCTTCGCCGCGCACGGCCTCGGAGACGAGGGGCTGCTGGCCCTCCGCGTCGGCGCCGAGGAACAGCACCGTGGGGTGGAACTGCACGAACTCCAGGTCGCTGACCTCCGCGCCCGCGCGCAGGGCGAGCGCGACGCCGTCGCCGGTCGACACGGAGGGGTTGGTGGTCGCGGAGAACACCTGGCCCATGCCGCCGGTCGCGAGGACCACGGCGGGCGCGTGGACGGCTCCCACGCCGTCGTGCTGGCCCTCGCCCATGACGTGCAGGGTGACACCGGCCGTGCGGCCCTCGGCGTCGGTCAGGAGGTCCAGGACGAGCGCGTTCTCGATGGTGCGCACCCCGCGCGCGCGGACGGCCTCGACGAGCGCCCGGGAGATCTCCGCGCCGGTCGCGTCCCCGCCCGCGTGCGCGATGCGCCGCCGGTGATGGCCGCCCTCGCGCGTGAGCTCCAGGTCGCCCTCGGCCGACTCGTCGAAGTGCGCCCCGGTCGCGATGAGCCTGCGCACGGCGTCCGGGCCCTCGGTGACGAGGATGCGTACGGCGTCCTCGTCGCACAGGCCCGCGCCCGCGACGAGGGTGTCGTCCAGATGCTGCTCGGGGGTGTCGCCCTCGCCCAGGGCCGCCGCTATGCCGCCCTGGGCCCAGCGGGTGGAGCCGTCGTCGAGGCGGGCCTTGGTGACGACGACGGTGTCCAGGCCGGCGGCCTCGCAGCGCAGGGCGGCGGTCAGGCCGGCGACTCCGGAGCCGACGACCACCACGTCCGCGGTGATGGCCCAGCCGGGCGCGGGCGCGTGCAGCCGTATGCCGGTGGTGTGTGTGCCTGTGGTGGTCACGAGGCGGCTCCGAAGGTCAGCGGGAGGTTGTCGATCAGCCGGGTCGTGCCGACCCGGGCGGCGACGGCGAGGACGGCCTCGCCGGTGAAGTCGGCCCCGATCTCCGTGAAGTCGGCCGGGTCGACCAGCGCGAGGTAGTCCAGCTTCAGCGGCGGGTCCAGGCGGGCGGCCTCGTCGAGGACCACGCGCGCAGCCGCGCGGATGCCGGCCGCGCCTCCGGGGGACGCCTTGGCGACGGCGTGCGTGTCGGCCGCCGCGCGGGACTCGCCGATCGCGCTGAGCGCCTGCGCGCGCGCCTGGGTGGCGGGCACCTCCCGCGCGCGGGCGCGCAGCGCCTCCTGGGCGGCGTGCCGGTCGCGGCCCGCGAACAGCGCGCGCGAGAGGGCGAGCGCGGTGCGTCGCTCCGGGGGCGAGAGGTAGCGGTTGCGGCTGGAGCGGGCGAGTCCGTCGTCCTCGCGCACGGTGGGCACGGCGACGATCTCGACGCCGAAGTTCAGGTCGCGGACCATCCGGCGGATCAGGGCGAGCTGCTGGGCGTCCTTCTGCCCGAACAGGGCCACGTCCGGGCGGGTGAGGTGCAGCAGCTTGGCGACGACCGTCAGCATGCCGTCGAAGTGCCCGGGGCGCACGGCGCCTTCGAGGCGCTCCCCCATGGGTCCCGCGCTGACGCGGACCTGGGGTTCGCCGCCCGGGTAGACCTCCTCGGCGGACGGCGCGAACACCACGTCCGCGCCCGCCTGTTCGGCGATCTTCAGGTCGGCGTCCAGCGTGCGCGGGTAGCGGTCGAGGTCCTCGCCCTTGCCGAACTGCAAGGGGTTGACGAAGACGGTGACGACGACCTCGCCCGCGGGGCCGGCGAGTTCGCGCGCGGCGCGGACGAGGGCGGCGTGGCCGTCGTGGAGGGCGCCCATGGTCATGACGACGGCGCGCGGGCGCGCGGGGGCCTCGGCGGCGGGGCTGCCCGCGCGGGTGTGCAGTTCGGCGGCCGTCCGCAGCACGGTGGTCATCGGGCGTCCCCCTCCGCGCTGTCGGGGCCGGTGGTGCCGGCCGCCAGGACGTCCAGCAGGTCCTCGGCCAGCTCGGGCTTCAGCAGGCCGTGCGCGAGGGCGCGGTCGGCGGTGGCGCGGGCCATCGCGAGGTAGCCGGCGACGGCCTGGGGGGCGTGCTTGCGCAGCTCGCCGACGTGGGCGGCGACCGTGCCCGCGTCCCCGCGCGCGACGGGCCCGGTGAGGGCGGCGTCGCCGGAGCGCAGCGCGTTGTCGAGGGCGGCGCCCAGGAGCGGGCCCAGCATCCGGTCGGGGGCCGACACACCGGCCTCGCGCAGCAGTTCCATGGCCTGGGCGACCAGGGTGACCAGGTGGTTGGCGCCCAGCGCGAGGGCCGCGTGGTAGAGCGGGCGGCTCTCCTCGGCGATCCACTCCGGCTCGCCGCCCATCTCGATGACCAGGGCCTCGGCGGCCAGGCGCAGCTCCTCGGGGGCGGTGACGCCGAAGGAGCAGCCGGCCAGGCGCTGGACGTCGACGGGGGTGCCGGTGAACGTCATCGCCGGGTGCAGCGCCAGGGGCAGCGCGCCCACGCGCAGGGCCGGGTCGAGGACCCGCGCGCCGTAGCGCCCGGAGGTGTGCGCGATGAGCTGCCCCGGGCGGACGGCGCCGGTGTCGGCGAGGCCCTGGACGAGGGCGGGCAGCGCGTCGTCGGGGACGGTCAGCAGGACGAGTTCGGCGCGCCGCAGGACCTCCTCGGGCGTCACCAGGGGCACGTCGGGCAGGAGCAGCGCCGCGCGCTTGCGGGAGGCGTCGGAGACGCCGGAGACGGCCACCGGGCGGTGCCCGGCGAGCTGGAGGGACGCGGCGAGGGCGGTGCCCACCCGGCCGGCGCCGACGACGCCGACGGTGAGCCGCGCCGGGCGGTCCCTGGGGTCTGGCTGGTGGACTGTACTCACGCGACCGTGGCCTTCCCGTTCCAGTCCGCATCTGGGTACCGGACGATTTCTCGTCATGTTAACGCGATCTGTTCCGCGGGCCATCTCGTCGTCCACAGGCTGTGGGTGTTCGTCGTACCGGCCGTACGGTCTGTGGAAAACCCGGGTGTCCGTGCGGGCGGGGCGCGGCATCATCCGGGGCATGACCTACGACCCCGGCCCGCACGGGCAAGAGATCCCCTCCCCGCGCGAGGAGCTGCGTGAACGCCGCGCGGCGGCCCAGCGCGAAGCCGCCCGCGTCCTGTCCCGCCCCCTGCACCGCGCCTCCTTGCGCGAGCGGCTGGAGCATCTTCAGGACGCGGCCGAGGTGTACGACCTGGACGAGCGCGCGGATGTGTACGGCAACGGCGTGGTGACCGCCCTGGAGGAGCGGGTCGCCGGGCTGCTCGGCACGGAGGCGGCCGTGTTCTTCCCGACGGGGACGATGGCCCAGCAGGTCGCCCTGCGCTGCTGGGCGGGACGTACCGGCAACCCGGTGGTGGCGGTGCATCCGCTGGCCCATCTGGAGGTGCACGAGCGGGGCGCGCTCGCCCAGGTGTCCGGGCTGCGTCCGGTGCATCCCACACGGGAGCCGCGGACGCCGACCGCGCGGGAGGTGCGCGAGCTGGAGGAGCCCTTCGGGACGCTCGCGCTCGAACTGCCGTTGCGGGACGCCGGTTTCGTGCTGCCCACCTGGGAGGAGCTGACCGCCACGGTGGCCGCCGCGCGGGAGCGCGACGCGGTGGTGCACTTCGACGGCGCGCGCCTGTGGGAGTCGACCGTCCACCTGGGCCGTCCCCTGGAGGAGATCGCGGGGCTCGCGGACAGCGTCTACGTGTCGTTCTACAAGTCCCTGGGCGGGCTCAGCGGGGCCGCGCTGGCCGGTCCGCGCACGCTGGCGGACGAGGCCAGGGTGTGGCGGCACCGGTACGGCGGGATGCTCTTCCACCAGTTCCCGGCGGCCCTGACCGCCCTGGCGGGCCTGGAGCGGGAGCTGCCCCGGCTGCCGGAGTACGTCGCCCACGCGCGCGTGGTGGCCGACGCGCTGCGCGAGGGGTTCGCCGCGGCCGGGGTGCCCTGGGCGCGCGTGCACCCGGAGGTCCCGCACACCCACGAGTTCCAGGTCTGGCTGCCGTACGACGCGGACGTCCTGGCGGAGGCGGCCGTCCGGCAGGGCGAGGAGAGCGGCACCCTGCTGTTCTCGGACGCCTGGGAGCGGGGTGGGCCGGGGCTCGCGTACACGGAGGTGTCGGTGCGGGCGGCCGGGCTGGAGTGGGGCGTGCGGGACGTGAAGGAGGCGGCCCTGGAGTTCGTGCGGCGGCTGGAGCCGGCGGCGGGCTGAGGGGCGGTGCGGGGTGGGCAGGGGTGCCGGTCGGCCGGGGTGCCGGTCGCGGGGGCGTTGTCAGTGGCGGGGTGCACCATGGGGCCATGAGCGTGAGCATCGACGTCGCCGAGCTCCGGCCCGAGCAGGTGGCCTTCGTCCCGTCGCCCCTGGCCGAACTCGGCATGGCGCTGCACACGCTGTCGGAGCCGGGCCATCATCCGGGGCTCCAGGGCTGGGCCGCAGGCGTCATGGCGGGCCTGGACCCGCATCTGGCCGACCGGATGTGCGAGGCCGACTTCCTGTGGCGGACGGTGTTCTCGGACCTGTTCCTGGCCTGCGCGGGCATCCCCGGCGCGCTCCCGGGCGGGACCCTGGCCGAGGACCTGGCGCTGCTGGACAGGCTGCCGGACGACCAGTTCGTGGACGCGGCCCTGGAGTTCGCCTGCCCGACCTGCGAGTCGACGTCCCCCGGCATCCTCCAGGACGCCTCCTTGCGTGCCCGCGCCCTGGAGCTGGCCGCCTCGCGCGGGCCCCTGCAACTGCGGTTCACACAGCGGGTGCTCGACGACCCGCCCGGCGTGCGCGCGTGGCTGCGGCGCTTCCTGGAGGACTGCGACGAGGCGTTCTTCGCGGACGCCTGGGACCGGCTCGGCCATCAGCTGGCGGCCGACGCGCGCCACAAGACGCAGCTGCTGCGCAGGCGCGGCCCGGCGGAGGCGTTCGCGGCGGTGTCCCCGGCGGTGCGGCTGGACGAGGACGGCAGCCGGATCGTCGTCGACAAGCTGGTGCGCAGCCGTACGGACACCCGGGGCGGCGGGCTGCTGCTGATCCCAACGAGCCTGGGGCGGCCCCATCTGAACGTCCTGCACCGGCACGGCTGGCAGCCCGTGCTGCACTACCCGGTGCACTCCCCCGCCCCGGTGTCCCCGCCGTCGGTCGAACAGCTCACCTTGAGGATGGCCGCCCTCTCCCACCCGGTGCGCATGCAGCTGTCGCGCAACCTGGCGCGCAGCGCGTACACGACGACCGAGCTGGCCCGCATCCACGGCCTGTCGGCGCCGGAGATATCCCGGCACCTCGCGGCGATGAAGAAGGCCGGGCTCATCACGACCCGCAGGCGCGGGCGCTATGTGCTGCATCAGCTGGACGTCGCCCTGGTCGCCCGCCTGGGCAGCGACTTCCTGGAGGGCATCCTCAGGTAGGCGCCCTCTATAGGGCTCTCAAGGAGCGTGAGCGGCCCTCTTAAAGGAGCGTCAGCCTTAAAGGAGCGTCAGCCGTGCCCGCCGCCCGCGCGGACCAGCCCCGTCTCATACGCGAGGACGACGACCTGCACCCGGTCGCGCAGCCCCAGCTTGGTCAGGATGCGGCCGACATGGGTCTTCACGGTCGCCTCGGACAGCACGAGACGGCCCGCGATCTCCCCGTTGGACAGCCCCTGGGCGACCAGGACCATGACCTCGCGCTCGCGCTCGGTGAGCCGCTGGAGCTCCTTGTGCTCCGGCGAGCGGCCCGCGCTCGGCAGCATCGGCGCGAACCGGTCCAGGAGGCGGCGGGTCGTGGAGGGGGCGACGACGGCGTCACCGCTGTGCACGGAGCGGATCGCGGTGAGCAGCTCCCCCGGGGGCACGTCCTTGAGCATGAACCCTGAGGCGCCCGCCTTCAGCCCCGAGAAGGCGTACTCGTCGAGGTCGAACGTGGTCAGGATGAGCACCTTCGGCGGGTCCGGCTGCGCGCAGATGCGGCGCGTGGTCTCCACGCCGTCCAGCTTCGGCATGCGGACGTCCATCAGGACGACGTCGACCTCCTGGGCGCCCAGCACCTGGAGCGCCTCGACCCCGTCACCGGCCTCCGCGACGACCTCCATGTCCGGCTGGGCGGCGAGCACCATCCGGAACCCGGTGCGCAGCAGCACCTGGTCGTCGACGAGCATCACGCGGATCGTCATCGGGTCCTCTTCCGTGAGTCTTCTTCGGGGGCGTGACAGGTGTCAGCGAGGGGCGTGCGGAGGCTTCTAATGCGCCGGTTTCAGCGGCAGGAGGGCACTGATGCGGAATCCTCCGCCGGGACGCGGACCGGCGTCCAGGGTGCCGCCGACCATGCCGACGCGTTCGCGCATGCCTATCAGACCGTGCCCCCGGCCGTCGGCACCGCCCTCCTCGTACAGCTCGTGGGGAGCGCCCTTGCCGTCGTCCTCGACGAGCAGCCCCAGGCCGTCGTCGAAGTAGACCAGCCGCACACTGGCGCCCGCGTTGGGCCCGCCGTGCTTGCGGGTGTTGGTCAGGGCCTCCTGGACGATCCGGTACGCCGTCAGCTCGACGCCGCTGGGCAGCGGGCGCGGGGTGCCCTCGACCTTGAAGTCGACCGCCAGACCGGAGCCCCGGCACTGCTTGACGAGCTCCTCGATCTGCTCGACGTCCGGCTGCGGCACGTACTCGCCGCCCTCCTTGGGCTCCCCGGTGCGCAGGACGCCCAGCAGGCGGCGCATCTCCGCGAGGGCCTGGCGGCCGGTCGACGAGATCGTCTCCAGGGCCTTCTTGGCCTGGTCGGGGGCGGCGTCCATGACGTAGGCGGCGCCGTCGGCCTGGACGACCATCACGGACACGTTGTGGGCGACGACGTCGTGCAGCTCGCGCGCGATGCGGGCGCGCTCGGCGGCAACCGCGACCTTCGCCTGCGCCTCGCGCTCGCGCTCCAGGCGGGCCGCGCGCTCCTCCAGCTGGGCGAGATAGGCGCGCCTGGTGCGCATCGAGTCGCCGAGCACCCACGCGAGGACGAACGGCACGGTCTGGAAGACGATGACCACGAAGCCGGTCGCGGCCCCCATGCCCTCCTGCGGCCAGCGCAGCTGGGCGGCGCAGGCCGCCCCCAGGCCCATGCCGAGCGCCGCGCGGGAGGCCCAGCGGGCGCCGGTCGTGGCGACCGTGTAGACGATCACCAGCATCGCGAAGTCGGCGACACCGACCTCGACGCCCAGGACCAGCTGGGCGCAGCCCACGGCCGCCGCGAGCAGCAGCATGGCCTCGGGCCAGCGCCGGCGCAGCCCGACCACCAGGGACAGCAGCACCACCACGGGGACGACCAGCACCGGCGCGCCCATGCTGGCGGACCGGTCGCGCGAGGTCTCCATGGCAGCGGCGAACCCGAACAGGATGACGGCCCAGAGGCCGTCCACCCATGTCGGGTGCCTGCGGAGGAAGTCATAGAGGCGCTGCACGTAACCCAGCGTAGGGAAGCGTGATGCGGGTGGGGGTCAACCGGAGGACCGATCCGACCCCCCTACGTGTACTCCGCAAGGTGGAGGGAGTGATCACCTGTGCGCCTAGTCTGTCCGGATGACGGACGAGGTGACGGGCGTGGACGGTGGCTGGCACGGCTGGCGGGAAGCCGCCGAGAACGCCCTGTACGGCCCCGGTGGCTTCTACCGCGGACCGGAGGGCCCCGCCGGGCACTTCCGCACGTCCGTGCACGCCTCCCCGCTGTACGCGCGCGCGGTGGCCCTGCTGCTGTGCCATGTCGACGAAGCCCTGGGCCGGCCCGACGTCCTGGACTTCGTCGACATGGGCGCGGGCCGCGGGGAGCTGGCCGCGGGCGTGCTGGCCGTCCTGCCGGCGGAGGTGTCCGCGCGGACGCGCGCGTACGGCGTCGACCTCGCCGAGCGCCCGGCCGGTCTGCCGGACCGGATCACGTGGCTGTCCGAGCCGCCCGCGCGGATCACCGGGCTGCTGTTCGCCAACGAGTGGCTGGACAACGTGCCCGTGGAGGTCGCCGAGACCGACGCCGCCGGGGTCACCCGGATCGTCCTCGTGCGCCCCGACGGCACCGAGCAGCCGGGCCCGCCGGTGTCGGGGGCCGAGGCAAGCTGGCTGGCCCGCTGGTGGCCGCTGGAGGGCGCTGTGGGGCTGCGCGGCGAGATCGGGCTGCCCCGGGACGAGGCGTGGGCGTCCGTCGTCTCACGGCTCGACGGGGGGCTCGCGGTGGCGGTCGACTACGTCCACACGGCCGCCTCCCGGCCGCCGTTCGGCACGCTCACCGGCTTCCGCGAGGGCCGGGAGACGGCGCCCGTCCCGGACGGCACCTGTGACATCACGGCGCACGTCGCCGTGGACGCCTGCGCGCGGGCGGGCGAGGAGGCGGCCTCGGAACCCGCGCTGACCCTCCCCCAGCACGCCGCCCTGCGGGCCCTGGGCGTCTCGGGCGTCCGGCCGCCCCTCTCGCTCGCGTCCACCGACCCCACCGCGTACGTCCGCGGCCTCGCGCACGCGGGGGAGGCCGCGGAGATCACCGCGCGGGGCGGCCTGGGCGACTTCGGCTGGCTGACCCAGCCGGTCGGGATCCCGAACCCGTTCGCCGTGTAGCGGGCGCCGGCCCGGTGTCCCCGGCTCCCCAGGCCGCGGCCCTACTTGTCGATGTCCCCCACCACGAAGAACATCGACCCCAGGATCGCCACCATGTCCGCGATCAGCGTCCCCGGCAGCAGTTCGGCGAGCGCCTGGATGTTGTTGTACGACGCGGAGCGCAGCTTGAGGCGGTACGGGGTCTTCTCGCCCTTGCTCACGAGGTAGTAGCCGTTGATGCCCAGGGGGTTCTCGGTCCAGGCGTAGGTGTGGCCCTCGGGTGCCTTGAGGACCTTGGGCAGGCGCTGGTTGACCGGGCCCGGCGGGAGGTCGGCGAGGCGGTCGAGGCAGGCGTCGGCGAGGTCGAGGGCGTTGTGGGTCTGCCCGAGAAGGCACTCGAAGCGGGCCAGGCAGTCCCCTTCCGTCCCGGTGACGACCTTGAGGACGTCCTGGAGTTCGCCGTACGCGAGGTAGGGCTCGTCGCGGCGCAGGTCGAAGTCGACGCCCGACGCGCGCGCGATGGGGCCGCTGACGCCGTACGCGTGGACGGCCTCCGGGGAGAGGGTGCCCACCGCGCGGGTGCGGCCCCGGAAGATCTCGTTGCCGAGGACCAGGTCGTCGAAGACGTCCATGCGGGAGCGGACGGCGGCGACGGCCGTACGCGCGCGGGAGGTCCAGCCGGCGGGGAGGTCCTCCTTGAGGCCGCCGACGCGGTTGAACATGTAGTGCATGCGTCCGCCGGAGACCTCCTCCATGACGTTCTGGAGGGTCTCGCGCTCCCGGAACGCGTAGAACACCGGTGTGATCCCGCCGAGTTCCAGCGGGTACGAGCCGAGGAACATCAGGTGGTTGAGGACCCGGTTCAGCTCGGCGAGCAGGGTGCGCAGCCACACCGCGCGCGGGGGCACCTCCATGCCGAGCATGCGCTCCACCGCGAGGACGACGCCGAGTTCGTTGGAGAACGCCGACAGCCAGTCGTGCCGGTTGGCCAGCATGATGATCTGCCGGTAGTCACGGGCCTCGAACAGCTTCTCCGCGCCCCGGTGCATGTAGCCGATGACCGGCTCCGCGCGCACGATGCGCTCGCCGTCCAGCACCAGCCGCAGCCTCAGCACACCGTGCGTGGAGGGGTGCTGGGGGCCGATGTTGAGCACCATGTCGGTGCTCTCCGCGGCGCCGCCGATGCCGACCGTGGTCTCCGTCGTGGGAGTCATGGGCCCAGTTTCCCCTACGTACGCTGGCGGCATGGAGACGGGGAGCCCGCAGGGCACGCAGACGGCCGGACCTGAGCCGGTGTGGACGGGGTTGCCGCCGGGACTGCTGCGCATGCGGCGGCTGTTGCTGGTGGTGTGGCTGGGCCTCGCGGCCGTCGCCCTGGGGGTGACACTCGGGATGTTCATAGGTCCTTCGTGGGCCGCGTTCGCCCTGCTGCCGGTGGTACTGGCCGCCTGGTGCTGGGTCCTGCTCGGCCGCAACTGGCGTTCGTGGCGGTACGCCGAGCGCGCCGACGACCTGCTGATCAGCCGGGGTGTGCTGTGGCGGGAGGAGACGGTCGTGCCGTACGGGCGGATGCAGCTCGTGGAGGTCACCTCGGGGCCCGTGGAGCGCTGGTTCGGGCTGGCCAGCGTGCAGTTGCACACGGCCGCCGCCGCGACCGACGCGGCCATCCCGGGGCTGGACCCGGCGGAGGCCGAGCGGCTGCGCGACCGGCTCACGGCGCTCGGCGAGGCCCGATCGGCGGGCCTGTGACGACGCCGGGCGCCGACGGTGCCATAGGCCTCGGGAAGGGCTCTGAGGGGCCTCAGGAGGCGTCGGGGGACGGGGAGCGGCGGCTGCATCCGGTGACGCCGCTGCGGCGGGCGTGGGCGCCCGTGGCGGTGCTCGTGGGCTGGGCGGTGCACGACCCGAACCAGGCCCAGCAGCAGCTGACCCGGCTGACCACGACCACCTTGCTGATCGCGCTGGCGGTGCTGATACCCGCGTCCGCCCTGTACGGCTTCCTCAGCTGGTGGTTCACGCACTTCGCGGTGACCGACACCGAATTGCGCATCCGTACGGGCCTGTTGTTCCGGCGCACCGCGCACATCCGGCTGGAGCGGGTGCAGGCGATCGACGTCTCACGGCCGCTCCTCGCGCGCGTGGTGGGCGTGGCGAAGCTGCGGCTCGACGTCATAGGGACCGACGACAAGGACGAGCTGGCCTACCTGGGCGAGCGGGAGGCCCAGGCGCTGCGGGCCGAACTCCTCGCGCGCGCGGCCGGGTTCGCGCCGGAGACGGCCCACACCTTGGGCGAGGCGCCCACCCTGGAGCTGCTGCGGGTGCCCCCGCGCGAGCTGGCGATATCCCGGCTGCTGACCGGCGGCACCTGGGTGGCCCTGCTGGGCGCGCTCGTCACGGTCCCGCTGCTGTGGACGGCCGTCAACGGGTGGGCCGCCCTGGCGACCGCCCTGCCGATGCTGGGCGCCGCCGCCGCGGGCAGCGTGGGCCCGTTCCTCACGGAGTACGACTGGACGGTCGGCGAGTCCCCGGACGGGCTGCGGCTGGACCACGGGCTGCTGGACCGCTCGCACGAGACCGTGCCGCCGGGCCGGGTGCAGACCGTGCGGATCGTGGAGCCGCTGCTGTGGCGGCGGCTGGGCTGGGTGCGCGTCGAGCTGGACGTGGCCGGTTCGGACAACTCGGTTCTGGTGCCGGTCGCCCCGCGCGCGGCGGCGGAGGCGGTGATAGCGCGGGTGCTGCCCGGCGTGCGCGTGCCCGGGGCGCACGAGTTGTCCCGGCCGCCTGGGCGGGCCGGACGGGTCGTCCCGTGGTGGTGGCGCGGGTACGGACTGGTGGTCACGGACGCGGTGTTCGCGGCCCGGCACGGCCTGCTGCGCCGCAAGCTGTCCCTCGTCCCGCACGCCAAGGTCCAGAGCGTGCGCCTCACTCAAGGCCCCTGGTCGCGCCTGTGGCGGCTCGCGAGCGTCCGCGTGGACACGGGGGCCAACGAGACCGTCACGGCCCGCCTGAGGGACGCTCAGGAGGCCGCGGAGTTGCTGCTGGCGCAGGCCGAGCGCTCCCGCACCGGCCGCCGCGACGCCCGGCCCGACCGCTGGATGACGTGAGCCGGAGAACGCCAGAAGGGAACGCCCCTCGGCTCCCGACGTGAAAAAAGGGCCGTACGACCAAGTCGTACGGCCCTTCTCACGACGCGTCAGGAGACGGCGCTGCGCAGTCCCTGGAGGTCGAGCTGCTCGGTCTCGTCGTGCGCGGTCAGGTCGATGACCTGGCCGACGCCGCGCGCCTTCTCGTCGACCGGCTTGAACTCCGCCTCGGCCTCGGCCTTGTGCAGCGCGAGCGCCTCCTGGCCGACGACGTCGGCGAGGTCCTCGTTCTGCACGGCCTCCAGCGCGTCCGGGCCCTCCGGCCGCTTCGTGCCGAAGAAGTCGAACCCGCCCTGGATCATGGCGCGGCGCACCGGCTCCGCGGCCGGTACGACGGCGACGGCGGTCGGCACCGCGTAGTGCCCGGCGGGACGGCGGGCCAGGGCGCCCGCGGGGGCCGCGACCTCAAGTGCCGCTACGCCGTAGGAGGTCGAGGTCTCGCCAGCGCTCTGGCGGGCGCCGGCTTTTCCCAGGTCCTCGCCGCCCTGTTCCCCGGCGACCGCGCGCGTGTGCCCGTCGGCCGCCTCGGGCTTCCCCTGGGCGTCGTCCTCCCGCGCGGATTCCTTGCCGGCCGCGCCGCCGGGTTCGTCGCCGGGCCCCTTGCCGGACTTCTCCGGCTTCTGCTGCTTCTCCGACGCGACGGCCTTCTTGCCGACGGTCCCGGTCTTCTCCTCGCCCTTGCCGCCACCGAGCCGGTCGAGGGCGTCGTTGGCGCGCAGGAACAGCTGGGAGCCCTCGGGGGAGAAGATCCCCGCGGCCGGAGCCTTCGGGGCCTCCCCGACCGCCTCAGGCGCCTTCTCGGACCCGTCCTGCCCGTCGGCGGGCGCGGTGTTCTCTATCTCCAGCAGGCGGCGGCCCTCCAGCGCGCTCGCCCGCTCGGTCTCGGCGGTGGCGTAGCGGCGCAGCAGGGCCGCGTGCTCGCCGCGCAGGCCCGCGAGTTCGGCCCGCTTGGCGCGCAGCCGCTGCTCCAGCTTGGCGCGCAGTTCGCGGGACTCCTCCAGGTCGGTCTCCAGCTCGGCGACCCGCTCCTCGAAGCGCCACTCGTCGCTCACCCGCGCGTGCGTGAGGTCGGCGACCTGTTTGCCCGCGTGCGCGTCCCAGCGGCGCATGACGGCCGCGCCGATGACCGCGACGGCCGCGGCGAACGCGGCGATCATCCGGAGCGTGCCCGTATCGGAGAACAGCCAGGGGCCGAAGGCGCAGACAAGGGAGACGCCTGCGATCGCCGACGGAGGCAGCAGCCTGTGCAGAGGTGGGGAATGGCGGTGACGTCCACGTGGCATGGCCAGAAACTTACCGCGCGTAGGCGAACGTTGGCGCCCCGCCCCGGAAAAACACAGCCATCCCGAAACCTTCGCACGGCACCGGAAAAGAATTCCGCCGAACTCCGCCGCCCTCAGGGAGAGTACCGAGCGAATTCCAAGATCATTTCCGGCCGGACGGCGACGGGCGGCCATTCGGACATCTACGCGCGGAGCCGCCCGCGCCCCCTTGGGCGACCGCAGCCCCTACTGCTCCACGAGCCGCCCGCTGATCCACTGCAAGGTCGCCGGAATCTCCCGTCGCCATGTGTTGAAGTTGTGGCCCCCGCTGTCGAGGATGATCGACGAGATCCTGGTCTTGTTCGTCGCCTTGACCATGTCGATGAACTTGAGCGTCGCCTTGTAGTTGCTTTCACCGGCTTTGCTGGTCGTGACGAGCAGTGAAGTGTCCGGCGCGGGACGGTTCTTGAGGTACCACTTCAGGTCGGCCTCATTGCGCAGCGTGGCATTGCCCTGGAAGAGGTCGCCGGTCGTGGGGTCACTGGGCGCCGTGTAGTACGGCGAGAGGCCCGCGCCGGCGCCGTACGCCTCGGGGTGGTGCATGGCGAGCTTCAGGGCGCAGTAGCCGCCCGTGGAGTCGCCGATGACGCCCCAGCCCGCGGCGCCCTTGGTGACGCGGTAGCGGGAGGCCACCGCGTCCGGCAGGTCCTTGGCGAAGAACGACTCCGTCTGCGGACCGCCCGGGATGTCCACGCACTCCGTGTCGCGCGGCGGCGCCACCGTGGGGCGCAGCATCACCAGGATCATCGGCTGCGCCTTCCCCGCCTCGGCGAGGTCCCGCGCGGTGCGCGGATAGTGCAGCTTGTCGACGAGCGCCTCGGCCGTCCCGGGGTAGCCCGTGAGGACGACGGAGACGGGGAACCTCCGCGCGCGGTACTGCGACTGGAAGTACTCCGGCGGCAGGTACACGTACGCGGGCGAGGTGATGTGCGTCGTACGGCCGATGACCGCGACCTTCTGGATCTGGCCGCCCTTCTGCGGGCTGCCGCCCCTGCCGTCCACGCGCTGGAGGTCGAGCACCTGGAGCTGCGCCGACAAGGCGCTGCGGTCGGGGCCCGTGGCATGGTCGACGACGACCCCCTGGTCGGTCTCCTTGCCGAAGAGATCCGCCCAGCTGGCGTAGAAACCGAAAGCCTGGTTGGCCGCCAGGCCGACCGCCGCGAACAGCATCACCTGGGTGGCGAGCATCAGGGCGACGCGCCCGGCGACGGCGGGCACACTGCGCCGCGCCAGCCGCGGCCACAGCCATATCGTGCCGACGAACAGCAGTACGGCGGCCACGACCGCCAGCACCAGCACTTTCTTGCTCGTGAGACCCATCAGGTGTTCCTGCCTGCGCTTTCCGTCCGGAACGGGACGTTCGTCCCGCGTTTTCGCGAGGCCTTGTCCCGGACTTTCCCTGACCTTTGGAGCGGCTTTGGGGAGCGGAGTGAACCTCTCTCCCCTAGACACCGTCCTAGAGGGCGCAATGTCGCCGGATGCCCGAATAGGCGCCGGGATCCAGGTCTCTCGCGGAACTACGGGATGCGATGTCTGTCAGGGAAGATGGGGAAATGTCGGTTCGGGTTCCGAGCCAGTACAGCCGCGTACGGCGCGTTCTGCGAGGACCGCGCCCCGAGTCCGTGCCGCTGCTCATCGGACGGGCGTGTGCCCTTGTAGGCCTCGTCGACGTGACCGCGGCCGTCTTCCCGCGGTTCCGGCACAGCCGGATGCACACGATGGCCGAGGTGCTCCCGGGCTCCTTCGGGCCGTTCGCCGCCGCGCTGTCGCTGAGCGCGGGCATCCTGCTGCTGCTGCTCGCCCACGGCCTCAAGCGGGGCAAGCGGCGCGCCTGGCGCGCGGCGGTGGCCCTGCTGCCCGCCGGCGCGGTGGCGCAGTTCAGTTACCGGCACTCCCTGGTGGGCGTGCTGATCTCGCTGGCCCTGCTGGTGCCGCTGATCCGCCACCGCGACCAGTTCGCCGCGCTGCCCGACCCGCGCAGCCGCTGGCGGGCGCTCGCCAATTTCGTCCTCATGGCTGCTTTCTCCGTCCTGCTCGGCCTGGTGATCGTCAGTGTCCACGGCAAGCGCATGGTCGGCGACCCGAGTCTGGCGGACCGCCTCACGCACGTCCTGTACGGCCTGTTCGGCTTCGAGGGGCCCGTGGACTACATGGGGAGCACTTCCTGGACCGTGGCCTTCTCCCTGGGCGCCCTGGGCCTCCTGACGGCCGTCACGACGATCTACCTCGCCTTCCGCCCCGAGCACCCCGCCGCCCGCCTCACCGAGGACGACGAGGCCAAGCTGCGCGCCCTCCTGGAGAAGCACGGCCGCCGCGACTCCCTGGGTCACTTCGCGCTGCGCCGCGACAAGGCCGTCGTCTTCTCCCCCAGCGGCAAGGCCGCCGTCACCTACCGCGTCGTCTCCGGCGTGATGCTCGCCAGTGGCGACCCCATCGGCGACGTCGAGGCCTGGCCCGGCGCCATCGAACGCTTCATGGACGAGGCCAAGGCGCACTCCTGGACGCCCGCCGTCATGGGCTGCTCCGAGACCGGCGGCGAGGTCTGGACCCGCGAGACCGGCCTGGACGCCCTCGAACTCGGCGACGAGGCGGTGGTCGACGTCGCGGATTTCTCACTGGCCGGCCGCGCGATGCGCAACGTCCGGCAGATGGTCAAGCGCATCGAGCGCGCCGGGTACGAAACCCGCGTACGGCGGGTCCGTGACCTCGGTGACGCCGAGCTGGAGCGCGTCCGCCAGGCCGCCGAGGAGTGGCGCGGCACCGACACCGAGCGCGGCTTCTCGATGGCCCTGGGGCGCATCGGCGACCCCTCCGACGGCGACTGCCTGATCGCGACCGCCCACAAGGCCGACGACGCCGCCGGGCCCTTCGGCGACCTGAAAGCGATCCTGCACTTCGTCCCCTGGGGCAACGACGGCGTCTCCCTGGACCTCATGCGCCGCGACCGTGCCGCCGACCCCGGCATGAACGAGCTGCTGATCGTCGCCGCCCTCCAGGCCGCGCCCAAGCTGAACATCACGCGCGTGTCGCTCAACTTCGCCATGTTCCGCTCCGCCCTCGCGCGCGGGGAGAAGATCGGCGCCGGTCCCGTCCTGCGCGCCTGGCGCGGCCTCCTGGTGTTCCTCTCCCGCTGGTTCCAGATCGAGTCCCTGTACAAGTTCAACGCCAAGTTCCAGCCCCGCTGGGAGCCCCGCTTCGTCGTCTACCGCAACTCCGGCGACCTCCCCCGCATCGGCTTCGCCGCCATGCAGGCCGAAGGCTTCGTCACCCTGGCGCTCCCGATCCCCCGCTTCCTGCGCCGCACCACCCGCCCGGCCCGCCCCTGCGGCCACACGGTGGCGGAGACGGACGTGCGGGCGGCGTAAGAGGGGTGCCGAGGGGACGGGACGGTATCGTCGCGACGCAGCCGTCCACGTGACGACGAAACGGCATCGTCGCGACGCCTACGTCACAACGGAACAGGCTCGTCCCGACGTCCGCGCCACGACGGAACGGACTCGTCCCCACGCCCCCTCCCCCACCCGCCCTATACACCTCCCCCAGCCCCGGCCGAAAGCCCTTTCCCGCCAAAGAGGGCTCAGCCGGGGCTGGGGGCGTGGTGGATGGAGCGCTGGGCCTACGCTGAACGTATGAGCAAGCAGAGCGGGCGAGGGCGGGTCGCCGGGCTTCCCGAGTGGGACCGTTGCGCGGTGATGGGCGTCGTGAACGTGACGCCGGACTCGTTCTCCGACGGCGGTCGCTGGTTCGATCCGGCGCAGGCCGTGAAACGGGGCCTGAGCCTGGTGGCCGAGGGGGCGGACCTGGTCGACGTGGGCGGGGAGTCCACGCGGCCGGGGGCGGCGCGGGTCGGCGAGGAGGAGGAGCTGCGCCGGGTCGTGCCCGTGGTGCGCGACCTGGCCGCCGAGGGCGTGCTCGTCTCGGTCGACACGATGCGCGCGTCCGTCGCCGAGGCCTCCCTGGCCGCCGGCGCGGTCCTGGTCAACGACGTGAGCGGCGGCCTGGCCGACCCGGCGATGATCCCGGCCGTGGCCGCCTCGGGCGCCCCCTTCGTCGTGATGCACTGGCGCGGCTTCAACGAGGGCGGCAACATCCCGGGCGTGTACGCCGACGTCGTCACCGAAGTCATGGACGAGCTGCACGCGCGCGTGGACGCCGTGCTGGCCGGCGGCGTCGCGGCGGACCGGATCGTCGTCGACCCCGGTCTCGGCTTCTCCAAGAACGCCGAGCACGACCTGGCGCTCCTGGCCCACCTGGACCGGCTGCACGCCCTGGGGCTGCCCCTGCTGGTCGCGGCCTCCCGCAAGCGTTTCCTGGGCCATGTCCTGGCCGGCCCCGAGGGCACACCCCCGCCCGCGCGCGAGCGGGACGCCGCCACGGCCGCCGTCTCCGCGCTCGCCGCGCAGGCCGGCGCCTGGGCGGTGCGGGTGCACGAGGTGCGGGCGACCATGGACGCCGTACGCGTCGCGCGCGCCGTGGAGAGGGCGCGCGAGGCCGGTCAAGCGCCGGGCGCGCACATCGGCCGCCGTCAGCATTCCGAGCACGCCGAACACCCCCAGCGCATCGAGCGCCCCCAAGACTCCTCCGGCTCCGCCGCCCCCGTCACCGCCCCCGGCACCCCCGAAGGAGAGCGGTGAGCGCGCCCCACACGGACGTCGAGCAGGTCGAGGCCGCGAACACCGCCTTCTACGAGACGCTGGAGCGCGGCGACTTCGAGGGGCTCTCGGGGCTCTGGCTCACCCCGTCCGACCTGGGCGTCGACGAGGAGTACCACGACCCGGCGGACGTCGGCGTCGTCTCCTGCGTGCACCCCGGCTGGCCGGTGCTCACCGGGCGCGGCGAGGTGCTGCGGTCGTACGCGCTGATCATGGCGAACACCGACTACATCCAGTTCTTCCTGACGGACGTCCATGTGTCGGTGACCGGGGACACGGCCCTGGTGACCTGCACGGAGAACATCCTCAGCGGCGGGCCCGCGCCGGCCGCCGGGGAGGAGCTGGGGCCGCTGGTCGGACAGCTCGTCGTCGCCACGAACGTCTTCCGCCGCACCTCCGACGGCTGGAAGCTGTGGTCGCATCACGCGTCGCCGGTGCTGGCCGAGAACGAGGAGGACGACGACGAGGAGACGCCGTCGCCCTAGGCGCGCCGCCGTAGACATGGCAGCGCAGACATGACTACGCAGACATGACCGCGCAGACACACCGCCCCCCCACCCCACCACCCCAGCCCCACCCCCTCCCCCCACACGAACCAAGAAGTGGTTGGAATCACGAACCCGTGGGTAGGCGGGGCTTCCGACCCGTCAGCGGGCGGACGCGTCAAGGGAGTCGGTGAAGCGCCCCTTGCGCCCCGTCCCGGCCCCGCGCCCGCCGCGGACCGGCGCTGTCAGTGCTCGCGGGTAGATTCGTTCGAGGCCGGTGAGCCACCCGGGGTATGGGCGGCGGCCGTCCGCCAACCGACGACTTGCAGGAGTGATTCGCGTGGATCGTGTCGCGCTGCGCGGCCTGAAGGCCCGCGGGCACCACGGGGTGTTCCCCAAGGAGCGCGAGGAGGGGCAGACCTTCGTCGTGGACCTCGTGCTGGGTCTGGACACCCGCCCGGCCGCGGCGGACGACGACCTGACGAAGACCGTTCACTACGGCATCGTCGCCGAGGAGGTGGTGGCCGTCGTCCAGGGCGAGCCCGTCAACCTCATCGAGACGCTCGCCGAGCGCATCGCGCGCGCCTGCCTGGCGCATGACCTGGTCCAGGAGGTCGAGGTCCGCGTGCACAAGCCCGACGCGCCGATCACGGTCCCCTTCGACGACGTGACCGTCACGATCACCCGGAGCCGTACATGAACCAGTCCTACGTCCCCGGCCCCGTCGACCCGACCGTGCAGCCGGTGCCCGCGTCCGTCGTCGAGCAGGTCGACGCCGCCGACAGCACGCTGCACAACCCGCAGCGCGCGGTGATCTCCCTGGGCTCCAATCTGGGCAACCGGCTGGAGACGCTCCAGGGGGCCGTCGACGCGCTGGAGGACACTCCGGGGGTGCGGATCAAGGCCGTGTCGCCGGTGTACGAGACGGAGCCCTGGGGTGTCGAGCCGGGCAGCCAGCCGTCGTACTTCAACGCGGTGGTGGTCCTGAAGACGACGCTGCCCCCGTCGTCGCTGCTGGAGCGGGCGCACGCGGTGGAGGACGCCTTCGACCGGGTGCGGGACGAGCGCTGGGGCGCGCGCACGCTGGACGTGGACATCGTGTCGTACGCGAACGTCGTCGACGACGACCCGCGGCTGACGCTCCCGCACCCGCGCGCGCATGAGCGTGCTTTCGTCCTGGCGCCCTGGTACGACGTCGATCCGGAGGCCCAGTTGCCGGGTCTCGGCGGTGTCGGTGAGCTGCTCGCCGGGGTCGGCCTGAATGGTGTCGTGCCCCGCGCGGACCTGGAACTCCACCTGCCCTCATAGTCGTTAAGGTCAGTACGACCACTTGTCGCGGGCCGGCCGCGGCGGCTGGGGTAGCTGAAGGGACGCTGTGAGAGAGCTGCGCATCAGGTTGCTGGCCGGCGTGTTCGCCGTGGCCGGTGTCCTGTCCTGGGCGGGGGCCCGCCTCTGGAACTCGTTCGGGACCCTCCCCAGCGTCCCTCTGGCCGCGCCGATCGTCCTGGCCCTGATCGCCGTGGTCCTGCTGGCCACCGCGCTCTCGATCCGCGCCCGTCTGAAGGCCCAGCGCGAGCGGGTCGCGGGCGCCAAGGGGGTCGATCCGCTGATGGCCGCCCGCGCGGTCGTCTTCGGCCAGGCGAGCGCCCTGGTGGCCGCCCTGGTCGCCGGGATGTACGGCGGCACGGGGGTGTTCCTGCTGGAGCTGCTGGATCTCCCGGCCCGCCGTGACCAGGCCATCTACGCCGGCTTCTCGGTCCTGGCGGGGCTCGCGGTGATAGCGGCGGCCCTGTTCCTCGAACGGGTCTGCAAGCTCCCCGAGGACGACGAGCACAACGGCAACGGGCAGCCCTCGGCGGCCTGACGGCCCCTCAAGAATCAACAATAGTTGCGTTCAACGCATTGAACACCGCTCTCTCCTCTGCCATAGTCAACTATTGTTCAGACCGCAGAGGAGACGTCCCGCCGTGCCCGAAGGAACGCCCCAGGACGCCGGTTCAGCCCGGCCGCCGAGGGAACCGGTGCCCATGCCGGGGCCGTCCTCGACGTTCGCCGAGCGGCTGAACTACCTCTTCGACCGGTTCCGGCCGGCGGCGGACGACAAGGCCGCCGCCAACCCCAGGACCGGCGAGTACCGGCACAGCTACGTCGCCAAGAAGATCGCCGAGACCGGCAAGGGCTCCTTGACGTCCACGTACCTCGCGCAGCTGCGGGAGGGCGAGCGGCCCAACCCCAGCATCGCGATCGCGCGGCTGCTCGCGCAGTTCTTCTCGGTCCCCGCGTCCTTCCTGGTCGAGGACGAGGACACGGAGAAGATCCTCAGGCAGTTCGCCCTGGTCGAGTCGCTCAGGGAGAGCGGGGTGAAGAAGGTCGCGATGCGGATGCGGGGCCTGTCGCCCGCGCGGCAGGACGCCCTGCTGAAGATGGTCGACATCGCGCGGGAGGCCGAGGGGCTGCCCGCCGAACCGGACGACGACCCCACCGGCCGCCCGTGACGGCCAACCGCCGCGATCACCGCCCCCCACCGGCAGAAGGGACCGACCATGTGGCGCCGCAAGACCCGCAGGACCGCGGTCCCCGACCCGTCCGGGGCCCCCGAGGACGCCGACCCCGACGCGGCGCGGCGCGCCCAGGTCTACGACCGCAGCCGCGCCTTCCTCGACTCCCTGGATCTGCCGGCCGTCGCCAGTGTCCGCGATCTGGTGCCCTTCATCGAGGCGTGGACCGGCCGCCCGGTCAAGCTGATCCCGGTCGCGCACGACGAGATGCCCGAGGCCCTCGACGCGCAGGCGCCCTGCGGGATGTGGCTGGGCACGGACACCACCGACCACATCTTCTTCGACGCGGACACGAGCACCGCCCACGCCGATGTGATCATCGGCCACGAGTTCGCGCACATCCTGCGCGGACACCGCGACGAGGCGAACCCGGTCGGTGACCTGGGCGGTCTGGTCCCCGACCTGGACCCGGCCCTGGTGCGCGCCCTCCTGGGCCGCACGAAGTACGCCGAACCCGACGAGCACGAGGCCGAACTCCTCGGCTCCCTGCTGCAAGAACACGTCACCGCCCGCCCCGCCCCCGGCGAGGACGACGACCCGATAGCCCGCACCCTGCTGCGCTGACCGAGAAAGGGCACCGTGAAAGACATCCTGCACCCCGTGTGCCTGGCCATCGCCGGCGCCGGCTTCCTGATCCTGCTGCGCGACCTCGTCAAGAAGGACCGCCGCGACCCGGCCCTGGTCGCGCTCGCCTTCACCTACCTGTTCTCGGCGCTCAGCTACGCGGTCTCCCTGACCTGGGTGTGGGTGCGCATCGACCGCACCACGGGCGTCACCAACGTCTCCGTGCCGCTGGCCCAGTGCGCGGTCATCATGGTCTTCGCGCTCCAGGCGATCGTCCTGGCCCACTGGTCGAGGCCGCTGCCCCAGGCCCGGCGGCGCGCCCGCGGGCTGCTCGGCGCGGCGGGCGCCGTCATCGTCGGCATGGTCGTGCTGTTCGTGCTGCTCACCCCGGCGACGACCCGGCCCGTCGACTTCTCGACGTACTACGCGCACGACCCCTTCTACCAGGCGTACGTGCTGCTGTACTTCGGCACGTACACCGTCGCCGAGGTGTATCTGGCGCGCTCCTGCTGGAAGTACGCCCGGGGTGTGGCCCGTCCGTCGATCACCTGGGGGCTGCGGCTGATCAGTGTCGGCGCTCTCATCACGCTCGGCTACAGCACCGTCCGGATCGGCGCGGTCGGCGGCGCCGAGGTGGGTTTCACCGTGGCGCATCTGAACTCGTTCGCCTGGGCGTGCGGTGACATCGGGGCGACGCTCACCCAGATCGGGTACTTCCTGCCGGTCATCGCCATGCGGCTGACCGCCGTACGGGACTGGGCCGCCGAGCACCGCCGCTACGCCCGGCTGCATCCGCTGTGGGAGGCGCTCAGGGCGGCCGACCCGGGCATCGTCATGGAGGAGCCTCCGGGGCAGGGGGGCGAGCTGCGCGCGGGCCGTCGTATGCGGTTCCATCTGCTGCGGCACCGGGTCGAGATCCGGGACGGGCAGCGGGTGCTGCGTCCGTATCTCAGTGCGGCCGCGCGGGACGCGGCCGAGGCGCGGTGGCGGGCCGAGGGGCTCGCGGGCGGCGAACTGGCCGCGGCGGTCACGGCGGACCAGCTCCGGGACGCGCTGGCCCGCCACCGGCAGGGCGACGCGGTGACCCCGGCGGCGGAGTACGCCGACGCCGAGCTGGCCCTGGAGACGGTGGACGACGAACTGCGCCACCTCGTGCGGATCGCCACGTATTTCACGCCCCCGCAGCCGCGTTCCTCCGGCGCGCCGGCGTCCTCCGGAGCCCGTACGTGATGCGCCGCCGCTCCCTGCTGCGCGCGCCCGCCGCCGCGCTCCCCTTCGTCATCGCCCCAGAGGCGGTCATCGCCCCCACCGACACCGAGGCCCCCACCACCGTGAAGAACCTCCATCTGGCCCCCGCCCGCGAACAGGTCGCCGCCCTGCGCGCCGGCCGCATATCGAGCCGTCAGCTCCTCGACCGGCTCCTGGAGCATCACGCCCGGGTCAACCCGGGGCTGAACGCCGTGGTGACCCTCGACGCCGAGGGCGCGCGGGCCGCCGCCGACGCGGCCGACCGGCGGCTGGCCGCCACGGGCAAGCCGCTCGGCCCGCTGCACGGGCTGCCGCTGACCGTGAAGGACGCCCTGGAGACGCGGGGGCTGCGCACAACCAGCGGCTCGCCCGATCTCGCCGGGCACGTCCCGGACCGGGACGCCGACGCCGTCGCCCTGCTGCGCGCGGCCGGCGCCGTCGTCGTCGGCAAGACGAACGTGCCGACGATGTGCGCGGACATCCAGACGGCGAACCCGTTGTTCGGGCGGACGAGGAACCCCTTCGATCCGGAGAGGACGCCGGGCGGCTCCTCCGGGGGGCCTGCCGCCGCTGTCGCCGCGGGTCTGTCCAGCCTGGAGGTCGGTTCGGACCTCGCCGGGTCGCTGCGGCTGCCGGCCGCCTACTGCGGTGTCTACGCCCTGCGCACGTCGCGCGGCGCGAGCCCGGTCGTCCCGACCCGGGGTCACATCCCGCGGCTGCCTGGCTGGGCCACCAGCAGCGACATGATCAGCCTCGGCCCGATCGCCCGTACGGCCGACGACCTCGCCCTCCTCCTGGACGTCCTCGCCCAGCCCGCCCCGGCGGACCGCCCCGGCTGGCGGATCGACCTCCCGGCCCCGGCGAAGTCACGCCTGGGCGAGTACCGGGTCGGCCTGTGGGCGGACGACGCCTACTGCCGGGTCGGCGCCGACGTCCGCGCCCTGATGGACCGGGTCGCCGCGCTCGTACGGAAGTCCGGCGCGCGCCTGGACGACGCCGCGCGGCCGGTCGGTTTCGCGGACAGCGACCTGCTCTTCACCCGGCTGATGTACGCGACGGGGTCGGCGACCGCGTCCGAGGAGTCGTTCGCGGCGGATGTCGCGGCGGCGGAGAAGGCGCCCGAGGGGCCGGCCGGCGCCTATCTGCGCGGGCGGACCATGCGGCACCACGACTGGATGGTCCTCGACGAGCAGCGCCAGCGCTACCGGGCCGCGTGGGCGGAGTACTTCACCGAGCACGACGTCCTGATCACCCCGGCCGCGCCCACCACTGCCGTCCTCGACCAGACGGACACGCCTGCGCCGCAGCGGTTCATCACGGTCGACGGCGAGCGGCGCGGCTACTACGAGCAGACCGGCTGGCTGAACCTGGCGAGCCCGGTGGGCCTGCCTTCGGTGGTGCTCCCGGCGGGCGTGGACGCCCAGGGACTGCCGCTGTCCGTGCAGGTCATCGGCCCCTATCTGGCCGACCGTACGGTCGTCGCCGTGGCGGAGCTGCTCGCGCGGCTGCTGCCCGCCGCCCCGAAGGCGCCGGCGCTGACCTCCTGAGCTCTCGTTCAGCCCGTCACGGGGGTGTGGGCTGAGCGAGCAGACCGAAGGGCCCCAGGAAGCCGTTTCCCGGGGCCCTTCGGCTTTTCGCGGTTCAGCGCGCCATGATCAGGCTCATCGCCTCGTTGCGCGTCGCCGGGTCGCGCAGCTGCCCGCGCACGGCCGAGGTGATCGTCTTGGCGCCGGGCTTGCGCACACCTCGCATGGACATGCACATGTGCTCGCACTCGACGACGACGATGACCCCGCGCGGCTCCAGGATCTTCATCAGGGAGTCGGCCACCTGGGTGGTGAGCCGTTCCTGCACCTGGGGTCTGCGGGCGTAGACGTCGACGAGCCGGGCCAGCTTGGACAGTCCGGTGATCTTGCCGTCGGCGGACGGGATGTACCCGACGTGGGCGACCCCGACGAACGGCACCAGGTGGTGCTCGCAGCTGCTGAGCACCTCGATGTCCTTGACCAGCACCATCTCGTCGTGCCCGAGGTCGAAGGTGGTCGTCAGGACGTCCTCGGGCTTCTGCCACAGCCCCGCGAATATCTCCCGGTAGGCCCGCGCCACCCGCCCCGGGGTCTCCCGCAGCCCCTCCCGGTCCGGGTCCTCCCCGACGGCGATCAGCAGCTCGCGTACGGCGTTCTCGGCGCGTTTCTCGTCGAACTCGCCGATGGGGCCCTCGCCGTCCAGCGTCACGGCATCGGTCATGTGCTGCCTCGTTCCGGTCGGGGCACGCGTGCGGCCCGCTCTGTTCACGGCGGCGAGGGGGAGTGAAAGAAGAACGCCGCGCCCCCCAGGCTAGAACCTGGGGGGCGCGGCATCCATATCGGGCCTGGTGGGACCACCGGGGCCGAAGGGGTTCAGCTCTGTGCCGGCCGGTCCTCCGGGCCGTCGGCGGCGGCCGGTTCGGCGGCCGTCGCCTTGACGGTGGTGACCGTCGCCCCGTTGGCGCCGTTCGTCAGGGCCAGCTCCTTGGGGGAGAGGACCGGCGGACGGGTCGAGGGGGTGCGGCGGGAGGAGCCGGTCCACGCGGGCCGCGCGGGCCGCTTGTGGATCGCGGCGAAGATCTCGGCGATCTCCTCCTTGCCGAGGGTCTCCTTCTCCAGCAGCGCGAGCACGAGGTTGTCGAGGACGTCGCGGTTCTCGACCAGGATCTCCCAGGCCTCGTTGTGCGCGTTCTCGATGAGCTTCTTGACCTCTTCGTCGACCAGCGCGGCGACCTCTTCCGAGTAGTCGCGCTGGTGAGCCATCTCACGGCCGAGGAAGGGCTCGCTGTTGTCGCCGCCGAACTTGATGGCGCCGAGCCGCTCGGTCATGCCGTACTGGGTGACCATCGCGCGGGCCGTGGCGGTGGCCTTCTCGATGTCGTTCGAGGCGCCCGTGGTCGGGTCGTGGAAGACCAGTTCCTCGGCCGCCCGGCCGCCCAGCATGTAGGCGAGCTGGTCGAGCATCTCGTTGCGGGTGGTCGAGTACTTGTCCTCGTCCGGGAGCACCATCGTGTAGCCCAGGGCGCGGCCCCGGGACAGGATCGTGATCTTGTGGACGGGGTCGGAGTTGGGACAGGCCGCCGCGACCAGGGCGTGTCCGCCCTCGTGGTACGCGGTGATCTTCTTTTCCTTGTCCGACATGATCCGGGTCCGCTTCTGCGGGCCCGCGACGACTCGGTCGATCGCCTCGTCGAGCATGCTGTTGTCGATGAGCTTCTTGTCGCTGCGCGCGGTGAGCAGGGCGGCCTCGTTGAGGACGTTGCTCAGGTCGGCGCCGGTGAAGCCCGGCGTGCGGCGGGCGACGGCGGCCAGGTCGACGTCGGGCGCGACCGGCTTGCCCTTCTGGTGGACCTTGAGGATCTCCAGGCGGCCCTGGAGGTCCGGCGGGTCGACCGCGATCTGCCGGTCGAAGCGGCCCGGGCGCAGCAGCGCCGGGTCGAGGATGTCGGGCCGGTTCGTCGCGGCGATGAGGATCACGCCGCCCTTGACGTCGAAGCCGTCCATCTCGACGAGCAGCTGGTTCAGGGTCTGCTCGCGCTCGTCGTGACCACCGCCGAGGCCGGCGCCGCGGTGGCGGCCGACCGCGTCGATCTCGTCGACGAAGACGATCGCCGGGGCGTTCGCCTTGGCCTGCTCGAAGAGGTCACGCACCCGGGAGGCACCGACGCCGACGAACATCTCGACGAAGTCGGAACCCGAGATCGAGTAGAAGGGGACTCCGGCCTCACCGGCGACGGCGCGCGCGAGGAGCGTCTTGCCGGTGCCGGGACGGCCGTAGAGGAGCACGCCCTTGGGGATCTTGGCGCCGACGGCCTGGAACTTGGCCGGCTCCTGGAGGAACTCCTTGATCTCGTGGAGCTCCTCGACCGCTTCGTCGCAGCCCGCGACGTCCGCGAACGTCGTCTTCGGGGTGTCCTTGGTGATGAGCTTGGCCTTCGACTTGCCGAAGTTCATCACCCGGGAGCCGCCGCCCTGCATCTGATTCATCAGGAACAGGAAGACGACCACGATGAGGACGAAGGGGAGCAGGGACAGCAGGATGCCGACGAAGGCGTTCTGCTTGGTCGGGGAGACCGTGTACCCCTGGGGGATCTGCTTGTCCTGGTACTTGGTCTGTAGCGTGCCCGCGATGGTGACGCCCTGGTCACCGATGTAGCTCGCCTGGATCTTCGAGCTGCCCTTGATCTTCACACCGCTCTTGAGCGTGACCTTGATGGTCTGCTCGTCACCGGTGGTGATCTTGGCCGACTCGACCTGGTTGTTGTTGATCGCCTGAACGACCTGGCCGGTGTCCACCGTCTTGTAGCCGCCGGACGAGCCGACGACCTGCATCAACACGACCACGGCAAGGACGGCCAGCACGATCCACATGACCGGCCCACGGAAGTATCGCTTCACGTCCATCCATACGGAGCGGATGCCGCTCCGTCCCTCCTGCCATAGTGAGTTTGATAAGACAGTTCTTCTGACGGTACCCCAGCCTCGGTGGCCGAAGCCGCACACAAGTCCCGGCAGCGCCGTCTGCATGCTCCAACGGCGCGAATCCCGCTGGGGTTCCCGACCGCCCCGGAATCACTCGGATTCACCTCGTACGAGGCTTCAGCCGCCGTACACGTGGGGCGCGAGCGTACCGACGAACGGCAGGTTGCGGTACTTCTCCGCGTAGTCCAGGCCATAGCCGACGACGAACTCGTTAGGGATGTCGAACCCCACCCACTCGACGTCGATGGCGACCTTGGCCGCGTCGGGCTTGCGCAGCAGCGTGCACACCTTGAGCGACTCGGGCTCGCGCGAGCCGAGGTTCGACAGCAGCCAGGACAGGGTCAGGCCGGAGTCGATGATGTCCTCGACGATCAGGACATGGCGGCCCTTGATGTCGGCGTCGAGGTCCTTGAGGATGCGGACCACTCCGGAGGACTGGGTGCCCGCGCCGTACGAGGAGACGGCCATCCAGTCCATGGTGACGGGGGTGGACAGCGCGCGCGCGAGGTCCGCCATGACCATCACCGCGCCCTTGAGGACGCCGACGATCAGCAGGTCCTTGCCCTCGTACTCCGCGTCGATCTTCGCGGCCAGCTCGGCGAGCTTCGCGTCGATCTCTTCCTTGCTGATGAGTACCTCTTTGAGGTCGGCACCCATGTCTTTCGCGTCCACCCGCATCACTTTCGGTCGGTCCGTCCCACCGGCCAACCCGGGCCCCCGGAGCGCGGCTCCAGGGGTCGGGATTCAGCCTTGCCGGATCACCAGTCTGCCACCCTGGCGCTGGGCGACGACTTTGCCCGGGAGATTGATGGCTCCCTGGCCGCGCCAGCCGGTGATCAGCCGGTCGACCTCTTCGATGTGCCGGGCGAACAGCGAGCCCGCCGGGGCGCCCGCGGCGATGGCCGCGCGGCGCAGGACGCGGCGGCGTACGGCGGGCGGCAGCGCGTACAGCTTGGCGCACTCCAGGAGGCCCGCCGCGTCGCGGACGGTGCTCTCGGCCCGGCTGGCCCAGTCGTCGAGGGCGTCGGCGTCGTCGCGGGAGAGCTGGGCGGTGCGGGCGAGCGCCTCGACGACGCCTTTGCCGAGGGCCTTCTCCAGCGCGGGCAGGCCTTCGTGGCGCAGCCGGGAGCGGGTGTAGGCGGGGTCGGCGTTGTGGGGGTCGTCCCAGACAGGCAGGGACTGGACCATGCAGGCCTTGCGGGCGGTCTGCCGGTCGAGGCCGAGGAAGGGGCGCCGGTAACGGCCGCCGGCCCCCGAGACCGCGGCCATGCCCGACAGGGAGCGGATCCCGGAGCCGCGCGCGAGGCCCAGCAGGACGGTCTCGGCCTGGTCGTCGCGGGTGTGCCCGAGGAGGACGGCCGTGGCGCCGTGGCGTACGGCGGCGGCGTCCAGGGCGCTGTAGCGGGCGTCGCGGGCGGCGGCCTCGGGTCCGCCTTCGCGGCCCACGTGGACGGCGTGCGACTCGACGGGGTCGAGGCCGAGTTCGCGCAGGCGCAGGACGACTTCGTCGGCGCGCAGGTCGGAGCCGGGCTGGAGGCCGTGGTCGACGGTGACGCCGCCCGCGCGGACGCCGAGGCGGGGGGCCTCGAAGGCGAGGGCGGAGGCGAGGGCCATGGAGTCGGCGCCGCCGGAGCAGGCGACCAGCACCAGGGGGCGGGCGGGGAGGAGGGCGCTCGGGGTGCCCTGGGGTGTTCCGGTGGTACGGCCCGGGTCCGTCGTACGGGTGTGTTCGGTGAGGATGTCGTGGAGGACGCGGCGGACCGCCAGGCGTATCGCCGCGACCGCTGGATGGGGACCCATTGTCCGGTTCCCTTCATGAAGTTGTCGGGGGGTGAGCCCGAGGGTCGGTCACGCAGAGTGTGTAGATGGTGACAGAACCGGGCCGTTCCCCGAGCATCGCACGCCTATCCGTGGCTCACGGTCCCTCGGACGGGTGATTGCGGGGGCGTTCCCCTGCCGTCCGCCGGTTTCGCGTCACCCTTCGGCTGCGCCACGTCACTGTTCGGCCTTGCGGTGCACCCGGGAGACCCAGTCGGACGGCTTGGCGATCTCCGCCTTCGTGGGGAGGGTGTTGGGGGATGTCCACACCCGGTTGAAGCCGTCCATGCCGACCTGTTCGACGACCGCGCGGACGAACCGTTCGCCGTCACGGTACTGCTTGAGCTTGGCGTCGAGCCCCAGGAGCTTGCGCAGCGCGCTGTCCAGCCGGGAGGCGCCCTTGGCCCGCCGTTGCTGGAACTTCTCGCGGATCTCGGCGACGCTCGGGACGACCTCGGGGCCGACGCCGTCCATGACGAAGTCGGCGTGGCCCTCCAGGAGGGACATCACGGCCGTCACGCGCGCGAGGATCTCGCGCTGGGCGGGCGACTGGACGACCTCCACCAGGGAGTGCCCCCCGTCGTCCTCCTCGCCCTCGGGGCGGCCTCCCGCGAGGGACTGCGCGGCATCCCTGATGCGCTCCAGGAACGTCATGGGGTCGACGTCGGTCTCGCCCAGGAATGACTGGATCTCGCCCTCCAGGTGGTCCCGCAGCCAGGGGACCGCCGAGAACTGGGTGCGGTGCGTCTCCTCGTGGAGGCACACCCACAGGCGGAAGTCGTGCGGGTCGACGTCCAGTTCCCGCTCCACGTGGACGATGTTCGGCGCGACCAGGAGGAGCCGTCCGCCCCCGTCGGTGCCGGCGGGCAGGTCGCGCGTGGCCGGCGCGAACGTCTCGTACTGGCCGAGGACCCGGGACGACAGGAACGACAGGAGCATCCCGAGTTCGACGCCGGTGACCTTGCCGCCGACGGCCCCGAAGACGGCGCCCCCGGGTGAACTGCCGCGCCGCTGCTCCATCTTGTCGAGCAGGGGCTTGAGGACCGCGCGGAACCCGGCGACGTTGGCGCGGACCCAGCCGGGGCGGTCGACGACGAGGACGGGCGTGTCATGGGCGACGTCATCGCCCATACGGGTGAACCCCCGTACGTGCCCCTCGGACGCCTTCGCGTACCGCCGCAGCTCCGCGACGATCTGGCGGGCCTCGTCCCGGGAGACCTCGGGCCCGGGCCGCACCAGCCGCGTCGCGGTCGCCACCGCGAGATTCCAGTCGACCATCCCGGAAGAAGCGGCACCACCGATGCTCGTCATACGTCAACCGTACGTGAGGTGTTCCCTATGGGGGCAGGGCGTGGAGGCGGGGGTTCACCAGGGGACGGCTGGAGGGCGGGGGTCCGGTTCGGGGACCGGCCCCCGGGTCACCCGCCCCTCACTCGCAGCCGCAGGCCGCCAGTGCCGTCGCCGTGCGGTCGAGCGCCGACTGGGCCGTCGTCGGGTCGCTCGTGTCCGCCGCCAGGAAGGCGAACGCCAGCAGGCGGCCGTCCTGGTCCACCACGGTGCCCGCGAGGGCGTTGACGCCCGTCAGGGTGCCTGTCTTGGCGCGGACGAGGCCGGCCGCGCCCTGGGTGTAGCGGGACGTCAGGGTGCCGGTGAAGCCCGCGACGGGCAGGCCGGTCAGGACCGGGCGGAGGCCCGGCCGCTTGGGGTCCGCCGCCTTCGTCAGCAGGGACGTCAGGAGCCTGGTCGTGAGGCGGTCGTCGCGGTCGAGGCCGCTGCCGTCCTTGAACTGGGCGCCGGTGACCGGGAGGCCGAGCTTCCTCAGCTGGGCGGCGATCGCGGCGCCGCCGCCGGCGAAGTCCGCGCGGACGCCGGTCGCGAGGGCCGTCTGGCGGGCGAGGCCTTCGGCGATGTCGTTGTCGCTGTTGGTCAGCATGCGCTCGACGAGCGACGACAGGGGCGGGGAGCTGACGGTCGCGAGGTTCTGCGCGCGGGCCGTCGCCTTGGAGGGGCCCGGGTGGGTCGTCTTGATGCCGTCGGCCGCGAGGAAGCCGGCGAACTTGGCGGTCGCGTCGGCCGCCGGATCGGGCACCCGGTCCGCCGGTCCGCTGGCCGAGCCGTCCGCGCGGCCCTCGTCCGCCGTCAGCGGGGTGACCCGCGCGAGGTTGGGGTTGTCGCCGATGGGGTGGCGGTCGGAGCCGGCGTACAGGGTGGTGTCGTAGGAGAGGGTGACGGTGGTCAGGCCGCGTTTCTTGAGGGCCGCCGCCGTCGACGTGGCCAGGGTGCGCAGGCTGGCCCAGCCCTCGCCGTTGGCCGGGCGGGCGGTGAGGGTGGGGTCGCCGCCGCCGACGAGGACGAGTTCGCGGGTGTCGGGCTCCAGGGCGGCCCGGGTCGTCAGGCGGTGGTCGGGGCCCAGCGCGGAGAGGGCGGCCACCGCCGTCGCGATCTTCGTGGTGGAGGCGGGGGTGAGGGCGTCGTCGGGGCCCGCGCCGTACAGGAGGCGGCCGGAGGTGACGTCGACGACCGCGGCGGTGTGGCGGGCGCCGAGCGCCGGATCGGCCAGGAGGGGGCTCAGGACGGCCGTGAGGGCCCTCGGGGCCGGGGAAGTGCCCGAGACGCCCGGGGCGGCCTTCACGACCCCGCCGAGGGCCGTCAGGACGGTCGGGGCGCTGGGGGCGGGGTGCGGGGAACCGGCGCTCGTACCGTGATCCCTGTCACTGAGGGCGACAGCGCGGTCGCGTTCGGCCGTACGCTGGCCGGAGGAGTCCCAGGGGCCGGCGGCGGTCGCGGCGCAGGCGGCCAGCGCGAGGCCCGCGCCGGCGGCGGTGGCGGTGTACTGCCAGGCCCTGAGGTTCCGCCAAGTGCCCTGGCTCAGTGCGGGCTTGAGGTCCAGGGAGGGCTTCAGGCCGCGCAGCGCCTTGAGGTCGCGCGGTACGGCGGCGGCGAGTTTCGCGAGCCCCGGTTCTGCGGTTCTCCCCAGCTTCCCGAGGGCCGGCCGCAGGGACGTGGCAGCCTTCGCCAGGCGGTCCACGTGGGGTTTCGCGGCCCGCCACGGCCTCAGTCCCGGCACGACCACCAGCCCCTTTCGCGATCACACTCCAGCGTGAGGGACACTTAATCACCCGAAGTATGTGCTGATCATGGAGGAGCCACCGGTGGAGTTCGACGTAACGATCGAGATCCCGAAGGGTTCGCGCAACAAGTACGAGGTGGACCACGAGACCGGTCGGATCCGCCTGGACCGCAGGCTCTTCACCTCGACCGCCTACCCGACCGACTACGGCTTCGTCGAGGACACCCTCGGTGAGGACGGCGACCCGCTGGACGCGCTCGTCATCCTGGACGAGCCGACGTTCCCGGGCTGCCTGATCCGCTGCCGCGCGATCGGCATGTTCCGGATGACGGACGAGGCCGGCGGCGACGACAAGCTGCTGTGCGTCCCCGCGACCGACCCGCGCGTGGAGCACCTGCGTGACATCCACCACGTGTCGGAGTTCGACCGCCTGGAGATCCAGCACTTCTTCGAGGTGTACAAGGACCTGGAGCCCGGCAAGTCCGTCGAGGGCGCCAACTGGGTCGGCCGCGTCGAGGCCGAGCAGGAGATCGAGCGGTCGTACAAGCGCGCCCAGGAGGAGGGCGGCCACTGAGCCGCTCCCTATAGGGGCATCGCGCCCCTAGGAGCATCGAAGGGGCCGCACATCCCGTGCGGCCCCTTCGCTCGTCAGTGCGCATACTGAGGCCCCAGGGAAGGTGTTGTCGTACAGGGAAGTTCAGGAGCGTTGCCCGTGACGGAGGCGGAGGACCGAAAGCCGCAGTCGGACGAGGCGCGAGGGCCGTACGACCCGGAGATCACGTCGGAGTTCGCGATCCCCGAGGGAATGGCCGTCACCAAGGCTGCTCCCCCCGAGTCGGAGAGCACCTCCGAGTTCACCGTCCCCGAAGGGCTCGACGCGCCCCCTCCCCCGGAGGCCGAGGGGTCGGCGTTCTCCACGCCGCGCACCTACCGCGCGCGGGACGCCGCGTTCACGCCGCCCACCGGGGTGCCCCTGGTCAGCCTCGCGAAGGACGCGCCCTGGCAGGACCGGATGCGCACGATGCTGCGGATGCCGGTGGCCGAGCGGCCCGCGCCGGAGGCGGCGCCCAAGCACACCGAGGAGGGCGGTCCGGCCGTACCGCGCGTGCTGGACCTGACGCTGCGCATCGGGGAGCTGCTGCTGGCGGGCGGGGAGGGCGCGGAGGACGTCGAGGCCGCGATGTTCGCGGTCTGCCGGTCGTACGGGCTGGACCGGTGCGAGCCGACCGTGACGTTCACGCTGCTGTCGATCTCGTACCAGCCCTCGCTCGTCGAGGATCCGGTGACCGCGACCCGGACCGTACGGCGCCGCGGAACGGACTACACGCGCCTCTCGGCGGTTTTCAGGCTCGTGGACGACCTGAGTGACCCCGAGAGCCATCTGGGCCTCGAGGAGGCCTACAGGAGGCTCGCGGAGATACGCCGCAACCGGCACCCGTACCCGACCTGGGTGCTGACGGCGGCCAGCGGGCTGCTCGCGGGGGCCGCTTCGGTGCTCGTCGGCGGTGACGCCGTGGTGTTCGTGGCCGCCGCGATCGGCGCGATGCTCGGGGACCGGCTGGCCTGGCTGTGCGCCGGGCGCGGGCTGCCGGAGTTCTACCAGTTCCTCGTCGCCGCGCTGCCCCCGGCCGCCCTGGGCGTCGCCCTCACCGTCACCCATGTCGACGTCGCCGCGTCCGCCGTCATCACCGGCGGCCTCTTCGCGCTGCTGCCCGGGCGGGCCCTCGTCGCGGGCGTCCAGGACGGCCTCACCGGCTTCTACATCACCGCCGCCGCGCGCCTGCTGGAGGTCATGTACTTCTTCGTCGGCATCGTCGCGGGCGTCCTGTCGGTCCTGTACGCCGGCGTCAGCCTGGGCGCGCGGCTCAACCCCGACGCCGCGCTCGTCATGGCCAAGCGGCCCCTGTGGCAGATCCTCGCCGCCATGGCGCTGTCGCTGACCTTCGCCGTGCTGCTCCAGCAGGAACGGTCCACCGTGCTCGCGGCGACCCTCAACGGGGGTGTCGCCTGGTGCGTCTACGGCGCGCTGCACGACGTCGGCGGGGTCTCCCCCGTCGCCTCCACCGCCGCCGCGGCCGGGCTCGTCGGCCTCTTCGGGCAGCTGCTCGCGCGCTACCGGTACGCCTCCGCGCTGCCCTATACGACGGCCGCGATCGGGCCCTTGCTGCCGGGTTCCGCGACCTACTTCGGGCTGCTGTCGATCGCGCAGAACGAGGTCGACCGGGGGCTGGTGGGCCTCTCCAAGGCGGCGGCGCTCGCCATGGCCATCGCGATCGGGGTGAACCTGGGGTCCGAGGTGTCGCGGCTGTTCCTGCGGGTGTCCGGGGAGAAGCGCAAGGCGGCGAAAAGGACGCGAGGTTTCTGACCCCGCGCCCCTTTTAAAGCGCTTTAAGGCGCTTGAAGCGCTTTAAATCCTTGCCGTCAGCCCTGCGGGTAACCGTTCTGCGAGTAGCCGCCCTGCTGCTGAGGCTGCTGGGGCTGGTGCGGCTGCTGCGGGTACCCCTGGCCGCCCTGCTGCTGGTTCCCGTACGGGTACTGCTGCTGGCCGCCGTAGTAGCCCCCGCCCTGCTGCTGCGGGGCCCCGTACGGCTGCTGCTGGCCGCCGTAGTACTGCTGCTGGGGCTCCTCCGAGGGGATGCGGCGCAGCTGGGTCGTCGCGTCGTCCATCTGGAACTGGAACTCGGCCGTCCGCTCCGCCGGCTGCTCCTGCTCCGCCGGGGCCTCGGCCGCCGCGCGCTTGCGCTTGGAGCGCTCGCGCAGGAACTCGATGATGATCGGGACGACGGAGACGACGACGATGAGGACGAGGATCGCCTCGACGTTGGTGCGGATGAACTCGATCTGGCCGAGCCAGTAGCCGGCGAGGGTGACGCCGGAGCCCCAGGCGATGCCGCCGATGACGTTGTACGACAGGAACGTGCGGTACTTCATGCGGCCGGCGCCGGCGACGATCGGGGCGAACGTACGGACGATGGGGACGAAGCGGGCCAGGACGATCGCCTTGGGGCCGAACTTCTCCATGAACTCGTGCGCCTTGTCCAGGTTCTCCCGCTTGAAGAGCTTGGAGTTGGGGCGGCTGAAGAGCTTCGGGCCGAGGAACTTGCCGATCATGTAGCCGACTTGGTCACCGATGATCGCGGCGGCCACGATCAGCGTGCAGACCAGCCACAGGGGCTGGCTGATGTACTGCCCCTGGGCCACGAACAGGCCCGCCGTGAACAGCAGGGAGTCGCCCGGGAGGAAGGCGAAGAGCCCGGACTCCGCGAAGACGATCAGCAGGATGCCGGGCAGGGCGAAGGTCTCGATCAGGTAGTCCGGGCTGAGCCACTCGGGGCCGAGCGCAAGCATGGTCGTCACGGGGATGTGGCTCCTGCTGTGAGGTGACGGAGAAGGCGGGGAACTCAGAACCAGGCCCTGCGCGCCCAAACGTATCAACGTTGCCGACTCGGCCCAGGTTCCATGGGGGTCCCCAGGATGCACTGTGCGGGCGCTTGGGCAAACCTGTGGGCATGAGTATCGAGGACTACGGCGGGGGTCAGGGACCTCAGGCCGATGTGCTGGTCGTCACCACGAACGACGTACCCGGTTACCGCGTCGAGCAGGTCATCGGGGAGGTCTTCGGGCTGACCGTGCGCTCGCGGCATCTCGGGAGCCAGATCGGGGCGGGGCTGAAGTCGCTGATCGGCGGGGAGCTGAAGGGGCTGACCAAGACGCTCGTCGAGACCCGTAACGAGGCCATGGAGCGGCTCATCGAGCAGGCCCGCGCGCGCGGGGCGAACGCGGTGCTGGCGTTCCGGTTCGATGTGACCGAGGCGGCGGACATGGGCACCGAGGTGTGCGCGTACGGGACGGCGGTGGTACTTGCGAAGGAGTGAGCGGCGCCCATAAGGGACCTCATGCATAAACGCCATCCCTAGGGAGGCCTCTCACAACAGGGCCTCCCTAGGGCAACCGATCATCTATAGGGGTTCGTCTCGCCCTCCCCCAGGACCCCCACGAACGGCTCCCCCTCCCCCGCGAACACGTACGCCCCGCCCTCGATCCTCGTGATCAGCGCCCTGGTCCACTCCGTCTGCGCGTCCGCCGAGTGGAGCCAGAAGTTCATGATCTCGCCGATGTGACCGAACCGGGCGGGGTCCCCGTGATCCAGGTAGCTGTCCTGGACCTTCGTCCGCCAGGCGTCGATACGGCCGAGCCGCTCCCCCAGGAGAGCCGTCACCTCGTCCCTGGGGAGGTCGACCATGCCGCCCAGGGCCGCCGACATCTCGTCCGCCCGCTGGCCGTACGTCCGCAGCGCCTCGCGGAGCAGGTGCCGGTACTCCTCCCGCCCCTGCTCGGTCAGCTCGTACTCGACGCGCGGTGGCCCGCCGGCCGGGGACGGCGCGACCTCGTGCTCATGCAGATGCCCTTGTTTCGCCATCTGCCTCAGCGCGTGGTAGATCGACCCCGGCTTGGCGTTGGACCACTCATGGGCGCCCCAGTACTCCAGGTCGTTGCGGATCTGGTACCCATGGGCACGGCCGTCGTGCTGACGGAGCGCGCCCAGCACCAGGAGGCGGATCGCTGACATGAGGGCCAGCGTATGGGGGTGCCTCTACAGCTGGTACAGCTCGTAGGCCGTCTTCCCGTCGAGGCTTTCGCGGACGATGTCGGCGTGGCCGTTGTGCTGCGCGAGCTCCCTCAGCAGGTGCAGGCCGAGCCAGCGCAGGGAGGCGTACCCCTCCGGCGGGAACCACGGCCTGTCCGGCAGCGGGAACGTCTCGTCCAGGCTGCTCCGGCTCCGGAAGAACCGCTCGGTCTCCGCCGCGACCTCGTCCCAGTACGCCAGCTGCCCCTCCAGCGTCTCCCCGCCGAGCAGCCGGAAACAGTCCTGCCAGTTCTCCAGTTCCATCCCCACGGCGGGCTCCTCGCCCTTAGCCCGCGCGATCCAGCTCTGTTCGGCCCAGGCGAGGTGCTTGACGAGGCCGGCGAGGGACAGCGCGCTCGCGCTGGGGGCGCTGCCGGCCTGCTCGTCGCTCAGCCCCCGCAGGGTCCGCCGGATGCCGGCCCGCTGCTCGGCGAGAAAGGAGAGCAACGTGTCGGTCTCGCCGGCCTGCACCGCGGCCCGGGGTTCGGTAGTCATGGCTCGCCTCTTCTTCGTCGTCGGAGTGAGGGGTGTTCCCCGTTCACATCTCCGACGCTAGGCGGCATGTAGGTCAGATGCTGTCCGCTGGGGCACGTGTTGCGGGCGCCGGTGCCCCGAAGAAGAACCCGAGCCCGACGACACCCCGGCCCCTGGTCCCCGGCGCCGGCCGGCCCCTCAGAACGGAAACTCGCTCCGCCCGTACTGCACGGAGATCCACTTCAGCGTCGTGAAGGCGTCCAGCGTCGTCTCACCGTTCAGCCGGCCGATCCCCGAGTGCTTTTCTCCCCCGAAGGGAACCAACGGCTCGTCATGGATCGTTCCGTCATTGACATGGAACATCCCGGTGTCGACCCGCTTCGCGAACGCCACCCCCCGTTCCACGTCCGCCGTGTGGACGGCGCCGCTCAAGCCGTAAGGAGAGTCATTGACGATCGCCAGCGCCTCCTCCTCCCCCTCGAAGGGGACCAGGAGGGCCACGGGGCCGAAAATCTCCTTGCGGAGCAGGGAGGAGTCGGAAGGGACGTTCGTCAGCACCGAGGGTTCGACGAGGTTGTTGGTCGTCTCGCCGCGGACCAGAGCTGTCGCGCCTTCCGCCACCGCCTGGTCGACCGCCGCCGAAACCGCCTTCGCCTGGAGGGAGTTGATGACCGGGCCGATGACGGTACGCGGATCGCTCGGATCGCCCGTCTTCAGAGATCTGACCTTGGCGACGAACTTCTCGGTGAACGCCTCCAGGACCGAGCGGTCGACGAGGACGCGGTTCGCGGCCATACAGACCTGGCCCTGGTCGATGTACCGGGAGAAGACGGCGGCGTCGACGGCGTAGTCGATGTCGGCGTCGTCGAGGACGACCAGCGCGCTGTTCCCGCCCAGCTCCAGCACGGACCGCTTCAGCCGGGCGGCGCAGACGGCGGCGACATGGCGGCCGGTCTGGTCGGAGCCGGTGAAGGAGATGACGCGCGGGACGGGGTGCTCGATGAACGTGTCCCCTATCTCGGCGATGTCCGTCAGGACGACGTTCAGGAGCCCGCCCGGCAGTCCCGCGTCCTCGAAGAGCTTGGCGATGAGGGTGCCGCCGACGATCGGGGTGTCCTCGTGCGGCTTGAGGACCACACCGTTGCCGAGGGCCAGCGCGGCGGCGACCGGCTTGATGGACAGCAGAAAGGGGAAGTTGAAGGGGCTGATCACACCCACCACGCCCACCGGCTCGCGGTAGAGGCGGTTCTCCTTGCCGTCGATCGGCGACGGGAGCAGCCGGCCCTCGGAGCGCAGCGTCAACTGGGCGGCCTCGCGCAGGAATTCCTTCGCCATCCGGATCTCGAAGGCCGCGCGGAGCCGCGTCCCGCCGAGTTCGGTCACGATCAACTCGGTGACCAGGTCCTCGCGTTCCTCGACAAGACGCAGGAACCGTTCGAAGACGCCCCGGCGGGTGTAGGGATTGGTCGCCGCCCAGCCGCGCTGCGCCCGCTGGGCCGCGCGATAGGCCTGGTCGACCTCGCCGGCGGTGGCGATGGTGATCGAGGCCAGCTTGACGCCGTCGTACGGGTTGACGTCGATGATGTCCCAGGAGCCGGAGCCGGGGCGCCACTCGCCGTCGATGTACTGCTGGGCCAGTTCGCTGAAGCAGGAGGACGACATGTGATCCCTCAATCCCTTGCCGCCGAAGCACGCGCGCGCATGCCGTAGCCGTGGGGGCGGGCACCCGCTACCCGTCTCCGACCAGCCGTTCGGGCTGATCACCTGTCATGGTACTGACGAACCGCGGCCGTTGGGACGGCGATGGTTCAACAGGAAAGTTTCCATGTCCTGTTCAAGGACGTCACGACAGTTGCAGCAGCCCGCGCAGCAGGTCCCGGCTCTGCTCCGGGCTCGGGCTGTCGGCCTGGAGCTCCTGGAGCACCTGCTCGTACTGTGCGACGTCCTCGCGTTTGTCCAAGTAGAGGGCGCTGGTGAGCTGTTCGAGGTAGACGACGTCGGAGAGGTCCGACTCCGGGAAGCTGAGGATCGTGAAGGCGCCGGACTCGCCCGCGTGGCCGCCGAAGCTGAACGGCATCACCTGGAGGCGGACGTTGGGGCGCTCGGAGAACTCGATCAGATGCTGCAACTGGCCGCGCATCACCGCCCGGTCGCCGTAGGGGCGGCGCAGCGCGGCCTCGTCCAGGACGATGTGGACGTCGGGGGCGTTCTCGGAGACCAGGTACTTCTGGCGTTCCAGCCGCAGCGAGACGCGGCGGTCGATGTCGGCCGGGGTGGCGTCCTTCATGCCGCGCGCGACGACGGCGTGCGCGTACGCCTCGGTCTGCAACAGGCCGTGCACGAACTGGACTTCGTAGACCCGGATCAGGGAGGCGGCGCCTTCGAGGCCGACGTAGGTGGGGAACCAGCTGGGCAGGACGTCGGAGTAGCTGTGCCACCAGCCGGCCACGTTCGCCTCGCGGGCGAGGCCGACGAGGGCGGCGCGTTCGGTGTCGTCGGTGATGCCGTAGAGCGTCAGCAGGTCTTCCACGTCGCGTGTCTTGAAGCTCACGCGTCCCAGCTCCATCCGGCTGATCTTGGACTCGGAGGCACGGATCGAGTACCCCGCCGCTTCGCGTGTGATGCCACGCGACTCCCGCAGCCGCCTGAGTTGCGAGCCGAGCAGCATGCGTCGCACCACCGATCCGGGCTCTCCCGCGCTCACGTTCCGCCAGCCTCCCCAACCGTCTTCAGGGGCCGAAGTCTGCCACTAAATCACTCCGAGCAGTACTCGCCCGATTACAGAGACGGAAAGAAGCCAAAGGGTAGTCGCGGTGCGGGCGGGGCGACAGGGGGGCAGTGGGTGAGGAGTTGGCAAGAAGTCAGCCGTCACGGCCGACTCCGGACCCCTCCAACTCATGGCTTAGCCACCCCAGTCGGTGGAAAAAATAGGGCTGGAGGGTGACCAGGGTGGGTAATTCGGTCGCGTGCACGTGCATCTGCCCTTGCATCTGCGGGACGCATCCGAAACCATGGTCTCGCGCCACCGCTGCATCGCAACGACCGCGAATTCCCGGGAGTGCCTCGCATGGGGACGAATGGATCGACCATGCTCAAGCCATTACGGCAGGGCCTTCCGCCGCTTGATCCCGCGGCCGTGTCCGACGCCGCCTCCTGCGCCCTGCCCGCGCGGCTCGAAGCCGTGCGCGAGGCGCGGCAGTTCACGCGGCGCACGCTCGGCCAGTGGGACGTCGGCGACCGCTTCGACGACATCTGCCTCGTCGTCTCCGAACTCGTCACCAACGCCCTGCGGCACGGACTCGTACCCCTCGACCCGGCCTGCGCCGACGATCATCAGCCGCCCGTGCGGCTGCACCTGATGCGCTGGACCGGCCGGCTGGTGTGCGCGGTGCGCGATCCGGGGTGCAGTACGCCCGAGGCGCGCGACGGCGACGACCACGCCGCCGAGTCGGGCCGCGGCCTCTTCCTGGTCGACTCCTTCGCCGACAGCTGGGGCTGGCACCCGCTGGCCGGCGCGCTGGGCGGGAAGGTCGTCTGGGCGCTGTTCGGACTCGGCGCGCCGGGGCAGGGCACCCCAGCGGAGTAGAAGGATGACGACGGCCGCAGTGTGTGCGTTTTCTACGCGCGTCACCCGGGCGTCATAAGGTACGGCGGCCGTTCCCGCGAGCGAACGGCCGCCGGTCAGCCCACCAGGTGATCGAACTCCCCGTCCTTGACGCCGAGCAGCATCGCCTCGATCTCCGCGCGGGTGTAGACGAGCGCGGGCCCGTCGGGGAACCGCGAGTTGCGTACGGCGACATCGCCGCCCGGGAGCCGGGCGAACTCCACGCAGGAGCCCTGCGAGTTGCTGTGCCGGCTCTTCTGCCAGGCCACCCCGCGCAGCTGCGTCGCCGCCATGCCGTTGTCGTACACGTCGCGTCCCCCGTCAACGTCGTGGTTCACAGGTCGCTCCCTGCGTGGGTGCACCGGCCGGCGGCCATGAGTGCAGTGGTCAAGTGGTCAACTGACCCGGATCATAACTCCGTTCATGTGCGGATGCATGAGCAGATGCACGTGCACGCGGGGTGCTGCTGCGATTACAGCTTTGACGCACGCTTTACCGAGTCAGTTCCCGTGACCCCTGAGGCGACGACCCTCCGTGCACCGGCCCATCCATGAGTTAAAGACGCTTACCGGCCGTCCGGTGTTCCCGGATTCGAGGGATTGGTCCAGTCCGCTTGTTGGCCGGATCAAGTCCCCGATCATTCCGGCTACTTGGGGGCGTACGGCAGCAGAGCCATCTCCCGGGCGTTCTTGATCGCGCGGGCCAGCCGGCGCTGCTGCTGGGAGGTGACCCTGGTGACCCGGCGGCTGCGGATCTTGCCGCGGTCGGAGATGAACTTCCGCAGCAGATCGGTGTCCTTGTAGTCGATGTACTCGATGCCCGCCTGGTCGAGGGGGTTGGGGCGGGGCTTGACGGGGCGGTTGCGGTCGGGCTTGCGGGGCATGGTCAGACTTCCAGGAGGGTGTCGAAGGCGGGCGGGAGGCGTTTCCAGGCGGCGCGGCCTGCGGCGTACTCGGCGTCGGTGAGGAGGCAGGACTCCAGCACCTGTTCCAGGCCGTCGCGGTCGAGCCCCGGCGAGGTGAAGACGAGGTGCTGGCAGCGGTCGCCGTGCTGCGGATGCCAGTCCAGCGCGGCTGCCGCCCGGCGCACCGGCGGGATCATGTCCCAGGCCGCGTCCGGCAGCGAGGCGAGCCAGGGCCCGACGCTCTCGACGCAGAGGGCGCCGCCGGCCGCGTCCCAGTGCAGCAGCGTGTCCGGCTTGTCCGCCAGCCAGAACCGGCCGCGGCTGCGGGCCGCCGCGCACGTGATGTCCTCCAGCGCCGCGTACAGCCGCTCCGGGTGGAAGGGCCGGTCGCGGTGCCAGACCATCGTCCCGACCCCGTGGTTGTCGGCCTCGGTGGGGAACAGGGCGCAGGCCGGGTGCTGGGCCGCGGCGGCGGACTCGACGTCGAAACCGGAGAGGGCGGCGGCGACGAGTTCGGGGTTGGGGGCGGAGTCCGGTGCGGGGGTCGGCTCGGCGTTCGGCGCCGGGTTCGGCGCGAGGTTCGGCGTGCTGCCCGAGCTGCTGCTCAACTCGGCTTCCAGGGCGCTCAGTTCGGCGTCCAGGTTGTCCAGCAGGGCGTCCGGCGCGCCGTCCGCCGTCGCGGAGGCACCCGCCAGGTCCCCCAGGTGGCCGCCCGACACGGGGACCTGACGGGCGGTCGGGTGCAGTTGGGCGAGGAGTTCGCGGTCCTCGTCGTCCGCCTCGGGGGAGTCGAGGACGGCCAGGACCGGGGCGTACTCCAGCTGGCGGGCGAAGGTGTCGGCGACCGTGCGCTCATCGGTGGCCGCCGCCGCGAGCCCGCGTTCGGCGAGGTCGTCGCCGTTGCCGAGGAAGGGCAGCAGCAGCGCCGGGTCGACGGCCGTGACGACCCCGGTGACGGTCAGCCCGCCGGCCGCGATCACCTCGGCCATCGCCTTCGGCTCCACGGAGTCCCACAGCTCGACGACCGCCAGCCGCGTCGTCCCCCCGTCCCGCAGCCGCAGCAGCTCCGGCACCAGGTCCTCCCGCAGCGCGCAGCAGGCACAGTCGTTGACCAGCGCGGCCTCTCCCACGGAGAGCAGCCCGCCGGCGTCGCTGATGGTGCGTACGACCGTCCCGGCCGCCGCGGTCGCGAGGTCGTGGTGGAGCACGACGCTCCCGGGGACGTCGGCGAGCAGCCGGGCGACCGTCGCGCGGCGGGCCTGCGCGTGCAGCCCGCCGACGATGACTACGGACAGCATCAGCTCTTCTTCCCGTACCGCTTCTCGAAGCGCTCGACGCGGCCGGCCGTGTCCAGGACGCGGGCCGTGCCGGTGTAGAAGGGGTGGCTGACGTTCGAGATCTCGACGTCGACGACCGGGTAGGTGTTGCCGTCCTCCCACTCGACCGTCTTCCCCCTCGCCGCCGCCTCGTCGGCCATCGTCGAGCGGGTCAGGAAGGCGTAGTCGGCGGCCCGGTCGCGGAAGACGACGGGCCCGTACGCCGGGTGGATTCCTTCACGCATGTCTAGCGCTCCTCTCGGAAGTCGACGTGGCGGCCGACGACCGGGTCGTACTTGCGCAACGTCATACGGTCCGGGTCGTTGCGGCGGTTCTTGCGGGTCACGTAGGTGTAGCCGGTGCCCGCCGTGGAGCGGAGCTTGATGACCGGGCGGAGTTCGTTGCGTGCCATGCTGCTATCTTACTGAAAATGAATTCCATTAACAGTCGCCTTCCAGGAGAGGTACGTCACCTATGTCCGCGCACTGCATGCTGACCGGGGCGCAGCCGGGGTTCGGGAACCGGATCTCGCACTCGCACCGGCGCACGGCCCGCCGGTTCGATCCGAACATCCAGTCCAAGCGGTACTGGCTGCCGAGTGAAGGGCGGCACGTGCGGCTTCGGTTGTCGACGAAGGGGATCAAGACCGTCGACGTCATCGGCGTCGAGGCCGCCGTCGCCCGGATCCGTGCGCGGGGGGTGCGGGTCTGATGGCGAAGAAGAGCAAGGTCGCGAAGAATCTCCGGCGGCAGGAGGTCGTGGCGCGGTATGCCGTGCGGCGGGCCGAGCTGAAGGAGGTCATCCGGCGGCCGTCGTCCTCCGATGAGGAACGGGCCGCTGCGGTGGCGGAGTTGGGGCGGCAGCCTCGGGATGCCAGTGCGACTCGGGTGCGGAACCGGGATGCTGTGGATGGGCGGCCTCGGGGGTACTTCCGGGCGTTCGGGTTGTCTCGGGTGAATGTGCGGGGGCAGGCGCATGCCGGGTTCTTGCCGGGGGTGCGGAAGTCGTCCTGGTAGGCCGGGTTCGGCGGGTGCGGCGCCGTTGTGGCTGGTCGCGCCCGCGCGGCGGTAGCCGCAAAGAGGCACAGCCCCGCGCCCCTGAAAGGTCGGGCTGCTCGCCGCTCGTTTCCAGCCGCCCGGCGCCCCTGACCTTGTCGCAGTCACAGTTGGTTCCTAGTTCGCCCCTCCCCTACCGCTGGTAGCTTGCCTCCGTCTCGGCGTCTCGCTCTGGGAGTTGGCTGTGGGATCGGTTGTGATGCGTGGGGTTTCTCTGGTCGCGGGGGTTGTTGTGCTCGCTGGGTGCAGCAGTGGGGGTGAGTCGTCCTCGTCCTCACCCTCCCCCAGCCCTACTGCTTCCTCCGCGGCCTCCCCCTCCCCTTCTCCCTCCTCCAACAGCCCTTCCCTCGACGGGAGTTGGCTCGGGAGCGGCGGTGGCCAGGCCGTTGTGCTCATGGTTGAAGGGGGGAAGGCCTCCCTTTATGCCACCGGGGGGACCCTCTGTAAGGGGACCGCTGGGGAGGAGGCGGGGATGCTGATGGTTCATCTCAGTTGTCCTGCGGGGAAGGGCGAGCGGACCACCGGGATGGTCGACTCCGTCAGCTCGTCCTCGCTGGTGGTGACGTGGAGCGGGAGCGTGGGGAAGGAGACGTACACCAAGGCCGACGGGGGCGCGCTTCCTTCGGGGGTGCCTACGGGGGTGCTCGGGTAGGGGATGATCCCTGCGGGCGCTGTCCACGCTCCGAGCCCTCTCACGCTTCCCTAGGGATCAAGTCCATGCGCGTCGTTCCTCCGCTCCGCCTCGGTGTCGCCGTTCTCTCCGCCGGTCTGCTGCTCTCCGCCTGTTCCTCAGGCAGCGGCGACGACGGCAAGAACGCCGGCTCCGCCTCCTCCCCGGCCTCCGCCGCCTCCGGTTCCGGCTGTGCGGCCGGCAAGCTGGACGTCCAGGCGGGGGCCGTCAACGCCGCTCCGGGGGTCGGGGACAGCGGGAACGTGACGTTCACCGTCACCAACACCGGTGCGCAGTGCACCTTGTCCGGGTTCCCGGAGGTCAAGCTGAAGGGCGGCTCGGAGTCGGTCGTCGTGCCGAAGGACCCGGCGGCCGAGGCGCAGGCGCTGACGCTGGCGGCACAGGGGACCGCTTCGTTCACGGTGACCTATACGCGCGGGGACGGGGACAAGGCGGTCGCGGCCACGAAGGTGGCGGTCGGGGCGAAGGAGCTGGACTGGTCCTACGGGAGTGTGGTGCTGAAGGACTCCAGCACGCCCGACGCGACGGTCAGCGGGTATCAGCAGGCCGGGGACTGATCTCCTCTCGGGGTTCGCCCGGGGGTCGGCTCGCCCGGGGTTCCGGTTCGGCGGTTTCATGCTTCCGGGAGGCGGGGGCGGGCCTTGGTGCTCGCCCTGTCGGCCGCCTCGGTTCCGTCGGTCCAGCCCGCCTCGTCGGTGATGCCTCTCAGACGGGTGGTGACCGTGTCGGGGAACATACGGTCGGTGGTCGTGGTGACCGCGAGGTCGCGGGTGGCGAGGACCGGGAGCAGGTTCTCGGGGTGGTCCGTCTCCGCGCGCTGGGCCTCGGCCGCTTTGCTGAGGCGGGTGCCGACGCGGTGGGCGTAGGCCGCCAGGAAGGACTGGCGGAAGGTCTTCGTGCGGCCCCGGCCCGCTCTGCGCTGGGCCCTCTCCGCCTGGGTCATGGCGGTCTCCGCCTGCACGAGGAGTGAGGCGTAAAGCAGTTCCACCGCCTCCAGGTCCGGCGCGAAGCCGATGACCGTGGTGAAGCAGAAGGCCTCGTGCCAGATCGCCTTGCAGTGGTTGGCGTCGGCGATCGCGTGCAGGAGGGTCGCCTTGGCCTGCTCGTAGGGGGGTTCGACGCCGATGCGCAGGGCCGTCGGGGCGTCCGGGGCGGGGGCGCCGGCGTGCAGCAGGGCCTCGTCGATGCTGTGCCGGGCCGAGAGTTCCTGGGCCTTCGCCGTCAAGGCTTCCGCTTCTTCCGGGTAGGTCGTCGCCTCCGCTTTGGCGAGGAGGGCGCGGATGCGGGTGAGGGCGCGGTTCGGGGTGGTCCGGGCGGTGCCGGCCTGCGGCTGGAGGTCCGTCAGGGGGTCCAGGGTGGGCAGGCGCAGGAGGAAGCGGTAGAGCTCCAGGAGCGTGGTCGCCCGGGTGAAGCGGTCCGTCCTGGGCGGGGGGCCGGCGGGGAGCCGGTCGAGCTGAGCCGTCCAGCGCGGGGTGCGGGGGCGGTCCGCGCGGGAGTGCTCGGCGCGGATCAGGGCCGTGAGGTGGCGCAGGTGGGGGTCGTCGAGATCGCGGCGGGCCAGGCGTACGACGTCTGCGGGCTGCCAGCCGCGCGACCAGGCGGACGTCACGAACTCCTCGCCCCTGCCGGTGAGTTCCGCGTCGGCGGCGGGGTCGGCGGCGAGGAGGGACGCGGCGGTGTCGAGGCTCGCGTCGGTCGTGTCGTAGAGGGCGGTCTTGAAGGCCTGGTCGACGGTCGTATTGCTCTGGCTCACATCGTGATCGTGCCACGGGGCACTGACAACGCGCATGTCAACCTTGGGTTGACAGTGGATAACTGTCAACCTACGGTTGCCTCATGTCTGAAGCCGAGAACCAGAACGTCACTTCGTCCATCCGTCTCGACGATCTGATCGACGCCATCAAGAAGGTCCACCCCGAACCGCTCCAGCAGCTCCAGGACGCGGTCCTCGCCGGGGAGCACCTCGGGGACGTCGCCGACCATCTGATCGGGCACTTCGTCGACCAGGCCCGCCGGTCCGGGGCCTCCTGGACCGACATCGGGCGCAGCATGGGGGTCACCCGGCAGGCCGCGCAGAAGCGGTTCGTGCCGAAGGAGTCGGTCGACCTCGACTCCAGCCAGGGGTTCAGCCGGTTCACCCCGCGCGCGCGGAACGTCGTGGAGGCCGCGCACCGCGAGGGCAAGGCCGTCGGGGCGAAGGAGGGCGTCCCCGCGCACCTCGTCCTCGGGCTGCTCGCCGAGCCCGAGGGGATCGCGGCCAAGGCGCTGGCCGCGCAAGGGGTGAGCGCCGGGGCCGTACGGGAGGCCGCCGCCGCCGCCCTCCCGCCGGCCGCCCCGGACGCGCCGAACCTGATCCCCTACGGGCCCGACGCCAAGAAGGTCCTCGAACTCACCTTCCGGGAGGCGCTGCGGCTGGGGCACAACTACATCGGGACCGAGCACATCCTGCTGGCGCTGCTGGAGCACGAGAACGGGGAGGGGGTGCTCAGTGGGCTGGGGGTGTCGAAGGGGGCTGTCGAGGCCTATGTGGGTGAGGTGTTGGCGGTGCTGACGGCCGGGGCGGGGGACGAGGGCTGAGCACTGCGGGGAGGGGGCGGCCGGGGTTTCCTGGCCGGCGGCGGACGGCTCGGGCCACGGGGGTTCGGGCCGTCCGGCGTTGTGTGGTTCGCGGTGCGTGGTCGGCATTGCGTGACCGGCATTGCGTGACTGGCATTGCATGGCCGGTGTGATTTGCGTTTTTAGTTGCCGTTGGTGGGGTTTTCGGGGCGTTGTCAGTGGGGGGTGCCAGACTCGGACACATGAGCGAACGGTGGGTTCTCGGAGTGCGGGAGGGGGGTGGGGTGGAGGCTGCCGCCGTGGGGGGCGGGGAGGTCGTCCGGGGGAAGCTGCTCGACGTCGTACGGGGGCGGGCCGATGTGGGGCGGTGGGTGTGGGGGAGCACGGCCGAGGTGTATCCGGCGCTGGCCGGCGGCGGGGTGCGGGTGGAGCGGTGTTACGACCTTGAGGTGGGCGAGGGGATTCTGCTCGCGTACGAGGGGCGGCTGGGCGAGCCCCGGTCGCCGCTCGCCGCGCTGGCCCGGCTGCGCGGGGCCGCTCCTCCCGCCGACCGGCCTCCGCGCGCGGGCCGGCCCGGGGATCAGGGGGCTCTTTTCGAGGCGGACGGGGGCGGCGGCGGGGTCTCCCTCTCCGAGCTCACCGATGTCTATCAGGAGCAGCAGCGGCGGATCTCGCTCGTCGAGCATCCCGCGCGGATGCAGTTGCTGATCACCGCCGAGTCCGCCGGATGTCTCGTCGCCACCGAGATGAACGCGGCCGGGCTGCCCTGGAGCAGTGAGGTGCACCGGTCCGTGCTGCATGAATTGCTCGGGGAGCGGTACGCGGGCGGGGGTGAACCGAAGCGGCTGGCGGAATTGGCCGACGAGGTCTCCGAGGCTTTCGGACGGCGGGTGCGGCCGGAACTGCCCGCCGATGTCATAAAGGCGTTCAACCAGGCCGGAATCCGGATCCGGTCGACCCGTAAATGGGAGATCGAGGGGATCGAGCATCCCGCCGTCCGCCCTCTTCTCGAATACAAACGGCTTTACCGGATCTGGGTCGCCCATGGGTGGAGCTGGCTACAGGACTGGGTGCGCGACGGGCGGTTCCGTCCTGAGTTCCTGGTCGGGGGGACCGTCACGGGGCGGTGGGTCACCAATGGCGGGGGCGGATTGCAGATCCCGAAGGTGATCCGGCGGGCCGTCGTCGCCGATCCCGGGTGGCGGCTGGTCGTGGCGGACGCGGATCAGATGGAGCCCCGGGTGCTGGCCGCGATCTCCCGCGATCCGGGGTTCATGGAGGTCGCCGGGCGGAAGGACGACCTGTACCAGTCGGTGTCGGACCGGGCGTTCTCCGGGGACCGGGGGCAGGCCAAGCTGGCGGTGCTCGGGGCGATCTACGGGCAGACCTCGGGGGACGGCCTGAAGAATCTCGCCGCGCTGCGCAGGCGGTTCCCGCTGGCCGTGGAGTACGTCGACGAGGCGGCGCGGGCCGGGGAGGAGGGGCGGCTGGTGCGGACCTGGCTCGGCCGGACCTCGCCGCCCGCCGCCGGGGCCGAGGAGAGTTTCGGGGACGGCGCCGGGTTCCTGGAGGAGGAGTCCGGGTGGGTGCCGGGGTACGCGTCCACGAATTCACGGGCGCGGGGCCGGTTCGCGCGCAATTTCGTCGTACAGGGAAGTGCCGCGGACTGGGCTCTGCTGATGCTGGCGGCTTTGCGGCGGTCGTGTTCCGGGATGGCGGCGGAGCTGGTGTTCTTTCAGCACGACGAGGTGATCGTGCATTGCCCGGAAGGGGAGGCGGAGACGGTTGTGGAGGCTATTCGGGAGGCTTCTGAACTGGCCGCGCGGCTGACGTTCGGGGATACGCCGGTGAGAATTCCGTTCACTTCCGCGGTGGTGGAGTGTTATGGGGACGCGAAGTGATTTCGGGCTGCTCAGATGACCGGCGGCCGGCCCAGCCGGGTCAGTTTCCACACCGTCCGCCAGCTCATCGGGCGGCGCGGGCCCGCCGGCTGCCGTACGCCCTCCATGAACCCGGCGAACCATGCCTTCAGGCCGGCCAGCGAGCGGGTGCGCAGGAGGGTGACCGCCATCCAGATGCCCAGGTGGACCGGGATCAGCGGGAGGGGGAGGTTGCGGCGGACCAGCCAGACTCGGTTGCGGGCGGTGACCCGGTAGTAGATCGCGTGCCGGGCCGGGGACGTCTTCGGGTGCTGGAGCAGCAGCTCGGGCGCGTACAGGATCTTCCAGCCCGCGTCCGCCGCCCGCCAGGCGAGGTCGGTCTCCTCGTGGGCGAAGAAGAACTCCGCCGGCCAGTCCCCCGTCCGCTCCAGCATGCGCATGCTCAGCGCGTGGCCGCCGCCGAGGAAGCCGGTGACGTAACCGCCCTCCAGGGGGTCGGTGTTGCCGGGGCGCGGGACGTGCCGGCGCTGGGTCTCGCCGTGTTCGTCGGCGATGCGGAAGCCGACGATGCCGAGGCCGGGGTCGGCGGCGTACAGGTCGCGGACGCCGCGCAGGGTCGCCGGGTCGGGGAGGAGGCCGTCGTCGTCCAGGTCCACGACGACATCGACGTCGCCGTACTCCCGCAGCGCGGCCAGCGCCACGTTCCGGCCGCCCGGGCAGCCGAGGTTCTCCTCCTGTTCGAGGAGGGTGATCTCGCCGGGGAGGGAGAGGCGGGCGGTGATGTCCGGGAGGCGGCAGCCGTTGCCGACGATCACGATGCGGGCCGGGGGGACGTCCTGTTTCGCCACCGACTCCAGCAGGGCGTCCAGCTCCGCCGGACGGTTGCCCATCGTCACCACGGCGACGGCGATCCTCGGCTCCACGGCGGCTCTCTTCCCGGTGACGGCGGCTGTCGTTCACCAAGATGTTGCCTTAGGGGCTGGAGTTGTCCGGGCGGCGGGGGACTTTGCTTGGTTTTTGCGCTGATTGTTCTTGCACCAGCAGGGCGGCCTGGACGCGGGAGCGCAGGCCCAGCTTGGCGAGGATGTGGGAGACGTGGGTCTTGACCGTCGTCTCGCTGATGAAGAGGCGGCTCGCGATCTGCTGGTTCGACAGGCCCTCCCCCAGACAGTCGAAGACGTCCCGTTCCCGGTCGGTCAGCTGGTCGAGGCCTTCCGGTTCCGTCTCGGCGGGCGCGGCCAGGCCCGCGAACCGGGAGATCACCCGGCGGGTCACCTGCGGGGCCAGTACGCCCTCGCCGCGCGCGACCAGTCGTACCGCCTCCACCAGCTGAGCGGCCTCGACCGATTTGACCAGGAAGCCGGCCGCTCCCGCGCGCAGGGCGGCGTACACGTACTCGTCCAGGTCGAAGGTCGTGAGGATCAGGACCTGGGTGACGTCCTGCTGGACCAGCGTGCGGGTCGCCTCGATGCCGCCGCCCGGCATACGGATGTCCATCAGGACGACGTCGGGCTTGAGCTGCCGGGCCATCTGGACCGCCGTGGCGCCATCGGCCGCCTCGCCGACGACCTCGATGTCGGATGCGCGGCCCAGGACCAGGGCCAGGCCGAACCGTACGGCGGCGTGGTCGTCGGCGACCAGCACCCTGATGGTCATGCTTCACTCCGATCCGCTGTGTGCGGTCCGCGCCGGCCGTCCGGGCCGGCCCACTCCCCCGCCGCCGGTCCGGGAGGTGTCCCCCGGGAGGACGCGGTGCTTCCTCCGCCCAGCGGCAGCACCGCGTGGACTCGCCAGCGCCCGCCGTCCGGGCGGGCCGTGATGGTGCCGCCGAGCGTGACGGCCCGCTCCCGCATGTTGAGCAGTCCCGTGCCGCCACCGGGCAGCCCCGCGCCCCTGGCGTCCGGTGCCAGTTCGTTCACCACCTCCACGTGCAGCGCGCCCCCCTTCAGCCGTACGCCGACCTCGGCGCTCGCCCCGGACGCGTGCTTGACCGCGTTGGTCAGGGCCTCCTGGACGATGCGGTAGGCGGCGAGGTCGACGGCGGCCGGCAGGTCGTCCCTGCCGGTGCTGTCGGCGAGGGTGACGGCGAGGCCGGCCGTGCGCGCCGAGTCGATCAGCCGGTCCAGTTCGGCGAGGCGGGCCGGGGCCGTGTACGGGATACGGCGGGCGTCGGGGTGCTGGCCGCGCAGCAGCTCGATCATGGCGCGCATCTCGCCGAGCGCGTCGACGCTGTTGCGGCGGATCGTGCGCATGACGGCGTCGACGGCCTCCCGGTCGTCGTGCAGGACGTCCACCGCGTCCGACTGGAGGGCGATCGCCGAGAGATGGCCCGCGATCACGTCGTGCAGATCCCGCGCCATCCTGGAGCGCTCCTCCGTGACAGCCGTGCGGCGGTCCAGTTCGGCGATCCTGGACTGCTGTTCACGCCGGGTGCGTTCGGCTTCGGCGGTCTCGCGCTCCTGCCGCACGGTCATCGCCCACCAGACGGGGACGAAGAGGATCGTCAGCATCAGCAGGACGAGGAGGACGACGGACTGCCAGTCCTGGGTGACGTAGGAGAGGACCGAGGTGATGACGACGACCAGGGCGATGACCGCGCGGACGAGGAAACGGCTGGCGCGGCGGGAGCCGTAGAGGGTGGCGCTGTAGAGGAGTTCGGAGAGCACCAGCAGCATCGAGATGCTGAAGCCCATCAGGACTTCGACGGCACCGAAGAGGAGGCCGCCGCCGAGGGCCGCGAGGGGCGCCTGCCGGCGGACGAGGACGGCGCAGCAGGCGCCGAGGAGGGGGACCAGCCGCCAGGGCAGCTGGGCGGACCAGGGGGCGAGGGTGTTGAGGTCGCGGAAGAAGGGGTACCAGCCGGAGCTGTACAGCGCGAGACCGACGCCGAAGAGGCCCGCGGCCATCAACACGTCTTTGCGGTGCGGCCGTAACCCGCTGTCCCTCAGTTCCCCAAGCCCTGGCACATGGTCATGCAACCACAACGTGAACGGGTCTCCGCGGGCGCGGAATCAATCTCCTCCGAAAGTCGGAGGTTGAACGGATGCGCCTCCTCCGCCTGGGGAGAGTGCCCCCGCGCGCTTCCCCTAAGGGATGACCCCTGTCCCCCTCCAACCGACGAAGACGCAGGTGGGGGCGGGCGGCGAGGCTGTGAGGCATGACTTCACCGACCACCGCCGAGGCCGGGCGGGCGCCCGCCTCCCCGACGCGGCGCATCGAGGTCCTCGACATCCTGAGGGGTGTGGCGATCATCGGCACGCTCGGCACCAACATCTGGCTCTTCACCCATCCCCTGGGCCCGCCCAGCATGTTCTTCCGGTTACCGGAGGCGGACAGCGTGGGCGGGGCCGTCGAGGTCGCGCTGCGCTGGCTGTCGAACGGCAAGTTCCTGTCGCTGCTGACGATCCTGTTCGGCGTCGGGCTGGAGTTGCAGTACCAGTCGGCCAAGCGCAAGGGGAAGCCCTGGCCCGGCTGGTACCTGTGGCGGACGGCGCTGCTGTTCGTCGAGGGGGCGGTGCACTTCGTCCTCGTCTTCGAGTTCGACGCGCTGATCGGGTACGCGTTCACCTCGCTGATCGTCGTCTGGCTGGTGGGGCGCCGTGAGCGGGTCGTCCGGGCGTGGATGTACGCCATGGGCGGGTTCCATCTGCTGTTGGTGGGGGCGCTGACGGCGGCGCTGATCGCGACCGGCACCGGGTCGTCGGACACCGCGCTGGGGCATCCGGACGTGTATGCGACGGGAGGGTACGGCGAGCAGGTCCTGCTGCGGCTGAACCGTTTCCTGCTGTACCGGATCGAGGCGTTCTTCGTGATCCCGATGGGGGTCGTGCTGTTCCTGCTGGGGTCGCGGCTGCTGCGGGCCGGGGCGTTCGAGAACAGCGAGCGGGGCGCGCGGATCCGGGGCCGGCTGATGCTGATCGGGCTCGGCTTCGGCGCCCCGCTGAACCTGTTCACCGCCTTCGCGGGGCCGAACTGGTTCGTCGTGGACCGGTACTTGATGCCGCCGCTGGTCGCGCTGGGGCTGCTGGGTCTGGTCACCACGCTGGCCCATCGCCTCACCGGTGCCCCCGGCCTCGCCCGGCGCGGGGTCACCAATGTCGGCCGCACGGCCCTGTCCTGCTACGTCTTCCAGAATCTCGCCGCCTCCGCCCTCTGCTACGGCTGGGGCCTCGGCCTCGCCGAGCGGCTCGACTGGGCCCGGCCCTGGTGGCCCGTCCTCGCCTGGGGCGGCATCGTCGCGTCGTTCCTGGTGCTGTCGACGCTGTGGCTGCGGATGTTCGGCAGGGGGCCGATGGAGCTGGTGTGGAACTGGGCCTATACGGCGCCGCAGCGGCTCGGGGGCAAGGGCTGAGCACGGCCGGAGGGGACTTCCGGTGCCGGAAGTCCCCTCGTGTCACTGCGGCCGGCCGGGCCTCAGGCCGATGTCAGCCGGACCGTCCGCAGCACCGGCGACGCCTTGATGTCCGCCTCGCAGAAACGGGGCTCGGCGAGCCGGGACCGGGCGTACAGCTCCGTCTGGTCGGCGTGATGGGGCGAGGTCGGGTCGGCGGACTGGGAGGCCGGGAGCAGGCTCGCCACGTCCGGGCAGTCGCCGTCCGTGAAGGAGACGATCTGGATGAAGCTCGGCCCGTAGACGACCTCGCCGTATCCCTTCGCCGGGTCCCATGTGTGCGTCTGGACGTTGATCAGGCCCAGCGCGGCCGGCCCACCGTGGGACACCAGCTTGCGGCCGGCGCGTACGACGTACTGGTGATCGCCGAGGGGCGCGTCGGGAGCGATGCCGAGGCGGTTCAGCTCGGTGATCGCGTCGCCGAGGGCGAGGGGGACCGAGGGCGCCGAAGTGTCCAGGTCTCTCGGGGTGTTGACCGGATCGGACGGGGTGAACGCGGTTTTCCAGGGGGCCGGGGCCCGTTCGGTGAGACGGGTCCAGAAGCGGGTGAAGAGGAGGGCGCCCCGGCTGGCCGTCGTGTAGCGCAGGTCCCAGGCCGACAGGGCGCGGCAGGCGGGGCCGGCGTCGACCGTGCCACCGCCGGTCACCGGGGCCGCGGCCGCCGGGAGCGCGGCGCACATCCGGGCGACGTCGGCCGCCGCCAGTTCGGCGACCTTGCTGCGGTCGGCGAAGAGGAGCCGCTGCATCGCCGTGCGGTCGAAGCCCTTGGGCAGTTGCTCCTCCAGTGCAGTCAGGGTCATGCGGGTGCGCATCGTGCGTTCGGTGCCCACGCTGCCGGCGATGCGGGGATGGCTCGTCAGCGGCCGGCGGGGGTTGGTGAGCCAGGCGCTGTCGTTGGAGTTGGCGACGTAGTCCGTGCGGGACAGCGTGGGCAGCCTGCCCGGGCCGAGCAGGCCGGGGACGACGGCGTCGGCGCTGGTGCCCCAGGCGCAGCCGGATCTGGCGCCGTCGAGGACGGCGAGGCCGGTGGACGCGTAGATGGACGTGCCCAGCGCGGTGTTGCAGCGGGCGGCCAGCTCGTCGGTGATGTCCGGGACGGTGTGGACTCCGGAGAAGAGGGTGTCGCCCGCCTTGTCGGCGGCGACCGTGTTGATCCACGGCATGCCCTGGGTCCGTTCCAGGGCGTCCTTGACGTCCTTCGTGCTCTGGGCCCGGCCCAGGTCGAACCAGGTGTTCAGGCCGCGCAGATTGCCTTCGTTGCCGTCCCGCAGGGCGTACGCCTTCTGTGTCGTCCAGGCGGTGGGCAGGCCGAAGGCGCCGGTGACGACGGGGCCGTAGCGGGTGGACCAGAGGGTGCGTTCGACGGGGGTGGTCTTCCCGTCGGCCCCGCGCACCTGGACCTGGACCGTGCGCCGGGTCATCCGCTCCTGGACGCCGTCGACGAGGTAGGCCGTGGGGTCGCCGGGGACCAGGGCCAGCTCGTACAGGCTGAGGGGTACGGCGGCGGAGACGGTGTGGGACCAGGCGACGTTCTGGGTGTGGCCCGAGCGGATGAGGGGGACGCCGAGCGGGGCTGCGCCGGAGACGTTCATCTTGCCGGGGACGGTCAGCTGCGCCTCCCACAGGCGCAGGGCGCCGGTCCAGGGGAAGTGCGGGTTGTTGAGCAGGAGACCGCGGCCGTTGGCGGTCGCCGCACGGCCGACGGCGAAGGCGTTGCTGCCGTAGCCCTCCTGGCCGGCGTGGAGTCCCGCGGCGACGGCGCCGGCGTCCCAGGGCTGCGGGGCCGGTGCCTTCGCGGCCGGCGCCGGTGGCCGGGCGCCGACGATCGCGTCGATCGCCCGGCCTCCTCCCCCGGAGACACCGAGGGCGTGGAACTGGCGGTAGACGTCGATCTCGGTGATGGGCCGCAGCCAGGCGGCGCCCCGGCAGGCGGGGTCGGTGATCCCGCCCGGTCCAGTGTCCGCGAGGTAGCGGTTGTAGCCGGCGACATAGCCGCGCACGAGGTCGCGGACCTCGGTACGCGGGCCGTCCGGGGCCGGCCTGGCCAGTGTCCTTTCGATCACCTGGGAGTCGTTGACCTGCTGGTAGAAGAGGTCTCCGGCCAGGTTGGAGCCGGCGGGCGCGTACGCCGTGGCCGGGCCGTCGGCGCCGTGGTGGCGCGAGCGCTGGGCGGAGACCGTGACGTAGGTGTCCGCGAGCAGGCAGATGTTGTCCTTCGCGGAGGCGTGCCCGAAGCCGTAGCCGAGGCCCGCGTAGTCGTCGGCCAGGATGTGCGGAACACCGTGCTCGGTGTAGCGGATCGTCGCCGACAGGGTGTCCGCGCGGGTGGCGCTCAGGGCCGGCGGGGCCGCGGTGGTCAGCAGCGCCCCCGCGGCTGCCAGCGCTGCGGCGATCTTCGCGCGCAACGTCGTTCTCATGTGCGTTTCCTCGTTTCCCCGTTGAGGTCGTGCTGTTCAGGTGTGGGTCAGACGGGCTCCTCGACCAGTCCCTGGCGGGCGGCGAGCGAGCGGTAGAGCGGGCTGTCGCGCAGGAGGGTGCGGTGGGTTCCGACGGCGGCGACCGTGCCGCCGTCGACGACGACGATCTGGTCGGCGGTGACGAGCGCCGCGAGGCGGTGGGCGACCATGACCGTGGTGTGCCCGGTGCCGCGCCGCCCGGTCAGCAGGCGTTGCAGCCGCCATTCGGTCTCGGCGTCGAGACTGGACGTCGGCTCGTCGAGCAGCAGCAGTTCGTGGTCGTGCAGCAGCGCCCGCGCCCAGGCGAGGCGCTGGCGCTGGCCGCCGGAGAGCAGGACGCCGCCGTCGCCGAGGTCGCGGTCCAGCGCGCCCGGGTGGTCGAGGAGCGCGCCCAGTTCGACGTCCTTCAGCGCGCGGCGCAGTTGGTCGTCCGTGGCGTCGGGGGCGCCCAGTCTGAGGTTCTCGCGCAGGGTGCCGGCGAACACGGGGGCGTCCTGCTCGACCATCGACAGGCGGGAGCGGACCGCTTCGTGGGTGAGGGAGCGGATGTCGTGCCCCGCGACGCGGATCGTGCCGTCGTCGTGGTCGTAGAAGCGGGCCAGGAGCGCGAGGAGGGTCGACTTGCCGCCGCCTGAGGGGCCGACGATCGCCGTGTAGGAGCCCCGGGGGACGGTGAAGGTGACGTCGTGCAGGACCGGGGGGCCGCCGGGGTAGTGGAAGCCGACGGCGCGAAACTCCACGAGGTGGTCGCCCGCGGGCGGCGTGGGCCGGACCGGACCGGCGCCGTCTCCTTCGACGGGCAGGCGCAGCACCTCGGCGGTGCGGTCGACGGCGGCCAGCCCGATCTGGACGGTCGTGATCGCGCGGGACGCCTGGCTGAGCGGCAGCACGATGCTGAAGAGGTAGAGCAGGAACGCCACCAGGTCGCCCAGGTCCATCGCCCCGGAGGAGACGCGGTAGCCGCCGACGAGCAGGACGGCGAAGATCGCGGTCTGGACGCCGGTGGTCACCGCCGGCTGCACCAGCGCCTCCCGCCGCGCGAGCCCGAGCCCCGCCCGGTAGGCGTCCCGCGCCCGCCGCATCACCCGCTCGCCCTCGCGCTCGGTCGCGTCGAACACCCGGATCGTGCGGATGCCGTGCAGCGCCCGTTCGGTGTCGGCGGTCATCCGGCCGACGTGTTCCTGCGCGCTGCGGCTGATGCTCCGCAACGACGCCATGAGCACCGCCATCGCCAGCGCCGCGATCGTCACCGAGACGAGCGTGATCGCCAGCAGCAGTGGATCGATGAACGCGAGGACGACGATCGAGCCGAGTCCTAGCAAGGCCGCGGAGACGAGGTCGAAGAGGCCGTTGCTGACGACCGTCCGCAGCAGGGCGGTGTCGGTGCTGACCCGGGAGACGAGATCCCCGACCCGCCGCCGGTCGTACTCGGCGACGGGCAGCCGCAGCAGCCGGCGCAGCAGGGCCCTGCGGGTGTCGAGGACCACGCCCTCGGCCAGCCTCTTCAGCAGATACACCTGTACGCCGGTGAGGACGGCCTCGGCGAGGGTCGCGCCGACGAGGATCAGTACCGGTACGAGCAGGGGCCGTTGCTGTTCGGCGCCCGAGACGATCCCGCGCACGATGAGGGGCTGGGCCAGCGGCACGACCGGCGCCGCCAGGCAGGCGAGGCCGCCGAACACGACCAGCTTGCGCCGCCCGGCCCCGGGCGACCAGGCCAGCCGCAGCAGCATCCTGAGCGCGGAGGGGGCGCCGGAGCGGGTCATCGGGCGGCTCCGGGGCCGGCCACAGAGGTCACCGCTGCTCCCCGGGCGCCGCCTCGCCCAGCTCCGCCGCGATCTCCTTCTCCCCCGCCGCGCCGGTCACCGGCGGCCAGTCGTCGGTGTCGCACCGGACCCTGACCACCGCGACCCGGCCCGCGCCGGCCGCCAGCAGCGCGGCGGTCAAGGTCGGCGCCACGTCCGTCGGCCTGGCCGGCGTCCAGGTGATGACGCCGGGTCCGGGGAACGGGTGGGCGGGCGCATCTGCGGCCGTGAAGTGGCGGGGCCGGCCGCCGCGGTCGTCCAGCATGCGCTGGAGCCAGCCGTAGCCGCCGTTGTCGAGGACCACGTAGACCACGCCGATGCGTTCGCGCACCAGCGTGGGGAGTTCGGGCCGCAGCAGGTCGAAGGCGCCGTCGCCGACGATCGCCACGACGGCCGCGTCCGGGGCCGCCAGCTTCGCGCCGGCCGCCGCCGCGGCGCCGTACCCGAGCGTCGTCTGCTCGGACGGGACGATCGAGCGAGCGCCTTCCGGGAGGGTCAGGACCGGGTGGAGGTAGGACCAGATGTCCATCAGGCCGTTCTCATGGACGACCACGCTGTCCGGCGGAAGGACCCGGGAGAGCTCCCGTACGACCTCCTTCACCCGGACCCGGTCCGCCGGGAGTTCGGGGTGGGCGGGGCGCTGCGCCCAGGCGGACAGCCGCCGGCGGGCCCGTGTGACCGCCGCCGCCCAGTCCTCGTCCCGCGTCCGTTCCTTCTCCTCCTCCAGTGCCCTCAGTTCCTCCGCCCAGGCCTGTGCGCTCGCCCCGGCGTCCGCCAGGACCAGGGGGCCCGGGCGGTCGTAGGAGAACTCCGCCGCGTCGATGTTGAGCTGGCAGACCGGGGTGTCCGGAGGCAGGCCCTCGGTGGCCGTCTCCTCCAGACGGGAGCCCAGCGCGATCAGCAGATCGGCGGACGCGAGCAGTTCCCTCACCGGGGGCAGGGCGTAGAGGCCCGCGAGACCGCAGTACAGGGGGTGGGACTCGGTGACCGCGCCGCGGCCGCTCGCCGTCGTCAGCAGGGCCGCGCCCAGGGACTCCGCGAGGCGCTGCGCCGCTCCGGGGGCGCGCAGGCCGCCGCCGGCGAGGACCACCGGGCGCCGGGCGGCGGCGACCTCGGCGGGCAGCGGCGCGACGGTCACGCCCCGGACCGGAGCGGCGGCGGTCAGCAGGCTTTCGCGCGCGGTGATCCGTTCGTCCAGGAGACCGTCGGAGATCTCCAGGAAGACCGGTCCCGTCGGGGCCTGCCCGGCCAGGGTGTAGGCCTTGGCCAGCTCGGGCAGGAGCCGCCCCGGGTGGGTGACGCGGGCCGTCCGTTTGGTCACCGGGGCGGTGAGGGCCTGCTGCGGCGCGTCCTGGAAGGCGCGGGCCCCGTCGGCGGCGGGGTCGGTGCCGCCCGCCAGGACCAGCACCGGGCTGCCGCCGCTGAACGCCTCCAGCAGTCCGCCCACGGCATGCGCCACCGCGGGCCCCTTGCCGACGAGGCACACGCCGACCCGCCCGGAGACGGCCGCGTACCCGGACGTCATGTGGACGGCCGCGCGCTGGTCGCGGCACCACACGAGGCGCAGCCCGGCCCGCTCCAGCGCGGCGAGGGCCAGCACGTCGTCACCGGGAAGCCCGAAGACGGTGTCGACCCCGCGCGCCGCGAGCCAGTGGGCGACGAGGTCCCAGGCGCCGTCGAAGATCCGCTCGCTCATTTCCTCGTGTCTCCTGCGGTGTCGAAGAGTCGCCAGTACGGCGCGAACGGGGCGTGTGCGCCGGTGAGGAGAGCTCGGCGGAGGCTGCCCAGAAGGGTGCGGCGGGGTCTCAGGGCGGTCAGGGCGAGTCTGCGGGCGGCGGTGTCCGTGGGCGGGCGGCCCAGGGCGACGTGCATCGCGCGCAGGGCTTCGGGCGGGGCGTGGGTGAGGGCCCCCGCCGTGGCCAGGAGCAGTTCGCCGCCCAGGCCGTCCAGCCGGCGCCGTGCCTCGGGCTCGCCCCAGCGGCGCACCGCCAGGTTGTGGGTGTTGAAGGAGCCGTCGGCGGCGTCCTTCGCCACGCTCTTCAGATCGTCCTCGATGTCGACGAACGACATCAGCGGGCCGATCGCGTCGGTGAACCGGCGGGCGCCGGGACTGCGGACCAGGAGCGCGGCGACCGTCAGGAACGCGCGCAGATCGCTGGAGCGCAGCCGGACCGCCTCCGCCAGTTCGTCCGCGCCGAAGGTGTCCGCGGCCGCGAGCAGTCGCGTCTCCAGCCCGAAGTACCGTTCCAGGCCGGTCAGATGGCCGTCGACGGTGTCGTCCAGGAGGTCCAGCTCGCCGAGTACCGAGCGCAGCTGCTGCGCCCACCAGGTGCCGGGGTCGTCCGCTCCGGACGCCTGGTGCGCCTCGTACGCCCAGTCCGCCTCGTAGACCACCGCCCACAGATGGGTGAACAGGGGGGACACGAGGGCCCGATCGGCGTCGGTGTAGCCGAGCGCGCGGAAGACGGGGGCGAGGGTGCCGTACACCTTGGCGCCCTTGACGTGGGCGGCGAGGGAGGTACGGGGGATCTGCCAGGCGGGGCCCTCGGGGCGGGTGCCCTTGAGGAGGTGGGCGACGGCCGGGGACCTGGCGGGGTCGAGGAGGGCCGCCATGTCAGCACCCCGCCAGGACGGCGTGGGCCTCGGCGGCCGTGGCGGCTGGATCGGACATGACGCTCCTTGTCGGCGGGGTACGGGGCTCACGGCCCGGCGATGTGGTAGCCGCCGTCCGCCCACACCACCGAACCCGTGGTGACCGGCAGCCAGTCGGAGAGGACGGCGCAGCAGGTGCGGGCCACCGCCGCGATGTCGCGGTCGTCCCAGCCCAGGGGGGCGTGCCGCGCCCAGTGGGTGGAGTCGAAGCCGGGGATGGAGGTGGCGGCGACCGTGCGCAGCGGGCCGGCGGCGACCAGGTTGACCCTGATCCGGCGGGGGCCGAGCTGGACGGCCAGGTAGCGGGACACCGACTCCAGCGCCGCTTTGGACACGCCCATCCAGTTGTAGCCCTCCCAGGCGCGCTGCCCGTCGAAGTCGAGGCCGACGACCGACGCTCCCGGGGCGAGGAGGCCGCGGCAGGCGTGGGTGAGCGCGGCCAGGGAGTACGCGGAGACCTGGAGCGAGCGGGCGACGTCCGGCCAGGGCGCGGCGGCGAAGTCCTCGTCGAAGCAGGCCGGTGAACCGTGGGCCACGCAGTGGACGACGCCGTCGAGGCCGTCGGTGTGCTCGTGGACCGCCTGCGGGAGGCGGGCGAGCTGTTCGGGGTCGGTGAGGTCCAGCTCGATCACCGGGACCGGCTGCGGCAGGCGGGCGCAGACCCGCCGCACCAGGGAGGGGCGGCCGTAGGCGGTGGCGATGACCTGTGCTCCGGCGCGCCGGGCCTGTTCGGCGACGTGGTAGGCGATGGAGTCGGGGGTGAGGATGCCCGTGACCAGGAGCCGCTTGCCTGCCAGCAGGCCGTGCGAAGTCGTCTCAGACACCCATGCTCACCCCGCCGTCGACCGGGATGACGGCGCCGGTGATGTACCGCGCCTCGTCGCTCGCCAGGTAGGTGATCAGGGAGGCCACTTCCCCGACCGTGCCGACGCGGCGCAGCGGCACGGTGGCGACGAACTCCTCGCGGAGCCGGGCGGGAAGGTCGCGGCCCATGTCGGTGTCGATGAGGCCGGGCAGGACGACGTTCACCGTGGCCTGCCGGCCGGCGAGTTCGCGGGCGAGGGAACGGGCGAGGCCGATCAGCCCCGACTTGCCGGCCGCGTAGTTGCCCTGGCCGACGCCGCCCGTCAGAGCCGCCGTGCTGGAGCAGAAGACGACCCGGCCACGCCCGGAGCGCATCAGCGGGCGGATACCGAAGCGCACGGAGTGGAAAGCGCCCATGAGGTTGGTCCGCACGACCTCCGCGAAGTCCTCGACGGGCATCCGGGCGAGCAGATTGTCGCGGACGACACCGGCGTTGACCACCAGCACGTCCAGGCCGCCGAGGCCGGTCACCGCCTCGGCCATGGCCCGCTCCACGGCCTCGGGGTCACCGACGTCGCACGCGAACGAACGGGCCCCGCCGGCCGGGGCCCCGGAGGTGCTGAGCGAGACGACCGAGTCGCCCAGCGCCGTGAACCGGTCGACGACCTCCCGCCCGATGCCCCGGGTGCCGCCGGTGACGATCACCTTCCGGGGACCGGGCCCCGCTTCCGTCAGCATGCCTTCACCACCAGCACCGCGTTGTGCCCGCCGAACCCGAAGGAGTTGGACATCACCGTCCGCAGTCGGTGTTCCTGCGCGGTGTGCGCGACGTAGTTCATCTCGGGGAACTCGGGATCGTCGCAGTTGATCGTGGGCGGGACGACTCCGGTCCGCAGCGCCTGGACGCAGGCGACGAGTTCGACGGCGCCGGCGGCCCCGATCATGTGCCCGGTGGTCGACTTGGTGGAGCTGACCGGGATGCGCCGCGCCCGCTCCCCGAACTCGGCCTGGAGCGCGAGGGTTTCCGTACGGTCGTTCAGCTCGGTGCTCGTTCCGTGGGCGTTGACGTGATCGATGTCGTCCGCCGTGACCTGCGCCGCCGCCATGGCCCGCTGGATGGCGAACCGGGCGCCGAGGCCCTCGGGGTGCGGGGCGGTCACGTGGTGGGCGTCGCTGGCGGCGCCGTACCCGGCGATCTCCGCGAGCGGGGTGATGCCCCGGCGGCGGACGCTGCTCGCCGATTCGAGGACGACCGCGCCAGCGCCGGAGGAGAGCACGAAGCCGTCGCGGGCCTTGTCGAAGGGGCGGCTCGCCGCCGTCGGATCGTCGTTGAACTTGGCGGTCAGCGCCCTCGTGGCGGCCGTCAGCGCGAGGTCCTTGCCGCTCATCGAGTCCTCCGCGCCGACCGCGACGACGATGTCCGCCTCGCCGCGTCCGATCATGCGGTGGGCCTCGCCGATCACGACCGTGCCGGAGGCGCAGGCCGCCGACACCGCGAACGACTCGCCCATGGCGCCCAGTTCCATCGACAGATAGGCGGTGACGATGTCGACGGCCCCGTACGCCGAGAGGTACGGCCGGATCGCGCGGGCGCCCTTGGCGTCGTAGACGCGGACCGCCTCGGCGTCCAGCTGGGTGGTGCCGTAGCCCGAGCCGACGAGTACGGAGATCCGCTCCGGCGGGCAGGTCCCGGGTTTCACCCCGGCCTGTTCCAGGGCCTGGTGGGCGGCGGCCACCGCGTAGGCGGCGTACGGGTCCATGCGGCGCACCTCGGGACGCGGCAGCCAGTCGGCGGCGTCGAAGCCGCGGATCTCGCCGGCGATGCGCACGGCGCAGTCGCCGGGGTCGAAGGCGGTGATGGCGGTGATGCCGCTGCGGCCCGCCACCATTGCGTCCCAGGTATCGGACACCGTGTTACCGAGGGGCGTCACGGCCCCCAGGCCGGTCACATAGGAACCCATTGCCACTCCCTTGCCACTTCTGTCGCGAAACTGCGGGTCGGTCCGGAGCGCGGGTGCGTCACTCGGCGCCGCTCACGGCCACGGCCCGGCGCTCGCCCGCGGCCGGCCGCAACGTGTCCCAGTGCTCCGCCACCGCCTTCGAGACGAGCAGCGGCTGCGGCAGCCGGCGCCCGCGCAGACCGAGGTATCCGGCCCGCACCCCCCGGCCGCCGAACGGCTTGTTGCCGTCCTCGATCTCGATGAGCGTGGCGTCGACGCTGACCATGTGCCGTTCCCGCAGCAGTGCGACGAGTGTGGGCGCGCTGCCGTAGACGGAGGCCCCGAAGGCCCGTTCGGTGAAGGCGTTCGCGGTCAGCAGGGCGCCGAGCTGGTCCTCGTCGTCGTACTCGACCAGGTTGAAGACGGGCGCGAACTGCTCGGAGACGTCGAGGGGTTCGGCGGCGTCCCAGACCAGGACGGTGGGCGTGACATGGCTGTCGCCGACGTCGATCGCGCCGCCGTGCCGGATGCGGTGGCGGTTGGCGATCAGATAGCGGGAGACCCGGTGCAGGACGTCGGGGTCCTGGATCGCGCCGTAGTCGCCCGTCGGGCCGAACGTCAGCGCCGCGACGTGTTCGGCGAGCCGGGAGCGGAACTCCCCGGCGACCGTCCGGTGCACGAAGTAGATGTCCGGCGCGAGGCAGTCCTGCCCGGAGTTGAGCAGCCGGATACGGGCGCCGTCCCTGGCCGCGGCCGTGACGTCGGCGTGCTCGGTGATGATGAAGGGGTTGATGCCCTGCCCGAAGAAGAGGAAGAGCTGCCGGTCGTCGAGCCGGGTGCGCAGTTCCTCGGCGTTCTCGTAGCGGCCGGTGAAGACGACCGTGCCGGGGTTGCCCGCGATGCGGTCGGTGTAGTCGCCCTGGGTACCGGTGAACGCCTCGATCGCCAGCCCGTGGACGGGTGCCAGGAGTTCGTGCAGGCGCAGGGCGGTGCGGGCGCTTCGTGCGGACGGCCGGAAGCTGATGCGCCGGGTGAACAGGGCGGGCACCAGCAGGTGCAGGGCGTAGGAGTACAGCACCATGTTGGACGACATGAAGACCCAGGACTCGGGCACGGCCGGCGGCTGGTACAGCGCGTACTCGGCGGCGGCGCCGCGCAGGGTCGTGACGAAGCCCTCGATCTCGGTCTCGGCGGCCCGCCGGTCGGTGATCTCCGCGAGTACCTCGACGAACCGCCCGCGTTCGGCGTGCACATGGTCGGCGGTGCGGGCGAGGGCGGCGAGCACATCGGCGGCCCGGCGGTCGGCGCGGATGCGTTCGGGCAGGATCGCGGGGCTGTGCAGCCGCTGGGCGGTCGCGGCCTGCGCGAAGGCCTTCACCCGGCCGAGATCGACCTTCCCGAAGGCGTTCTGCGGCAGCTCGTCGACGACGAACACGTGGTCGGGCGCCTCGTACGACGTGAGGTGGCGGGTGATCTCGCGGCGCCAGTGTCCGTGCGGACGGCGGCCGGGGTCGGCGACGACGGTGACGAACCGGTCGCCGCGGGCGGCGTCCTCGACGACGACACCCGCGTTGACGATCCCGGCGTCGGTGAGCCGGCGCTGCACCTCCGCCGGGTAGACGGTGAACCCGGTGCGGGAGACGGCGGCGCGGCGGCCGAGGACGGTGAGGGTGCCGTCGGCGGTGAGCGAGGCGATGTCCTCGGTGCGCTGCCAGCCGCGCGGCGCGGGCAGCAGCGCGCCGTCCGCGCCGAGCCGGCCCGTGTACTGGTCGGGGGTGCGCACCAGCAGCTCGCCGATCTTGCCGGCGGGCACGGCGGCCCCGGCGGCGTCGACGATCCGCAGCTCGACCCCGTCGAGCGCCCGCACGGCCTCGGGCCGGCCGGGGAGGGCGTGGGCGACGTTGCCCAGCTCCGTCGACCCGTATCCGTCGAGGAGCGGACGCCCCGCCTCGCGGGCGAAGCGTCCGGCGAGCCGCCCGTCCAGCGGGCCGCCGCCGACACACCACAGCCGGACCGAGCCGAGGTCGCTCAGCAGGGCCGGATTACGGGCGGCCAGGTCGAGGATCGCCTGGTAGGTGCGCGGCGGCGCGTCGACGACGGTCGCCGCGTGCCGTTTGCCCAGCCGCAGCGCCTCGGACAGCCGCGCCGGGGGCACGAGCAGCAGCCGGGTCCCGGTCAGCCAGGCGAGGACGGCCAGCGACAGTCCGTACTGGTGGGTCATCGGCAGCAGCGGAAGCAGGACGTCGTCGGGGGTGTAGCCGACGCGTACGGCGGTGCGCTCGCAGTTGGCGAGGAAGGAGCCGCCGGATCTGACGATGGCGCTGGGCCGGCCGGTCGTGCCCGACGAGAGCAGGACGAGCCCGTCCTGCCGCTCGCGCCAGGCGACGGCTCCCGGGTCCGGCAGCTCGGCCGCGCCGCCGACGTCGGCGGCGCCGATCTCCCCGGCGCCGCAGTCCCACAGCTCCCTCATCCCCACAGCGCCGAGCACCGACCCCGCGAGGCCGTCGGGGACCACGGCGCACCGGGCGCCCGACAGGTTCTCCGGCCGGCCCAGCTGCTCCTCGTCGAGGAGGACGATCGAGACGTCGGAGGCGATCAGGGCGAGCAGAGCGGCATAGAACTCGACGGTGTTGGCGCCGCTGAGGACGACCCTGTCACCCGGCCGTGTCCCCCGGTCGTACAGGCCCCGCCGGATGACCTGAACGCCGTGGCCGAGCGCATACTGGCTGACGGAGGCCCGTCTGGCGACGGCGGCTGGTTTCTCCTCCATGGCGGAGGGCATGAGAATCACCCCGTGGTCGCTGATTCGCTGTCTTCTCATGGACGAGGGGCGCGACGCACAGGCCGCGTCGCGCCCCTCAGATCAGGGCCTGGTCAGGTCCTGACGGTGCGCAAGGTGTGCGCGTTTCAGCAGGAGTTGCTGATGGTGCTGCCCAGCGCCTCGGCGCTCTCGGCGGGAACTTCGAGGCCCTGGAGCTCGATGACCGACATATCTGCCTCCTGATTGGGTTGGGTGGCTGCTCACGACCGCTTCCGCGGCCGGTTCAGCGGTGAATCCGGCTGTGTTCAGCAGGAGTTGCTGATGGTGCTGCCCAGCGCCTCGGCGCTGTCGGCGGGGACCTCGAGGCCCTGGAGCTCGATGACCGACATGTCTGTACCTCCCTTCGGGGTGTGAGCGGCCGTACGGGGCACGGCCGTGGGACAGGTGCCGCTCCTTGGTGCGACGCGAGCCTCAGAAAGGCTCGGTCCCGAGGAACGGCAGGCTCTGGGTACCGCGGTCACGGACCGCGGTGAGGGCGGCGAGGACGCCGGCGGCGCCGGTGGCGAGGTCGGCGGAGAGCCGTGCCCCGCCGCTGCCGGGCACGCCGAGCCGGCCGCCGGTCTCGACCAGGTGCAGGCCGAGATCCTGGAGATGGCGCTCGACCGCCTCGTCGGCGCCGTCGAGTCCCTTCCGCAGTGCGGTCAGCGCCAGCAGCGCACCGGAGCGTCCGGAGAAGACGCCCGCGTCGGCCGTCAGGCGCACCCAGGCGGCGGCCGCCAGCAGGGGCAGCGCCGTGCGCAGCGGCTCGCTGTCGCGGTGGCGCAGCACGGCGTCCGCGCCGAGGGCGACACCGAGCGAGCCGACCGCGAGATACGGCAACCGCCTTTTGCCGTCGACCACTTGGAGCGCGCCCGCCTGGTCGGGGGCGCAGTGGCCGAGGTCGCGCAGCACCGCACGTTCGGCCAGGTCGAGCCAGCCGGTCTCGCCGGTCGCCTCGTACAGCCGGGTGAGGAACACCGCCGGACCGCTCCAGCCGCGCATCAGCCCGGCGGGGCGCTGCCGCAGGTGCGGACTGTCGAAGAGGTCGTCGCGCAGTCGCAGCGCCGCCCTCGTCGCGAGCTCCGCGCTCTGCCGCGGGTCCAGGCCGCCGAAGCCGCCCAGGCGCGGGGCGAGCGCCAGGGCCGCGAGGCCGAGGCCCGCCAGACCCGAGAAGAGCGAGGGGTCGGTGGTGGCCTCGAAGTCCCTCACCAAGGGTTTCAGCAGGTCCCGGGCGAGGCCGTGCTCGCCGCGCAGGGTCCAGTACCAGGCGACTCCGGTCGCGCCGTCCCACAGTCCTGGTGAGGCGTGTTCGTCGGCCCCGGACGTGAGGCGGGCGCGCAGCCAGTCCTCACCGGCCGCCGGGGGTGGGTGTCCGGCCGCCCGCAGCGCCCACAGGACACCCGCGGCGCCGTGCGCGAGGCTCGCCGGTCCCGCCGGGTTCAGGTACTGGTCGGGGTCGCCGGGGAAGAGCCGGTCGGAGCGGGTGGGGTCGGCCGACTCGGCCAGGGCGGCGGCCAGCCGGTCGGCGGTGTCCCGGGCACACGGCCGAGGCGCCGTACGGCCGGCGGGAGCGAGCCCCATCGTCGTCAGGCTGTCGTCGAAGTACCCGGCCGGCAGTCCGAACCACTCGGCCGCGGTGGCCGCGTGCTCCCGTGCCTTGTCCCGGTCGAGGGCGTAGAGCGGCGCGAGCGGCAGGAACAGCCACAGCTTGAGGACGGCCAGGGCGTACCGGTCGCGCCGGGCCGCGGTGCCCGTCGCCGGGGCGAACCCCGGGTAGGCCAGCGGGGGCCCGGACGGGTCGTCGGGACTCGTCGCCATCTCGTGGTCCAGCAGCCGAACCGTGAGGTCGTCGGCGACGACGATGTTGCCGGGGTGCAGATCGCGGTGCGCGAAGCCGGCCGCGTGCAGTTCGGCCACGGCGCCCGTGACCCGGCGCAGCACCTCCTCGGCCTGTTCCCGGTACACGGCGCACTCCGCCTCGCCGGCGCCGTGCCGGATGAACGGGTGCCGCAGCGCGGCCCAGTTCTGGAGGTTTCGCCCCTCGGCCCGCTCCAGGACGAGGTAATGGTGCTCCCAGTACCGGAACGAGTCGATCAGCTCCGGTACGGCGGCCACGTCACCGAGCTTGCCGAGGACATCGGCCTCGTACAGCGCGCGGTCGACCGCGTCGGCGCCGGTGCGGTCGATCCCGGCGTGCAGGCGGGCCTCCTTGAGGACGACCTCCCGCCCGCTCTCCGCGTGGCGGGCGAGATACACCCCGCCGCCGTTGGAGAACTGCAACGCTCGCTCGACGACGAACGGGAACGGCTCGTCGGACTCGGGCGGGCGCAGAGCGTGCTGGATCCCGACGGGGGGCGAGATCCAGGACGGCGGCCGGAAGGGGACCGACCGCGGATCGTGGACCGGCGTGCCGTCGGGACCGCGCAGCGCGAGCACGCGGCGGCCGTCCGGCGTGTAGGTGTAGCCGGTCGTGAAAGCGCCGTAGCGCAGATACACGGGGGACGTCTCGCGCCAGCGCCGGTCGGTGAGGACGTACGGGCCCGGCTGCCCGGCGAGCAGTCCGTGCAGCGCGTCCAGAGTCCCGACGAGCCCGGTCTCGTCCTGCGGCGGATAGACCGCGATGAACTTGCCGCTCGCGGTGCGCGGGGCGAACTTCAGGCCGTACGCCTGCACCAGGGCGCGGCGGGAGAGGAACTTGAAGTCGAGGTGGTGGCCGAGGCAGTACGCGGCGACCTTCTCCAGGATCTCGGCCGCGTTCTCGGGCCGGGCGGAGACGTGGATCTTCCAGCCCTGGTCCGGGAGCCGGCCGTCCGTGCGGCTCAGCTGGCACCAGGGCCCCTTGACCGTACGGCGGTAGCCCTCGGTCCGCGGCAGCAGGCGCACGAAGTCCTGGTCGCCGGAAGGGTGCCAGCGCTCGGGGGGTTCGAAGTACAGGGGGTCGGCGACGGAGAACAGCTCGCCCGCCTCACGCATCCGGTGCCGCCTCGGCGCGGATGTCCAGCGCGGTCAGGGCGCCGCCGCCGAGATAGTCACGCAGCAGCCGCCCGGCCCGCTCCTTGTCCGCCGCGGGCACGGTGGGCCGGTACTTCAGCCCGTCCAGATGCTCGGTCTTCTTCAGCTCCGCGTCGTACTCCTCGCGCAGCATCGACCAGACCGTCGCGTCGTGATAACAGCCGTCGACATAGTAGAAATCCCGCAGAATTCCTTCGAGGACGAAATTACCGCGCATGAGAGCAGGCAGCGTGTAAACGTTGAAAGCACCGGTCGTGAGTTGTACGCGACGAGCACCGTACGTCATGAAGAGAATGTCGATGAGCCGTACGATCGCCTCACCGCCGTAAGCACTCTGCCAGCGGTCAGGTTCACCCACGAGAATGGCTATCTCGTACGACTGATGGGCACCGCGCCGCCGCCAGTTCACAAAGCCGAGCGGTTCCCCGGAATTGCTGTGGATCATCCGGAACGTGACGCTCCCCATATGGTGCGCGGAGCTGAGCTCGGCAGGGCTCGCCGTTTCCAGCGCATCACCAGTGAGCGCGGTTCCCGGCGCGTCCGGCGCCAGCCACCCGGCCATCAGCTCGAAGTCACCGGCGACCGGCGGTCGTAAACTGATGAATCGCCCTTGCATAAGATTCCCCCGTCTTCGGCAAGTCGCCGCCCGGGGACTCCCGTCTCCCTCGCGGCCAAATCGAAGTTAAGCCTTTGCATTTTCTGTGTCAACCGCCATTGACGAAGTCGAACGGCCTCCATTCGGGAAGTCGAACATCCTCGCCCCCGCAGGCTTCTCGAAGCCGGGACCGGTCGTCGTAATCTCCCCGGCATGACAGGAAAAGGACGGACGGCGAGCTCCCCGTCATTGGCCTTTGTGGGGGCCGGACCGAGGACGACGGGCATCCTGGAACGGATTGCCGCGGGCTGGGCGGAGGCAGGCGGCGGGTGGCGGCTGCGCATCGACGTCGTGGACCCCCATCCACCGGGCGGCGGGCGGGTCTGGCGGCCCGGGCAGTACGCCGGGATGCTGATGAACTCGCGGGCCGGGGACGTCACGATGTTCACGGACGCGAGTGTGGAGTGCGCGGGGCCGATCACTCCGGGCCCTTCGCTGGCGGAGTGGGCGGCGGGGGTGTCCGAGGGGGCGGAGGGGGCGGAGGGGCTGACGCCTGAACTGGCCGCCGAGGCACGCTCCTTGACCTCCGCCTCCTTCCCTACCCGACGGCTCGGCGGCGCCTATCTCGCCTGGTGCTTCCGGCGGGCGGTCGCCGCGCTGCCGGCCTGTGTCGAGGTGCGGGAGCACCGGACGGCGGCCGTCTCCCTCACCGACGGGCCCGGCGGCCGCCAGCTGCTCCGGCTCGCCGACGGGACCTCGCTCGCCGCCGACGTCGTCGTCCTCGCGCAGGGCAACATCGACGGCAGTCCGGACGCCGGGCAGCGCCGGTACGCGGACTTCGCGGCCAGGGCCGGCGGCTCCTACACACCGCCGGGGCCCACCGCCGACCTGGACCTCGGCTGTCTGCCGGCCGGCACCGACGTGATCGTCTCCGGGCTGGGCCTGGCCTTCGTCGACCTCATGTCCCTGATGACCGAGGGGCGCGGCGGACGTTTCGTGGCGGAGGGCGGGGAAGGCGACGGGCCGCTGCGGTACGAGCCCTCGGGTGCGGAGCCCGTGCTGTGGGCGGGCTCGCGGCGCGGGGTGCCGTATCTGCCCAAGCAGAGCACGCGGCCGGGCGGACCGCCGGACGACGGCGTCCGGTTCGCGGACACGGCGGCGCTGCGGACAGCGCTGAAAGGCGGACCGGGTCCTGACGCCTGGGAACTGACCGCCCAAGAGGTCGGCTGGGGTTATCACCGAGAGCTGTTCACCACCCACCGGGGCCGTACGGGCACATCCTGGGAGGAGTTCGCCGAGGCGTACGTACGGCTTGAGGGCACCGCCCGGGACCGACTGGTCCGGCGGTTCGTACGCCCCGGGGACAGGCTGGACCTCGCCGGTCTCCAGCAGCCCTTGCGGGGCCGCCGGTTCGGCTCGTGGGAGGCCCTGGACAGCTGGATGCGCGGCCATCTGACGGCCACCGTGGAGCGGGCCACCCTTCCTGAGCACAGCGCCTGGGCCGGGGCCGCGCGGTCGCTCTTCCACGCCGGGAACCAGCTGGCCGAGCTGCTGATGACGGATGCCGAGGCGCTCGGGGCATCCGCGTGGGACGCCATCTCCCGCGTCTCTGCGTTCAACAGCTTCTTCACCTCGGGCCCGCCCCCGCTGCGGCTACGGCAGCTCGCCGCCCTCAACAGGGCCGGCGTGGTCCGCTTCCTCGGCGCGGGGCTGCGGGTCGAAACCGCGGACGGTCACTTCGTGGCGTCGTCGGACTCCGTCGCCGCGACATTGCGTGCCCGGCACTTCGTCGAGGCCAGGCTGGCCGCGCCGGACGCGCGGGGCGGCGCCGATCCGCTGCTGCGCGGGCTCATAGGCGAAGGCGGCGGCGCCGTACGCGTGGCGGCGCGGAACTCCTCGCGGCTGGTCGCCGAAGACGGTGACTATCGGGTGGTGGACGGGCGGGGAAACGTCCGCCCGCACCGGTACGCCCTCGGTGCGTTCGCCACGGGCGGCAGCCTCGGGTCATTCTCCGTGCCCGGTACCGGTTCACCGTTCTTCCGGCAGAACGACGCGCTGGCGAGAAGGCTGCTGCGGGAACTGCAAGAAATCGCCGCAACGGGACTTTCCGTACCGGCCGGCTGAAAGAAAAGGCCCGCTCGGGACAGGTGGAAACCTGATGTCCCGAACGGGCCGGTCACTCACGTCACTTTCCGGCGACGCCCTTGTAAAGCCCCCAGACGACCTCCAGCGCCCCCAGCGCCATCAGGACCACGCCGAGCTTCGTCAAGGTGACCACCGGGGTCTCGATGTCCCCCGTGAACTGCCACAGCACCAGCCCGATGACGAACGTGGCGCCACCACCGACCAGAGCCTTCGAAGTCGCACCCATTGCCTACCCTCTTTCGATCGCGCGCGCCTTGACCCGTACCGTGCCGGCGCATAGAAATCCGACAGCGCCGGGGCGCGCATTCTTTCCTTCACTTCCCGGACCCGGCCGGTCCGGACTTCTCTTCGTTCTCCGTCCGTGGGAGGCAGCCGTGGCGACACTTCAGGAAATAGCCGAGTGGTTCCAGGAGCGCGCGGGCCGCGATCTCGGCCCCAGCGAGTGGTACGAGATCACCCAGCGGGACGTCGACGCGTTCGCCGAACTGACCCATGACCGGCAGGAGATCCATGTGGACCCCGAGCGCGCGGCGGCCGGCCCCTTCGGCGCGCCGGTCGCGCACGGCTTTCTCGTGCTGTCCCTCGTCACCCACCTGACGGACGGTCTGCTGGACCTGGAGTGGTCCGAGTCGGGACTGAACCAGCGGCTGGACCGGGTCAGGTTCCGCGCGCCGGCGGTGGTCGGCCGCCGGCTGCGGGCGTCCGTGCGGATCACCGGCGCGCGGACCCGGCCCCGGGACTATCTGGAGCTGACCCTGTCGATCCGGATCGAGTCCGAGGACGCGGAGACGGTGTGCACGGCCGAGCAGACGAGGCTGTACCGGGCGCGGGCGGGCGCGGGACTGCCCGCGTTCCCTTGAGAAGGGCCCGGCCGGGGCGGTCCTGCCTGCGGCACGCTCACTCGCCGTCCGCCAGCGACCGCCGCACCCCGACCTGATCCGCGAACTCCCGCCACAACTCGGCGTTCTTGCGCGCGGTCGCCTCGATCAGCCCCAGTTGGTGCAGCGGCGCCGAGTCGATGTAGCGGCGCCACTCGTGCGGGGACATCAACCGCGCCTCCAGCCAGCGCAGGAAGTCCCGCCCCGACTGGCTGTGCCGCAGCGAGGGGTCCTTGCGCAGCCGTTCCAGGATGTCGTGCCCGGCGAGCGCGGGGTCGGCGGCGGCCGGTCTCTCCCGGATCTTCCCGTCCTGGGGTATCACGGTCCTCGCGCGGGCGGTCCGCTCATCTCCCGCGGTCATCGCCCGGCGCAGCCGGGGCGGCACCGGATCATCGCCTCTGCTGATCCGCGACCGTACGTCCCAGGCGGTGGAGATGGAGATCCCGGCCCGCTGGGCGACCTTGCGCAGCGGCAGGTCCGGCTCCCGGCCGAGCAGTTCATGCGCCCGCAGCCGCCCGGCGGCCCCGTCCAGCGGACGCAGCCGTCCGTCCTTGCCGACGCGGATGTTCAACTGCTGCCCGTCCTCGGTCGAATCCTTCCGGACGGCGGCCACGGTCTTGGCCGCGAGCCCGACGGTCGCGGCGACCACCCGGTCCGACCACTCCGGGTGGGAGCGGATGATCCGCCGGGCGGCAGCCGCCCGTTCGGTCACGGACAGCGGCAGCCCGTGCGCGGTGTTCGCCAGCACACCGAGGACGAACATGTCCTCCGCGTCGCCTCGCACCCACCGCACCTCGATCTCCCTCTCTCCCCTCAGCCGGGCGGCGTGCACCCGGTGCACGCCGTCGATCACCCGCATCGTCTCCCGGTGGACGAGGATCGGCGGCAGCTTCGCGTCGGTCTCCGCGAGCAGCCGCACATGCTCCTCCTGGTGCGAGGTGAAGCGAGGCGAGTCGGCCATCCGCAAGGAGTCGCACGGGACCCTCTCCGTCGGCCCTTCCCCGAGCTGGCTCAGCAACCGCGGAACAGTGCCGGTCTCCGCACCGTCCGCGCCGGTACATTCTTGGTTCAACAGCCGTGCCATTGCCTTCCCCCTCGGCGTTGTCGGCGTCTCCTCACCGATCTTGCCACCGCCGCCCGCCCGGACACGCCCTACGAAAGTAGGACCCGTGGGAGGAACCGGAGGACGGGATCAAGGGCGTTTCGGATGAGACGGCGGGAGGAGTCAGTGATGAAGCGGTTTCACCGCAACCCCTCGATCCACTCCCGCAGCAGCGAGTTGAACCGGGCCGGCTCCTCCAGGAAGGGGGCGTGGCCGCTGGTCTCGAAGACGGCGAGGCGGGCGCCGGGGACGTGCTCGACGAGCCAGTCGCCGACCGGGGTGGGGTGGATCCGGCTGCGGGCGCCGTGCACGAAGAGGGTGGGCAGCGGCGGAAGGCCGGCGAGCCGGTGGCGCCAGTCCTGCCGTACGGCGTCCTGCCAGAGGGAACGGCGGGCGGGGCCGGAGCTGGCGGAGGCGGCGGTGATGAGGTCGGGGTTGGGTGTTGCGGCGGGTTCTGCGCGGGCGGCTGGCTCCGCGCGGGTGGTCGGTGAGGCGGTCGGCTCGGTGCGGGCGGTCGGTGTCGCGGCTGGTTCCGCGTGGACACTCGGCGCTCCGGTCGACTCGGCGCAGACGTTCAACGCCCCGGTCGGTTCCGCGTAGGCGCTCGGTACTGCCGTCGGCTCCGCGCAGACCCCTGGCACTGCCCCCGCCGGCCCCGCGCCCCTCGCGTAGAACCCCGCGACCATTTCCGTCAGCGCCGCCCGATCCATCTCCGCGAGCCGTTCCCCGATGTCCGCCGCGCCCTGCGCGTCCAGCGTGCCGTACGCCGCGTGCTTCCAGCCGGGCTCACGCAGAAGGTACGGGGTCTGCTCGACCGAGATCAGGCTGCGGTAGCGGGCGGTGGTGCCGTGTCTTTCGAGCAGGTGGTACGCGACCGTCGCGCCCAACGCCCAGCCCAGCAAGGTGACTTCGGCGAGGTCCAGCTTCTCGGTCAGCGTGTGGACGGCGTCGGCGCAGGCGTCCAGGGTGAGCGGCTCGCCGTTGAACGGGGTGCCGCCGTGGCCGGGGAGGTCGACGCTGATGACCCGGTGGTCGCGGGCCAGGTCGGTGACGATGACGTCGAAGAAGGCCGAGGAGGCGCCCAGGCCGTGGATCAGGAGGAGGGCGGGCCGGTCCAGGGGGCCGGTGTCCTCGAAGTACAGCTCAGACATGGGGGTTCCTTCTCGCCGAGGGCGCGGGGGACGCGGGGCATGGAGGAAGCGGGGGGTGAGGGAAAGCGGAGGGAGGAGGAAGCGGGGGCTTGGGTAAGCAGGGGTCACAGGAAGGCGGAGGTCCCATTTTTGACCGGGGTTTCCGGCCCGGCGTAGGGCGTTGCGCATCCACGCAGAGGCGGGAGCGGGGTCGGCCGCTTCGAGCCAGGGGCGGTACGAGGGGGTGGCCGAACCTCTCAACCGGCCGGTAGGGAAGAGGTGTTGGTACGACTTGGGCGGCGGGCCAGGGATCGAAGCGCCTCTCGCTTCAGTACATCGCTCGCTTCAACGCACCCCTTCATGGACACGCCCCACCCGAGCACACCCCTTCATAAACGCACCCCGCCTCAGCGCCCCTCCGCAGACACACACCACCTCAACGCACCCCCACCTCGGCGCGCCCCCGCCTCAGCGAACCCCCACCTCGACGCACCCCCGACCTCAACGCCCCCTCGCCTCAGCGAACCCCCACCTCGACGCACCCCCGACCTCAGCGCACCCCCACCTCAACACACCCCCACCACACCCCCCACCCCCTCACCACCCCCCATCAAGCAACCCCGCATCATGCGCCAACACAGCCACCTGCACCCGATTCACACACCCCGTCCGCATAAGAATCCGACTGATATGCGCCTTCACCGTCCCCGCACTGGAGTGCAACTCCCCCGCGATCTCGGCATTGGACATCCCCGTCCCCACCAACCGCAGCACATCCCGCTCAGCCGGCGTCAACCCGTCCAGCCTGCGCTGCGCCGCCTCGGTGTCGCGGCCCGAGCGGACATGCCGGTCGAGGAGTTGCCGGGTGACCCGGGGCGCCAGCACCGGCTCCCCCTTCGCGGCGAGCTGCACCGCACGGATCAGCTCGGCCGGCCCGGTGTCCTTGAGCAGAAACCCGCTCGCCCCGGCCCGCAACGCCCGCGTGACACTGCTCTCCTCGCCGAACGCGGTGAGCATCACGACGCAGGTACGCGGCGACAGCCGCCCGATCTCGCGCGCGGCGGCGATCCCGTCGCCGCCCGGCATCTGGATGTCGAGCAGCGCGACGTCGATCTCCCGCTCCCGGCACACCGCGACGGCCTCCCGCCCGTCCCCCGCCTCGGCGACCACCTCGATGTCCTCGGCGTGCTGGAGGATCAGCCGGATCCCGGCCCGCATCAGCGCCTCGTCGTCGGCGATCAGCACTCGGATCATCGGCTCATCTTAGAACCGCCTCGGCGAGGAGGAGTATGAGGAAGAGGACCGTCGGCATGACGACGACCACGGAGAGACACCCGGAGCCGAGCAGCCGCGGCCAAGTGAGTATCTCGTCGGGGAGGGGGGCGCGGGCGCCGGGCGGGGTGAGAGCGGGATTGGGGCTGGGGGTACGGAAGTTGACACCGTTGGACTTCGGAGGGCTGCGGTCCGAGGACTTGGGCGAGCCGCCGTAAGACTCGGGGGAGCCGATCTCGTACGACGCCAGCACCCCGGTCTCGTACGACTCCGGCGCCCCCGCCTCGTACGACTCCAGCACCCCGGCCCTGTACGACTCAGGCGCCCCAGCTCCGTACGACTCCGGCGACTCAGCCCCGTACGAATGCCCGGCGCCCGCATCGTCGTACGGACGCCCCCCACCCGCGTCGTACACCCCCGCACCCCCACCCTCCCCCCCATCCACCGGCAGCCAAGCCACCACCCGGAACCCCCCATCCCCCGTACCCCCCGCCGCGAACTCGCCGCCGAGGAGGGAGACCCGTTCCTGGCAGCCGGCGAGGCCGCTATGGGTGCTGAGGGCGGGGCGGGCAGTGGGGTGGGGGGCGGAGTTGGTGACGGAGAGTTCGATGCCGGGGCCGACCGGGCGGACGGTGACGCGGGTGGGGGCGCCGCCCGCGTGTTTGAGGGCATTGGTGAGGCCTTCGCGGACGACACGGTGGATCGCCTGGCGGACGGCGAACGTCACCTCGGCGCTGTCGGGGACCTCCCACTCCAGCTCTACGGAGCTGCCGGCGCGCCGGGACTCGGTGACGAGGGCGGTGATGTCGGCCCGGGTGCCACGCTCCTCGCCGGCCCCCTCGTGCCGCAGCACTCCGAGGATCTCGCGCAGCTCTTGCAGGGCCGTACCTGCGGTGGTCCGCAACAGCTGGGCCTGCTCGGTGAGTTCGGGTGCCTTGCGGGCGGCGCCCAGCTCCAGCGCGCCGGCGTGCACGGAGAGCAGGCTCAGGCGGTGGCCCAGCAGATCGTGCATCTCACCGGCGATCCGGTTGCGCTCCTCCATGCGCGCCGCCGCGGCGGTCATCCAACGCGCCTGTTCCAGATAGGCGTTGCGCTCCCGCAGCAGCCGCACCAGCGGCCGCCGCCGCCCGAGCAGCGACCCGGCGAGCGCGGGCAGCACGATCAACAGCACGGCGGACAGGGCCCCTTCCCCCATCCGCACCGCCAACTCCCCTCTGAAGAGCCCGAGTACGAGACTCAGACCGGCGACGACCGCGCAGGCCACGCCCACGGTCCGCCACACCCGGCGAAGGCTTCGCGCCGCCGACATCACGACCAGCGGCGCGACCGCGGCCGTCCACACGTTGACCCCGACGACCGGCACCGCGGCCCCCACCACGGCGGCAGCCGGCCACCACCGCCGGGCCGGTACCAGCGCCACCGCCCACCCGGCCTCCAGCAGGGCCAGCCAGAGCCGGTCCGGGGGCGCGAGGAGCAGGGGCATCAGGCAGAAGGCGGCTGCGAGGAGGCAGAGGATGAGTTCTGCTGGGGTGCGGTGGCGTGAGCGGGACGGGTCTCGCGACGGCTGCGGCTGGCTCGGCGACTGGGAGTGCTGCGAGTGCTGCGAGTTCTGCGAGTTCTGCAAGGCCTGCGAGGCCTGGGGCACTCGCGGCACCCAAGACTCCCGCAGGCCCTCAGACATCCGCCGCTCCCGCGAGTCCCCCAACTCCCGCCGCCCCAACGGTTCCTGCAACTCCCGCCGCCCCCTTGAGAACAACGGCCACCGCACCCTCCCTAGCCACCCCTGCCTCACCCGGCCACACCCCCCAACTCCGCACACAGCAGCTCGACATCAACCTGCTGCTCCCCCAACACCCTTACGACAACGGGATCGTCGAGCAGCGCAGCCACCAGCCGTACGGTACCGACCGACCCGTCGTCCCCCTCCGCAGCCGCCAACCGGGCTACAGCCATGGTCCGTTCGGCGCCCGGAGTGGGCCGGACGGAATCGGAAGCGGCAACCACCACCGCCGTCTCCTCGAACGCCCCCGCGAACAGCAGGTCCTGCCGGACCCCGCACCGCCGCAGGATCTCCGCACCGGAGTTGACCCCGGCCAGCTCCCCGGAGAGCGTCCGTCCGGCGACGCCCAGCGCCCGCTCGACCCCCAGCACCCCGAGCAGCAGATCCACCGGCTCGACGGCACCGCGCCCGCACCGCACCGCCTGCCGCACCCCCTCGTGGACGACGGCCCCCAGCACCGGTGACCCGTTCGCCGTACTCCCGCTGATCCAGGAGAAGAAGGCCCGGCCGAGCCGGTTCCCGCCCTTCCCCAGCGCCCCGGCCCGCCGCAGTATCGCGACCCCGCCGCTCTCCAGGACCTCCTCCACCGCGCAGCCCTCGACCCGCCGCAGCGCCTCGTCGGCGTCGACCTTCTCCAGGACCAGCGCCTCAAGGGCCCGGCTCCCCGGCACGCTCAGCAGCGCCCGCGCGAGATGCGCGCACCGGACCGATATCCCGCCCTCCTCCCGAGCCATCCGCACCGCCACCGCAAGACACTCCAGCAGAGCCCCGCTGAACTGGGGGAACTCCGCCACCTCAGCGCCCTTGCGCAGCCCGTCCCGCCAGCGCAACTCACGGAGGAGGGCGTCGACTTCGGTGGAATCGGCCCTCGCGCCGGGGCCGACGGAGGCAGCGCTCGCACCGAGACCTCCTGCGCCAGAGCTAGGGCCAAAGCCGGACCCCGTGTCCTCACTCGCCCACCCCACCCCACCGCGCCCCCGGATCCCCCCACTGACAGCCCCCGACTTCCGCATCCCCGGCACCAGCACATCCCCCACCTCGCCGCCCTCGACCAGCAACTCCCCCAACACCGTGTCCGTCCCCACCATCGCCAACTCCCCCTTCGCAACCCGCCGCACCGCACCAGCCAGTACCTCGACAACGTCCGGCTCGAACTCAACGTTCCCCCCAACCACCACAAACGCCCCCATTTTTTTCCACTCCCATCGATACGACCATCCGACAACCCCTGACCCCCACGACGCTACGAACCCCCCACCCCACCCCACATCGGCCGACCGTCCACCCTTCCGAGCCGATCGGCCATCCAGGAGCCACGACCGGCCAGAGGTCACGCATATCAGCCAAGATCGCGAGACCGATCCGGCATCCACACCCCCACCTCCCCCTGAACAGATCCCCAACACCCCTGGTAGACGACCCACATCACCGGATCCGACATCGATGGCTCGAAATGGACCCCCATTCCTCAGTTCTGCGACTTTCAAGGATATCGTCCGGCAAGTCACTCTCGCGTCTCCCCCCACAGCAACCACGAGAGATCGGCCATATCCATGTCGCGTCATCGCAACAAAGTCACGTCGAGTAATTCGTGAACGGCGCCGGTCAGTGCATGAGAACGACCGTCGCCGACCCCGGACAAGCAGCCCTCTCCATCGAGGTCGCGGGTGACGGGCCATTCATCGTCGTCATGCGGGACGACACCTCATATTGCGCAAGAGAACTGACCCGGAACCTCGGACAGGTAACCGGCGGGGCGCACGCTCCACAGGCCGCAGTCGATTCTGTCTCGGAGAACTACCGGCTGTTCCAGGCCGATATACGAAACGCGCTGAGAAAGACGATCCACCACCCAGGAGGCGTCACTTTCCATGTGCTGGACGCTCCTTCACTGGAAAAGATCGTACGGCAGCGCGCCGGTACCGGGCCGCTGCTGAGTCTCGACCCCTTGATAGCGGAAGCGGATCACCATCTGCGGGCCTCGCGGGGGTTTCTGCTCGGCGGGGTGGAACAAGTGGGGCTCGTGCCCAGTCCGGGGTCGCCGTCTTTTCACCGGCAGATGTCCGTGCTCCCGGTCGACACCGAGTACACGCTGATCGAGGACGACATTTTCACGGGCGGCACCATCAAAGAGGTGCTGCGGATGCTGCGCCTGCTGGGTGTGCGGATAGGGCGCGTGGTGCCCGGCATCCGGCTGACCGAAGGGGCCGACGAACCGATCCCGGACGTCGTCGTCGATCCGGTGCTGCGGTACCGCATTCTGGGCGGCCACCGGAAGAAACACCCTCTGGAGATCGCCGACCCGAGGAATTTCCTGCTCGGCCTCTCCGGACTGGTGGTCCGGCTGCCCGACGGAACCTGGACACGGGCGCCCTACTGGCTGCCATTCGTGAGGGCTTCCGCGCGCATCGGGATATCCGCCGAGTGCGAAGAGGAATTCGCACTGCTGATGATGCGGGCGAACCTGGATTTCTACCGCCGGATCCAGTGCTCACTGGGTACGACCGTACGGGTGGCCGACTTTCCCGCCCCGCTGCGCGGTCTGCTGCCGGCGCTGGGATTCGCGGATCTGTCGACACCGGTGTGCACCGCGCTGGAACAGATGATGGCGCGGCTGGAGCTGCTGGCCGACGGACAGGGACCACTGAACGGCATCCCCGCGAACGCGGATTCCCTGCGATGACCGCATCCGGAATCCTGCCCCGGACGATATTCCTCGACCTCAACGGAACCCTCATCCCGTCCACCCCCGGATCCCCCCTGGACATGGCCGCTCTCCGGAAAGTGGGACAGCTGGCCCAGGAGTTGCGTGCGGCCGGATCTCTCGTGGGCCTGTGCTCCGACTCACCGCTGGAACAGCTGTGGGAGTTCGGCCGGTGCATCGGACTCGGTGAACCGGCGGAATTCCCGGTGATCGCCGAGAACGGGAACGTCACCGTGCGCGAAAGGCAAGTGAGCGTACTCACCCCGTTCGCCGCGCTGACCGAGGTCCGTTCGACGGTCTCCGCACTCGCCTCGGAATACGGGCTCCGGCAGGCGGCGGAAACCCTGGCACCGGAATTCGGCGGTGTCCGGCCGGGCCCCGGTCAGTGGGCGTTCGGCGCGGGCCGCAGGGCGTCCGTGAGCGTCTTCGGACCGCGTGACTTCCTGGCCGTCGTACGGAATAACGTGCGGGAGTGGGCCGGCAGGCGGCGTATCGAGATCGGGTTGGAAAGCAGTCCTGACGGTCTTTATCTCGGAATGCACCCGTACCGGGAGATCGCCTCGGGGAAACGGCGGACTCTGGCCATGCTGGCGGGCGCCGCACCGGAAAGCCCGCCGCGCGACGAGCTGTTGATGATCGGGAATTCCCTCGCGGACTGGGTTCCCCCGGGGCAAGGAGTCCGGTGCGCGTTCGTCGCCGATTCGACCATCGAGGACGATATCCGCGCCGCCGCCTGGCATATCTCTGAACGGCCGGACGTGTACGGGGTCATAGACACCCTGACGAAATTGACCGCTCTCGCGGCAGCCCGGACCAGCTGGATCTAGGTCACGCGCGTATCTGTTTTCCGACCTCTTCAACACCCATGGGAGTGATCAGTGTCTCGTGTTCGTCTTGGCATACTCGGGTGCGGACAGATCGCACAGCTGATGCATCTGCCTTACGCCGCTGAATTGCGTGACCGGTTCGAATTGGTGGCCCTGTGCGACCGGGCCACCGATCTCGCCGGACGGGTCGCCGCCCGCTACGGCATCGGCAAGACCTACGCGACCTTGACTGAGATGCTGGAGAACTCCCCGGAGATCGACGCCGTCCTCGTACTGAATCTCGACCACTCCGATTCGATCGGCACCGCGCTCCGGGCGGGAAAGCACGTCTTCACCGAGAAGCCGCTCGGCTATACGCTGGCGGAGACCGAAGAGGCGGTCCGGATCTCCGAGGAGACCGGCAAGATCCTCATGGTCGGCTATATGAAGCGTTATGACAGCGGGGTCCAGCGCGGCCTTGAGGAGATCCGGAAGATCTCCCGCCCGGTCATGGCGCGCGTTCATCTGGTGGTCGGCCCGCAGTACGGGAACTGGATCATCCCGGAGCTTCTGGAGATCGACCGTTCGGGAAGCCAGAATCCAGAGCGCGACGCACGCCGGGACCGGGTCCTCGACGAGTCGAAGGAAATGGACGAGGCCGCGCTGAACGCCTATATGGAGATGTTCGGCGTCTGGAGCCACGACATCAACGTCTATCGCGGCGCGTTCCCCGCCGAGCCGGTCTCGGTGAAGGCCCACACCACCCCCGACGGAAGCGCCCTGACCGCGCTGCTCCAGTACGCGGACGGATTCCAGTGCGTGTTCCAGGGCGCGAGCAATTCGGTGCACCGGTTCGAGGAGAGCCTCACCGTCTGGGGCGACGACAGGACCGTATCAATGGATATCTCGAACCCGTTTCTCCGGCACACGCCGTCGACGGTCCGGGTCTGGCGCAATGACGCCGAACCGCTGCCGGGCCACACCCGTCCCGCGGAGATCGAGGAAGTCTTCACGGGTTCCTACGAAGAGGCGTTCAAAGAGCAGTTGCGCCATTTCCACGCCTGCGTCACCTCCGCGGTACCCGCTCCGCTGACCAGTGGACGCGAGGCCCTGGAGGACACCCGTCTGATGGCCAGGATCGTGAAGGCGACGATGGCCGAGGGCCAGTAACACCCACCGAAACCCACCAGCGGAATTGAGGAGAACCGATGCCCGGAGCCGCTAAGACCACCGCGAACCCCGCCGACAGAGTTCTGGAAACGCTCCGGCGTCACGTCCTGGTGGACGGTCCCGACCTCGTCGTCGACCTGGAGCGCAGCCACGGATCGACACTCGTCGACGCCCGTTCCGGAGACGAATACCTCGACCTGGTCGCCTTCTTCGGATCGCTGCCGCTCGGCATGAACCACCCGGGCATGTCCCGGAATCCGGACTTCATGGCGAACCTGGGCCGGGCGGCGCTGCACAAGGTGGCCAACACCGGTTTCTACACCGCCGAATACGCCCGTTTCGTCGAGACCTTCACCCGCGTCCTCGGCGACCCGGAACTGCCGCGCATGTTCTTCATCGACGGCGGCACCCTGGCCGTCGAGAACGCTCTGAAAGTCGCCTTCGACTGGAAAGCGCAGCGGACCGGCGCGGGCGACGGCCGGGAACTCAAGGTCATGCATGTGACCGGGGCGTTCCACGGCTGTTCCGGCTACTCCATGAGCCTGACGAACATAGGCGACACGAAAGTCACCGACCTCTACCCCAAGTGGGACTGGCCGCGTATCGACCTGCCGGAGACGGATTCGGCCCGCCAGGCGCTGCGGGCGGCCCGTGAGATATTCGAGCGACAGGGCGACGACATCGCGTGCTTCATCGCCGAGCCCATCCTCGGCTCGGGCGGCGACATCCACCTCAGCGGCGAATTCCTCACCGGAATGCAGAAACTCTGCCAGGAGTACGACGCCCTGTTCGTCCTGGACGAGGTGCAGACCGGCTGCGGCTCCTCCGGAACCCCGTGGGTCTATCAGCAACTCGGCCTGGAACCGGACATCGTGGCGTTCGGGAAGCGGACGCAGGTGTGCGGCATCATGGCCGGCCGCCGCGTCGATCTCGTACCCGACAACGCCCTCGTGGTCTCCGCTCGGCTCGGTTCCACCTGGGGCGGGAATCTGGCCGACATGGTCAGGACGACGCGGGTCCTGGAAATCGTCGAGGACGAGGGCCTCGTCCAAGGCGCGGCCGAAAAGGGAAAGCACCTGCTGACCCAACTCCAGGCGCTTTCCGACCTGTTCCCGGAACTCCTGACGAACGTGCGCGGGCGGGGCCTGATCTGCGCCTTCGACCTCCCGTCCGCCGAGATCCGGGAAAAGGTCCTGGAGCGGCTGCACAAGGACGAGAACACCTTGCTGCGGGCGAGCGGCGCCCGCAGCATCCGGCTCCGCCCGTCCCTGGCCGTGACGACCGTCGACCTGGACCGGGGAATAGCGGCGATCAGCCGTGTACTGGAAGGCATTTAGCACCCCGACAGAGAACCCTCGGCAAAGAAGCCCTTCCGGGCGGAGGAAGAATGAATGACGCGGTTCGCAAAGTACTGGGCTCGGACATACCTGTCCCCGCGCGCTGGCCGCTGACCGCGATCGCCACGAATTTCGCCGCGCTGTCCGTTTTCATGACGTTTTTCGGAACCTGGCTCGTCGGCCCTCTCAAGGCCACGGCCGGCCAGGCCTCCGCCGCGTTCATGCTGGCCGGCGCGGCGGGAATGGCCGGCGGCTACCTGGGCGGCCGGCTGACGGACCGGCTCGGCCCGCGTCCCGTGGCACTCACCGGCTCGTCCCTCCAAGTCGCCTGCGCCGCAGCCCTGTTGCTGCCCTCGCTCGGCGTCTGGTCCGCAGGCGCGGTGCTGGTGGCCATGACCTTCCTCCAGCCACTGCGCAACGTCGCCCAGCGCATCGCCCTCGCGGACTGCGTCCCGGAAGGGGAGCGCGAGGGGGTGTTCGCCGCGTACCGGCTCGTCGTCAGCGTCGGCACCCTGACCGGCCCGCTGCTGGGCTCCGGGCTGGTGGGGGTCGGCTGGTGGGCGCTGCATCTGGAGGTCGTGGGGATCTGTCTGGTCTCGCTGGCCTGCGTCCTGCGCCTGCCGCCGGCGGCGAAGGCACGCGGCGGGCCCCGCAAGGACGGCCGCTTCTCCGCTGTCCTCGGCGACGTACGCCTCTACGGCCTGCTGCTGGCGACCACCGCCGCCTGGACCATCGTCTATACGTACGAGACGGTCCTGCCGATCGTCCTCACGCAGTCCCACGGGCTGGCCCCCTCCGACTGGGGCCGGATCTACGCGCTGGGCCCGGCCCTGGTCGTCCTCTTCCAACTGCGCATCGCCCGCTGGATCTCCGCCGCCTCCCCCACGTCCCGCCTCATGGCCGGGACCGTCCTCATGGGCGCGGCCTTCCTGACGCTCACGGTCCGGGCGACGCTGACGGCGGTGCTCGTCCTGACGGTGGCGTTCATCCTCGGCAACATGATCTGGGGCCCGGCGAGCGAACAGGCGGCCCTCCGCCTGGCCCCCGAGGGCGAGGCGGGCGTCTACCTGGGCATCGCGTCCTCATCCATCTGGCTGGGCAGCGCCCTGGCCCCCGGCCTGGGCCTCCCCCTACGCGAACACTTCGGCGACACCGCCCTCTGGACCGCCGTCCTGGCAACGGCCCTGCTGTCCGCCGCGAGCTACCTCTTGACGAACGTCAACAGAAAAGAGGCCAGGTCACTGGGGGGTGACCTGGCCTCTGATTGAGCCGCTTTCGGGATTCGAACCCGAGACCTACGCATTACGAGTGCGTTGCTCTGGCCATCTGAGCTAAAGCGGCGACTCTGCCTGCACCGGAGTGCGATCGGCAACGGAAGCAAGTTTACACAGTCCCGGAGCCTCCTCCGACCACCCCCGCTCCAGGCCTACGAGCAGCGCTTTCCGTTCGGTGGGACGGTGTCGTGGAGGAGGTAGGCGTCGATCGCCTTGTCGATGCACGCGCTGCCCCGCCCGTACGCCGTGTGGCCGTCGCCGTCGTAGGTGAGCAGCCGCGCGGAGGAGAGCTGGGCGGCTAGGGACTTGGCCCAGGGGTAGGGGGTCGCGGGGTCGCGGGTGGTGCCGACCACCAGGATGGGGGCGGCGCCCTTCGCGGTGATGCGGTGCGGCTCGCCGGTCGGCCGTACCGGCCAGTCCGCGCAGTTCAGGCCCGCCCACGCCATGCCGGCGCCGAAGACGGGGGACGCCTTCTCGAAGGCGGGGAGTTCGGCGCGGACCTGCTCGGGGGTGGTGAACGCGGGCGGGAGGTCGAGACAGTTCACGGCCGCGTTGGCGAACATCAGATTGCCGTACCGGCCCTTGGAGTCCCGCTCGTAGTAGCTGTCCGCGAGGACGAGCAGGCCCGCGCCGTCGTTCTCCTTCATCGCCGAGTGCAGCGCCTCCCGCAGCCGCTCCCACGCGCTCTCGTCGTACATCGCCGCGATCACGCCCGTCGTGCCGAGCGCCTCGCCCAGCTTGCGGCCGTCGGCGTCGCCGGTGGGGATCGGGTGGGCGTCGAGGCGCCTGAAGAACGCCTTCAGGGTCGTGCCGACGGCGGCCGGCGTGCTCGCGGGGCAGTCGGAGTGCCGTACGCAGTCCTTCGCGAAGGACTGGAACGCCGTCTCGAAGCCGGCCGTCTGGTCGAGGTTCATGCGGCGCGCGGGCAGCGAGGGGTCCATCGCGCCGTCCAGGACGAGCCTGCCGACCCGGTCGGGGAAGAGCCCGGCGTACGTCGCGCCGAGGAACGTCCCGTACGACGCCCCCACGTACGTCAGCTTCCGGTCGCCCAGGACCGCGCGGGCGATGTCCATGTCCCGCGCGGCCTCGACCGTCGACACGTGCCGCAGCAGCCTGGGCGCGGCGGCGCCGCAGCCCTCCGCGAACTTCTTGTAGGCGCCGACCAGTTGAGCCGTCTCCCGGTCGTCGTCCGGGGTGACGTCGGTCTGCGTGAACGCGTCCATCTGCCGGTTGTCCAGGCATACGATCGGCTCGCTGCGGGCCACTCCGCGCGGGTCGACGCCGACCATGTCGTACCGCGCCCGTACCTCCGCCGGGTAGCCGAGCCCCGCGTACTGCTGGAGATAGCCGACCGCCGAACCGCCGGGCCCGCCCGGGTTCACCAGCAGCGACCCCAGCCGCTTCCCCGGGCCCTTCGCCTTCACCCGCGACACCGCCAGCCGTACGTCCCCGCCCGTCGGCTTCGCGTAGTCCAGCGGCACCTTGAGCGTGGCGCACTCGAACCCGGGGACCCCGCAGGCCCGCCAGCCGAGCCGCTGCGCGTAGTACGACGCCAGCGCCTCCGGCGTCGCCCGGGGCAGCGCCACCAGCGCGACCCGCGACCCGTCCGCCACCGGCCCGCCCGACACGGCCCCGCCCGGCGAACAGGCCCCCAGGAAGAGGGCCGCGGCGGAGAGGGCGGCTGCCGCGAGACGAGGGGGGCGGGGGGTGCGGGAGTTGGGTCGCATTCGGCGAGAGTAACGCTGAGAGATGGCCTGTGTGCGCTGAGTAGACCATCTGCCACGTACGAGTGAGCTTTACGTCAACTCCGCGCCTACGCCGTCAACTCCACGCCCGCTCCACGGAGTCGGCCGCTGTCCCGTTGACTCGGCAGGCCTCCCGGAGTGACGGCTCTCCCAAGGGCGCCACCTTCAGAGGGCCGCCGCCGCAAGAGACCGCCCCTCAAGAGCGCCCCCTTCAAAGAGCCGCCCCTCAAGAGCGCTGCCCCCGACTACCCCGCCCGCAAAGCCATCGTCATCGCCTCCACCGCCAGCAGCGGCGCCACATTCCGGTCCAGCGCCACCCTGCACGCCGAGATCGCCTCGATCCTCCGCAGCGTCCCCTCGGGACTCCCGCCCCGCGCCAGCCGCTCCAGCGTGTCCTCGAGGTCCGCGTTGGCGATGGCGACCCGCGAGCCCAGCTGGAGCGCCAGCACATCCCGGTAGAACCCGGTGAGATCGCTGAGCGCGAGGTCGAGACTGTCCCGCTGGGTCCGGGTCCGCCGCCGCTTCTGCTTGTCCTCCAGGTCCTTCATCACCCCCGCCGTACCGCGCGGCATCCGCCCGCCCTGGACCGCCCCCATCGCCGCCTTCAGCTCCTCCGTCTCCTTCCCGTCGACCTCCTCCGCCAGCACCTTCGCGTCCTCGGCCGCCGCGTCGACCAGCTCCTGCGCGGCCCGCAGCGCGCCCCCGATGTCCTCGACCCGCAGCGGCAGCTTCAGCACGGCCGTACGCCGCTCCCGGGCCGCCGGGTCGGTCGCGAGACGGCGGGCCCGGTCGACGTGGCCCTGCGTGGCGCGCGCGACGGCGGCGGCGACGGCCGGCTCGATGCCCTCGCGCCGGACCAGCATGTCGGCGACGGCGTCGACGGACGGCGTACTCAGGTTCAGATGCCGGCAGCGCGAGCGGATCGTCGGCAGCACGTCCTCCAGCGACGGCGCGCACAGCAGCCAGACCGTGCGCGGCGCGGGCTCCTCGACCGCCTTGAGGACCGCGTTGGCCGACTTCTCGTTCAGCCGCTCGGCGTCCTCGACGAGGATGACCTGCCAGCGGCCGTTCGCCGGGGACGTGAACGACTTGCGGACGGTGTCCCTCATGTCGTCGGCGAGGATCTGCGTGCCGACGGCGGCCACCGTCGTCACGTCGGCGTGCGTCCCGATCAGCGCCGTGTGGCAGCCGTCGCAGAACCCGCAGCCGGGCGCGCCCGCGAGCGCCCGGTCCGGGCTGACGCACTGGAGGGCCGCCGCGAAGGCCCGCGCGGTCTGCGTACGACCGGCTCCCGGCGGTCCCGTGAACAGCCAGGCGTGCGTCATCTTGGACGCCTCGGGCGGCGTACCCCCGGTCTGCGCGGCGGTGACGAACGCGTCCGCGTCCCGGGCCGCCGCCCCCAGCTGCCCGCTCACCCTCTCCTGCCCGACCAGGTCATCCCACACGCTCATGCCGCACCCCGCCTTCCCGTCCCACCGGCTGCCTCCACGGCCGCCTCCGTCCGACTGCCTCCATTGTGGGGGCCACCACTGACAACGCCTCCCACCTGCCCAAACGAAACGGCACCCGCCGAGATCCGACGAGCGCCGCTCCGTTTTACGACAACATCCGGTCCGAGCCGGTCTCCGGCGGCCTGAGCCTCGGGACTGCGTCAGCTTCCGGTCCGAGCCGATCTCCGGCCCGCATCAGCTCCCGGCTACGTCAGCTCCGGTCCGAGCCGATCTCCGGCCCGCGCCAGCTCCCGGCACCCTCAGCGCCGCCGCCCCCGCCCCTGCCCGAACCCGTCCTCGTCCCCCCGGGGACCGAGCAACTCGTCGGCCAGTGACGGCAGATCGTCCAGCGGTGTCTCCTCGGCCCAGTCCGAACGGGGCCGCCGCCTGGGCGTCCCGTCCTCGCCGACCTGCGGCAGCTCCCGCGTGTTCGCCTCGGAGCCGTCCGGCCGGGGAGCCTCGTCCCGGAAGAACCCGGGCGGCACCCGGTCGACGGGCTTCTCGCCGGGGACGGGCGGGAGCACGGCGGTCTCGGCGGCGTCCGCGCTGGTGTTCCGGACCGGCGGGAGCACTGCCGTCTCAGCGGCGTCGGGGCCTGCGTCCCGCACGGGCGGCAGCACGGCCGTCTCGGCGGCGGCGTCCGCGCCCGCGCCCTTGGCGGCCCACGAAGGGCGCGCCCCGGGCTGCGGCAGTTCGGCGGTCACCTCGGTGTCCCCGGAAGCGGAAGCAGAACCGGAGCCGAAGCCGGAACCGGAACCAGAGCCGGAGCCCGCCCCAGCCCCCTTGGCCCCCGTGCCCCGCGCACCCCGAGCGACCTCCCCGGCATCCCCCTTCGCCACCCCCACCGACGGCAACACAGCCGTCTCATCAGCCGCCCGCCCCCGCGCAGCCTCCTCCGGCGTCACCACCGGAGTCGGCACGGTCACCTCCTCAGTGGCCGCAGCCTTACGCTCCGCCCGCGCGGTGCCCCAGCTGACCCGGGGCCCCTCGTCGCCGACGGCCGGCTCGGGCCACGTCACACCACCGGCGGCCGAAGCCGCGGAAGGCGCCGAGCCTGCGGCGGTCGGCCATGTCACGGCCGTCCCCCTGGGCGGCGTCTTCGGCCCCGCGGCGGCTGCCGCAGCCGCCTCCTCGGCGGCCCGGCGCGCCTGCTCGGCCCGCAGCAGCGCCTCCTCGGCCTTGCGCTGCTTCTCCAGGCGCAGCGCCTCGGCCTCGGCGCGCAGCCGGGCCTCCTCCTCGGCCTGCTTGCGCAAACGCTCCTGCTCGGCCGCGCGGCGGGCCTCCTCCTCCGCGCGGGCCTTCTCCTCGGCGAGCAGCCGGGCCCGCTCCTCCTCGGCCCGCTTGCGCGCCTCCTCCGCGCGCTGACGGGCCTCCTCGGCCTGCCGCTCGGCCTCACGGCGCTGAGCCTCCTCCAGCTCGCGCCGCTTGCGCTCCTCCTCCTCGGCGCGCAGCTTGGCGAGCTGCTCCTGGCGCTCGCGCTCCAGGCGCTCCTCCTCGGCCTTGCGCGCGGCCTCTTCCTCCGCCTTGCGCCGGGCCTCCTCCTCGGCCTGCCTGCGCGCCTCCTCCTGGGCCTTGATCTCGGCCTCGGAGAGCGGCAGCAGCTGGTCGAGGCGGTGGCGGATGACAGTGGTGACGGACTCGGGCTCCTGTCCGGCGTCGACGACCAGGTAGCGCCCGGGGTCGGCGGCGGCGAGGGTGAGGAAACCGGAGCGCACGCGCGCGTGGAACTCCGCCGGCTCCGACTCCAGCCGGTCCGGCGCCTCCGTGAACCGCTCCCGCGCGGTCTCCGGCGAGACGTCCAGCAGCACCGTCAGATGCGGCACCAGGCCGTCCGTCGCCCACCGCGAGATCCGCGCGATCTCCACCGGCGACAGGTCGCGCCCGGCGCCCTGGTAGGCGACGGAGGAGTCGACGTACCGGTCGGTGATGACGATCGCGCCGCGCTCCAGGGCGGGGCGTACGACGGTGTCGACGTGCTCCGCGCGGTCGGCGGCGTACAGCAGCGCCTCCGCGCGGTGGGACAGTCCCGCCGAGGAGACGTCCAGCAGGATCGAGCGCAGCCGCTTGCCGACCGGGGTCGCGCCGGGCTCGCGGGTGAGGACGACCTCGTGTCCCTTGGCCCTTATCCACTCCGCCAGCGCCTCGGCCTGCGTGGACTTGCCCGCGCCGTCGCCGCCCTCCAGGGCGATGAAGAACCCGGTCGTCGAAGGAGCCGTCTCGGGCTCGGCGCCGCCCAGGAGCGCGTCGCGCAGGTCGCGCCGCAGCGGTACGCCGGAGCGGTCGTCGACCTTGGCGAGCACCAGCGCGGCCACCGGCAGCAGCAGCGCGCCGACCAGCATCAGCGTGAACGCCGCGCCCCCGTGCGCGAACACGAACCGCCCGCTGACCAGCCGGTGCGGCCCGATCAGGCCGGCCAGCAGCGGGGTCACCAGGGCCCCGAGGCCGACGAAGACCCGTACGACCGCGTGGAGGTGTTCCGTGGTCCGCGCGCGGCGCTGGTCCCCGGTCTCCTGGTCGAGCAGCGCGTGCCCGGTGTTCGCGGCCACGCCCGCGCCGACGCCCGCGACGGCGGCGAGCAGCAGGACGGTCGCGACGTCCGGGACGAGCCCGGCGGCCAGCAGCGCCACCCCGGTCAGCGCGATGGCCAGCGCCAGCAGCCGCCGCCGCGACAGCGCGGGCAGCAGCTTCGGCGCCGTCCGGATCCCGGCGCCGACCCCGCCGCTCAGCCCCAGCACCAGCAGCCCGTACGCCACCGGCCCGCCGCCCAGGTCGTGCGCGTGCAGAACGGATACGGCGACGGCGGCGGCGACGGCTCCCGCGACGGCCCCGCAGGCCAGGACCAGCAGCGGGATCGCGCCCGTACGGCCGGCCTCGGGACCCGCACCGGCGCTCGCGCGCGGGCGGCGCAGTCCCTCAAGCGGCGACCTCGCGCGCGGGGTGCGCGTTTGCGGCAATTCCAGCGCCGAAACGATCGAAAGCGAAGCGGCGAACAGTCCCGCCGCGACATACGACGGCAGCGCCGCCTGGTGCTGGTCGAACCAGTCGATCCCGGTCCCCAGCAGGTTGTTGACCAGAGCCGCCGCCACCAGCACGGCCCCGCCCAGCGGGATCGCCGCGAACCCCGTCCGCAGCGACAGCCGCCGCAGCGCGTCCAGGTGATCCGGCAGCGGCCGTACGGTCGCCCCCTCCGGCGGCGGCGCCGGCAGCAGCGCGGGCGCGGCGCTCTCCCGTACGACGGTCCAGACCCGCTCGGCGCCGCCCGTCACCAGGACGGTCACCAGCAGGAGCAGCAGCGCGTCGCCCGGCGTCCAGTCGATCCACAGGGGCGCGACGATCAGCGCCAGCGCCCGCAGTCCGTCGGCGCCGACCATCGTCCAGCGCCGGTCGAGCGGGCCGTCAGGGGACGTGAGAGAGGTGAGCGGCCCCAGGAGGACCGCCCCGAAGAGCAAAGTGGCGAGAATGCGCACCCCGAGGGCGGCGGTCACCGCCAGCGCGGCCCCGCGGTATCCCCCGCCGAAGGCGTCCTGGGCGACGGCGGCCTGGAACACGAGGAAGACGAGGACGAGGAACGCGAGCGCGTCCCCGACCCCGCCCACGAGCTGTGCGCCCCACAGCCGCTTCAGCTGCGGCTGCCGCAGCAGCGCCCGGACGGCCCGCTCCCGGGAGTCCACCACCAGGGCACTGTCCGCCCCCGAGGAACCACCCACCCCCGCCTCGACCCCCACCGGCTGCTCACGTCGCGTCATGCTTTCAGCCTATCCGCCCCCACCGACACCCCACCCCGCCGAAGAGACGGCCCCACAAAAACTCCGCAGGACAGAGATGCAGGACAGAGACGGGAGGGAGACGAGGTCAGGGGCGCGGGGCTGTATCGATTTGCGGCCCCGCCGCGCGGACGCGACCAGCCACATCAGCACCCGCAAACCCCCCAGCAGCCCCTCAGTCCTCCGAAGCCGGCTTAGCAGCAGCCTTCTTAGCCACAGCAGTCGTCTTCTTGGCAACCGTCTTCTTGGCCGCAGCCGCCTTCTTGGCGGGAGCCTTCTTCGCCGGCGCCTTCTTGGCCGTCTTCTTGGCAGGAGCCTTCGCCCGCTTCTCCGCGAGGAGTTCATACCCGCGCTCGGGAGTGATCTCCTCCACGCTGTCCCCGGACCGAAGCGTCGCGTTGGTCTCCCCGTCGGTCACATACGGCCCGAACCGCCCGTCCTTGACGACGACGGGCTTGCCGCTGACCGGATCGGCACCGAGCTCCTTGAGCGGCGGCTTGGCGGCGGCACGCCCCCTCTGCTTCGGCTGGGAGTAGATCTCCAGCGCCTCTTCGAGGGTGATCGTGAACAGCTGATCCTCGGTCTGGAGCGACCGCGAGTCCGTGCCCTTCTTGAGATAGGGCCCGTACCGCCCGTTCTGCGCGGTGATCTCGACCCCTTCGGCATCGGCACCGACCACGCGCGGGAGCGACATCAGCCGCAGCGCGTCCTCAAGGGTGACGGTGTCCAGGGCCATCGACTTGAACAGCGAGGCCGTACGCGGCTTCACGGCGTTCTTGCCGGTCTTCGGCGTCCCCTCGGGCAGCACCTCGGTGACGTACGGCCCGTACCGCCCGTCCCTGGCGATGATCTGGTTCCCGGAGACGGGGTCGGCGCCGAGCTCGAAGTCGCCGCTGGGCTTGGCCAGCAGCTCCTCGGCCAGCTCGACGGTGAGCTCGTCGGGCGCGAGGTCCTCGGGGATGTCGGCGCGCTGATGCCCCTCGGAGTCCTTCTCGCCGCGCTCGATGTAGGGCCCGTACCGCCCGACGCGCAGGACGATGCCGTCCCCGACGGGGAACGACGACACCTCGCGGGCGTCGATCGCGCCGAGGTCGGTGACGAGCTCCTTGAGCCCGCCGAGGTGGTCCCCGTCGCCGTTGCCCGCGTCGGCGGCGCCGCCCGCGTCGCCGGAGCCCTCGCCGAAGTAGAACCGCTTGAGCCACGGCACGGACTGCGCCTCACCGCGCGCGATGCGGTCGAGGTCGTCCTCCATCCTGGCGGTGAAGTCGTAGTCGACGAGCCGCCCGAAGTGCTTCTCCAGGAGGTTGACGACGGCGAAGGAGAGGAACGACGGGACGAGCGCGGTGCCCTTCTTGAAGACGTAGCCGCGGTCGAGGATGGTCCCGATGATCGAGGCGTACGTCGACGGGCGGCCGATCTCGCGCTCTTCCAGCTCCTTGACGAGGGACGCCTCGGTGTAGCGGGCCGGGGGCTTGGTGGCGTGCCCGTCGACGGTGATCTCCTCGGCGGCGAGCGCGTCGCCCTCGGAGACCTGGGGCAGCCGCCGCTCGCGGTCGTCCAGCTCGGCGTTGGGGTCGTCGGCGCCCTCGACGTAGGCCTTGAGGAAGCCGTGGAACGTGATCGTCTTGCCGGAGGCGCTGAACTCGACGTCGCGGCCGTCGGCGGCGGTGCCGCCGATCTTGACGGTGACGCTGTTGCCGGTGGCGTCCTTCATCTGGGAGGCGACGGTCCGCTTCCAGATCAGCTCGTAGAGCCGGAACTGGTCGCCGGTGAGGCCGGTCTCGGCGGGGGTGCGGAAACGGTCACCCGACGGGCGGATGGCCTCGTGCGCCTCCTGCGCGTTCTTGACCTTGCCGGCGTACGTGCGCGGGGCGGAGGGCAGGTAGTCGGCGCCGTACAGCTGCGTCACCTGGGCGCGCGCGGCGGTGACCGCGGTGTCGCTCAGGGTCGTCGAGTCCGTACGCATGTAGGTGATGTAGCCGTTCTCGTACAGCTTCTGGGCCACCTGCATGGTCGCCTTCGCGCCGAAGCCGAGCTTGCGGCTGGCCTCCTGCTGGAGCGTCGTCGTACGGAAGGGGGCGTACGGGGAGCGGCGGTACGGCTTGGACTCGACCGAGCGGACGGCGAAGTCGGTGCCGGCGAGGGCGGCGGCCAGGGCGCGGGCGTTCGCCTCGTCGAGGTGGAGGATCTGCTCGCTCTTGAGTTGTCCCAGGGAGTCGAAGTCGCGGCCCTGCGCGACCCGCCTGCCGTCGACGGTCTGGAGGCGGGCGACCAGCGACGACGGGTCCGACGAGTCCCCGGCGCGGCCGGATGGGGGTCCCCCCGCTCGAGCGAAGCCGAGAGTGGGGGAGAAGGTCCCCGTCAGGTCCCAGTACTCAGCAGAACGAAAAGCGATCCGCTCGCGTTCCCGCTCGACGACAAGTCGTGTCGCGACCGACTGGACGCGGCCCGCCGACAGCCTCGGCATGACCTTCTTCCACAGGACCGGCGAGACCTCGTAGCCGTAGAGGCGGTCGAGGATGCGGCGGGTCTCCTGGGCGTCGACGAGCTTCTGGTTGAGCTGGCGGGGGTTGGCGACGGCCGCGCGGATCGCGTCCTTGGTGATCTCGTGGAAGACCATCCGCTTGACGGGGATCTTCGGCTTGAGGACCTCCTGGAGGTGCCAGGCGATCGCCTCGCCCTCGCGGTCCTCATCGGTGGCCAGGAAGAGTTCGTCGGAGTCCTTGAGGAGGTCCTTGAGCTTCTTGACCTGCGCCTTCTTGTCGGCGTTGATCACATAGACGGGCTGGAAGTCGTGTTCGACGTCCACGCCGAGCCGGCGCACCTCACCGGTGTACTTCTCCGGCACCTCGGCGGCGCCGTTCGGAAGGTCTCGGATGTGCCCGACGCTGGCCTCGACGACATAGCCGGGGCCGAGATAGCCCTTGATCGTCTTCGCCTTGGCGGGCGACTCGACGATGACGAGTCGCCTGCCGCCCTTCGCGGTCTCGCTGGTCGGGGACAACTTCGCTCTTCTCTCCGGTCGACGCTGGGGCCTCCCCAGGCGTTCGTCCCGGGGGCACAGTCATGGTGACGCTGCGGAGTGTGACGGTACATCCCGCCCCCGTGTCAAACGGGAAAAGCCCGCAACGGCCACTCGAACGGTAACCCGACTACCGCCATTCCTGCCGCCCGGAGTGGCGACCGACGGTTTTCCGACGCCCGGCGCCATGCCGTCCGACGTGCCGCTACGGCGTTCCCGCGCGGGTTGTCCGCCGGGTTCTCAGACCTGTGTGACGCACCACGCGGAGGCGGCGAGCGCCCCTAGGGCGACGACGGCGGCGAACGGGGCGGAGACCCCCTGACGCACTCCCAGGGCCACCGGCCGCCGGCCGCGCACCCTGACCGCCGTCCACCCCAGCAGTCCGCCCCCGAACAGCGCGAACACCACTCCCGCGAAGATCGCCGGCCCGCTCTCCATGTCCGTCCGCGCCCCCTCGTCGTCGCCCCGCGCGGGTGCGTCTCCCGCGCGCCCGCCACGCCTCCCGGCGACCATGCCACCCCCGCGCGGCGCCCCGGCGAACCTGAGGTGAACGCCCTGCCTCACCCGTTACCGGCCCTCCCGCGCGCGGGCGCTTTCCGGCCGACTTCCCGCAAGCCCGGGGGACGCCCGGTTTCCGTCCCTCAGATCTCCTCCACCGGCTCCAGGAACCCCTGCTCGACCAGCAGCCGGATCTGCGCGGGCGTGCGGTCGCGCAGCAGGAGCCGGTCCTCGCCGACGAGCTGGGCGATCGCGTCGAGGATCACGCCGGCGCTCAGGGAGCCGTCGCAGACGCCCGCGAACCCGGCGCCCACGGTGTCGACCTTGGTGGCGCGGCGCATCCCCCGGTGCTGGCGCAGGACGACGTGCTCGGGGTCCTCGGCGCCGGGCAGGCCGACCTGTTCCTGGACGACCTCGGCGGCCAGCCGGAAGCGGGCGGCGAGGAGGGCGGCGTCGTCATGGGCGCGCAGGTAGTCGACGCGGGCGAAGTGCGCGAGGACCGCGTCGCCCAGAGGCTGCTCGATGGAGTGCGGCCACTCCTCGACCGTGACGGACGGCTCGGCGGCGCCGGTCTTGCGCAGGGTGATCCAGCCGAAGCCGACCGCCTTGACCTTGCGCGCCTCGAACTCGTCCAGCCAGGCGTCGTAGCGGGCCTGGTAGGCGACCGGGTCGCCCTGGTGGTCGCCGGCGTCGCGCAGCCACAGTTCGGCGTACTGCGTGACGTCCTGGACCTCGCGCTGGACGATCCACGCGTCGCAGCCGCGCGGCACCCAGGAGCGCAGCCGGTCCTGCCAGTCCTCGCCCTCCACGTGCTGCCAGTTGGCGAGGAACTGCGCGTACCCGCCGTCGCCGAGCCGCTCCCCGGCGCCCTGGACGAGCGCGCGGCACAGGTCGTCGCCGCCCATCCCGCCGTCCCGGTACGTCAGCCGGGCGCCGGGCGAGATCACGAAGGGCGGGTTGGAGACGATCAGGTCGTACGTCTCGCCGTCCTTGAGGGGCGCGTACAGGGAGCCTTCGCGCAGGTCGGCGGCGGGGGCGCCGGAGAGGGCGAGGGTGAGGGCGGCGATGTGCAGCGCGCGCGGGTTGAGGTCGGTGGCCGTCACGCGCGTGGCGTGCCGGGCGGCGTGCAGCGCCTGGATGCCGGACCCGGTCCCGAGGTCGAGGGCGGCGCCGACGGGGGTGCGGACGGTGATCCCGGCCAGCGTCGTCGAGGCCCCGCCGACGCCGAGGACGACGGCCTCGTCCCGCCGTCCGATCCCGCCGGCCCCGCCGACGGCGCAGCCCAGGTCGGAGACGATGAACCAGTCCTCGCCCTCGGGGCCGCCGTACGGGCGTACGTCCGCCGTCGCGGCCACCTCGTCGTCGCCCGCGCGGGTGAGCCAGCCGGCGTCCAGGCAGTCGTCGACGGGCAGGACGTCCGCCACGCGCGCGCGGGGCACCGGCTGCTGGAGCAGGAAGAGCCGGACGAGGGTCTCCAGGGGGCTGTCGCCCCGGGTCGCGCGCAGGGCCGGGACGGTCTCGCTGCGGGCCAGCGCCGCGTACGCGGGGGCGCCGAGCAGGTCGAGCAGTCCGTCGGCCGTGAAGGAGGCCGCGAGCAGCGCCGCGCGCAGCCGGGCGGCGACCTCCGCGCGGTCGGCGGAGGGGAGCGGGGGCAGCGGGGGCAGGGTGGCTTCACTCACCCGCGCATTGTCCCCCGCCGAGGGCTCCGGCCCCGCGCATCGGCCCAGGGCATCCGCCCAGGCAGCCCCCGTACCCTCAGCTCCCCGCCGCGGACCTCGCCGACGCCGACGTGGCCACCTGCTTGCAGCTCGCCTGCTTCGCCATCGCCGTCTTCACGTCGCCCTCCTCCAGGTTCTTCAGCGCCGCGTTGCCGCTCTGGCTGAGGGTGCCGAGGGAGGTGGCGATGTCCTGGAGGCCGTCGGCGAACTTGGCCTGGTCCTTGACGTTCAGGGCGTCGACCTTCTGCTTGAGGCCGGCGTAGGACGTGGAGAGGTTGTTCAGGGCGGTCACGGCGGCCTGCTGCTTCTGGGCGCCGTTGTCGACCCCGGGAGGCGCGCCGGCGGTGCTCACGGCGCCCGCGAGGGCCTTGTAGGCGTCGGACATGTCCTGGAAGGCCTGGGAGTCGGTCTTCTGGACGTTCGCGGGGGCGTTGTCGTCCGTCGCGGCCTTCTTGATGGCCTCGTTGGCCGCGTCGACCTTGGCGTCCTGGGCGGGCAGCGCGTCGCAGACCTGCTTGGCCCAGGCGTCGAGCTCCTTGTTCTCCTTCTTGCCGCCGCCACCGCACCCCGTCAGCGCCAGTACCAGTACCGCACCGCCGGACAGCGCGGACGCGAGCTTCTTGTTCACCGGATGGGTCCCTTCACATGGCTCTCGGGCCACGGAAACATACACGCAGGACCGCTGGCCGCCCCAGAACGAATGTCCCCTAAGGGGCGCGGTGAGCCATTTGCACCAAGAGCGGCAAGGGAGAGAAGGCTCACTGCGGGACATCGCACACGGACACGGGCGGGCGCCCGGCGCGTCAACTCACGCCGGACGCCCGCCCCTTGCCCGAAACGGTCAGCCCCGCCTCACGAAACCACCGCCGGATCGGCCGACTTGGACGACGTCTCCTCGTCCCCCACGGCGATCCCGCGCCGCTTGGACACGTACACCGCCGCGACGATCACCACCAGCGAGACCACCGAGATCAGCACTCTGACGCCGACGCTCTTGTCCGCCCCGTACGAGAACTTGATCACGGCCGGCGCGATGAGCAGCGACACCAGGTTCATCACCTTCAGCAGCGGGTTGATCGCGGGCCCGGCGGTGTCCTTGAAGGGGTCGCCGACGGTGTCGCCGATGACCGTCGCCGCGTGCGCCTCGCTGCCCTTGCCGCCGTAGTGGCCGTCCTCGACGAGCTTCTTGGCGTTGTCCCAGGCGCCCCCGGAGTTGGCGAGGAACACCGCCATGAGCGTGCCCGTCCCGATCGCGCCCGCGAGATACGCGCCGAGCGCGCCGACGCCGAGCGTGAACCCGACGAAGATGGGCGCCATGACGGCGAGCAGCCCCGGGGTGGCCAGTTCGCGCAGCGCGTCCTTGGTGCAGATGTCGACGACGCGGCCGTACTCGGGTTTCTCGGTGTAGTCCATGATCCCGGGGTGCTCGCGGAACTGCCGGCGCACCTCGAAGACCACCGAACCCGCCGAGCGGGACACGGCGTTGATGGCGAGCCCGGAGAACAGGAAGACGACCGCCGCGCCCGCGATCAGCCCGACGAGGTTGTTGGGCTGCGAGATGTCCATCATCAGGCTCATCGGCGCCCCCGCCCCGCCGAGCTGCTCCCCGACCTTCTGCGCGCCGGTGGTGAGGGCGTCCCGGTACGACCCGAAGAGCGCCGAGGCGGCGAGGACGGCGGTGGCGATCGCGATGCCCTTGGTGATGGCCTTGGTGGTGTTGCCGACGGCGTCCAGGTTGGTCAGCACCTGCGCGCCCGCGCCCTGGACGTCACCGGACATCTCGGCGATGCCCTGGGCGTTGTCGGAGACCGGCCCGAAAGTGTCCATGGCGACGATCACACCGACGGTCGTGAGCAGCCCGGTCCCTGCGAGCGCGACCGCGAACAGCGCCAGCATGATCGACGTACCGCCGAGCAGGAACGCCCCGTAGACGCTCAGACCGATCAGGAGGGCGGTGTAGACGGCCGATTCGAGGCCGACCGAGATTCCGGCCAGGACGACCGTCGCGGGGCCCGTCAGGGACGTCTTGCCGATGTCGCGGACCGGGCGGCGGGTCGTCTCGGTGAAGTAGCCGGTCAGCTGCTGGATGACGGCGGCCAGCAGGATGCCGATCGCCACGGCGACCAGGGCCAGGACGCGCGGGTCGCCGCCGTGGCCGCTGATCGCGGGGTCGGTGACGCCGCCGAGGTCGCCGTAGGAGCCCGGCAGATAGACGTAGACGGCGATCGCGACGAGCGCGAGGGAGATCACGGCCGAGACGAAGAAGCCGCGGTTGATGGCGCTCATGCCGCTGCGGTCGGACCGGCGCGGGGCGACCGCGAAGATGCCGATCATGGCGGTGAGCACGCCGATCGCCGGGACGAGCAGCGGGAAGGCGAGCCCCGCGTCGCCGAAGGCCACCTTGCCGAGGATCAGCGCGGCGACCAGCGTCACGGCGTACGACTCGAAGAGGTCGGCCGCCATCCCGGCGCAGTCGCCGACGTTGTCGCCCACGTTGTCGGCGATGGTCGCGGCGTTGCGGGGGTCGTCCTCCGGGATGCCCTTCTCGACCTTGCCGACCAGGTCGGCGCCCACGTCGGCGGCCTTGGTGAAGATGCCGCCGCCGACCCTCATGAACATGGCGATGAGGGCGGCGCCGAGCCCGAAGCCCTCCAGGACCTTCGGGGCGTCGGCCGCGTAGACGAGGACCACGCAGGAGGCGCCGAGCAGGCCGAGGCCGACGGTGAACATGCCGACCACACCGCCGGTACGAAATGCGATCTTCATCGCTTTATGAGAGACGGAAGTGAGATCCTTTTCCGGTTCTCCCTCCGCCGGCGTCGCTTCTCTGGCCGCCGCGGCGACCCGCACATTACTGCGTACGGCGAGCCACATGCCGATATAGCCGGTGGCCGCCGAGAACCCCGCGCCGATCAGAAAGAACGCGGACCTTCCGGCCCGCTGTTTCCAGTCGTCCGCGGGCAGCAGCATCAGCAGGAAGAACACGATCACCGCGAATACGCCGAGCGTGCGCAACTGCCGGGCGAGATACGCGTTCGCGCCTTCCTGGACCGCCGCCGCGATCTTCTTCATGCCGTCGGTGCCCTCGCCCGCCGCCAGTACCTGCCGCAGCAGCACACCCGCGACGGCCAGTGCGGCGAGCGCGACGACGGCGATGACCGCCACCAGGACACGATTTCCGTCGGTCAGCTCCGCCATTCGTCCTCCTTGACGCTTGGGCTGAGCTCAAAGATGTGGACGGATTGTAGGTACCGGAACCCGATCAATACAGTGCGAGGCATGCACAATTCGCCGCCGCGTCAAGTAATGCGGCGAGGACATTAGGATTCTTTTGACGAATCCACTGTAAGTGTTAATCGCCGTACCCGCACATGACGAAGGGCCCCGCTCGGCGGGGCCCTTCGGATACTGCGAGAACCGGCCGGACGCTACGCCACCGGAGTGGTCGGCCACGTCATCCGGATCAGCCCTGGGGTGACCTGGACGTCGTCCACGAGCCCGCTGATGACCGCGAGCCCCATGTCGTCCTCCTCGGCGTCGACGCCGCCGGAGCCCCCGTCACCGGGGACCACGACGGGCGCCTCGTCACCGACCTCGATGGAGAACTGTTTCTCCTCCTCGATGAGCCGCACCTCGACGGGCGCGGCGAGACCCGCGCTCTGGTGCAGCCCCACGGCTCGGGTACAGGCCTCGCCGACGGCGAGCCGGACCTCGTCGAGTACGGCCTCGTCCACTCCGGCCCTGCGCGCCACCGCTGCCGCCACCAGCCGGGCGGTCCTGACGTGCTCGGGCAGCGCGCTGAAGCGGAGCTCAACGGTGGCCATGCGTCCCCCTCGGAAACTCGGGCGTGCTGTCGGGGCGGGATCAGTCGACAGCCTGCACCGCGTCCTCGACCGAGGTGTGGATCGGGAACACCTTGGTGAGGCCCGTGATGCGGAAGATCTTCAGAATGCGCTCCTGGTTGCAGACCAGGCGCAGCGAGCCCTCATGGGCACGCACCCGCTTGAGCCCGCCGACCAGCACGCCGAGCCCGGTGGAGTCGAGGAAGTCCACACCCTCCATGTCGACGACGAGGTGGAAACTCCCGTCGTTCACCAGCTCGACCAGCTGCTCCCGCAGCTTGGGCGCGGTATATACGTCGATTTCGCCACCGACCTTGACGATCGTACGATCGCCGATGGTCTCGGTCGACAGGGACAGGTCCACGGAACCTCCAGCACCTTGCTATCGAGCGGTCGCCCTATGGGACACCTCGGCAGGAGCCCCTGGACGGTTCGCCGGCCGCGATGGCATTCAATCACTTACCGGCGGGCGTGCACGACGCCTTCGGCCCATTGTCCGTCACGCCGGTGACACACTCGGTGCCGATGGCCAAGAATCTGCGCTCCGACCGACTCCCGCCGGCGAACGCCCCGAAGGCGACCCTGGACCAGCTCGCCGCCGGGCCGAGCCGGTCCGCGCGCATCACCCATACGGAGCACTTGCCCCCCAGGGCGGGCCGTCATGCCGTCTGGCCTGACCGAATCCGCGCGGAGGTGGTCGCGGCCGTGCAGGCGTACGGCATCCAGCACCCCTGGGCGCACCAGGCACTGGCCGCCGAGCACGCCCTGGACGGCGACTCGGTGGTCGTCGCCACGGGCACGGCGTCAGGCAAGTCCCTGGCCTATCTCGTACCGGTCCTCTCCGCGCTCCTGGACGGCTCCGAGGCCCCCAACGGGCGCGGCGCGACCGCCCTCTACCTCGCCCCGACGAAGGCGCTCGCGGCCGACCAGCTGCGTTCGGTGAAGGAACTTTCACAACCGCTGCGCCCCGCGGTGCGTCCCGCGGCCTACGACGGGGACACCCCGGTCGAGGAACGCGAGTGGATCCGCCAGTACGGCACTTATGTGCTGACCAACCCGGACATGCTGCACCGGGGCATCCTGCCGTCGCACCCCCGCTGGTCCTCCTTCCTGAAGTCCCTGAAGTACGTCGTGGTAGACGAATGTCACACCTACCGGGGCGTGTTCGGCTCCCATGTCGCGCAAGTCCTGCGCCGGCTGCGGCGGTTGTGCGCCCGCTACGGCTCCGACCCGGTGTTCCTCCTGGCGTCCGCGACGGCCGCCGAACCCGCGCTGGCCGCCGGCCGCCTGACGGGCCTGCCGGTCGTCGAGGTCGCCGACGACGCCTCCCCGCGCGGGGAGCTGGTGTTCGCCCTGTGGGAGCCGCCGCTGACGGAGCTGCGCGGCGAGAAGGGCGCCCCGGTGCGGCGCACGGCGATAGCGGAGACCGCCGATCTGCTGACCGACCTCGCCGTCCAGGGGGTGCGCACGGTCGCCTTCGTGCGCTCGCGGCGCGGGGCCGAGCTGATCTCCGTGATCGCGCAGGAGCGGCTGGCGGAGGTCGACCGCTCGCTGGCCCGGCGGGTCGCGGCCTACCGGGGCGGCTATCTGCCCGAGGAGCGGCGGGCGCTGGAGCAGGCGCTGCACTCCGGCGAGCTGCTGGGGCTCGCGGCGACGACGGCCCTGGAGCTGGGCGTGGACGTCTCGGGCCTGGACGCCGTCCTGATCGCCGGGTACCCGGGCACCCGCGCGTCGCTGTGGCAGCAGGCGGGGCGCGCGGGGCGGGGCGGCGAGGGGGCGCTGGCGATCATGGTCGCCAGGGACGATCCGCTGGACACGTTCCTCGTCCACCACCCCGAGGCCCTCTTCGACCAGCCGGTCGAGTCGACGGTCCTCGACCCCGACAACCCGTACGTCCTCGCGCCCCACTTGTGCGCGGCGGCGGCGGAACTGCCGCTGACCGAGGAGGACTTCGCCCTGTTCGGCCCCTCGGTGCCGCAGCTCCTCCCCCAGTTGGAGGCGGCGCAGCTGCTGCGCCGGCGGACGCGGGCGTGGCACTGGACGCGGCGGGAGCGGGCCGCCGACCTCGCGGATCTGCGCGGGGAGGGCGGGCAGCCGGTGCAGATCGTGGAGACCGGCACGGGCCGGCTGCTCGGCACGGTCGACGCCGGTTCCGCCCACACGGCCGTCCACGAGGGCGCCGTCCACCTCCATCAGGGCCGCACCTACCTGGTCCGCGCGCTGGACCTGGAGGACTCCACGGCCCTCGTGGAGGAAGCGAACCCGCCGTACTCGACGGTGGCCCGCGACACGACGGCCATCTCCATCCTGGAGACGGACACCGAAGTCCCCTGGGGCGAGGGGCGGTTGTGCTACGGCTCGGTCGAGGTCACCAACCAGGTCGTCTCCTTCCTGCGCCGCCGGGTGCTGACCGGGGAGGTCCTCGGTGAGACCAAGCTCGACCTGCCGCCGCGCAAGCTCCGTACCCGCGCGGTGTGGTGGACCCTGACGGAGTCCCAGCTGGACGCCGCCCGCATCAACCCCGAGTTCCTCGGCGGCGCCCTGCACGCCGCCGAACACGCCTCCATCGGCATGCTCCCCCTCTTCGCGACCTGCGACCGCTGGGACATCGGCGGCGTCTCCGTCCCCCTGCACCCCGACACCGCCCTCCCCACGGTCTTCGTCTACGACGGCCACCCCGGCGGCGCCGGCTTCGCGGAACGCGCCTTCCACACGGCCCCGAGCTGGCTGAGAGCAACCCAGGAGGCCATCAACTCCTGCCCCTGCGAGACGGGCTGCCCTTCCTGCATCCAGTCCCCCAAGTGCGGCAACGGGAACGAGCCGTTGCATAAGCGGGGGGCTGTGCGGGTGTTGGGGGAGTTGCTTCGGGGGGTGCCGGGAGGGGGGTAGGCGGGGAGGGTAGGCGGGGGTTGGGGTGAGGGGGAGCGGGGAGGCGGGGGCTGGGGCGGGAAGGAACGGGAAGTGGGCGCCGGAGTCAAGGGTGTTCGGGGAGTCGGCGGCTGGGGCGAGAGGGAGCGGGGAGCAAGCGCCGGAGTCAAGAGGGCACGGGGAGTTGGCGGCCGGGGTTAGGGCGTGCGGGGGGTGGGTGCCGGAGTCAAGGGGGCTCGGGGCGAAGGGGAGCGGGGGATGGGTGCCGGAGGCAAGGGGGCGCGGGGAGTGGCTGGTTGGGGCGAAGGGGCGCGGGGAGCGGGCGCCGGAGGGAAGAGTGTTCGGGGAGCCGGCGGCCGGGGTGAGGGTGGGCGAGGAGTCTGCCGCTGAGGTGAGGGTGTGCAGGGAGGTCGCGGGCGCGGCGAGGCGTGCGAGGGTCCGGCGGAGGGCTGGGGCTGAAGCCGCCAGGGCTCGGCGGAGGGCTCGGCGGAGGGCTCGGGCGGGGGCGGAAGCCGTCAGGGGCTGGCGGAGGCGGGTCCAGGTGCCGGTGGTTCGAGGTGCCCGTGAATCGGTCGGTCCATTCATTGCTCGGCCTCCGACAGGGTGGTCGGCGTCCCCGTAGACGGCGGCACGACTGGCCGGACCGTTCATCGTTCGGCCCCCGACAGGGCGGTCGGCGTGCTCGTCGGCGGCGGCACAACCGGCCGGCCCGTTCATCGCTCGGCCCCCGACAAGACGGTCGGCGCACCCATGGGTGACGGCACAACCGGCCGGCCTGTCCATCGCTCGGCCCCCGACAAGGCGGTCGGCGCACCCATGGGTGACGGCACAACCGGCCGGCCTGTCCATCGTTCGGCCCCCGACAGGGCGGTCGGCGCACCCGTCGGCAGCGGCACAACCGGCCGCGCCGACGCCGGCGGACCCGCCCGGGCCCGGACCTCCGCGACGAAGGGTCCCTCCCCCGAGGCCACCGACACATCAGAGACCTGCCCCACCAACACGCACCGCACGAGCCGGGTCCCCTGAGCCCGGGTCACGGCGTCGGCCCGCGCGCAAGCCTCCTCGGGCCCCGCCGCCCAGCGCCCGGCCACTGCCAGCGCGGCCAAGTCGGCCCCGACAGCGGCCCGATGCCGGACCACGACCGCGTGCCCGAGGGAGAGCACGAGCCCGAACACCACACACAGCACGGCGATGGCACCGACACTCCATACGCTGGCGGAGCCTTGGTCACCCGACGGCGGGCATACGCGGGCGAAACCTTGGTCATCCGACAGCGGGCGCCGGTCCAGGAGACGCCGGTTCACGGCGCCCGCCGGTACACAGAACACGCGGCCCCGCCGACGAGGGCTCCCGCCAGAACCCCAACGCCGCACGACATCCCCCGGCCCGCAGGGTTCCCCGCCCCGCAGCACAGCACCCCCCGGCCCACACCACTCCCCGCCCCGCAGCACAGCATCCCTATCCCTCAGCCCACAGCGCTCCCCACCCCGCCCACTCGACGCCCCTGAAAACACCCCGAGCCGATGCCGAAACCATCCCAGGGAAGCCCCCGGGGCAGCCTCGGTGGACCCCGGGGCGTCCCGAGAGCACCCCAGGGAAACCCCCCGCACCCGGCCACCGCCCCAGCGCACCCCCCTCACTCCGCCCCCTCCCCACCCTCGACCAACCCCACGGCCTCCCCGCGCACCTCGAACGGCACCGCCCCCAGCCCGGCGGGCCTCGCCACGACCGTCACCCGGACCTGCTCCCCCTCGTGAGCGACAGTCACCTGGGCATCGCGCGGAGCCACCTCCCGGACCACCCGGACGACAGCCTCCGCAGGATCCTGCCGAGCCGCCGAGCGGGCGCCGACGCCGGCGGCATCGACGCAGCGGATCTGGGCTAGGACCACGAGCAGCCCCCCGACCAGCACCATCGCGAACGCCACCAGCACCGGCAGCACCACAGCCGCCTCGGCCGTCACCGCCCCCCGGTCCCCACCCCGCTCAGACCCGGACACTGAGCGCCCGCTTCACGATCGCCTGCAACTGTTCGCCGATCCACTCACCGGTCACCACCTTGTAGAACGCCATCGCGAGCCCGACCGCGACGAGGATCCCGACCGCGTACTCACTGGTCACCATCCCGGCATCGCCCTTGCTCATCGCCCGCACCCTGCACACCATCGCCCGCATCCGAGCCCGTACCGCTTTGCGCATCTCAACCCCCGCGAAATCAGATCCCGTTGTTCCTGTGCTCTTGGTCATCAGTCGTCACCCCTCCTCAAAACCCCGCCCCTTCACCCACCCCCTCCCAGCGCCCCGCCCAACGCCCCTCCCGCCAGCCCGATCACGACCGGCACGATCCCCACCACCACGAACGCGGGCAGAAAACACAGCCCCACCGGAGCGGTGACGAGGACAGCGGCCCGCCGAGCCCGGGCGGTCGCCGTACGGCCCCGGTCGGCGCGGGCGTCGGAGGCGAGCCGGGCCACCGGATCGGCGGCGGGCAACCCGGACACATCGGCCCGCTCCAGCAGCCGGGCCAACGCCCCCGCACCCGGCATCTGGGCCAACCTCCGCCAGGCGGCGGCCGGTTCACCGCCCAGCCGCACCTCGGCGGCACCCCGCGCGAGCGCCTCCCCGACGGGCCCGCCCAAGGCCTCCCCGACGGCCTGGGCCGCGATCACCGGACCGGCCCCGGCCGCCACGCACGCGGCCAGCAGATCGGCCGCCAGCGGCAGTTGCCGCACCGCCTCGGCCTCGTCGGCGGCCCTCTCCGGCACCCGCCCCTTCGCCCACCGCCACCGCCACAGCCCCACCCCGGCCAACACCCCCAGCAGAGCCCCCGCTCCCCCACCGACCAACACCCACCCGGTGACGGCCACCGCCACCTCCGGCAACCGCCTGCGGACCGGCTCCCACACCCTCGTACGCGAAGCCGACTCCTCCGCGAGCGCGGTCAACTCCAGCAGCCGAGCCAGCCGTTGCCGGTCCCGCCGCTCGCGCCGCGCCTTCCGCACCCAGCTCACCGACAGCCCCAGCACCAGCGCGATCCCCGCGACCGCCCCCAGCCTGTGCACTACTTCCCCGCCCATCCCGTCTCCCCTCCACACTCTCGAAACGCCCGATAAATCCCGATAGTTCCCATTCGCCTCACTCTTTCTCCGCGCCTCTTCGCCGCGCTCCTTCTCCTTGCCGCGCGCCCTCGCCGCACCCCCATTTCCGCAGCGCCCCGCCTTCTCCCGCCGCTTGCCGCAAGCCGCCCGTCACTTGCCGCCTCCGCGAGCCGCCCACTGTCCGCCGCCCACCGCGAGCCGCGAGCCGCCTGCCACCCGATGCCCCGATGCGAGCCCACCTCCCCTCACACCCCCTCCGCCCCCCGCACGATCCGCGTCACCCACCACACCCCCACCCCCTCCAGCACCCCGCCCAGCACCAGACACCCCACCCCCGGCAAGCTGTGCAGCAGCACCCGCAGCGGATCGGCCCCAAGCGCCGTCCCCAGGGCGAGCCCGAGGACCGGCAGCGCGGCCAGCATCACGGCGGTCGCCCGAGGCCCCGCCAACTGCGCCCGCAGATCCGCCCGTTGATCCCGCTCGGCACGCAACGCCCCCTCCAGCCGGTCGAGTCCGGCCGCGAGGCCGGCCCCCTGGTCGACGGCCACCCGCCAGCAGGCGGCGAGCCCCAGCAGCCCCTCGGCACCCGGCCGCCGGGCCGCGACCGTGAGCGCGCCGGGCACGTCCCCGCCGAACCGGGCCGCCGCCAGCACGGCTGCCTGGGCACCGTCGAGCCCCTCCGACTCCCGGGCCGCCCGCAACAGGGCCTCCCCGGGCTGCCGCCCCGCCCGCACCTCCCCGGCGAGCACCCCGCACAGCCCGATCACCGCGTCGGCGCGCCGCTCCCGGGCCCGCCGCTCCTCGGCCGCCACCCGCACCCGCCGCAGCAGCGGCACCCCGGCCACCCCCACGAGGACCGGCAGAAGCGAGGCCCCCACCAGACCGACGGCGAGCCCGGCCACCGGCGCCCACCACTCCGGCCGCCACCTCCCCCGCAGCCGCCGCACCTCACGCCCGACGTCCCACCGGTCCACCGCCCCGCCCCCGACGTCCCCGCCGCCCGCCAGCAACAGCCGCGCCCGCCGCACCCCTTGCCGCCGCTCCCCGAACGTCCAGATCAACGCCCCGGCGTACAAAGCGGCCACCCCGGTCGTCATCTCCTGCCCCGAACTCCCCCAGGCCATCACCATCACCACCCGTCCCCCACCGTTCCCATCGCCGCGCCCCCGCTCCCGCCGCCACCCCGACCCCACGCCTCGCCTCCGGTCCCCCCTCCGACCCGGTCCCGGACCTCACCCCCGGCCTCCCCCTCGTCCCCCAGCAACTCCCCCAACCGCCCCCACCCGACCTCCCGCACGAACCCCCGCTCCCCCCACCGCAACGCCGGCACGGTCCGCACCAGCCCCGACCCGTCCCGCTCCAGCACATGCACCTCGGCGATCCGCCGCCGCCCGCCGCGATCACGCACCAGATGCAGCACGACCGACAACGCCGCCGCCAACTGGCTGTGCAGCGCGGCCCGGTCGAGCCCGGCCGCCGTCCCGAGCGCCTCCAGCCGCGCGGGCACCCCGGCGGCGGCATTGGCATGGACCGTCCCGCAGCCTCCTTCATGGCCTGTATTGAGAGCGGCCAGCAGATGCACCACCTCCGGCCCCCGCACCTCCCCGACGACCAGCCGGTCGGGCCGCATCCGCAGCGCCTGCCGCACCAGGTCCTCCAACGTCACCAGCCCCGCGCCCTCTTGGTTCGCCGGCCTGGTCTCCAGCCGTACGACGTGCGGATGGTCCGGCCGCAGCTCCGCCGAGTCCTCGGCGAGCACGATCCGCTCCCCCGGCCCGACCAGTCCCAGCAGCGCGCTCAGCAGCGTCGTCTTGCCACAGCCGGTGCCGCCGCTGACGACGAAGGAGAGCCGCGCCCGCATCAGGGCGCGCAGCACCCGGTCCCCGCCCGGCGGCACCGTCCCCGCCGCCGTCAGCTCGTCGAGGGTGAAGGCGCGCGGCCGTACGACGCGCAGCGCCAGGCAGGTGCAGCCGACGGCCACCGGGGGCAGGACCGCGTGCAGCCGGGTCCCGTCCGGGAGGCGGGCGTCCGCCCAGGGGCGGGCGTCGTCCAGGCGCCGTCCGGCGACCGCCGCCAGCCGCTGCGCGAGCCGTCGTACGGCCGCCGCGTCCGGGAAGGACACGGACGTGCGCTCCAGGCCGCCGCCTCGGTCCACCCACACCTGGTCGGGGGCGGAGACCAGCACGTCGGTCACCGAGGGGTCGGCGAGCAGGGGCTCCAGGGGCCCGCTGCCGACCAGTTCGGACCGCAGCCGCGCCGCCGCCGCGAGGACCTCCGCGTCGCCGAGCACCCGCCCCTGTTCCCGCAGTGCCTGGGCCACCCGCGCGGGCGTCGGCTCGGCCCCGCTCTCCGCGAGCCACCGCCGCACCCCGTCCAGCAACTCGGCCCCGCCCCGCTCCAGCCCGGAGAACGTACTCACACCCCGCCCCTCTCGCCCTCGTCCACGAACCGCCGCCCGAACCCCGGCCCCGCAAGGCCCCGCCCCCTCACACCCCGCCCCTCTCGATCAGCGCCCGCTCCCAGAACTCCGCGCAGAACCGCGCCAGCGGCGCCCTCGCCGTCGCCCCCGGCGGTTTCCCGCCGCCGGCCGGCCGCAGCAGGGACGGCTCCGACGGCACCTCCCCGGCCAGTGGAAGCCGCAGCAGCCGCGCGATCTCGCGTTCGTCGAGGCCGGGGGCGTACGGTCCGCGCACCGCGACGCGCAGGTCCTTCAGGACCATGCTCATCGAGGACGCGACCCGCCCGGAGGCGGCGACGGCGCGCAGTTCGGCGGGGACGACGAGGAGGCCGAGGTCGAGCTGGGCGAGGACCTCGGCGACCCCGTCGTCGATGCGGCGGGGCAGGTCGACGACGACGGTGCCGCCCCGGCGCCGGGCGGCGGCGAGCACCGCGCGCACGGCCTGCGGCGGGACCGCGACACAGTCGCCCCGGTCCCAGCTGAGCACCCGCAGCGCGTGCAGCCGGGGCAGCGACTCCTCCAGGGCCCCGCCGCCGACCCGCCCGCGCGAGGCGGCGAACGCGGGCCAGCGCAGGCCCTGGGCGCTCTCCCCGCCGAGCAGGACGTCGAGCCCGCCGCCCAGCGGATCGGCGTCCACGAGGAGGGTGCGCAGCCCCTCCCGCGCGGAGGTGACGGCGAGGGCGCAGGCCAGGGTGGAGGCCCCGGCCCCGCCCCGGCCGCCGATGACGCCGACGGTGAGGGCGGGCCTGCCGACGCCCTCGGCGACGTCGGCGATCCGGTCGACGAGCCACTGCTCGCCGTCGGGCAGCACCAGGACGTGGTCGGCGCCGATCCGGACGGCCCGCTGCCACACCCCCGAGTCGTCCTGGTCACGCCCGATGAGGACGACCCCGCGGCGGCGTACGGCCGTGCGCAGCCGCCGCGCGGCGTCGTCGCCGATCAGGACGAGCGGCGCGGACTCCCAGGCCCTGCCGCGCGAGGGCGGTGAAGGGTGCACCTCGGGTGTGGCGCCGGCGGCGGCGCACAGCCGCAGCAGGTCGTCCAGCAGGTCCATGTCCTCGGTGACGATGAGCGGCTTGCCGGGCCGCCCGCCCGCCGCGGAGCGCGGCGGTTCCTGTGTGACTGATCCAGCCACGATTTCCATCCCCCTTCGCCGCGGAAACACAAGGCCCCGCGCTTTACGGTCGTGTGGAGAGCCGATGCGCGGATCTCCGCGCCGGCCTCGCTGCGGCGGCCGGGCGTAAACCGGCCGTTCGCGTCCGGGAAAGGAACGAGTCTCGAACTCGGCCCGATCGGACGCGGTGGAATCACGATGCGGCGAACCCGGAAATCGTGGGGATCTTGGTCGAAAACTGTGGACGGATCAGTGGTTGTGGATAACTCCGTCACCCGAACCGGTGAGCCCGAACCACTGCGTGGACGACTTCTGTGCGACTTCCGCAGAGCAGTCCGACGGCTACGCAGCGTGACGTTCTGCGGACATGCGAAAGAGGCGGCCGAAGCCGCCTCGGTCCGGCCGTCAGGGCCGTGAAAGGAAGAGAAAACCCACCCGGACATGCGACGACCCCCGCCGGGGGGGAGAGCGGGGGTCGTCCCCACAGCCTGACTCGGGGGGGAGGAGTCGGGCCGGGTTAGCACGGTCGCGAACGATCCGTGACTTCCATGGTGTACCCGAGAGCCCTCTCAGGCAAACCCACGCGCCACACCTTACGCCGAATGGGCTGCACCTATGCTCGGGGACGTGGAAAACCACTCCTTGCCGCACTCCTTGCCCCGCACAGCCGCCTTCTTCGACCTGGACAAGACGGTCATTGCGAAGTCGAGCACTCTCACCTTCAGCAAGTCCTTCTACCAAGGCGGTCTGATCAACCGAAGAGCCGCCTTGCGGACCGCCTATGCCCAGTTCGTGTTCCTCGTGGGCGGTATGGACCACGAGCAGATGGAACGCACCCGGGAGTACCTCTCCGCCCTCGTACGCGGCTGGAACGTCCAGCAGGTGCGGGAGATCGTCGCCGAGACCCTGCACGACCTGATCGACCCGATCATCTACGACGAGGCCGCCTCCCTCATCGAGGAGCACCACACGGCCGGCCGCGACGTCGTGATCGTCTCCACCTCGGGCGCCGAGGTCGTCGAGCCGATCGGCGAACTCCTGGGCGCGGACCGGGTGGTGGCGACCCGCATGGTCGTCGGCGACGACGGCTGCTACACGGGCGAGGTGGAGTACTACGCGTACGGCCCGACGAAGGCGGAGGCCATCAGGGAACTCGCCGAGTCCGAGGGGTACGACCTCCAGCGCTGCCACGCCTACAGCGACTCAGTGACCGACCTGCCCATGCTGGAGGCCGTCGGCCACCCGCACGCGGTGAACCCGGACCGCGCCCTGCGCCGCGAGGCCCTCGCGCGCGGGTGGCCGATTCTCGACTTCCACCGCCCGGTACGGCTCAAGCAGCGCATCCCCTCGTTCTCCGTACCGCCCCGCCCGGCGCTCGTCGCGGCGGCGGCCGTGGGCGCGGCGGCGGCGACGGCCGGGCTCGTCTGGTACGTCAGCAAGCGGCGCACCCCGACCGCCTGACCGAACCTGACCGGATCACACCTGTTTGAGGCGAAAAGTAAAGAACTAGGGGCAGGACTTTCGCTCATCCGGGTCCGGGAGTACAAAGGAGACAGCGGCCCGCGAGACCAAGGACATCCGAGAGGATCACCTTCATTACGCATTTGGCCCCACGGACCACGCATGTGAATCGGGCACCCACGCGACGTCGACCCGTCGATTACGGGCCAGCCGCACCAGGTCACGGGCGAAGATCCCGGCCTGATGGGCAACACATCGAGGACGCTTGGTAACCCGGGGAACATGCCGGCGGCGGTACGAGACTTTCGTACCGCCGCAACCCTTTTATCGGACTTACACCACCCCTTGGGCCGCCTCTTGAGCTGCCCCTTAGGGCACCCCTTATGCCGCCCCGCGCTGAAGCGCCTCACACACGGCCGTCGACTCACGCGCCCCCAGGACGACCGCCCGCCCGCAGTGGGCGATCCAGGCGGCCATCCCCTCGGGCGTGCCGGAGACGTAGCCCTCCAGGGCGGCCAGATAGGCGGCCCGGCCCTGTTCGGCGTGGCCGACCTCGGCGGGGCAGACCGACTTGGGGTCGAGGCCGCTGCCGATCAGGACGATCCGTTCGGCCGCGCGCGCGATGAGCCCGTTGTGCGAGGTGAAGGGGCGCAGCGCGAGAAGCTCCCCGTGGACGACGGCCGCCGTCACCAGGGCGGGCGCGGAACCGCCCGCCACGATCAGCTCAGCGAGCCCCTCGAGCCGCGCGGAGACCTCGTCGGCCCCCGGCAGCTCCAGCTCGACCAGAGGCTCCTCGACGGCCTCTCCGGGCTGCCGTGGCCGTCCGGTCGCCGCGCCCTGTTCGGCCGCCGCGACCAGGTGCAGCCGGGCCAGCACCCGCAGCGGGGACTGCCGCCACACGGACAGCAGTTGGCCCGCCTCAGCGCTCAGCCGCAGGGCCGCGCCCATGACGCGCGCCTCGTCGTCGGCGCTGAAGTCGGTGCGCCGGCGCACCTCCTCCAGGGCCCAGTCCGCCCCGGCCAGCGCCGCCGACCCGCGCGCCCCGCGCAGGGCCGCCTCTCCGGTGATCGCGTTGCTGCGGCGGCGCATGATCCGGTGGCCGTAGACCCGGTCCACGGCCTTGCGCACGGACTCCACGGACTCGGCCACCCCGGGCAGCGAACCCAGGGCCACGAGCGGATCGGCGGTCGCACCTGTCGTACTCATGAGTACGACACTAGCCACTCGGCGGAACACCCCACGAAGGAGTGGTCTTCTCCGTAGTCTTCGCGACGCGCCGGGAGTGCGCCACTACCCTTCGTGAACATGAAAATTGCTTTCGTCGGGAAGGGCGGCAGCGGCAAGACCACGCTCTCCTCCCTGTTCATCCGCCATCTCGCGGCCGTCGGCGCGCCCGTGATCGCGATCGACGCGGACATCAACCAGCACCTGGCGCCCGCGCTCGGTCTGGACGAGGGGGAGGCCGCCGCGCTGCCCGCGATGGGTGAGCGGCTCCCGCTGATCAAGGACTACCTGCGGGGCGACAACCCGCGCATCGGCTCCGCCGAGACGATGATCAAGACCACCCCGCCCGGCACGGGCTCCCGGCTGCTGCGGGTGCGCGAGGAGAACCCGGTCTACGACGCCTGCGCCCGGCCGGTGGAACTCGACGGCGGTGCCGTTCGTTTGATGGTCACGGGCCCGTTCACGGACGCCGACCTCGGGGTCGCCTGCTACCACTCCAAGACGGGAGCGGTGGAGCTGTGTCTCAACCATCTCGTGGACGGCCCGGGCGAGTACGTCGTGGTGGACATGACGGCAGGTTCGGACTCCTTCGCGTCCGGCATGTTCACCCGCTTCGACATCACGTTCCTGGTGGCCGAGCCGACGCGCAAGGGGGTCTCGGTCTACCGGCAGTACAAGGAGTACGCCCGTGACTTCGGCGTCGAGCTGAGGGTCGTGGGCAACAAGGTGCAGGGCCCCGACGACCTCGACTTCCTGCGCGCGGAGGTCGGCGAGGACCTGCTGGTGACGGTCGGGCACTCGGACTGGGTGCGCGCCATGGAGAAGGGCCGCCCGCCCCGGTTCGGCTTCCTGGAGGAGGCCAACCAGGACGCCCTGGCCAGGCTGCGGGCGGCGGCGGACGCCTCGTACGAGCGCCGGGACTGGGCCCGGTACACGCGGCAGATGGTGCACTTCCACCAGAAGAACGCCGAGTCCTGGGGCAACGCGCGCACCGGGGTCGACCTGGCGGCGCAGGTCGACCCCGGGTTCGTCCTCGGCGAGGGTGTCGCCGCAGCCGTGTAAGGACCTACTGCTTGGCCGCCGGGGCGCCCGGGACGCCCTTGGGGGCGGGGGCCGGGTGGGCCGACAGGAAGGACGTCCAGCCCGCCTTGGGGGCTTCGCCGACCTTGAGGGTGCGCAGCTTCTCCAGGGTCTTCGGGTCCTGGGCGTCCAGCCAGTCGGCCAGCTGGCGGAAGGAGACGCAGCGGACGTCGGGCTTGTTGCAGACGCGTTCGACGGTCTCCTGGACGGCCCTCATGTAGGTGCCGCCGTTCCAGGACTCGAAGTGGTTGCCGATGATCAGGGGTGCGCGGTTGCCGTCGTAGGCGCGGCTGAAGCCCTGGAGGAGGCCGTCGCGCATCTCGTTGCCCCACTGCTCGTGCTTGTCGGGGTCGCCCTGGGTGGCCGTGCCGGACTGGTTGACCATGAAGTTGTAGTCCATGGTCAGCTGCTCGTAGCGGTGCCCGGGGAAGGGCACGAGCTGCATGGAGAGGTCCCAGAGGCCTTCCTTGCGGCCGGGCCACACCTGGTCGTTGACGCCGCTGGTGTCGTAGCGGAAGCCCAGTTCACGGCCCGCCTTCATGAAGTTCTTCTGGCCCTCCAGGCAAGGGGTGCGGGCGCCGATGAGCTCCTTGTCGTAGTCGAAGGGCAGGGGCGCCGACTTCGTCATCCCGGTGTTGGTCTTCCAGGTCTTGACGAACTGCTTGGCCTGGGAGATCTCGCTCTTCCACTCGGCGACCGACCACTCGCCGACGCCGCCGTCCTTGCCGCAGAAGTGGCCGTTGAAGTGGGTGCCGATCTCGTTGCCCTCCAGCCACGCGAGGCGCACCTGCTTGACGGTGTCGGCGATGCCCTGCTCGTCGTTGAAGCCGATGTCGGAGCGGCCCGGCGAGTGCTGCGGGGGACGGTAGAGGTCACGTTTCTCCTCGGGCAGCATGTACACGCCGCTGAGGAAGTACGTCATGGTCGCGTGGTTGGCCTTGGAGACCTCGCGGAAGTGCGAGAACAGCTTCTGGTTGTCCTCCCCGGCGCCGTCCCAGGAGAAGACGACGAACTGCGGGGGCTTCTGGCCCGGCGCGAGCCGCTCGGGCCGGGGCAGATGCGGCTGGGCACCGGTGTAGGCGGTGGACCCGTCACCGATCAGGCGTACGGCGTTCTGGGGGGCCGGCGCCGCGGGCTTCACCGCCTTCTGCGGGCCCGCGGCGCCCTCCTTGGCCCCGTCGGAACCGGCTCCGCAGCCGGCGAGCGAGCCGGCGACGGCCGCGACGAGCACGGCACACGCGGCGATCCTCTGGGTGGCGGCCATCTTCCGCCCACCTTCTTCCTTCTCTCGGGACGACGCTGACGGCGCCGCCGGGGCGAGCCGACGGCGCCGTCAAGGTCGCACGGGGCCGAGAAGGAATTAGTACGACAAGCCGATGAAATGCTCACATCACTCCACAGAGTGATCTATTACCCCTTTTGCTACGAAAATCCATGCCGGACCTTTACTCTGGATTACGATCCGTTTACCTAGCGTTGCTTCATACCCGCCGCTGCACGCCGTGACCCACGGCCGCGACCCGCCCCGTCCCACCGGACGGGCCCCATTCCGCGACCGCGCCGCCCCGGAGGAGACGGGAACATGATGTTCGCCTGCGCCCCCGCTCGTACCACCGAGCCGCCCCACTCCCCGGACCCCTCCGGAGGAGGCTCCGCCGAGAGCGCCCGCCGCTCTCACCGCCCGCCGCCGCGCCGCCGCCCGCGCGCCCCCAAGATCGCCGGCGCCGACGTGTCCGCCTCGATCGCGGTCTTCCTGATCGCCCTCCCGCTGTCCCTCGGCATCGCCCTCGCCACCGGCGCGCCCCTCCAGGCCGGACTCGTCGCCGCCGCCGTCGGCGGGATCGTCGCGGGCCGGCTCGGCGGCTCCCCGCTCCAGGTCAGCGGCCCGGCCGCCGGGCTCACGGTCGTCACCGCCGACCTCATCCACCGCTACGGCTGGCGCGCCACCTGCGCGATCACGATCCTCGCCGGGCTCACCCAGCTCGCCCTCGGCTGTCTGCACGTCGCGCGCACCGCCCTCGCCGTCAGCCCCGCCGTCGTCCACGGCATGCTCGCCGGCATCGGCGTCACCATCGCCGTCGCCCAGCTGCACATCGTCCTCGGCGGCACCCCCCAGAGCGCCGTCCTCGACAACCTCCGCGCGCTGCCCGCCCAGTTGGCGCGGCTGCACCCGGCCTCCGTCGGCGCCAGCGCGCTCACGCTGACCCTGCTGCTGCTCTGGCCGCGCCTCCCGGGCCGGGCCGGGCGGCTGCTGCGCAAGGTGCCCGCCGCCCTCGTCGCCGTGACCGGCGCGACCGCCGCCGTCTCGCTCACCGGGCTCACCCTGCCCAAGGTGGAGCTGCCCTCCTGGTCCAGCCACGCCCTCGCCGGGCTCCCCGACGGCTCCGCGCCCGGGATCGCGGCGGCCGTCCTCACCGTCACGCTCGTGTGCAGCGTGCAGTCGCTGCTGGGCGCGGTCGCGGTGGACAAGATGATCGCCGCCCGGCAGACGGCGGCGCCCGTCGCCGGGGGCACCGGCGGCAAGGGGAACGACGGCAAGGGCGCCGACGACAACACCGGCGGCAGCAGCGCTCGCGGCGACACCGGCACCGGCAAGAGCGCCCCCCGGGTCGGCCGCTCCGACCTCGACCGTGAACTCCTCGGCCAGGGCGCCGCCAACATCGTCTCCGGCGCCCTCGGCGGACTCCCCGTCGCCGGGGTCGCGGTGCGCAGTTCGGCGAATGTGCACGCGGGTGCCGTGAGCCGGAACTCCACGATGCTGCACGGCGTTCTCGTAGTAGTCGCCGCGCTGCTGATGGTCCCGGTACTGGAGCTGATCCCGCTCGCCTCGCTCGCCGCTCTGGTCATGGCCGTCGGTATCCAGATGGTGTCGCTGCACCACATCCGCACGGTGACGCGCCACCGAGAGGTGCTGGTCTACACGGTGACGACGGTCGGTGTGGTGTTCCTCGGCGTCCTCCAGGGCGTCCTCCTCGGGATCGCCGTCGCCGTCGCCGTGGCCCTGCGCCGCCTCACCCGCACCCGCATCACGCACGCCGAGAAGGAAGGGGTCCATCACGTACACGTCCGAGGCCAGCTGACGTTCCTCGCGGTCCCCCGCCTCAGCCGCACCCTCCACCTCGTCCCCCAGGGCGCCCACGCCGTCCTGGAACTCGACGGCTCCTTCATGGACCACGCGGCGTACGAGTCCCTCCAGGACTGGCAGAAGACCCATACCGCGCAAGGGGGTTCGGTGGACTTCGCGGGACGGCGGGCAGGGGCGAGCGCGGTCCAGGCGGCTGGGTCCGAGGCCGGCGCCCACAGCACCGCCGACACCGGCACAGGCAGCCCCGTCACGCCCGGCATCCCCCGCGAGACCGACCGGCCCGGTACGACCATCACCCCGCCCGCCTCCCCCCGCCCCAGCAACCACCGACTCGACCACGGCATCCGCACCTTCCACCGCGACACCGCCCCCCTGGTCCGCGGTGAGCTCGCCCGGCTGGCGCGGGAAGGGCAGCGGCCTGCCCAGCTGTTCCTGACCTGTGCCGACTCCCGGCTGGTGACCTCGATGATCACGTCCAGCGGGCCGGGGGACCTGTTCGTCGTACGCAATGTCGGCAATCTCGTGCCGCCGCCCGGCGCGGAGAGCGGGGACGACTCGGTGGCCGCGGCGATCGAGTACGCGGTGGACGTGCTGAAGGTGCGGTCCATCACGGTGTGCGGGCACTCCGGGTGCGGGGCGATGCAGGCGCTGCTGAACTCCGAACCGGGCGGCGCGCAGACCCCGTTGCGCCGCTGGCTGCGGCACGGCCGGCCGAGCCTCGCGCGGCTCGCGGACGGCGGCAGGCCCTGGGCGCGGCTCGCTGGAAGGGCGCCCGCGGACCCGGTGGAGCAGCTCTGCCTGACCAACGTCGTGCAGCAGCTGGACCACCTCAGGGCGCATGACTCGGTGTCCCGCGCGCTCGCCGCGGGCGCGCTGAAGCTGCACGGCATGTACTTCCACGTGGGCGAGGCGCGGGCCTATCTGCTCACCGAGGCGCACGAGGGCGGCACGCTCTTCGACCACGTGGCCGCCGACCTGGCCTGACCCGCCGGTCCAGACCATGATCGTCCCGGTCAAATCCCGGTAAACGCACGACACCTGACACCCCCTCCAGGTCAACCGAGGTGGACCAGGACCGGGGCGCGCGCCCCGGAAACGGCGTACGGCGGACCGAGTTCCCGGCCGGGATCGTGCCTCCCCTCCCGGCCGGAACCACCCCTCCCGCGCGCCCCGCCGCCCGGGCGCCGTAAGGGAATTCGAACTCCCGCCCCCGATCCGCTCGAACCTCGGCCCCCGGAGTGTGAAAGGGGTTACACCACCTGAACTCCCGTTCCCTGGGAACCGTGGGTACGGATGACCCGTCCGAAAGCGGAATCCGAGAGGTCTACACCACTGCTCGGCCGACCCTTGTCATCACTCCTCGGGTCTGATGAGCTGTGGCCTGGGACACAACGGACACCCTGGGAAAGGGAGATGTCGTGAGCAACGAAAGCCTGGCCAACCTCCTCAAGGAGGAGCGCCGTTTCGCGCCGCCGAGCCAGCTGGCCGCGCACGCCAACGTGACGGCGGAGGCGTACGAGCAGGCCAAGGCTGACCGGCTCGGCTTCTGGGCCGCGCAGGCGCGCCGGCTGAGCTGGGCCAAGGAGCCGACGCGCACGCTGGACTGGTCGAACCCGCCGTTCGCGAAGTGGTTCGAGGACGGCGAGCTGAACGTCGCGTACAACTGCGTGGACCGGCATGTCGAGGCGGGCAACGGCGACCGGGTCGCCATCCACTTCGAGGGCGAGCCCGGCGACAGCCGCTCGATCACCTACGCCGAGCTGAAGGACGAGGTCTCCAGGGCGGCCAACGCCCTGCTGGAGCTGGGCGTCGGCAAGGGCGACCGGGTCGCCGTCTACATGCCGATGATCCCCGAGACGGCGATCACGATGCTGGCCTGCGCCCGGATCGGCGCCGCGCACTCGGTCGTCTTCGGCGGCTTCTCCGCCGACGCGCTGTCCACGCGGATCAAGGACGCCGACGCCAAGGTCGTCGTCACCACCGACGGCGGCTACCGGCGCGGCAAGCCGATGGCGCTCAAGCCCGCCGTGGACGAGGCCGTGGCCAAGGCCGGCGGGGTGCGCAGCGTCCTCGTCGTGCGCCGCACCGGCCAGGAGGTCGCCTGGAACGATGAGACCGACCTGAGCTGGGACGACGTCGTCGGCCGGCAGTCCGCCGAGCACACGCCGGAGGCCTTCGGCGCCGAGCACCCCCTGTTCATCCTCTACACCTCCGGGACGACGGGGAAGCCCAAGGGCATCCTGCACACCTCCGGCGGCTACCTCACCCAGGTGGCGTACACCCACAACGCCGTCTTCGACCTCAAGCCGGAGACGGACGTCTACTGGTGCACCGCCGACGTCGGCTGGGTCACCGGGCACTCCTACATCGTCTACGGCCCGCTCGCCAACGGCGCGACGCAGGTCATGTACGAGGGCACGCCGGACACCCCGCACCAGGGGAGGTTCTGGGAGATCGTCCAAAAGTATGGAGTGACGATTCTCTACACCGCTCCCACGGCGATCCGGACGTTCATGAAGTGGGGCGACGACATCCCCGCGAAGTTCGATCTGTCCAGCCTGCGTGTGCTCGGCTCGGTAGGAGAACCGATCAACCCCGAGGCGTGGATCTGGTACCGCAAGCACATCGGGGCCGACGCGGTCCCGGTCGTCGACACGTGGTGGCAGACCGAGACCGGCGCCGTCATGATCTCCCCGCTGCCGGGCGTCACCGAGGCCAAGCCCGGCTCGGCGCAGACCCCGCTGCCGGGGATCTCGGCGACCGTCGTCGACGACGAGGGCAACGAGGTCCCCAACGGGGGCGGCGGCTATCTCGTCGTCACCGAGCCCTGGCCCTCGATGCTGCGCACCATCTGGGGCGACGACCAGCGGTTCATCGACACCTACTGGTCGCGTTTCGAGGGCAAGTACTTCGCGGGCGACGGGGCGAAGAAGGACGACGACGGCGACATCTGGCTGCTCGGCCGCGTCGACGACGTCATGCTCGTCTCCGGCCACAACATCTCCACCACCGAGGTCGAGTCCGCCCTCGTCTCGCACCCGGCGGTCGCCGAGGCGGCCGTGGTCGGCGCCGCCGACGAGACCACCGGCCAGGCCATCGTCGCCTTCGTCATCCTGCGCGGTACGGCGTCGGAGAGCGAGGACCTCGTCGGGGAGCTGCGCAACCACGTCGGCAGCACCCTCGGGCCGATCGCCAAGCCCAAGCGGGTCCTGCCGGTCGCGGAACTTCCGAAGACACGTTCCGGCAAGATCATGCGGCGGCTGCTGCGGGATGTGGCGGAGAACAGGGCCTTGGGGGACACCACGACCCTGACCGATTCCACGGTGATGTCGCTCATCCAGGAGAAGCTGCCCGCGGCGCCGAGTGAGGACTGAGGCGGGTGTGGTCGGTCGTATGAGCTGACCGGTTGCTCAGGCCCCCCTGTACTGCTGAACGGAGCAGGGGGGCAGGGAGTTCCGGTTTGGGTATCCTGGTCAAAGGCGTGTCAAGGATGCGCCAAGATCCGAACGGGTGAATCCCGGTCGAATCGCCCAGGTGTGCCGGGAAGTCTGGTCGGCAGGTGCTCAGTCCTGCCCGCAGACCGGAGGTCCCCGTGTCCACCCCCCGTACGCCCCGCAAGCTGCTCGGCCGCCTGTCGCTCCCGGAGCGCAGGTTCGTCGCGGACGCGCTGCGGGCGGAGACGGTGGGCGGGGTGCTGCTGCTCATCGCCACGATCACCGCGCTGCTGTGGGCCAACATCCCTGCCCTGCGCGGGAGTTACGCCTCCGTCAGCGGCTTCCACCTCGGGCCGGGCGCCCTCGGTCTCAACCTCTCCATAGCGCACTGGGCCGCCGACGGGCTGCTCGCCGTGTTCTTCTTCGTCGCCGGGATCGAGCTGAAGCGCGAGCTGGTCGCCGGGGAGCTGAAGGATCCGCGCGCCGCCGCGCTGCCCGTCGTCGCCGCGCTGTGCGGGATGGCCGTACCGGCGCTCGTCTATACGCTCACCAGCCTCGGCGGGGGCGGTTCGCTGCGCGGGTGGGCCGTGCCGACCGCGACCGACATCGCGTTCGCGCTCGCCGTGCTGGCCGTGATCGGGACCTCGCTGCCGAGCGCGCTGCGGGCGTTCCTGCTGACCCTGGCGGTCGTCGACGACCTGTTCGCCATCCTGATCATCGCGGTCTTCTACACCAGCGACCTCAACTTCGCGGCCCTGGGCGGCGCGGTGGCGGGCCTGGTCCTCTTCCGGTGGCTGCTGCGGCGGGGCGTGCGCGGGTGGTACGTGTACGTTCCGCTGGCCGTCGTCATCTGGGCGCTGATGTACAACAGCGGCGTCCACGCGACGATCGCGGGCGTCGCGATGGGGCTGATGCTGCGCTGCACGACGCGCGAGGGCGAGGCCCGCTCCCCCGGCGAACGGGTCGAGCACCTCGTACGGCCCCTGTCGGCCGGTCTCGCCGTCCCCCTGTTCGCGCTGTTCAGCGCGGGGGTGCGGGTGTCGGGGGGCGCGCTCGGGGACGTGTTCGGCAGGCCCGAGACGCTGGGGGTCGTCCTCGGTCTCGTCGTCGGCAAGACGCTCGGGATCTTCGGCGGGACCTGGCTGACCGCGCGGTTCACGCGGGCCTCGCTGAGCGAGGAGCTGGCCTGGGCGGACGTCTTCGCGCTGGCCTCGCTCGCCGGGATCGGGTTCACCGTGTCGCTGCTCATCGGCGAACTGGCCTTCGCGGCCGATCCGGGGCTGACCGACGAGGTCAAGGCGGCCGTCCTGGCCGGCTCGCTGATCGCCGCCTGCTGGGCGACGGTCCTGCTGAAGCTGCGCAACGCGAAGTACCGGCGGCTGACCGAGCGGGAGGAGCGCGACGAGGACGCCGACGGCATCCCCGACGTGTACGAGGAGGACGACCCCGCGTATCACCTCCGGATGGCCGACATCCTGGACGGCAAGGCCGCCGAGCACCGCCGGATCGCCCGCGAACTGGCCGCCGCCCGCCACACATCCGCCGAACCGCCGGGCGGGGCGGGCGCCGGGGACGGCCGTCCGGCATGATCTGACGGGACGGTACAGATCGAGACCGTACGAGTTGTCCGGCACGACGGCAGGACAGATTCGGTACGGCAATCACAAGGGAGACCTCGATGAGCGCACCCGACGACAGCCCGGTCGGCGCCGAACGCAGCGTCGGACAGCTGTTCGCCTCCGCGACGGCCGAGATGTCCGCGCTGGTGCACGACGAGATCGCGCTGGCGAAGGCGCAGCTCAAGCAGGATGTGAAGCGGGGTGCCGTGGGCAGCGCGGCCTTCCTCGTGGCCGCCGTCGCCCTGCTGTTCTCCCTGCCGATGCTGAGTTTCGCGCTCGCCTACGGCATCAACGCCTGGACCGGCGGGCACAACGGCACCGGCGGCTGGAACCTCGCCTGGTGCTTCCTGCTGTCGTTCGCGGCCAACGCGCTGATCGCGGGCCTGCTGATCCTCATCGGCATCGCCATGTTCAAGAAGGCGCAGAAGGGCAAGGGTCCGCAGAAGGTCGCCGCCTCCGTGAAGGAGACCGCCGGGGTCCTCCAGAACGCCAGGCCGCACCCGCGCCCCGAACTCGCCGCCAGGGACGCCGCCCCGCAACCCCTCGAAGCTGTGGCACGCTCGACATCATGACGGACCCGGCCACCTCCTCGGCTCAGCACCCCTCCTCGGTCGTCCGGCCGGACGGCCCCTGGATCCATCGGGACGTCGCCGCCAACGGCGCCCGCTTCCACATCGCTGAAATGGGCGACGGGCCGCTGGTGCTGCTGGTGCACGGCTTCCCGCAGTTCTGGTGGACCTGGCGGCACCAGCTGACCGCGCTCGCGGCGGCCGGCTTCCGGGCCGTCGCCCTCGACCTGCGCGGAGTCGGCGGCAGCGACCGCACCCCGCGCGGCTACGACCCCGCGAACCTGGCCCTCGACATCACCGGCGTGATCCGCTCCCTCGGCGAGCCGGACGCCGCGCTCGTCGGCCACGACCTCGGCGGCTACCTCGCCTGGACGGCCGCCGCGATGCGCCCCAAGCTCGTGCGCCGGCTCGCGGTCGCGTCGATGCCGCACCCCCGGCGCTGGCGGTCCGCGATGCTCGCCGACGTCAAGCAGACGGCGGCGAGTTCACACATCTGGGGGTTCCAGCGGCCCTGGATCCCCGAACGCCGGCTCGTCGCGGACGACGGCGCGCTGGTCGCCGACCTCATCCGCGACTGGTCCGGGCCGCTCCCGCCGGACGAGGCGGCGCTCACGGCGTACCGCGAGGCGATGCTGATCCCGTCCACCGCGCACTGCTCCGTCGAGCCCTACCGCTGGCTGGTGCGCTCGCTCGCGCGGCCCGACGGCATCCAGTTCTACCGGCGGATGAAGCGGCCGGTGCGGGTGCCGACGCTGCATCTGCACGGCTCGCTCGACCCGGTCAGCCGGCCGCGCAGCGCGGCGGGCAGCGGGGAGTACGTCGAAGCGCCGTACCGGTGGCGGCTGTTCGACGGGCTCGGGCACTTTCCGCACGAGGAGGATCCGGCGGCGTTCTCGACGGAGCTGATCGGCTGGCTGAAGGATTCCGAGCCGGATCGGTGAGCCGGGCCGTCCGGCGGTGCCTGTTCGGTGAGTTCGGCCTGTTGGCCGGAAGGGGTTCGCCTCGGGGTGTGAGCGCGCCGATACGCCCGGTATCCGGATCCGAACGTCTGTCCTGCGGACGTCCATGTGCCCGACGCATAGGCCGATTGGCGGGCCGCCGGGAGGTTATCGACCTTGGGGCGGGGGCAGACGTCGGGGTATGGGCTGGACGCACGACTACAGTGACGCAGCACGCAACCGCCGCTCGGCCGAAGGCCTGAGCGCCCATCAGCGGGGGCCAGGCGCGCCAACGCCGGGGGGTGACCTCCGGGTGGGCATCCCACGGATCCTGCGCCGCAGGGCCCGGTGGGTCTCGGTGCGGCTGCGGCATCCACGGGGCTGAGCTCCCCTTTTCCCGACACCCCCGCCCCGGTCCGGGGCGCCTCTTCCCGGCTGCCGCCTCAGAGGGCGCAGTTGTCGCTGTCCACCTGCTGGCTGGCCGTCTTGCCGTCCGTGATGTCCTGCCGGATCTCGTCGGCGGTCAGGGCGTAGCCGGTCTCCGCGTCGTCGAGGGACTTGGCGAAGACGACGCCGTAGACCTTTCCGTCGGGGGTCAGCAGGGGGCCGCCGGAGTTGCCCTGACGGACCGTCGCGTACAGGGAGTAGACGTCGCGGCGGACGGTGCCCCGCTTGTAGATGTCCGCGCCGGAGGCGGTGATGCGCCCGCGCACGCGCGCCGAACGCACGTCGTACGAGCCGTTCTCCGGGAACCCGGCGACGATCGCGCTGTCGCCGGTCGCGGCGTCCTTCGAGGTGAACTGGAGGGCCGGCGCGTCGAGTCCGGGGACGTCGAGGACGGCGATGTCGCGCCGCCAGTCGTACAGGACGACCTTCGCGTCGTACTTGCGGCCCTCGCCGCCTATCTGGACGGTCGGTTCGGTGACGCCGCCCACGACGTGCGCGTTGGTCATCACCCGGCGCTCGCCGAAGACGAAGCCGGTGCCCTCCAGGACCTTGCCGCAGCTCTCCGCGGTGCCCATGACCTTGACGATCGACGCCTGCGCGCGGGCGGCGACGGCGCTGCCGGCGAGCGCCGGGTCGGGCGGCTCGACCTCGCGGATCGGCTCGTTGGAGAACGGGCTGAAGACCTGCGGGAAGCCGTTCTGCGCGAGGACCGACGTGAAGTCCTTGAACCAGGTGTCCGCCTGGACCGGGAGCACCTCGGAGACGCCCAGGAGCACCTTCGAGCCGCGGACCTCCTTGCCGAGCGTCGGCAGCGTCGTCTGCGCCAGCATCGAGCCCAGCAGCCACGCCACCAGCAGCATCGCGCCCACATTGACCAGCGCCCCGCCCGTCGCGTCCAGCGCGCGGGCCGGGGACCACGTGATGTAGCGGCGCAGCTTGCTGCCGAGGTGGGTGGTGAGCGCCTGGCCGACGGAGGCGCAGACGATCACGACGACGACGGCGACGACCGCCGCGGTCGTACTGACCTCCGAGCTGTCGGTCAGGGCGTCCCAGACGACCGGCAGCAGATAGACGGCGACGAGGCCGCCGCCCAGGAAGCCGATCACCGACAGGATGCCGACGACGAAGCCCTGGCGGTAGCCGACGACCGCGAACCACACGGCCGCGACCAGCAACAGGATGTCCAGCACGTTCACCGCTCGGCGCCTCGCCTCGTCAACTCGCCCTCACTACAGGTCGGCCGGGGAGATCCCGGGGATCGGAGGACACCCTGTCATGACCGCCAGTCCAGCGGGACCTGCTTGTCCCTGTCCCAGGGGCGCTCCCAGCCCGCGTAGTGCAGCAGGCGGTCGATCACTCCCGCCGTGAACCCCCAGACGAGGGCCGATTCGACCAGGAATGCCGGGCCTCGGTGGCCGCTGGGGTGCACGGTCGTCGCTCTGTGGGCCGGGTCCGTGAGATCCGCCACGGGGACCGTGAAGACCCGCGCGGTCTCCGCCGGGTCCATCGCGCCGACCGGGCTGGGGGTGCGCCACCAGCCCAGGACGGGGGTCACGACGAACTGGCTGACCGGGATGTACAGCGGGGGCAGGACACCGAAGAGCTGCACCCCCGCCGGGTCCAGCCCCGTCTCCTCCTCGGCCTCCCGCAGCGCGGCCCGCAGCGGTCCGTCGCCCTTCGGGTCGCCGTCCTGCGGGTCGAGGGCGCCGCCGGGGAAGGAGGGCTGGCCGGCGTGCGAGCGCAGCGAGCTCGCCCGCTCCATCAGCAGCAGTTCCGGCCCTCTCCCTCCCTCGCCGAAGAGGATGAGCACCGCCGACTGGCGCCCGCCCCCGTCCTCCGGCGGCAGGAACCTGCTCAGCTGCCGGGGCTCGACGGTCTCCACCGCCCGCACCACCGGGTCCAGCCACTCGGGCAGCCCGTCCTTGCTGACGGCCACTCGCCCCTCGTACGGACCCGCCTTTGCGGGCCCTCCCTGCGCGTCCCTGACTTGCTTCATCTCCGCACCACCCCCCGATCTTTCCCTTCCAACGCCCGCCCCTCCCGAGATCGTTCCGCACCTCGCCGCCGGCCGACCCTGATTTCTCTCGGGGGAGGGTTCTCAGGGTCGGGGGCGGCCGGCTCGCGGAGCGTCTCGGCGTGGGCCGGCGCCTCGGGCAGGCCGGGCGGGGGGCGGTGACCGGCTGCGGGGCGGCCGGATATCGCTCGGGTGCCGGGGCAGGGGCTCCGGGCGGGCTCACGTCCGGGAGGCCGGCCTGTGGCGTTCACGGCGGTCCTCCGCCTCACCCCGCCCCCAGCGGCGGCGCGGGCCTGCCGCCCGCGTCCAGGTAGGACTGGGGCGGGTTCAGGCGCTGGCCGGGGAAGCCGCCCTTCTCGTACTTCAGGAGCTTCTGGGCCTTCTCCGGGTCCGTCTCACCCTCGCCGTAGGAGGGGCAGAGGGGGGCGATGGGGCAGGCTCCGCAGGCCGGTTTACGGGCGTGGCAGATGCGGCGGCCGTGCCAGATGACGTGGTGGGAGAGGTCGGTCCAGTCGGACTTGGGGAACAGCTCCGCGATGGCCGCCTCGATCTTGTCGGGGTCGGTCTCGGCGGTCCAGCGGAAGCGGCGTACGAGGCGCTGGAAGTGGGTGTCGACGGTGATGCCGGGTCTGCCGAACACGTTGCCCAATACGACGAACGCCGTCTTCCTGCCGACTCCGGGCAACTTGACCAAGTCCTCGAGCCGGCCCGGGACTTCGCCCCCGAACTGCTCCACCAGCGCCTTCGACAGGCCGATGACCGACTTGGTCTTGGCTCGGAAGAAACCGGTCGGGCGGAGGATCTCCTCGACCTCCTCGGGGTCGGCGACGGCCAGGTCCTCGGGGGTGGGGTACTTCGCGAAGAGCAGGGGGGTCGTCTGGTTGACCCTCAGGTCGGTGGTCTGGGCGGACAGGACGGTCGCGACGACCAGCTGGAAGGGGTTGTCGAAGTCCAGCTCGGGGTGCGCGTACGGGTACACCTCGGCGAGCTCCCGGTTGATCCGGCGCGCGCGGCGGACGAGGGCCGTACGGGACTCGGGTTTGCCGGGCGGCAAGGGCGCCGGTTTCTTCGGTCCGGACGTTTTCTTAGCTGAAGTCTTCTCTGTCACCTTTGCCGCTTTCCTACCGCCACCAGGGTTGCCGCCCGCGTCCTGTTCGCCCACGGCGGAATCCCGTCGTACGGCGGTCCGCCGAGCCCCCACGGCCCGCGCTCTGACCGGCGATCCGGACACCTGGCCAGCCTAAAGCCCGGCACCGACATCCGCCCCGGACCCCGGGAATCGGTCCCCGATTGGACCCCTGCCGCTTACCTCCGGACAGGTGTGCGGCATCCTTGTGACAGATCACACTGTTTGGACCGTCAGGCAAAATGGGCACCACGGTCCCCTGGTACGTGGGGGAGAAAGATCCCCTGAGCAGGTCGACAAGGAGAGAACTCGTGGACGACGTTCTGCGGCGCAACCCGCTCTTCGCGGCTCTCGACGACGAGCAGGCCGCGGAGCTGCGCGCCTCCATGAGTGAGGTCACCCTCGCGCGTGGTGACTCGCTTTTTCACGAGGGCGACCCCGGTGACCGGCTCTACGTCGTGACCGAGGGCAAGGTCAAGCTTCACCGCACATCCCCCGACGGCCGCGAGAACATGCTGGCGGTGGTCGGCCCCGGCGAGCTGATCGGCGAACTGTCGCTGTTCGACCCGGGTCCGCGTACGGCGACGGCGACGGCCCTCACGGAGGTCAAGCTGCTGGGCCTCGGCCACGGCGACCTCCAGCCCTGGCTGAACGCCCGCCCCGAGGTCGCCGGAGCGCTGCTGCGCGCGGTCGCCCGGCGGCTGCGCAAGACCAACGACCAGATGTCCGACCTGGTCTTCTCCGACGTCCCCGGCCGTGTCGCGCGCGCGCTGCTCGACCTCTCCCGCCGCTTCGGCGTGCAGTCGGAGGAGGGCATCCATGTCGTCCACGACCTCACTCAGGAGGAGCTGGCCCAACTGGTAGGCGCCTCCCGCGAGACGGTGAACAAGGCCCTGGCCGACTTCGCCCAGCGAGGCTGGCTCCGCCTGGAGGCCCGCGCGGTGATCCTGCTGGACGTGGAACGCCTGGCGAAGCGGTCACGCTGACGCCGGGTCTCGGCCGGGGTGGTGCGGGTCCCTTGGGGGGCGGGCGCGGAATGCGGCGCCCCTTAGATCAGCCCGTGCTCCTTCAGGTACTCCAGTTGGGCCCGGACCGAGAGTTCCGCTGCCGGCCATAGGGAGTGGTCTATGTCGGCGTAGACGTGGGCGACGACCTCTGGTGGGGTCGTGTGGCCGGTTTCCACCGCTGTCTCCACCTGGGCCAGGCGGTGGGCCCGGTGGGCCAGGTAGTACTCGACGGCGCCTTGGGCGTCGTCCAGGACGGGGCCGTGGCCTGGGAGGACCGTTCGCACGCCGTCGTCGACCGTCAGGGACCTCAGGCGGCGCAGGGAGTCCAGGTAGTCGCCCAGGCGGCCGTCGGGGTGGGCCACCACTGTGGTGCCGCGGCCCAGGACGGTGTCGCCGGTGAGGACCGCCTGGTCGGCCGGGAGGTGGAAGCACAGGGAGTCCGCCGTGTGGCCGGGGGTGGGGACCACCCTGAGGTCCAGGCCGCCTGTGGTGATCGCGTCGCCCGCCGTCAGGCCCTCGTCGCCGAGGCGGAGCGCGGGGTCCAGGGCGCGGACCTTGGTGCCGGTCAGTTCGGCGAAGCGGACCGCTCCCTCGGCGTGGTCGGAGTGGCCGTGGGTCAGCAGGGTCAGGGCCACGCGTCTGCCCGAGCGCTCCGCTGCGTCGATCACCGCGCGGAGGTGGCCTTCGTCCAGGGGACCCGGGTCGATCACCACCGCCAGGTCCGAGTCCGGTTCGGCCACGATCCACGTGTTGGTGCCGTCCAGGGTCATCGCCGAGGCGTTCGGCGCGAGGACGTTCACCGCGCGGGTGGTGGCGGGTCCGGAGACGACCGCCGCGCGCGGCTGGCCGGGAAGGGCGCCGGCGTGGGTCATGCGGAGGCTCCTCCGATCGGGATGCGCTTGGTGAACTCGTCGTGTCCGGGCCAGGAGAGGGTGATCTGGCTCGGCTCCAGCTTCGCCCGCGCGAGGACGGGGGTGAGATCCCGCGCGCGGGACGCCTCCAGGGCCTCGGCGGCGGAGCGGTACGGGATCAGCTGGCGCAGGGTCGCGACGGTCGGCGGCATCATCAGCAGGTCGCCGGCGTCGTACGAGGCCGCCGCGGCGGGCGGGGTGATCCAGACGGTGCGGTCGGCCTCGGTGGAGGCGTTGCGGGTGCGCTGGCCGGCGGGGAGGGCGGCGACGAAGAACCAGGTGTCGTAGCGGCGCGGTTCGAACTCGGGGGTGATCCAGCGCGTCCAGGCCCCCAGGAGGTCCGAGCGCAGGATCAGGCCCCGCCGGTCCAGGAACTCCGCGAACGACAGCTCACGGGCCACCAGGGCCGCTCTGTCGGCCTCCCAGTCGGGGGCGGTGGTGTCGCCGGTGACGGTGTCGGGCGTGGGGCCCGCGAGAAGGACGCCCGACTCCTCGTACGTCTCGCGCACGGCCGCGCAGACGATCGCCTGGGCCGCCGGCTCCCCGACGCCGAGCCGGGCCGCCCACCACGCGCGCGTGGGGCCCGCCCAGCGCACCGTGCGGTCGTCGTCGCGCGGGTCGACGCCGCCGCCCGGATACGCGTACGCGCCTCCGGCGAAAGCCATGGAGGCGCGTCTGCGCAGCATGTGGACGGCAGGGCCGCCGTCGCCGTCCTTCAGGAGGATGACGGTGGCCGCGCGCTTGGGGGCGACCGGTGTGAGGGTGCCCTCCGCCAGGGCGCGGATACGGTCCGGCCAGTCCGGGGGGAACCACTGCCCATTCGCCATGGGCGGAGGCTATCCGCTGACCGGCGAATCTTCGAGAGCCCCCGGGGTCACCCCTCGGTGAGCTCGACCAGGACCTCGACCTCGACCGGCGCGTCCAGGGGCAGCACGGCGACGCCGACGGCACTGCGCGCGTGGACGCCCTTCTCCCCCAGGATCTCGCCGAGGAGTTCGCTGGTCCCGTTGATCACACCGGGCTGGCCGGTGAAGTCGGGGGCGGAGGCGACGAAGCCGACGACCTTCACCACGCGCGCGATGCGGTCCAGGTCACCCGTGACGGACTTCACGGCGGCCAGGGCGTTCAGCGCGCACCGCGCGGCCAGCTCCTTGGCCTCCTCCGCGGTGACCTCGGCGCCGACCTTGCCGGTGACGGGCAGCTTGCCGTCGACCAGGGGCAGCTGGCCCGACGTGTACACGTAATTGCCGGTCCGCACGGCCGGCTGGTAGGCGGCGAGCGGCGGGACGACGTCCGGCAGGGCCAGGCCCAGCTCGGCGATCCTGGCCTCTACAGCGCTCATGCCTTGGCCCGCTTCAGGTAGGCCACCAGCTGCTCGGGGTTGGGGCCGGGCACGACCTGGACCAGCTCCCAGCCGTCCTCGCCCCAGGTGTCCAGGATCTGCTTCGTGGCGTGGACGAGCAGCGGCACAGTTGCGTATTCCCACTTGGTCATGGGGGGACTTTATCCGCTGTGATGATCGCCGCTTCGCGACGGCTTTTCCTGCGACTGTCGTACCGGTTATCCACAGGGCGCTGATTGGTCCGGGCGCCGAGTGGTTACGCTCGAAGACGTGAGCAGGCTCCAGGTCGTCAGCGGCAAGGGCGGGACCGGAAAGACGACGGTCGCCGCGGCCCTCGCGCTGGCCCTCGCGCGGCAGGGGAAGCGGACGCTTCTCGTCGAGGTCGAGGGCCGGCAGGGCATCGCCCAGCTCTTCGAGACGGAGGTCCTTCCGTACGAGGAGCGAAAGATCGCCGTCGCGCCCGGGGGCGGGGAGGTGTACGCGCTGGCCATCGACCCCGAGCTGGCCCTGCTGGACTACCTCCAGATGTTCTACAAACTGGGCTCGGCGGGCCGGGCCCTGAAGAAACTCGGCGCGATCGACTTCGCGACGACGATCGCTCCCGGTCTCAGGGACGTCCTGCTGACCGGCAAGGCGTGCGAGGCCGTCCGCCGCAAGGACCGCGCGGGGCGGTTCGTGTACGACTACGTCGTCATGGACGCACCGCCGACCGGCCGGGTGACGCGGTTCCTCAACGTCAACGACGAGGTCGCCGGGCTCGCCCGGATCGGGCCGATACACAATCAGGCGCAGGCCGTGATGCGGGTGCTGAAGTCCGCGGAGACCGCCGTGCACCTCGTGACGCTCCTTGAGGAGATGCCGGTCCAGGAGACCGCCGACGGCATCGCCGAACTGCGGGCCGCGCGGCTGCCGGTGGGGCGGGTCGTCGTCAACATGGTGCGGCCCGAGGTGCTCGACGCGGCCGGGCTGGAACTCGCGGGGAGTGTCGCGCGTTCTTCGGTCGCCAGGTCCCTTTCGGCGGCCGGGCTGGGCGGGGCGCGTCGCGGGGGGCACGCCGAGAAGCTCGTCGACCCCCTGCTCGCGCAGGCCGGGGAGTACGCCGAGCGGCACCGCCTGGAGCAGGAGCAGCGCGCCGTCCTGGCCGAGCTGGCGCTCCCGACCCATGAACTCCCGCTGCTCGCCGAGGGCCTGGACCTGGCGGGCCTGTACGAACTGGCCACCGAGCTGCGGAAGCAGGGGATCGCATGAGCAGGGACCCGGCGGGGCGGGCGGACTCGGGGGGCGGGTCCGAAGGGGGCGTGTCCGAGGGGGCCGCGTCCGACAAGGCCGTGTCCGAGGGGGCCGCATCCGGGGAGGCTGCCTCCAAGGGGGCTGTATCCGGAGAGGCTGCCTCCAAAGGGGCCGCATCCGGAGAGGCTGCCTCCAAAGGGGCCGCATCCGGGGAAGCCGCCTCCAAGGGGGCGTCCGCCTCGAAGAACCCCGGCGCCAAGCTCCCGTCGTCCGCCGCGAGAACCCCCGCCCCCGACACCCACCACCTCTCCCCCACCCGCACCCTGGAGATCGACCCCCTCCTCGACGACCCCGCCACCCGCATCGTCGTCTGCTGCGGCTCCGGCGGTGTCGGGAAGACGACCACCGCCGCCGCCCTGGGCGTGCGCGCCGCCGAGCGGGGGCGCAAGGTCGTCGTCCTCACCATCGACCCCGCCCGCCGCCTCGCGCAGTCCATGGGGATCGACTCCCTGGACAACACCCCCCGGCGGGTGAAGGGCGTCGAGGGCGGCGGTGAGCTGCACGCGATGATGCTCGACATGAAGCGCACCTTCGACGAGATCGTCGAGGCGCACGCCGATCCCGAGCGGGCGGCGGCCATCCTGGGCAACCCGTTCTACCAGTCGCTCTCGGCGGGCTTCGCGGGCACGCAGGAGTACATGGCGATGGAGAAGCTGGGCCAGCTGCGGGCCCGGGACGAGTGGGACCTGATCGTCGTCGACACGCCCCCCTCGCGCTCCGCGCTGGACTTCCTGGACGCGCCCAAGCGGCTCGGGTCCTTCCTCGACGGCAAGCTGATCCGCGTGCTCCTCGCGCCCGCGAAGGTCGGCGGGCGGGCCGGGATGAAGTTCCTCAACGTCGGGATGTCGATGATGACCGGCGCCCTCGGCAAGCTGCTCGGCGGCCAGCTCCTCAAGGACGTCCAGACGTTCGTCGCCGCCATGGACTCCATGTTCGGCGGCTTCCGCACCCGCGCGGACGCCACCTACAAGCTGCTCCAGGCGCCGGGTACGGCCTTCCTCGTCGTCGCCGCCCCCGAGCGGGACGCGCTGCGCGAGGCCGCCTACTTCGTCGAGCGGCTCGCCGCCGAGGACATGCCGTTCGCCGGGCTGGTCCTCAACCGGGTGCACGGCAGCGGGGCGGCCCAGCTGACCGCCGAACGCGCGCTGGCGGCGGCGGAGGGCCTTGAGGAGGCCGCAGGGGGCGAGACGGGCGACGGGGCGGCCGGAGAGGCGGCTGACGGAACGTCCGACAGTCCCGCGCGCGCTGACGGCTCCCCTTCGGACGACCCCAACTCCCCCGCCCCCCAAGCGGATTCCCCCGCCCCCGCGGAAAATCTTGACCGCTCCGGCATTGTGGATCAGCCCCCAGGGAAGGCTGGAACTCGTAACTCTCCCGACACGTTCGGCGGTTCGGAATCCCACGCTCCGAACTCCCCGGCCCCAGGCGGCGGTTCCCCCACCGGCGCGGGCGCCGAGGCCGCGGTCGACCGGCTCACCGCCGGGCTGCTGAGGCTCCACGCGGAACGGATGCATCTGCTCTCCCGCGAGCGGCGCACCCGTGACCGCTTCACCGCGCTGCACCCCGAGGTCGCGGTGGCCGAGGTGGCCGCGCTCCCCGGGGACGTCCATGACCTCGCCGGTCTGCGTGACATCGGCGAACGGCTCGCCGCGGGGCGGCCCGAGCTGCCTGGGGACGCCGTCAACTGAAACGCCGGCGACCGGTCGTACCCGGCATGCAGGGCCTCGTACGAAGGAGCCCCGGCGCCCCGGTCGTACGCGAGGCGCGCAGGCTCCCCGTCGCCGTGCCCGTACTCCGGTACCCCGGCAACTCCCGTTGCCCCGGTACCCGTTGATCCATGTCTGGTGGGCCCCCGGGCGGTCGGCCAGGCCGGTTGGGTCCGCCTCGGATTCTGCCCCGGTCCGAGGGGGGTTCCCGGCGTGGTGCCCGAGGGCGCCGTCAGCCGACCGCCGCGTAGTTGACGTACACGTGCTCGGCCCCGAGCGGCAGTGTGCCCCGCTCGTACTCCGTCCGCGCCGTCTCCAGGAGGCGGCGCCAGGAGGTGACGGTCGGGCGGCGGCGCAGCAGGGCGCGCCGTTCGCGTTCCGTCATTCCTCCCCACACGCCGAACTCGACGCGGTTGTCCAGCGCGTCCGCCAGGCATTCCGTGCGTACCGGGCAACCGGTGCACACCGCCTTGGCCCTGTTCTGCGCTGCTCCCTGAACGAACAGTTCATCCGGATCGGTAGTGCGGCAGGCAGCCTGCGCACTCCAGTCGGTTACCCAGCCCATACCGGCGCCGTCCTCTCCCGAATCGAGGCTCCCCCACGGCGGCAGCGGCATATTCACCGCCGCCAGTTGAGGACGTTACGGAAGGCGGACACAGCGCAACACCCCCTTCGGGCCCAATCTTGAATGGCCCGAACGGACTATGCGCATCCGGCAGATCACCCGCGGGAGTGAGCCCGCGACATACATGACTTTCCCGGCGAAACCGGGGCAGTTCACTGGGATCACACCGGACACCGGCTGACACACAAGGCGGATTCGGGCACGCCGTCGACAAAAAAGTCGCGTACATCCGGAACGATTCGGGGTCGCCGGACGTACTTCTCACAAGGCCCTGCTGCCGTGACAGCTGACAGCAGCTTAGGCCAAGGCATATACGCGTGTCCGGCGATTGAGAACGTAGGCTGCCCTCATGCCAAAGAAGCGCTCGGGCGGTGGGCTGTCCAGTACGCAGCAGGCCGCCAAGTTCCTCGGTGTCAGTGTGCTCTCGGGAGCGGTCCTCGCCGGCATCGCGCTGCCCGCGTTCGGGGCGCTGGGGCTCGCCGCGAAGGGGTCGGTGGAGTCGTTCGACGAACTCCCGGCCAACCTGAAGACGCCGCCGCTCAGCCAGCGCACGACGATACTGGACAACGACGGCAACCAGATCGCCTCCGTGTACTCGCGCGACCGTACGGTCGTCGACCTCAAGAACATCTCGCCGTACATGCAGAAGGCGATCGTCGCGATCGAGGACTCGCGCTTCTACCAGCACGGCGCGGTCGACCTCAAGGGAATTCTCCGCGCGGTCAACAAGAACGCCCAGAGCGGCGGCGTCTCCGAGGGCGCCTCGACGCTCACCCAGCAGTACGTGAAGAACGTCTTCATCGAGGAGGCCGGTGACGACCCGACGAAGGTCGCGCAGGCCACCCAGCAGACCATCGGCCGCAAGATCCGCGAACTGAAGTACGCGATCCAGGTCGAGGAGGAACTGGGCAAGAAGAAGATCCTGGAGAACTACCTCAACATCACCTTCTTCGGTGAGCAGGCGTACGGCGTCGAGGCGGCCTCCCAGCGGTACTTCTCCAAGCACGCCAAGGACCTCAACGTCCAGGAGGCGGCGCTGCTCGCGGGCATCGTGCAGTCGCCGAGCCTGTACGACCCGATCAACGACGAGAAGCAGGCGACCCTGCGCCGCAACATCGTCCTCCAGCGGATGGCCGAGCTCGGCGACATCTCCCAGGCCGACGCCGACAAGGCCAAGGCCGCCCCGCTGGGCCTGAAGGTCACCCAGCCGAAGAACGGCTGCATCACGGCCGTCAAGGGCGCCAGTTTCTTCTGCAAATACGTCGAGAAGGTCTTCCTCAGCGACCCGGTCTTCGGCAAGACCAAGGAGGACCGCGCGAAGGTCTGGAACCAGGGCGGCCTGACCATCCGTACGACGCTGGACCCGCAGGCGCAGGACTCGGTGCAGTCCTCGATCAAGGACCACGTCTACCAGTCCGACAAGGTCGCCACGGCCGTCACCCTCGTGCAGCCCGGCACCGGCAAGATCCTCGGCATGGGCCAGTCGAAGCCCTACGGCTACGGCAAGAACGAGACCGAGTACAACTACTCGGTCGACTCCGCGTACGGCGGCTCCAACTACGGCTTCCCGACCGGTTCGACGTTCAAGCCGTTCGTCGCCGCCGCCGCGCTGGAGCAGGGCCGCCCGGCCAACCAGACGTACTCCGCGCCCTACGAGATGCCCTACCCGGACCGCGTCAGCACGTGCAGCGGCAAGGACTGGCGCAACAACGGCAACGAGAAGCTGGAGAACGAGAACGAGGCAGAGGTCGGCCCCTACGCGCTCAAGCAGGCCATGGCCAAGTCGGTGAACACCTACTTCGTGCAGATGGTCGCGGACATCGGCATGTGCCCGGTCGTGAAGATGACCGACGCGCTGCACGTCGTCCAGGGCAACGGCGACAAGGTCCCCGAGGTGCCCTCCTCGATGACCCTCGGCTCCACCGGCCTCTCCCCGCTGACCATGGCCAGCGCGTACGCCGCCTTCGCCTCCCGGGGCATGTACTGCACCCCGGTCGCCATCGAGTCGATCACGCAGACCATCGGCAACACCAAGAAGTCGCTCGAGGTCCCCAAGTCGACCTGCTCGCGCGCGATGAGCGAGAAGACCGCGGACACCATCAACACCCTGCTCAGCGGCGTGATCGACTCCGGTACCGGCCAGGCGGCCGGCCTCAAGGGCATCGACAACGCGGGCAAGACCGGTACCACCGACGAGCGCAAGAACGCCTGGTTCGTCGGCTACACCCCGTCCCTGTCGGGCGCGGTCTGGGTCGGCAGCGCCACCCAGAAGGTCAAGATGACCAACATCAGCATCGGCGGGGTCTACCACGACCAGGTCTACGGCGGTGACACCCCGGGTCCGATCTGGAAGGACGCGATGACCGGGGCGCTGTCCGGCAAGGACTCCGGTTCGTTCAACCTGGTCAGCATTCCCGACGGGGGCAAGGGCAACGGGAACGGCAACGGCAACGGCCGGGGCAACAATGACGACAATCGCAACGGCGGGGGCACGACCGGGTTCATCGGCGGCCTGCTGACCGGGGGTTCGTCCGACGGGGGCACGTCCTCCGGCGGGTCGAACGGGGGCTCCAGCAGTTCGGGGGGCTCCGGGGACACTCCGACGCCGACGTTCAGCTTCCCTGACGGGTTCATCCGGGGGAATGGGAACGGGGGCAGGAACTGAGGGGACCGCTGCGCTGACCTGGCGGTTTCAGGTGGGGACGCTGCGCTGACCCGAGGAGCTTGAGAAGGGGCCCCTCGTCGTCGTACAGGAATGTTTTCCTACGATGACGAGGGGCCCCTTTGTCGTGCGGCGCCGGGGGGTCGGGCGGGCGGCTTCTTGGGCGGCCGGTGTTTCTCGTTCAGCCGGCGAGGTGCTTCTTGACCGCTGCTGCCACTCGGCCGCCCTCCGCGAGGCCCGCGACCTTGGGGTTGACGAGCTTCATGACGGCGCCCATCGCGCGGGGGCCCTCGGCGCCGTTCGCCTTGGCCTCGGCGACGGCTGCCGCGACGATGCCGTCGAGCTCTTCGTCGGTGAGCTGCTTGGGCAGGTACTCGGCGAGGACGCCGCCCTCCGCCTTCTCCCGCTCCGCCTGCTCGGGCCGGTTGCCCTGCTCGAACGCCTCCGCGGCCTCGCGGCGCTTCTTCGCCTCGCGGGTGATCACCTTCTGGACCTCGTCCTCGGAGAGCTCGCGCTTCTCCTTGCCCGCGACCTCTTCCTTCGTGATCGCGGCGAGGGTCATCCGGAGGGTGGAGGAGCGGAGTTCGTCGCGGGCCTTGATCGCGGTGTTGAGGTCTTTCTGGAGCTTGGACTTGAGCGTGGTCATGGGGTGATTGTGGCAGGTGGGGGTGGGGTGGTGCGTCGGGGTTTTGGGGTGGGGCGGTGACGGGGCGGGGCTCAGGGGGCAAAGGTCGGGGGGGCCGGGCGTCGGGGTTTTGGGGTGAGGTTCCCCTAGGGGGGCTTTGGGGGTGAGATCAGGGGGGCGGGCGGTGAAGTGGGGGTGGGGGGTCTGACACGATGTTCGTATGCGAGCGCGATATGGAATTCCCTTGGGAATCGCGGCGGTCGGGGCCGCCGGACTTCTCTACTCGGCCGGGTTCGAGGCCCGTTCGTTCCGGCTGCGGCGGGTCACCGTCCCCGTCCTGCCGGCCGGGATGCGTCCGCTGCGCGTCTTGCAGGTCTCCGACATCCACATGGTCGGCGGCCAGCGCAAGAAGCAGCGCTGGCTGCGCTCGCTCGCCGGGCTGCGGCCCGACTTCGTGATCAACACGGGCGACAATCTGTCCGACCCCGAGGGCATCCCGGAGACGCTGGACGCGCTGGGCCCGCTGATGGAGTTCCCGGGGGCGTACGTCTTCGGTTCGAACGACTATTACGGCCCCAAGCCGCGCAACCCCGCCCGCTATCTGCTGGAGCGGACGACCGGCAAGCACGGCCTGAACGGCAACGCCCCCGTCGTAGGCGTCATCCACAACCCCTGGGAGGACCTGCGGGACGGGTTCGACGCGGCCGGGTGGCTCAACCTCACCAATACGCGCGGGGTGCTGAAGATCGAGGGGGTCTCCGTCGAGCTGACCGGTCTCGACGATCCGCACATCAAGCGGGACCGGTACGCGCGGGTGTCCGGGGGCCCGTCGGCCGCCGCCGATTTCTCGATGGGGGTGGTGCACGCGCCGTATCTGCGGGTCCTCGACTCCTTCACCGCCGACGACTATCCGCTGATCCTCGCGGGGCACACGCATGGGGGGCAGTTGTGTGTGCCGTTCTACGGGGCGCTGGTGACGAACTGTGATCTGGACGCGGACCGGGTGAAGGGGTTGTCCACGCATACGGCCGGGGGGCGGACGGCTTATCTGCATGTGTCGGCGGGGTGCGGGACTAATCGGTATACGCCGGTGCGGTTCGCTTGTCCGCCTGAGGTGACGTTGTTGACGTTGGTGGAGGTGGGGAAGGGGGTGGGTTAGGGGAGGGTCGCGGGGGCGAACTGGCAGGGCCGGGCTGGGATTCGTTACGGGGTTCGGTCGGCCGGAGGTGATCCGTGAGGTCTGTCGGGGAGACTCAGTCGGCCAGGGCGATCTGGGGCAGCCGGGGTGATCTGAGGGCGGCCGGGAGGCAGTTGGGCGGGTCACTCGGGTGGGTCACTCGCGTCGCCCGGTATGCCCTGTTTGCCTAGCTTGGGGGCATGACCGCTCCGATACCCAGGGACATCCCCGAGCTGCCGGCGATTCCCCGTACGCATGCCCTGTTCCCCTCTTATGTGCCGGCGTCGGCGGTGGTGGCGCCGGTGCGGCGGCCGGTGGCCGCGGTGCTGCGGTTGCTGCTGGCCGTCGGGGCGGCGGCGAGCGTGGGGCTTGCCGTGCTACTGGGGCGTCCGCTTCAGGTGCTGAGCCATTTCTCGGTGCAGGCGGCGCTGATCCTGGCGATGGTGACGTTCGTGTCGGCGCGGCGGGCGTGGACCGCCCGGCGGCCATTGCCGGGGGCGGTGACGGGGGCGGCGCTGCTGTATGTGGTGGCCGGGGCGCTGCTGTATCACCTGCTGCTGGCGGGGCGGGCGGGTGTGGTGTCGGTGACGGGGGTGGCGGGGGCGCCGACGGGGTGGCATGCGGTGGCCGGGCAACTGCTGCACACGGTGGTGCCGGCGGCGGCCGTGCTGGACTGGCTGCTGTTGACGCCGCCGGGGCGGATGCGGGTGCGGCAGGCGGCGGCGTGGCTGTTGTATCCGTTGGCGTATCTGGGGTTCACGTTGGCGCGGGGGTACTACTTGGCGGGCGGGGTGGGTACGGGGGCGGCCGGGGGGACGGGGACAGGAGTTGCCGGAGGGATGGGGACTGGGGGGACGGGAACAGCGGCGGTCGGCGGGGTGGTCAAGGGGGCGGTCGGGGAAGTGGTCAAAGGGGGCGCCGGAGGGGTGGGTGAGGGGGTGCGGGAGGGGGCTCGCGCAGGGGTTCGTGCGGGGGCCGACTACCTCTATCCCTTCCTGGACGTCGCCGCCCACGGCTACAAGCACACCCTGGCCAACGCCCTCCTCCTAGGCCTCGCCCTCTACGCCCTCTCCCTCCTCCTCACCGCCCTCGACCACGCCCGCCCCGGCCCCCTCCACCCCCGCCCCAAAACCGGATTTCGTCTCCAGCCGCCGGTGGGCTAAAGTAAACGACGTCGCCGCAGGGAGCAGGACAGCAGCGATATCGGGGTGTAGCGCAGCTTGGCAGCGCGCTTCGTTCGGGACGAAGAGGTCGTGGGTTCAAATCCCGCCACCCCGACAGTATTACGCCAGGTCAGGCCCGGCGCTGAGAGATCAGCGTCGGGTCTGATTTGTTTTGTGGGGTTCCTCTGGGTGTCAGTCGAGCGGGCGCCGTGAGCAGGGCCTCTCAGACCCCCAGCTCCTCCCCCATCCTCACCGTCACAGCCCCCCACGGCACCTCCGGTTCGGCGAACAGGCTCCAGTAGCGGTAGGACGTGCGGATCAGGGGGCGGTGCGGACGGTGTCCAGGGTCGGTGGGGGTGCCAGGGGGCGAAGCTGCCGAAGATCAGGTCTCTCCAGTCCAGCCGCGTCCTCGCCCAGGCCAGGCGTTCCAGGCCCGTGCCGAGGTCCACGGCCAGGCCAGGCGTTCCAAGCCGGTGCCGAAGTCTACGGCCAGGTGGGCGGGGTGTCGGTGGGCCGGAGGAGGACTATGTCGCCCAGGGGGAGGTCCAGGTGGTTGAAGTGGAGGGTCATGCCCTTCACCTGGCGTCGTCGCCATACCGTCGGCCTGCCGTGGATGCTGATGTGGCGGGCGTGGAAGCCCAACCCGGACAGTGCGCCCAGCCTGCCGTCGCAGGATGCCCCCGTACTCGTCGAGGCGCTGGATCGGCTGGACGCGGGAGATGTTGGCGGACGAGGTCAGGAAATCGTCCAGGAGCGTGCCGGACGTGTCGCGGCGGAGCGGACTACGGGCTGGGGGAGGAAGCCGCTGCGGTAGGTCACCTTGGCGGACCTCCTTGAGGAACGGATCGAGGGCCTGGACCGCCGAGATCGTCAGCTCGGTCTCGCGGCCCCACCGCAGCGGCAGGCAGGGTTCTCGCCGGACGCCCTGGGCGGCGAGACCCTCCTTGAGGCCCGTCAGGAGTTCCTCCCAGGGGTACGGCGTTCCTCGGAGACCGTGAACTCCCAATGGGCTCCCAGGGATTGGCGGAGGGCCTCGAACACGCGGGCCCCGAAGGAGGGGGCGCGCTCAGCATGGTCGGGGCGACATCGCCGTGAAGCGGCGCATCCCCGTCTCCTGGACCTCCGTGTGGCCGAAGTTCCCGGCCCGCTCGATCGCGAGGGCGAGCAGCTTCGCCGCCGTCTCGTCGTCCGCCGCGGGGTCGGCCACCGTGGCCGCGCCCGTCCGGTCGCACAGGGCCGCCTCGGCGCGGTTCCCTCGCGCCAGGTGAGTGCGGCCACGGGGGTGCGGCGCGCGGGGACTCGCCGAAGACGGCCGCGCCGGCCTCCCCGTACGTACGGATCCGTCGCGGAGGGCGGCCGTCTTCGCCGAGCCACTGCACGTGGTCCGCGCCGAACAGGCGTGCGTGGCGGCGTACGTACGCCTCGTCGAAGACGGGGCCGGCGATCCGTGTCCGGCGGCCGAGGAGCTGGGCCGCCCGGACGGCTAGGGCCTGTCCGGCGGATCAGGCCGGCCGGCTTGCGTGAGCGGGGTCTGGTGCGTGCGGCTGCAAGGCGGAGGAGACGCTGACATCTGCCGCTGCCGCGGCGGGCGACGCGGTGGGGGCACCTCCCGGCCGAAGGCCGGGGGACGTCGGCAACCGACGACAACGCCTGGGGGAGGGCGTGCCAGACCCCGCGACCCCAGCAGGATCCGCCGGACAGGCCCTAGGTGCGGTGCTTCTCCTCGTCTGTGCGGCCGAGCCGTATGAAGTCGAGGCCGGTGTTGGCGGGGGCGGTCGCGGGGACGGTGGTGCGCGTACCGCTCGGTCGTCTCCGGCGAGTAGCAGCGCGCTCGCCGTCGAAGGCCGCGTCGGTGTGCCGGAAGGTGGCGATGTCGCAGTCCGGCTCGCGCCAGGTGCGCGTCCAGGCCGGCCGGGACGGGTACTCGTGCCCGGCGACCAGGAGGTCGTACCCGGTGTCGCGCAGCGCGCGTTCGGTGAGCGGGCCGGGCGGCGGGCCCGGTCGGGCTCCAGGTCCGTCCGCCGGCCCGGCCCTAGGAGGTGTACGTCGGCGACCCCCCACAGCCGTCGTTGGCCGGCGGGCGGGAAGGCGTGGTTACCGAGCGACGAGCGCTTACGCCTCCGGTTTGCCGTCCGCCGAGATGCGGCGGAAGCCGAGGTACGGGACGAGGGATTCGGGCAGGACGAGGGAGCCGTCCTCTTGCTGGCACTGTTCGAGGAGCGCGGCCAGGGTGCGGCCGACGGGGAGGCCGGAGCCGTTGAGGGTGGCGACGAGCTTGGGCTTGCCGTCCTCGCCACGGGTGCGGATGTTGGCGCGGCGGGCCTGGAAGGTGCCGAAGTTGGAGACCGAGGAGATCTCGCGGTACGTGTTCTGGCTCGGGATCCAGACCTCGAGGTCGTAGGTGAGCTGGGCGGAGAAGCCCGTGTCGCCGGCGGCCAGTTTGACGACGCGGTAGACGAGCCCGAGTTCCTTCAGGCACGCCTCGGCGTGGCCGACCATCGTCTCCAGCGCGGCGTCCGCGTCCGCCGGGTCGACCATCTGGACCATCTCGACCTTGGCGAACTGGTGCTGGCGGATCAGCCCCCGGGTGTCGCGGCCGTAGGAGCCCGCCTCGGAGCGGAAGCAGGGGGTGTGGGCGGTGAGCGCCAGCGGCAGTTCGGCGGGGGGGATGATCTCGTCGGCGTAGAGGTTGGTCAGCGGCACTTCGGCGGTCGGGATCAGGAACAGCTCCCGGTCGGCGACGCCGGTCTTGAACAGGTCCTCCTCGAACTTCGGCAGCTGGCCCGTGCCGGTCATGGTCTTGCGGGTGACCAGGTAGGGGACCGCGTGCTCGACGTATCCGTGCCGGCGGGTGTGCAGGTCGAGGAAGAGTGTGGCCAGGGCGCGTTCCAGGGCCGCTCCGGCGCCGCGCGAGACCGCGAAGCGCGGGCCGGACAGCTTCGTCGCACGGGCGAAGTCGAGGATGCCGGTGGCCTCGCCGAGGTCGACGTGGTCCTTCGGCTCGAACGGGAAGACCGGCGGGGTGCCGACCCGGCGGATCTCGACCGCGAAGTCCTCGGAGTCGCCGTCGGGGGCGGCGTCGTCCGGCAGGTTCGGGATGCTGAGGAGGAGGTCGCGCAGCTGCTCCTCGACCTGGGCCTGTCCGGCCTCGATGTCCCGGATGCGGTCCTTCAGTTCGCGGGCGCGCTCCTTCAGTCCGGCGATGTCGCCGCCCTGCTTGGCCGTCCGCTGTACCTCACCCGCCACCCGCTTGGACTCGGCCCGCAGCTCGTCGGCCGAGCGGATGTTCTGGTTGCGCCGGGACTGGAGGGACTCCAGCTCGGGCAGGTCCAGAGAGTAGCCGCGGCGAGCGAGCCGACGAACCGCTTCGGCACCCATGTCGATGAGGGCGCGGGCATCATGCATGAGGGAGATCCTTCTGATCCGGCTGGTGGGATACGGACCCGACGGTAGCAACCGCCGCGCCCCCGCCGATCCGGAATATGTCCCCACCGCCGCGGGCCGCGCGGGCTCGGGGAACGGCTGCGCGGGGGGCGTCTGTCAGCGCCTTGATGCGGTCCGGCGGTTCGGCGTCGGGCAGGGACTCGGTGAGGTGGACGGGGCGGGACGGGTCGCCGTTGACGAGGTGGCGCGGGGCGTAGGTGGTCACGCGGCCCTCCTCGGGGGCGGGGAGGGCGGCGAGCACGTCGGTCATGCGCGGGGCTCTCGGGTCGCCGGTCTCCCGGTAGGAGAGGAGTCCGTCGAGGGCCAGGGCCCGGCACCAGGGGGCGAGTTCGGGGGCGGGGATACGGGAGACACGCGAGCGGCGGTGGCGAGCCGTCCGCCGGTGCCGTGCCCGAGGTCGTAGTAGACGGTCCAGAAGGCCCGGTCGAACGGCACGTTCTCCCGGTACAGGTCCTCCCGCAGGGCGGCGAGCGCCGGCGGATCGCGCTACAGGCCGACGAACTGCGCGGCTACGACTTCCACCCCACCGAACGCCTCCCGGAACTCGCCCTCCCCCGCCTCGTACGCCGGATCACAGCGGGCGTCCAGGCTCGGGCGGCTGGTTTGGCGGTTTATCTGGAGCGGGGGGCGTGCCGGCTTCGGCGTCGAGGGTGATACGCGTGGAGCAGACCAATGCGCGGTGGTTTGCATAGGTACACGGCGCCGGTCCGGGGTGGCTGAGTTCAACTCCGGTCAGTTTCAAGAGAGTTATCGGACCAAGGCCTATGAGTCCGTGGCTCGCCCGTCCGCCCTCACCAGCGATTATGAGACAAGCTATGGCGCAAAAGCTTCCGCACACAGTGATGTTCGCCTAAGTAACGACTACTGTCCGGAAGCGTGGCGGACAGTGGGGCTGTAGGTATTCGCGTGGCGATGCTGGGGCGGGTTCGGGTCTGGGTTGGGGGGGTGGAGGTTTCCGTCGGGGCGCCTCAGCAGCAGGCCGTGCTGGCTTTGCTGGTGAGCAAACGGCATCCGGTGGGGGTTTCCCTCATTGTCGACGGGGTTTGGGGGAGTTCGCCGCCTCGGGGGGCCGTTTCTGTGGTGCGGACCTATGTCTCCCGGCTGCGGAAGGTTCTTGAGCCTGACCGGGGGGCCAGTGAGGCGCCGCGTGTGGTGCTGTCCGCCGGGGACGGGTACGTGTTGCGGCGGGACCTCGTCTCCAGTGATCTCGACTTCGCGGAGAGTGAGCTTCTGCGGGCCGAACAGGCGCGCGCCGCCGGGGAGTTCGACGATGCTCTGCGGATCGTGCGGGATGTGCTCGGCTCCTGGCAGGAACCGCTGCTCGGGGTGCCGGGGCCGTTCGCCTCGGCGGTTCGGGTCGAGGTGCTCGAACGGCGGCTGCGGGCGCTGGAGTTCAGGATGCGGCTGGAGCTGGAGTGCGGGCAGCACACCGGGGTGCTGGCCGAGCTGCGGGCGCTGTGCGACGAGCATCCGCTCCGGGAGTCGTTCCGTGAACTGCTCATCCTTGCCCTTTATCGCAGTGACCGAAGAGGGGAAGCGCTTGACGCCTACTCCCAGGCGCGGCGATCCCTCGTCGATGAGCTGGGCATCGAACCAGGGCCCTCGCTACGGGAGTTGCAGGCCCGCGTCCTCGCCGACGATCCCTCCCTCGGACTGCATCCGCCCGAACCACCGGGCCCCTCCCGCATACGGCCCTCCCAACTCCCCGCCGATCTGCCGACGTTCACCGGTCGGCGCACCGAACTCGAACGGTTCTCCGCCCTGTTGGGCGACGGACAGTCCTCGATCGCCGTGCTCGACGGGATGGCCGGCGCCGGCAAGACCACGCTCGCCGTGCACTGGGCGCATCGGGTCGCCGGAGCCTTTCCCGACGGGAATCTGTACGTCAATCTGCGCGGGTACGACCCCGGGGGCGCGCGGATGGACCCGGGGGAGGCGCTGGAGACGTTCCTGATGGCGCTGGGGGTCGCCGCGCAGGCCGTGCCGGAAGGACTCGACGCCCAAGCGGCGCTCTATCGGAGCGTGTTGGCCGAGCGGCGGGTGCTGATCGTGCTCGACAACGCCGGGGACACCGAACAGGTACGGCCGCTGCTGCCGGGCGCCTCGGGCTGCCTCGTCCTCGTCACCAGCCGCAGCCGGCTCACCGGGCTCGTCGTACGGTACGGGGCCACGCCCTTCACGCTCGGGCTGCTCGGGACCGAGGAGGCAAGGGAGCTGCTGGCACGGCGAGTTGGGCAGCAGCGCGTCGGCGCCGAACCCCGGGCCGCCGACGCCATCGTCCAGCTGTGCGCCCGGCTGCCGCTCGCGCTCGCCATCGTCGCCGCCCGTGCCTCCTACCGGCCCGCGTTCCAACTCTCCGACATTGTCGAGGAGTTGCGCGAGGATCACGGCAGCCTCGACGCGTTCGTCGCCGGGGACGACATCGGGGCCGACGCGCGGGCGGTGTTCTCGTGGTCGTACCACGCCCTCTCCCCCGTCGCCGCCGAGCTGTTCCGACGGCTCGCGCTGCATCCGGGGCCCGATGTGTCCGCCGCCGTCGCCGCCGCGCTCAGCGGGGTCGAGCGGCGCCGGGTGCGGCCGGCGCTGGCCGAGCTGACGGGGGCCAGTCTGCTCATCGAGCAGCGGCCCGGGCGGTACGTCTTCCATGACCTGTTGCGGGTCTACGCACGGGAGTTGACCGTCGATCTCGACAGCGGGGCGGTGCAGGAAGGCGCGGTCGTGCGCATGCTCGATCACTATCTGCACACCGCCCTCCACGCGTCCGCCGTGCTCAGCCCGTTCCGCGAGACCATCCCGCAGCCACCCACCACAACGGACAGCGGGCCCGTTCGGTTCGACGACAGCCGGCAGGCGACCGATTGGCTGCGGACCGAGCGGAATGTCCTGCGCGCGGTCGTCGAACACGCCGTCTCCAAAGGGCAGTTCGCGTACGCCTGGCGGCTCGCCCACGCGCTCGACCTCTCCCTCGACCGGCTCGGCTTCCAGCGCGACCTCATGGAGATCAACAAAGCCGCCCTGAGGGCCGCCCGCGCGCTCGGCGACCCCGTCGCCCAGGCCCACGCGCTGCGCGGACTCGGCTTCGGGCACACCCGGTTCGGGCACCCCGAGGAGGCAATGCGGCTGCTGGCGCAGGCACTTGAGCTGTTCCGCGCCGCCGGTGACGCCTTCGGCCGCGCCCGCACCCATCGCGCGTTCGCCTATCAGGCCAACGCCCTTGCCAAGTACGACATCTCACTCGGCCACTACGCCCAGGCCGGTGAGCTGTACCGCTCGCTCGGCCACCACAGCGGCGAGGCGAGCGTCCTCAACGAGATCGGCTGGACGTACATCCTGCTCGGTGAGCCCGAACGGGCCCTGGAGAACTGCGAGTTGGCCATCGCGCTGCACCGCAAGGTCGGGGACCCCAGCGGTGAGGCGTCCGCGCAGGACAGTGTGGGGTACGCGCTGCACCACCTCGGGCGGCACGCCGACGCCGTCGAGCGCTTCGAGGCGGCCGTGCAGCTCTATCAGCGCATCGGGAACCGGTACTTGGAGGCCGACACGCTGCGGCATCTCGGGGATTCCCACCATGCCGCCGGGGACGAGGGCTCCGCGCGCGCCGCCTGGGGATCGGCGCTGGTCCTGCTGGAGGAGGGCGGGCACGGGGAGGAGGCGGAGGAGGTGCGGCTCCTCCTGAAATGACCGCCTGAAGTAACCGCTCGGCAGCTGAAGCGGTCACTCAACAGCGGTCTCCCAAACGGGACTTACCGCACCAGCCCGCGCCCCTCCAGCGCCGTCCGCAGACTCCGCAGCGCGTAATACACCCGGGACTTCACCGTCCCCTGCGGAACGCCCAGCGCGTCCGCCGCCTGCTGCGTCGTCCGGTCCGCGAAGAACGTCGCGTGCAGCACCTCGCGGTGGGCCGGCGTCAGGTCCTCCAGGGCGTCGTGCACCACCATCGACGACAGCATGCTCTCTATCTCGTCGGCCTCCGCGCCGAGTTCGCTCAGCCAGGTCGCGCCGCCGATCTCCAGCGGGCGGGCCATCTTGGTGCGGTGGCCGTCTATGACGAGGTTGCGGGCGACCCGGAACATCCAGGGGCGCACCGCCATGCCCTCGTGGTCGGACAGGTTCTGCTTGCTCCAGCAGCGCAGCAGCGTCTCCTGGATGACGTCCTCCGTGCGGTGCGTGTCGCCGCCGAGCATGCGCAGTACGTACGCGTACAGCGCCGGTCCGTGCTCCAAGTACAGGTCGCGCAGCGCCCGTTCCTCGGTGGAGACCGCGTTCGCCGAGCCGATGACCGTCACGTTCATGGTGAGCTCCTGCTCCCTCAGGAAGACCGGCCCCTGGTGGGGAGCCAGGGGTTGGGGGTCTTCTTGACTGGGGAGTGTTCCGAGGGGCGTTCCACGTTCGTTTGACGCTCGTTTGACAACGGCTGTACGACCGGCGCCGCGCGGTTTACGCGCAGGCCGGTGCGGGGGTCGGCGGCGGGTCAGGCGTATATCGCCAGCGCCTCCACATGCCGCCGGACCTGTTCCACGAGGCTCGCGTACGCCGGCGGGAGCAGTCCGCGCCGGCGCAACCTGTCCCACATGTGCAGGAGTTCGCGGCCGTGTACGAGGGCTGCGCGGTCGTCGTCGAGCCGCTGCCACGCCGCTGCCGCTCGCGCGACCTCTTCCGCCGCCCTCGGGTCGCCGGCCCCGCAGCGGATACGGGCCACCGCCAGCGCCAGCACCGTCGCCTCCCGGTGGTCGCCGCGCAGATGCGCCAAGTAGGCCTCGATCGCCCGGGCTTCGAGGGCGTGGGGGTGTTCGGTGCCCGCCGACGCCGTCAACTCCTCGCGCAGTGTGGTGGCTTCGGCGAACGCCTGGTCCAAGTGGCCCGCTGCGGAGAGGGCGTTGACCCGGGCGATACGGGAGGCGACCTCTCGGGTGAGGGGCGGGGGCGGCGGGGGGAGCTGGGTGGCGGCGGTGGCGCGGGCGCGGGCCTGGGCGAGGGCGGAGGCGAGGGCGGAGGGGCGGGGAGGGGACGGCTCCGGCGCAACTTCCGGCTGGGCGAGTCCACTTGGGGCGACCGGCGACGCCGGAGCAGGGGCTGGCACCGGAGCAGAGGCCGGCGTCAGAGCCGGGACCGGAGCAGGGGCCGGGGCCGGAGCAGAGGCCGACGCCGAAGCAGCCGCCGGCACCGGAACAGAGGCCGACGCCGGAGCAGAGGCCGGCACGGGAGCAGGGGCCGGAGCCGAAGCCGGGACCGACACCGAAGCAGCCGCCGGCACCGGCGCAGAGGCCGGCGTCAGAGCCGGGACCGGAGCAGGGGCCGACGCCGGAACAGTCGCCGACCCCGAAGCCGGGACCGGAACAGAGGCCGAAGCCGGGACCGACACCGAAGCAGCCGCCGGCACCCGCGCCGAGGCAAGCAGCTCCGCCGGAGCCTCCGCAGCGGCCTCCCCCCAAGACTCCGTCTCCTCCGGCGAACTCCCCCTCGCCTCAACCCCCTCCGGCACCTCCTCCAACACCCTGCTCGACCCGTCCGGCGCCACCTCCAACACGAAGTGCCCCTCACCCGCCCCCTCGACCACCGTCGCGTGCACCGGAGTGGCCAGCAACTGGGCGTGGTGGTGCAGCAGATCGAGCACCGCCTCGTGGACGGACTGGTCCGGCGCGGGGGTGATCGGGCGGCCGTCGATCTCGGGGGCGGTCTCGTCGGTGAGGCGGACGTGGAAGTGGGGCATCGCTGGAGGTGTCCTTCCGAGTTACGCGGTGGGAGACGGATTGGACGTGGGTGAGGGCGAGTCGGTGCCGGCGGGGTCGGTCGGGGACGGCGTCGTACCCGGTGTCGTACCGGGCGGCGGGGTGTACATCCCGGAGTACTTGGAGAACTGGGCGCGGATGGCGAGGACGTATTCCTGGGCGTCGGCGTTCTGGGGGACGCCCTTCGCGGCGAGGACGGTGTCCATGCCGACGTTGTACGCGGCGAGGGTGATGTCGAGGACGGCGCTGTCGGTGCTCTGGTCGTCGGTGGAGCGGTTGACCTTGCCGTCGAGGAGGGCGGTGCGGGCCTGTCCGGCGAGGTCGCAGAGGTAGCGGCCCTGGGCCATGATCGAGTCCTTGGCGTCCAGGGCGGACGTCTTGCCGTTGTCGTCGTCGTCCTTGCCGTACTTGTTGAACAGGTCCGGTGTCAGCTGGGAGAGGCCCTGTTTGCCGTCCGGGCCCACCTTCCCCTTGTCGAAGTTGGACTCCTTCTCCAGCTGTGAGGCGATGACGATCGGGCCGATCTCGGGGCAGATGGCGCCCGCGTCCTTGATGTCCTCGTAGAGGTCCGACGGGACGGTGTCCTCCGCCAACTCCCCTTTGCCGTCGCCCTCGAAGACCGCCTGGACCTGTTCGGCGTCGGACTCGTTGTAGTTGTCCCCGCCGCCCCCGCCGCCGCCACCGCCGGTGAAGAGCAGGATCAGCGCGATGAGCGGGGCGAGCAGCACGCCGAGGCCGCCGAAGATGATGACGATCACCGAGCCGCCGACCAGCAGCAACGGCAGCCCGGCGCAGCCGCAACCGCCCACGGCGAGCATGGAGTTGCGTACCGCGTCCCCGCCTTCACCCGATTCCGCGCCCATTTGTGCCCGCCTTCTTCCTCTCGTCTTGAACCGCCGTGGCCGGACCGCCCGTTGTGTGGTCGCTACGGGCTCGGCAGATCAAACGGCGCCCGCGACAAAGAAGTTCAAACCGGTGAAAAGCAGATCGACCAGATCCAGCGAAGAGGGGGCGGGGCACGCATGAGCGGCGGCACACCTTCGGCCAAGCCTTCGGGGCCGCAGCAGCCATGGGTACGAGGCCCGAAAGCCCCCGCCCCTACCCCAACTCCCGTCCCCCCGCAGGGCTACACCGCTCCCCCCGTCCAGGACCCCGACTTCCCCTACGGCCCCGCAGGCCGCCCGGCGGCGCCGGCGCCAGCCTCAACCGCCCCCGCCCCGGCCCCTGTCGCCGTCCGCCGCCCCGCGCCCCCGGTCCAGAAGCAACCGGTCCAAAAGCAACCGGTCCGACAACAACCGGCCCAGAACCAACCCGCCCAGAACCAACCCGCCCCCTCCTGGGGCTCCCCCCGCCGCCCCGCCCCCTCCCGCGGCCGGTCCCGTGACGAGATCGGCTGGGTCAAGGCGCACGGCGGCGCCGGTGTCTCCTCCCTCGTCGAGGTGATCGGCGGCGTCGACGTCGGCGCCCGCTGGCCCGAGCCCGCGCGGGGCGAACCCCGCCGGATCATGCTCGTCGGCCGCAGCAGCGCGCGCGGTATGCGGGCCGTCTCGCAGGCGCTCGGCGCGTTCGAGGAGGGCAAGGTGCCGCCGGGGCTCGAACTGCTCGGCGTCGTCCTGGTCGCCGACGCGCCGGGGCGGCTGCCGCTGGCGCTGCTGCGCCGGATCCGGGTGCTGCGCTCGGCCACGCACGTGCACCGGGTGCCGTGGATCGCGGCGTGGCGCACGGGCGGCCGGCCCAAGGCGCTGCCCCGTCAACTCGCCACGCTCGCCGAACTGGTGGGCTCGTCCGTGCACGAGGGACCCACGTCATGACCCTGTCACACCTGACGGCACTCGGCCCGTCGTACCCCACCGCGTCCGACCCGTCGTACCTCGCGGCCTTCAACCCTCTGGTCGGCGGCAACGAGATGTCGGACCTGCTCGGTCCCCTCGCGTGGTGCGTCACCGCCGCCGGGGTGTTCGGGCTGATCGTCGTCGGGATGCAGATGGCGCTCCAGCTGCGCCGGGGCGATCCCGGCGAGGGCGGCGAGCACTTCCGCGGCGTCTTCTACGTCACCCTCGGGTGCCTCGTCGGTACCACCGCCGGGCCCCTCGTCAGCTTCCTCGGCGACCTCAGTCTCCACTGAGCGGCCACACCCCACACCTCAGTCCCCAGTACGCAGAAATCCGGAGAATCCCCATGTCCCAGCTGCTGATGGAAACATCGAACTTCCTCGCCGCCGGCGTCCCCCAGCCCGCCCCCAACGCGCCGGGCGAGCTGACCAGCAAGGTCAACACCGTGCTCGGCATCGCCGCCTGGGCCGGTACCGCGGCGGGTGTCGCGGGGGTGCTGATCACCGGCGCCATGATGGCCATCTCCCTGAAGCGCGGCGAGAGTTCGGAGCACATGAGCCGGCTCGGCATGGTGCTGGGCGGCTGTGTCCTGGTCTCCACGGCGGGGCCGCTGATCTCCTTCGTCTTCGCGTAGGCGGACGGACGGCTCCCTGATGTTCCTACGCAGGAAGCACGAGCCCGTGCACGACGGGCCGTACTGGACGCAGCGCGGCTGGCAGCTGTCGGCGGCCTTCCTCGCGGTCGTGCTCGTCATGGGCGCCGTCGCGGTGGCGGTCTCGGGTGGCGACGACGCCAGCGCCTCGACGCCCAAGAGCCCGCTGAGCGCGAGTTCGCTGACGCCGGAGGGGCGGCCCCAGGGCTGCCACACCGTCGACAGCACCGGCGAGAGCGTGCCGAAGGACGTGGCCTGGAAGGCGATCGGGGTCACGATGGTGCCGGTCTCGCCGACCGCCGGGCCGACGCACACCACGGGCACGCCCTGGTGGTGCTTCGCGCACACACCCGTCGGCGCGGTCATCGCCGCCCACACGATCACCGCGCAGATGAGCGAGGACGGGTGGCGGACCGTCGCCGAGGACCAGGTCATGCCGGGTGACGGGCGCAATCTGTTCGTCTTCCGGCGCCAGACCGTCAACGGCACCGGCACCCAGCGCTCCCGCAACGAGACCGACCCGTCGTCGTACGCGGGCTTCAAGGTCCGCGCCTACGACGCGAAGGAGGCGACCGTGAGCCTGCTGATCAAGAACAGCCAGGGTTTCATGGCGACTTCGGTCGATCTGAAGTGGGACGGCGGGGACTGGAAGGTCGTCGCGAACGGCAACGGCACCCTCTACTCCGATCTGACCACGGTGCAGAACGCCGCCGGATATCACCTCTGGGGGGCCTGACCATGTCGTGCGACGACGGCAATCCGCTCCTCAACGCGCTGCTGGGGTTCTTCAAGTTCCTCGGCGACCCCATCGGCACCATCATGAACATGGTCGCCGACTTCGTGCTGGCCGCCGCGATCACCGTCTTCGGCGCGCTCGCGAACTCGGTGCCGAGCTTCGAGAACTCCGGCGCGGCCCAGGACATCAACAACCAGTCGCAGTGGATCGTCGTCTATCTGGCGGTCGGTTCGCTGATCTTCGCCGCCGTGCGGATGGCGATCGAGCGCCGGGGCGAGGCCGGGATCACCGCCCTCAAAGGCATCATGCGGGTCATCCTCGTCTCGGGCGGGGCGACCACCGTCGTCGTGGCCGCGGCGTCGCTGTCGGAGCGCTACTCCTCCTATCTGTTCGCGGCCGGTGCCACGAAGCAGCTGGAGGCCATCGGGCGCTGCGACGACGGCGGTTCGATGACCGCGTTCCTGCTGATCATCCTGGCGTTCCTGCTGCTCATCGCGGGCATCATCCACACGATCCTGCTGTACATCCGGCTCGGTGTGATGACGCTCCTGCTGGGCACGCTGCCGCTGGCCGCCGCCGCGTCGATGACGAACTGGGGCAGCGGCTGGTGGCGCAAGCACATCGGCTGGATGGTCGCCTGGCTGCTGTACAAACCGGCGGCGGCGCTCGTCCTGTACGGCGGCACCGCGATGCTCAACGCGCAGCCGAAGGACGGCGAGTCGGCGAGCGCCAGCACCCGGATCGCCGGTATCGGCGTGATGCTGCTGTCGGCGGTGGCGCTGCCCGCGCTGCTGAAGCTGGTGATGCCGGCGACGGCGGCGCTCGGCGGCGGGAACGCGATGTCCGGCGCCATGTCGGCGGCCGGCGGCGCGCTCGCCACGGGCGCCCGCTCGCTCGGCGGCGCGCTCGACGGCAAGGGCGGTGAATCGGGCGGCGGCGGGTCCTCGGGCCGCCAGGGTCCGAGCGGTGCCTCGGGCAGCGGCGGCGGTTCGGGCTCCAGCGGTGCCAACGGCATGAGCGGGGGCGGCGGTTCGGCCGGCGGGGTCGGCAAGGCCGGTTCCACGGGCGGCGGTTCGGCCGGCGGCGTTGGCGGCGGCGGCTCGGGCGGTGGCGGCATGGGTGGCGGCGGAATGGGCGGCGGTGGCGGCGGTGCGGCCAGCGGCGCGCTGAAGGCCGCGGGCCCGGTCGGCATGGCCGTCGAGGCCGGTATCGCCGCCGCGAAGATCGTCAGCGGGGCGGCGACCGGTTCGATCGAAGGCGCCGACGGCAACGCGGGGCACAACCAGTAACTCCGGCCGGCGGGCGGGCAATCGGTAACTCTCCAGCCGGCCGGCGGGCCCCCAACTCCAGCCCCCCACAGGGCACTCAAGCCGGCCGCCGAGCCCCTTCCCCCGTAGGGGGCCCGGCGGCCACCTCTCTCCCCAAACCTCGTTCATCTCCGGAAGGAGCCCTCATGGCCACGGAGGCAGTAACCCATCCGACGTACGGGAACTGGCGTCGGCCGCGGCGCGCGGGGCTCGGGCCGCTCGGTCTCGTCGGCACGTTCGTCGTGTTCGGCGGCCTGGTCGTCACCCTGATCGCGTCGCTGATCTCGCTGTACGCGGCGCTCGTGGTGATCGTGCCGACGGTCCTGTTCCTGATCCCGCTCACCATCCGCACCCAGGACGGCCGCAACGTCTACCAGCTGGCGGCGCTGCGGATCGGCTGGTCGCGGCGGAAGGCGAAGGGCGCGCACCTGTACGTCTCGGGGCCGATGTCGGCGCGTCCGGGCGGCCGGTTCCGCCCGCCGGGCCTGCTGAACAAGGTGACGGCGACCGAGGGCCGCGACGCGTACGACCGGGCGTTCGGGGTGCTGCACCATCCGCAGCGCAACCTCTACACGATCGTCCTCGGCTGCGACCCGGACGGCGGTTCGCTGGTCGACCCCGACCAGGTAGACGTGTGGGTGGCACTGTGGGGCGAGTGGCTGGCGCGGCTCTCGCACGAGCCGGGACTGCGCGGCGCGTCGGTCGTCATCGAGACCGCCCCCGACCCGGGCACCCGCCTCGCGCACGAAGTACTCCCCCGCGTCAGCGCGACCGCGCCGCCGGCCGCGCGCGCGGTGATGGAGGAGGTCGTCGAGCGCTATCCGACCGCGTCCTCCGAGATGCACACCTACATCACCCTCACCTACGGCACCCCGGCCGGCCAGCGGCGCAAGAAGGAGGACGTCATCGCCGACCTCGCGATCCGCGTCCCCGGCCTGCTCAGCGGCCTGATCGCGGCCGGCGGCGGCGCGGCGTACCCGCTCAGCGCGGAGCGCATCGCGGAGGTCGTCCGGGTCGCGTACGACCCCGCCGTCGCCGCCGACGTCCTCGACGCCCGCTCCCGGCACGGCGGTACGGGCCTGGAGTGGGAGGACGCCGGTCCCGCGGCGGCCGTCGAGACGGTCAACAGCTACCAGCACGACTCCGGGGTCTCCCGGACCTGGCTGATGACGCTGGCGCCGCGCGGCACCGTACGGTCCTCTGTGCTGCGCGGCCTGCTGGAGGCGGCGCCCGGCACCCGGCGCAAGCGGGTCGCGCTGGTGTACCGGCCCATCGACCCGGCGACGTCCGCCCGGATCGTCGAGGCCGACCGGCGCAGCGCCCAGTTCATGGCGACGTCCGGACGCGGCATGGTCCAGGCGCGCGCCGCCTCCGAGATGCGGGCGGCGGAGCAGACGGCGGCCGAGGAGGCGTCGGGCGCGGGGCTCGTGGAGTTCTCGCTGATGCTGACGGTCACCGTCGACAACAACGCCGAACTCGCCGACGCCACAACAGCGGTTCGCAACCTGACGGCCGCCTCGCGCGTCCAGATGCGCCCCGCCGACCGGATGCAGGCGGCGGCGTTCACCTGCACCCTGCCGGCCGGCATCCTCCCCTGGGAGCAGACGCTGGTCCCGCACGAGATCCAGGAGGCGCTGTGAGCCGGCGCAGCGAGGAGAAGCTCGCCGAGCGCGAGGACCTGCTGGCGGAGGAGCGGGCCCGCAAGGCGCTGCTGTCAGGGTCAAGTCCCATGGAGGCGGCGGCGGTTCGCTCGTCGCTGGCCGCTCCAGCGGCCAAGCAGACCTCCGGCAAGAAGAAGGCGCCGCCCCGCGAGCCGTACGTCCCCCCGCGCGGCTGGTACGGCGCCGGCGGCGGGCGCGTCGGCTATCTGGACCCGCCGACGATGTGGCGCGCGACGACCGTACAGGCGTGCGGCATGTGGCCGTTCGCCGCCGGTTCGGGCTCGCCGATGACCGGAGTCCCGCTCGGGCAGCACCTGTTCACCGGCGCGACGGTGTGCGGGGACCCGCTGAACTGGTTCACGCGGGCCCGCTACATCTCCAACCCGTCGCTGTTCATGCTGGGCATGCCGGGCCTGGGCAAGTCGACGCTGGTGAACCGGATGCTGATCGGGCTCGCGGCAACGGGCGTCGTACCGCTGGTCCTTGGCGACCTCAAGCCCGACTACGCCGACACCGTACGGGCGTTGGGCGGGCAGGTCATCTCGATCGGGCGCGGGCGGGGCGGGATCAACGTCCTGGACCCGGGGGCGATGGGCGAGGCGGCGGCGCGGATCGGCGGCGAGGCCGGGGAGGTGCTGAAGGCCGAGACGCACGGCCGGGTGCTGAACATGGTGGCCGCGCTGGTGACGATCGTGCGCGGCCGGGCGATGGACGACCACGAACAGTCCGTGCTGTCAGCGGTGTTGCACCACCTGCGGGAGCGTACGACGCCCGGGAGGCCGCCGCTGCTGCCCGACGTGCTGCGCATCCTCACCGAGGGCCCGGACCGGGTGCGCGCGGTGACGCTGGACCGGGGCGACGACACCCGCTACCGGGACGCCGTCGACCCGCTGCACCGCTCGCTGCTGGGCATCCTGGACGGCCCGCTGGGCGACACGTTCGCCTCCGAGACGTCCACCCGCATCAACCCGGACTCGCCGGCCGTCTGCATCGACATCTCCGGCATCGGCGAGGCGGACACCCAGCTCACGGCCGCCGCGATGCTCGCCGCCTGGTCCGACGGACTCGGTACGGTCGCCGCGTCGCACGCCCTCGCCGACGCCGGCCTCGCGCCCCGGCGCTGGTTCTTCACCGTCCTCGACGAGCTGTGGCGCCCGCTGCGGGCCGCCTCCGGCATCGTCGACCGCATCGACGCCCTCACCCGCCTCAACCGTTCGCTCGGCCTCGGCGACGCGAAGATCACCCACACCCTCAAGGACGCCGAGGCGCTGGGCACCGACTCCGACCGGGCCAAGGCGCGCGGCTTCGTCGAGCGCGCGGGGATGGTCGTGTGCGCGGGGCTGCCGAAGGCGGAGATGGAGGATCTGGGGAAGGTCGTCGGGCTGTCGCGGCGCGAGATCGACCTGGTGTCGTCGTGGTCCTCGCCGCCGGGGTGGGGGGTGTCGGGCGAGCATGAGGAGCCGCCCGGACGGGGGCGGTTCCTCATCAAGGTCGGTGGGCGGCCGGGGATTCCGATCAAGGTCGCGATCACGGACGCGGAGCGGGATCTGCACAACACGAACACGCGGTGGACGCCCAACGACAAGGCGGTGGAGGAGGCTGCGGCGCGGGCGGCGGCGGAGGTGCGGCGGGCTGCCGAGCAGGGGATGCCGGCGCTGCCGCCGGGTTCTTCCGGGGGGCTGGCATTGCCGCCGGGGGCTGGGGAGTTGGCGTTGCCGCCGGGGGTTTCGGATATGGATGGGAGCTGGGGCCGATGAGCAGTCCCCGCAGTGACCTGGGCGCTCAACTCCCTTGGGCGATCGTCGGGTTGGCCGGTTTCGGGATGACGATGTTCACGATCGCGTGGGCCGGCGGGACGCTGGGCTCCGGGGTGACCGGGCACGGCTGGGACGCGCCGCCGTTCGCGATGTCGACAATGGGCAAGCTGGTCTCGCAGGGCCCGGACCAGCTGTGGCCCGGGGCGCCGGCGGCGGCCGTCTACGCCGGGATGTTCCTGCTGCTGATGCTGATCTGCGTGCCGGTCGTGGTCGTCGTACGGCTGCTGCTCGACCGGGCCGGGCGGACCAAGGGGCTCGCCGGGCAGAAGGAGCTGGCGGCGATGTGCCCGAAGGGGATCGAGGCGCGGGCACGGGAGTTGCGGCCGACGCTGAAGGGCCGGGACAAGGTGCACCCGGACGAGACCGGCAACCTGCTCGGCGACCTGGACCCCAAGGGCCCTGAGCTGCGCAGCAGTTACGAGGACGTCGAGCTGGACCTGATGGCCCCGCGCGCCGGCAAGTCGACGGGCATCGCGATCCCCCGGGTGCTGCGGGCGCAGGGCGCGGTGCTGCTGACGTCCAACAAGTCCGACGTGTACGCCGTCACCCGCGCGCAGCGTGAACAGGTGGGCCACGTCTGGACGTTCGACCCGCAGGGCATCGCGCACACGCCCCGGGAGATGTGGTGGAACCTGCTCGGCGAGTGCGGGTCCATCGAGGGGGCGCGGCGGCTCGCGGGGCACTTCGTGGCGTCCGTGAACGACGACGCGTCGAAGAAGGACTTCTGGATCTCGGCCGCGCAGAACACGCTGACGGCGCTGTTCCTCGCCGCCGCGCGCGGCAAGGCGTCCGTGCACGACCTGCTGTCCTGGCTCGCCGATCCGGCCGACCGTACGCCGATCGACCTGCTGCGGGAGACCGGACTCCCGGCCATGGCCGATCAGTTGCAGGGGACCGTGCGGGGTGCCGTCGAGACGCGGGACGGTATCTACGAGACGGCCCGGCAGACCGTGTCGTGTCTGCTCGACCCCGACATCCTCGCGTGGGTCACGCCGGATCACCGCACTCCCGAATTCCGGCCGAACGAGCATGTGTTGGGCCAGGACACGCTGTATCTGCTGTCCAAGGACGGGGGCGGGTCCGCCGCCGGGGTCATCGCGGGGCTCGCCGACGCGACGATGCGCGCCGGGGTCGTCGCCGCCGAGCGGATGGGCGGGCGGCTCGATCCGCCGCTCACCGCTGTGCTCGACGAGGCGGCGAACGTGTGCCGGATCTCCGATCTCCCCGATCTCTACTCGCACTTCGGCTCACGGGGCATCAACGTCGTGACGCTGCTTCAGAGTTACCGGCAGGGGGCGCGGGTGTGGGGGGAGATCGGGATGGACGCGCTGTGGAGCGCGGCGACCGTGAAGCTGCTGGGCGCCGGGCTCGACGACGCCGACTTCGTGCAGAAGATCTCGACGCTGGTCGGGCAGCATGACGTCAAGACGCCGAGCATCTCCCGGAGCAAGGACGGGACTTCGCGGTCGTACTCCTATCGGCAGGAGTCGGTGCTGCCGCCGGACAAGATCCGGGCGCTGCCCAAGGGGACGGCGCTGCTGCTGGCGACGGGTGTGCGGCCTGCGTTGATTCGGCTGCGGCCCTGGTACAAGGAGCCGGGGGCCGGGGTGATTTCGGCTGCCGCCAAGGCGGAGGCGGAGGCGATCACCGCTCGGGCGGCGCGGAAGCTGACGGTGGATTTCGCGAAGTAGTCGCTGCTCTGAGGAGGCGTTCTGCTGGGCCTCGTTTGGTGGACTGCCTTGTGGAGAGCGCCAGTTGGGCCGTGTAGAGGAGGAGGCAGCCGGCCACCAAGGTGGCTGTGCCGACCTTTTCGTACAGGTCCAGCCAGGTGAACAGGGCGGCCAGGACCAGGGATTGAGTCAGGTAGTGGGTGAGGGCGAGGCGTCCGGTGGCGGCCAGGGTGTGGGCTGCTGCCGGGCGCTTCTGTGTGAACAGGAGGAGGGCGCAGGCGTAGGTGGTGGTGAGGGCGGGGGCGGTGAGGAGGGCAATCGCGTGGCCGATCAGGAACCAGCGGCTGTCCAGGGGGCCGTTGACGCAGATCGCTGTCGCCACTGCGCCGGTGAGGCCTATCGGGGCGGTGCGGGTGAGGGTGCGGCGGAGGGTCTTCGTTGTCATGCGGTCCAGTACGCGGGTTTTGGCTGCCGCCAGGCCCAGGAGGAAGGCGGCGAACATGTCGGGGGCGTAGAGGAGGTTCGCGGAGAGGGCTGTGGGGAGGGTGAGGGGGAGGGGTCTCGGTGGGGTGGGGGGTGTGGTGGTGACGGTCAGGATGCCGGCTGCCAGGAGGAGGGCGGACAGGGTGAGGATGAGGGCGACTGCCGTTTTTATGGCCCTGGTCGGGGTCATGTTGCGGCAGGCGTAGAGGGGGAGGGAGAGGGCGGCGTAGGTGGTGAGGATGTCGCCGGGGTAGAGGAGGAGGGCGTGGGTGAGGCCTATGGCGAAGAGGGTTGTGGTGCGGCGGAGGTGGTGGGTTGCGGTGCCGGGGGTGGGGGTTTTCGTTGCTGCGGACTGTTGTCGGAGGACGAAGCTGTAGCCGAAGAGGAAGGAGAAGAGGAGGTAGAACTTGGTGGTGGCGAGGGCGGTGATGAGCCAAGCCGCCATTTGGTCCAAGGGGGTTGAGTCTGGGGGGCCGCCGTAGGAGGCGTACGCGGTCGACATCAGTTGGGCGTTGACCAGGAGGATGCCGAGGAGGGCGAAGCCTCTTAGGACGTCTACGGGTTGGAGGCGGGGTGGGGTTGCCGGGGGCGGGGGCGTCGAGGCCGGAGTTGTCGGGGGCGTCGGGGGCGTCGAGGGTGTTCGGTGGGGGGCGGTCATCTTGTTGCGCCGTATACCGTGCCGCAGGCCGCTGTTGCTGCCAGGAACCAGGCGAAGGGGGGTAGCAGGAGGTATCTGGGGAGGGCCGGACGGGCTGCCGTGGGGCGGTTGCGGGGGTAGACGACCGGGACTTGGGCGCCGATCGGGGGGACTCCTCTGAGGCGGGCGTATCTTCCGGGGTCGAGGATCAGGGTCTGGCCCAAGTGGTCCGAGAAGAGGATCAGGCCGCCGGGGCGGGGGTCCGAGTCGGCTCGGGGGACGACTCTGCCGTTCACCAACAGGCCTCGTATCCATAGGCGTACGACTGTTGCCAGGGCTCTGGTCGCGAGGAACAGGCAGCCCAGGCCGAAGCCTGTGGAGAGGGCGAGGAGGAGGAGTTTGGGCAAGTCGGCTGGCATGGGGGCCTTTCCCGGATCGGGGGTGTCTCCTGGGGGGTCCTTTTTGGGATAACGGGTGGGGTGGTGGGGTGGTTCAGGTGGGGTGGGAGTTGGGGTGGGCCGGCGGGTGCGGGTGCGTCGTGGCTGGTCGCGCCCGCGCGGCGGAGCCGCAGATCGATACAGCCCCGCGCCCCTCAAGGGGCGGCTGCGCCGCCGTCTTCGGGCGCCTCAGCTGCGGAAGCCGCGCCCTCGTGAGCCGCCGCTCCGCAGCTCTACGACGCCCCCCGCCCCGTGCTGCGCCAGCAGCGCGCTGCTCCCCCCTCTCCCTCAGCCCCACCCGTACCCCCACTTCCCCTCCCGCTCACTGAACCGCTCCCCCACCCACCCCCGTTGTGACTACGCCCCGCCCGTGAAACCCCGCGTGGCGGCCCGCTTGGGAGGGAGTTTTCGTGCGGAGACATGGGATGCGGGCGGCTGTCCTCGCCGCCGTGGCCGGGTGTGTCGTCTCGGGAATGGGGACCGGACCGGCGTACGCCACCCCCGGCACCCCCACCACCCTCACCGAAGTACGCCTCAAACTCGACACGCTCTACCACGACGCCGAAGTCGCCACCGAGAAGTACAACGCCGCCGACGTCCAAGTCGGCAAGCAGCACAAGACGATCAGCGCGCTGAAGAAGCAAATAAGCGCCAACGAAGTGAAGTTGGTCAGGCTGACCTCGCTCGCGGGGGCCGCCGCCCGTGCCCAGTACCGTAGCGGCGGGCTCCCCGCGGAGGTGCAGTTCGCGCTGTCCCGGAACCCCCAAAGCGCCCTGAACGACGCCTCGTTGGTGCAGCAGGCCCAGCAGTCGACGCAGACTCTGCTGAGCACGCTCACCGAGACCCGGAGAACGCTGCGCAGCCGGTCCGACGAGGCCGGCGTCGCACTGAAGAAACTTGAGGACAACCGGCGGGAGATGGACTCCCACCGCAAGACCATCGAGAAGCAGATCGCCGAGGCGAAGCAGATCGAGGCGGGCCTGGCGGAGCAACAGCGCCTCGAACTGGCCGCGTTGGAGAAGCAGGCCGACGCCGACGCGCAGTCGAAGTGGGTCAAGACCGGGGTCCTGAAGAACACCGGCAACAAGGCGGTCGGCGCCGCCGCGAAGGCCGTCGCTTTCGCCACCGCCCAGCTGGGCAAGCCGTACGTCTGGGGCGCCGAGGGCCCCAACTCCTTCGACTGCTCCGGCCTCACCTCCCAGGCATGGCTGGCAGCCGGCGTCCCCATCCCCCGTACCTCCCAGGAACAGTGGCGCCAGCTGACCCGGGTACCGGTGTCGTCCATGCAGCCGGGCGACCTGATCATCTACTTCTCCGGGGCGACACACGTAGCCCTCTACATCGGCGAGGGCGAGATCATCCACGCCCCGAGGCCGGGACGGACGGTGACGGTCGCCCCGGCCGGGTCGATGGAGATCCTGGGGGTGGTACGGCCGGGCTGACCCTCGTCCGCACCCCCGCTACGGCCGGTCGGCGAAGCCCTCGACCACGCCGGGCGGGCCCTCCAAGTACGCCTGCTCCCCGGCACGTTGGCCCGCGAACGCCGTTCCGTGGGGGCCCGGACCGACGGCTGCGCGGTCTGGACTCCGCCTCACTACGTGAGAAGAGGGGCGAGTCCGCCTCTCCCCAGGTGGTCTCGCCCCTCTCTGACATGCACAACGGGGCTCACCCCTAGGGCGGTTCAACGGCGGGGCCTTGAACCGTGCGGGGTTTGTGAAACGTAGTTGCGGTGGCTGGTCGGCGTAACTCCTCAGGAAGGGCCCCTACATGGCGGACGAACCGCAGAGCGAGCCCGCGTTCATTCTGTACATGGACGGTGAGGAGTACGACGACGCCCTCTATCGGCTGACGTTGTGGGTCCGGCATCTGCTGCTTCCGGTGTACGGGCGGGAGATCGCCTCGGCGGCGCCCTGGTGCTCCAGCTGGTGGCGGCACCGGGAGGCGGTCGCGCAGTTCTACGGGCTGTGGATGGCGTGGCAGGACCTGACGGGTCCGGAGGCGAACCTCAGCGGACCCTCCGCCTGGCACCGCGACCATCTCAGCCCCGTCATGGCGAGCCTGCGCGACCCCAACGGTCCCTTCGCGGGCTGCAAACCGGGTTCCCATCGCGCCAAGGAGGCCCCGGAGATGGACCCGTACCCGTCCTGAATCAAGTGAACCGCCGTACAGGGTACGGACGTTGTACCTCCGCATAGGCGGGCACGAACGAGTTCAGGGAGGCGCCATGAGCCACGGAACGCGGGGCGAACGGAAGTTAGGGCCCAGCGGGCTGCTCGCGCGACGACGGGACGCCGGGGATGCGGGGCGAGCGTCATACGACGGCGGCGCCAACGCCCCTGCGGCTACGACCACTTGGCCCTCGTACGACGCCCCCGTACGCCTCATGCCCGCCGTCCCCCTCCCCGCCGGACTCCCGCCGCTCCCCGCCGGGTTCGAGCCGGTGAGCGCGCTGGACTCCAGCTGGGAAGTCATGCCTGGGCTGCGACGGGTGGGGTGAACCGCCGTACGCCTGCGGGCCGTTGAGCCTGCGAACCCCCGCGAGAGGGGGAGGGAGCGGGTCGGGAGTGTGGGGCTCCCGACCCGCTTTCGTACGCCCGGCCCTCTTTCGTACGCCCGGCCCGGCCCGGCTCGCTTTCGTACGCCCCGCCCGGCTCGCGCTCGTACGCCCAGGCCGCGCGGTCCGCTCTCGTACGTCCGGCCCGCGCGCCCCGCCCCCGTACCCACAACTCCCCTCAGCGGCGCGGCCCCTGCGTCGCCGGCTTCTGGGCCGTGGCCCGCGTCGGCGCCCCCTCGTCGCTGCTCGTGCTGGAGCGTGGGCTGACGCGGCCGGTGCCGCCGCCGAGGGAGAGGCGGGCCACGTCCGCCGCGCTCAGCTGGCGTTCGGCGGGGGACTGGCTGCGTTCGCTGCTGGAGGGCGAAGGGGCCGGGGTCGCCGGAGTCGCGATCTCGGTGAGGACCGAGTTCAGGCCCGCCTCCCGCCACACCTGCGGAGACGCGAGCAGCGGCGAGGAAAGCTGGTCCGCCCACTTGTAGTTGCAGTTCTGGGCGCCCAACTGCGCGGCCATGACGTCGGCGAGGCGCATGTCACGGTAGGCGGGCAGCAGCCCGACCCGGTCCGGCACGGTGAGCCCCTCCAACTGCTCGCGGTTGAAGCCCCGTTCCTGCATGAGCCACTGGCTCACCCCCTCCCGGTTCACGGCCATGCCCTCGCCCGCGATCCACTTGTGCGCCTCGGCGCGCTGGGCGTCCGCGCTCTCGAAGAGCGGCGTCAGCTTGTCCGTCACCTCCTTGGGGAGCGGCTCCGGATTGTTCGTCCGGCACACCTGCTGGTCCATCGTCCAGTTGTTCACGGCACTCTGCGCCGCCGCCACCTCGTTCGCGTTCACGAACGGTTGGTGCGCGTAGTCGAGGATGTCGTGCCGGAAGGCGTTGAGGTTGGCCTGCTGGGATTCCTTGCTGCCGCTGCTGAGGATCATGTGGGCGCCGCCCGGGACCCGGTAGGCGGCCTGCTCGGCGATCACCGAGGCGCCGGACAGCGCGCCGACGTCCAGCTTCCCGCCCGAGTTGCGGCGCTCGTGGTGGGCCTTGACCTCGTTCAGGGTGCGGACGACGTTGTAGTAGTACAGGTCGGTCTTGTCGCCGAGCTTGGTCAGCATCTCCTGGACCTTGGCGTCCGCCAGCACCCCGCGCACCGAGTTCTCGACGACACCGAACATCAGCGACGAGTCGTCCGAGTCGGAGTCATGGCCCAGCTGCTTGTTCGCCTCCGCCTTCGGCGAGCCCTTGTCGGAGCCCTGCCGGGAGTTCGAGGGCGAGGCGGGCGGGGAGAACTCGACGACGTCGAACTTGTTCTGATTCGCGAGTGCGTACACCAGTTTGTCGTGGTGCGGCATGATGTTGCCGACACCCGCCTTGCTGATGACGCCGTCCTTCTTCAGCTCGTGCAGCGCGTTCCACGTCTGCTTGACCGCAGCGTCGCTCGGGCCCTCCAGGTTGTGGATGAGGACGGCGTCCAGCTTGCCGCCGAACTGCGCCGCGATCCCCTGGACGCGGGCCTTCGTCTGCTGGACGGACTCGCCCTCGTTGACGTCGATCTTGGCGAGCACCTCGATGTCGGCCCGCGGCAGGTCCTTCACCGCCGCCGACAGCGCCCGCGTCGTGTCCCCGCCGGTCGGCGTGCGGTAGCTCTCCGCCGTGTCGAACCTCCGATAGCCCAGCTGCACCGCGCTGTTGATGTCCTCCGCTGACCTGCCGTCCAGCCCGAACACCAGCCATGGCTCGTGCGCCATCGCCCCGCCGCCTCTCTCACGTCGTACGGCGGTCTCGCCCGCCCGGTCGTCGTGCAGCACAACGGCGGGGCGGGCGGGGGTGGTTCAGCGGGTCAGCGGGTGGGGCCCTGCGCCGCCGGGCGGGCGGGAGTCGTCGCGGGCTTGGCCGCTGTGTCGGGGCTGGTGTGTGAACGGCCTTGGTTCGTCGGGGTGTTGTTCCACTGCGCCCGCAGGTAGAGGACGGCTTCCATCGGGAGGCCGTGGGATTCGGCGGGGGCGGCGGGGGCGGCGGGGGCGGCCGGGGTTGCCAGGGGGCTCACCGGGGAGGGCGGGGTCGCGGGGGTCGCCGGGTCGAGCAGCGGGCTGACGGGGGTGATGTGCGCCGCCGAGCTGACCGAACTCACGGAACTTACCGAACTCGACGAACTCGACGAACTCGCCGAGCGGGAAAGGGCGGTGGGCGTCGACGTCGCTGTCGTCGCAGGCGTCGCTGTCGTCGCCGCCGTCGTCGCAGGCGTCGTAGATGTCGTCGTGCTCGACCGCTCCGACGCGTCCTTCAGCGCCTGGAGGGCCACCGAGTCGTACAGCTGGCCCCAAGTCCCGTTGATCGTGGCCGGGTTCTGGGACGTCTGGACCATCTCGGGCTGTCTGGCGGGCTGCGCGGGGCGGGAGAAGCGTTCCTGGAGGGACTCGAACTGCTTGCGGTCGTTCTCGATGGTGCGCTGGGCGTACTTCTCCGCCGCCTCGCGGGCCGCCTGCTCCCGGCCTGTCGCCGTCGTCGCGAACATGGCGTCGGCGTCCAGCCCGCCCGGCTTCGCCAACGGGCCCAGCCGCGGCGGCTGTTCGGCCTTCCGCGCGGCTTCCGCCTCCCGTGCGATCTCGCGTTCCTGCGCCCTGGAGGCGTAGTGCGCGACCGCCGGCATGCTCAGCAGATTCCCGTCGAGCGCCTTCTTCCACTTGTTGTCGGCGCCGTTGGCGTTCTCCTTGCGCACCAGCTCCAGGAGAGCGTCCTCGAACGCCTCGCGCTGCGGCTTGTCGAGCGCCTGGATCGCCGCTTCGAGCCTGCCCAGCGGGGAGTTCACGGGCGGCTGCGCCAACTGCTGGGGCTGCGGCGCCCGTTGGCCGAACGCCGGCTCCTGCTCGTACGACGGCCCGCCCCGGTACGCCTGTTGCTGGGGCGCCCACTCCCCCTCGGACCCCTCGCCCCCGCCGGACCGCTCCCGCCTCGGCCGCAGCCGGTTGAGCAGGGCCCGCATCGCGGTGCGCAGGGACTGCCAGGCGCGGCCGGGCGCCGTACGGGCCTGGTACTCGGTGGTGAGCAACTGCCGTGCGAGCTTCGTCTCGGCCGACTCGGGTGGTTCCTTGGTCAGCCGTCTCGCTTCCTCGGGTCCCGGGCTGTCCTGAGCCATGTCCGCCTCCCTCTTCCGGAACTGCTGCAATGGGTCGGGCTGGTAAGGCTGTTGGGCGTAGAGCCCGCCTGCCACGCACACGACGGCTCGCCGCGCCCGCCGGTTCAACCCGGCCGACGGCTCACCGCTCCCGCCGGTTCAGCCGGCCGACGGCCCCCGCATGACCGTGACTTGGCCGACTGCGTTGAACCCCCGCGCGCGGCAACGCCGTTGTCGTAGCGCACGACACGCGCATACCGCCCGTACTCCCCTGCCGGCTCCGGAGATCCCATGCCCGACGAGAAGAACCCCCCGCCGTACGCACCCGATCCGCGTGACCGGTGGGTGCGGGGCAGCACGGCCTCCGCGCAGCCGCGCCCCGCCACACCCGGCTCCGACGGCTTCGCCCAGTCCTTCGCGCGCTCCAACGCGGAGCGGCCACAGGAGTCGGTGGCGCCGCAGAACCCGTACGGCGGCTACCAGCAGGGCACCGGAACCATGCTGGAGGGCGACGGCAGGCCCCCGCCGGAGACCGCCGCCCGGCCCGTCGACCCCCGCTACCAGGAGGAGTTGCCCCCTTACACGCCCTCCGAGTCGCGCTCGGTGTTCAGGTACCCGACCGTCGCCCCCGGTGTGTCGGGCGGCTCGGTGCCGAGCAGCCCGGCCCGGTACGCCGCCGATCCGCTGCCGCTGCGCCGCACCGGCAGCGAGCGCAGGGCGGGCAGCGGCGACAACACCGTCACGGCCGACATGCTCACCCGCAACTCCCTTCCCCGCGCGGAGAACCGGGCGAGCGGGACCGCGCACACCTCAACGGCCGCCGCCCGGCCGTCCGTTGACCGGCAGCAGAGTCAGAGCCAGGGCGCGCGGCGGTGAACATACCGTAGTCGCAACGGAGTTCAGGATCGGTGAACCGTCCACCGACCCCCATCCGTCGTGCCTGCGCAAGCGCCCCGCGCGCCGACCGACGAAAGGGGCCTCCGCCCTATGCGTTTCACGCTCCCGACACTGCGTCGCCCCGGCAGACGCACCTCATTTCTGCTGGCGCTGCTGCTGGTGATCGTCGGGGTCACCGGTACGGCGCTGGGTATTCAGGCGAGCCGGTCGGACAAGGACCTCGACAGCAAGTCGGTCTCCGCGACGGCCGATCACACCGTGACGTTCGAGAACCGCACCCAGGGGAAGATCTGGGTCGGCAGCACGGTCAACGCGGACGGTTCGGCCGAACTGGCCGGGCTGCCCGCGCTGGACCCGGGCCAGACCGCGACCATCACCATCCCCGAGCACGAGGGCGCGGGGCACTGGCGGGGCAAGTTCTTCGCGCGGGAGGGCTGCGGCGGCGACGAGGGGTCGTCGTTCCACTGCGCGGTGGGCGACTGCGGTCCGTACGCCGATCACTGCACGACGGGTGAACAGCCCGCGAGCCTCGCGGAGTTCAACTTCGACCCGGCCGACGCGGCGGCGCCCTGGTACAACGTCAGCTATGTGAACGCCGTTTCGGCGGCCGTCGTCATCACCCCGAACGGCACCGACCCGCCCGCGAGCGGTGAGTGCCAAGTCATGGGCTGCGCCGTCGACTTGCTCTCGGCCTGCCCGGCGGAGAACCTCACCAAGGACGCGGCCGGCAACCCGCTGGTGTGCGTCAACCCCAACCGGGACGCGAAGACGGCGTACAGCGACGCGATCAGCGCCAAGTGCCCCACCGCGTACGCCTGGTCGAAGCAGGACGCGGAGGCCGGCAACCAGACCGTGCGGCAGTGCACCAAGTGCTCGGGGCTGACGGTGTCGTTCTACGGCAACGGCGGCTCGGGGGCCACGCAGCCGGCGAACCAGCCGACCGCCGAACCCCGCACCCCTGAGACAACTGCCTCCGGGCGCAAGGGAGTCAGCCTGAACCCGGTCGACGGCGCCGCCCAGGCCCTCGTCGACTCCAAGGCGTCCTGGTACTACAACTGGGCGTCCACCACAGGCGCGGTGCCGAAGCCGGACGGCGTCGAGTACGTGCCGATGATCTGGGGTCCGGGTTCCGTCACCGACGCCGAGCTGGGCAGCGCGAAGGCCGAGGGCAAGAACCTCCTCGGCTTCAACGAGCCCGACCGGCCTGACCAGGCCAACATGACGCCGGAGCAGGCCCTCGACCTGTGGCCCCGGCTCCAGTCGACCGGGCTGCGCATGGGCGCCCCGGCCGTCTCCGCGAACGCCGACGTCGAGGGCGGCTGGCTCGACCGGTTCATGAGCGGTGCCCAACAGCGGGGTCTCCAGGTCGACTTCATCCCGCTGCACTGGTACGGCGGCGACTTCGGGCCCGACGCCGCGAACCAGCTGCGCGGCTACCTCCAGCGCGTGTGGGACCGCTACCACAAGCCGGTCTGGCTGACCGAGTACGCGCTCATCGACTTCAGCGGCGGCGCACCGCGCTACCCCAGCTCGCAGGAGCAGGTCGACTTCGTCAACTCCTCCACGCAGATGCTCAACAGCCTTGATTTCGTGGAGCGTTACTCGTGGTTCACGCTCTCGACGCAGACCGCGCCGACGGGTCTCTACGACGGGGCGACGGCGAACGCGAGCGGGGAGGCGTACCGGGCGGTCAACTGACCCTCGCCGGGGGCCGCTCGACTGACCTGCAATTCTTCGGGTACTCGCACGTAACCCGTTGAACCCTCCCCCTCCTCCCGCCCGTTGTTCGGGTGCGGCGACCCGCCGCACCCGGCGACGGCGCGAGAGGAGGGGGACGCTCATGTCAGCCGTCACTCTCCAGGCGCGCCAGCCGCTCGCGGATCTTCTCCGCGTCGGGGTGGTCGAACTCGGCGAGGATGCACAGCGCCTGCTCCCAGGTCGCGCGCGCCGACTCCGGGTCTCCTGCGGCGAGTTGGGCGTCACCGAGGTGGCCGAGGGTGTTGCCCTCGCCCCAGCGGTTGGCGATCTCCCGGTGGATCTCCAGGGCCAGCCGGTAGTGGGCGACGGCCTCTTCGCACCGGCCCGACTTCAGGTCGACGGAGCCGAGCACGTCCAGGGCGACGCCCTCCACCCACCGGTTGCCGCTGTCGCGCAGGACGACCAGGGCCGCCCGCAGACTGGTGGTGGCCTCTTCGAGCCGGCCGAGGCCGAGGTAGGCCTCGCCGAGGTTGCTGAGCGCGATGCCCTCGCCCCACGCGTTGCCCAGGCGCCGGTCGATGGCGAGGCCCCGGCGGGTGTACTCGACGGACTTCTTGAAGTCGCCGGTGTGCAGATAGGCGTCGCCGATGTTGGCCACCGCCGTGATCCGGCCCGCGATGTCCTTGAGGTCCCGGAACCCGGCCATCGCCATGAACTGGTGCGCGATGGCGTCGTCGTAGCGCTCGGTGGTGCGCAGCGCGGTCGCCACGTCGGAGGCGGCCCACGACTCGCCGAGCCGGTCGCCCGCCGCGCGCGCGGCGGCCAGCGCCGTACGGCCGCACTCCAGCCACTCCGTCGTATGGCTGCGCAGGTAGAAGAAGCCCCACAGGACGGAGGACTGCCGCCAGGCGAGCTCCGGATGGCCGGTGGCGACGGCCTGCTGGACCGCCGCGACCAGGTTGGGCCGCTCCGCCTCGCACCAAGCAAGTGCTTGGTCGTGCGTCTCGAACTCCCGTGGCCGCAGCCCCTCGGGCACCGGCAGGAGCGGCACGCGCCGGCGCCGCGGCACGATGTGGGTATAGGCGGCGTCGGCACTGTGCAGATACCAGCCGAGCAGCCGTACGACGGCCCGGTCCCGCTCCTCGGCCGGCTCCTCGGCCTCGGCGCGTTCGGCGGCGTACACGCGCAGCAGGTCGTGCAGGGCGTAGCGGCCGGGGAAGTGCTCGCTCAGCAGGTGCGCCCGGGTCAACTCGACCAGCAGCGGCCGGGTTTCACGCGGGGTGAGCCCGGCGAGGCCGGCCGCGGCGGACGCCGACAGGTCGGTGCCGCAGTGCAGGCCGAGCAGCCGGAAGAGGCGCGCGGCCGGGGCGGACAGCGCCTGGTAGGACCAGGAGAAGACGGCCCGGACGTCGGTCGTGATGTCGTCACCGCCTGCGAAGGCGTCCAGACTGCCGTGGCTGTCCCGGAGTTCCTCCGCGATCGCGCCGAGCGGGAAGTCCGGGTGCGCGGCGGCCTGTGCCGCGACGATCGCCAGGGCCAGCGGGAGCCAGGCGCAGCGGGCGATGATCTCCTCAACTGCCTGCGGTTCGGCGGCCAGCCGGTCCGTGCCGAGGCGGCGCGCGAGGAGGTCGTAGGCCTCGGCGAACGGCATCGGGTCGAGCGTCAGCGGATGCGCGCCCTCCCCAACCACCAAGCCGGCCAGTTGATTTCGGCTGGTGACGATCACCAGCGAGCCCGGGGAGCCCGGCAGCAGCGGGCGTACCTGGTCGGCGTCGCGCGCGTTGTCGAGCAGGATCAGGACTCTGCGGTGCGCCAACAGGCTTCGGTAGAGGGCGGTTTGGGCGTCGAGCCCGGTCGGGATGCGCATCGGCGGCACCCCGAGGGCGTCCAGGAGGACGCGCACCGCCTCGCCGGGGGTGGCCGTCGCGCCGGTCGGGTCGAAGCCCCGGAGGTTCACGAAGAGCTGGCCGTCGGGGAAGCGGTGGGCTATCTCATGGGCCCAGTGCACGGCGAGGGTCGTCTTGCCGATGCCGCCCATGCCGCCGATCGCGCTGATCACGACCGTCGAGGGGGCTTGGTCGGCGTCGGGCAACAGGGCGCGGACGCGGTCGAGTTCGACGGAGCGGCCGGTGAAGGTGGGGAGGTCGGCGGGGAGTTGGGCGGGGGTGTTGGGCTTGGGGGCGGGGTCGGGGAGGGGGGCGTCCGGGGAGTCGTCCCGGGGCTGGTCCTGCTGTCGGGCGGAATCCCCTTGCTGTTGGGCGGAGTTGCCCTGCGAGCGGGCCGAGTTGGCCTGTGCGCTCGCCGGTTCGGCCGGCAGGCTGAGGCTCAAGTCCCCTTCCAGGATGCGCCGGTGGAGATCCTGGAGCGCCTGCCCCGGGTCGGTCCCCAGCTCGGCGATCAGCTTCTCCCTGGCCGTCCGGTAGGCCGCGAGCGCCTCCGCCTGGCGGGCCGACCGGTACAGGGCCAGCATCAGCAGGCGGTGCAGCTCCTCGCGGAGCGGGTGGCGGCCGGTGAGCGCGATGAGTTCGGGGACGGCCTCGGCATGGCGGCCGAGGTGCAGGTCGGAGTCGAAGCAGGCCTCCAGCGCGGCGAGCCGCTGCTCCTCCAGGCGGGCGCGCTCGGACTCGGCGAGGGGTCCGGGCAGTCCGGACAGCGGGGTGCCCTGCCAGGCGGCGAGCGCGGTGTGCAGCAGACCGGCGGCGGCGTGGTGATCGCCGTTCGCCCGCAACTTCCTTGCCCGGGACACCTGTTGCTCGAACACGGCGAGGTCCAGCGCGTCCTCGGCGACGCGGGCCAGATAGCCGTCGCCGACCGACACCAGCACCTGCGGCGCCCCGGCCGGGTCACGCCCCGGCTCCAGCACCTTGCGCAGCCGCGAGGCGTACGTACGCAGCACGGACACCGCCGTCGCCGGATGGTGCTCGCCCCAGACCGCGTCTATCAGTTCATCGACGGTCGCCGGACGGCCGCGTCTCAGCAGCAGCGCGACCAATAGCGCGCGCTGCTGCGGGGACCCCAGCTCCATCTCGTCGTCGCCGCGCCAGGCCCGGACCGGGCCCAACACCGCGTACCGCACGGAAAGTTCGTCGGCAGTCACCTGGTGCACTCTACTGACCAGCGACTCTTCCTCAGCGCCCTTCACGGAATCCTTCCTTCCGTATCTACCGCGGTCCCCGTTGCCCGGCCATTGAACCGTTTCCTCCTGTGACCCGTTGCGATGCCGTGAGGTGTCAGGAAGGGGTGCGCCCATGAACCGGGGTGACCAGACAGACGAGCCGATCGAGCAGCCGGTTACGGGAGTTACGGGACCGGGACATCCCGGTGACGAGGAGGGCGGTGCCCAACTCGCCGCCGAGGGGCCCGACTTCTCGGTCGTGATCTCCGCCGACGGCTCCGCCACCGTCAACGGCCGGCCGGTCCTGGCCCCGGACGGCGAGAGCGTCGACGCGGCCGTCCTCGACACGCTCCACGAGTACGCCCGCGAGGCGGGCACCGGCGTGACGGCGGCGATCGCCGACGCGTCCGGGTACGTGGCGTACGTGGAGGTGGCCCCGGACGGCTCCAGCAAGATGCTGGAGGAACCGCCGACTCCCGCTCCGGAAGCCGGAGTTGTGCCTCCGCCAGTAGTGCTGGAGAAGGAGGAAGAAGAGGACTGGGACGACGAACCCGGCTACTCCGAGCCCGAGCCGGACGACGAGGCGTCCTACCGGCTCCCCGAACCCCCGGCCCCTGAACCCGACTTGGACAACTCCGGCTTCTCGGCGCCGAGTTATGGAGTGGCCGCGCCCGGCTTCGGCGGCGGCGAGGCCTCGTACGCCCTGCCCGAACCCGAGGCCCCCGCCCCGGACCGCCCCCTCCTCAGCCGTACCCCGCCGCCCGAACCCGCCAAGAAGAGCCGCCAGTCGGACGACGAGTACGAGGGGCCGGGGCTGCTGCACAAGCCGATGGTCATCGGGCCGGTCTCGCTGGGCGTGGCCGCGCTGGTGATCATCCCGCTGGTGATCCTGGGCAGCAATTCGGGGGGCGGCGGAGGGAACGATCGAGAGCAGGCGACCGGGGCCAACAGCTCTGCGGGGGCGCCCAGTTCACCCGAGGGGCTGCCGACGCCGACGGTGTCCGTCTCGCCGTCGACCGGGGTGGTCAGCCCCTCCCCCTCTCCTTCGGCCAGCGGTTCGGCGAGCGCGGGGCCGACGCCGTCGGAGAGCGCGCGCGGGACGCTGCCGGGCGGCGGAACAGTCACGGTGACCGCGCGACCGCCGCAGGCGACGACGACGGTGACCGCGAAACCGGCCGCCGACACGGCCGCGACCGCCGTCAACCGCCTGTTCAAGCAGGACCCTTCGGGCCGGCACATCTGCTATCGCGTGTACGTCGGCGGGCAGGGCTGGCAGCGGCCGGTCTGCGACGGGACGCTGGCCGGGACCACCGGGCAGGGCAAGTCCATCAAGGCGGTCAACATCTCGGTGCGCGGGGTGGGCGGCAGCGCCGCCAACGACTTTGTGCACAACCCGAGTTCGACCAACGGCATCGGCGTGTGGAAGCCGCACTGGACGGAGATCAAGCCCGAGGGGCAGAACATCTACATCGGGAGCGCCAGCAACAGCGCCCCGGACATCCTGGCGTTCGCGATGAACGTCGGCAGCGGCCAGGTCTGCCAGAACTCGTCCAACTTCAGGTCAGGTTGGCATCCCCAGACCTGCTCGGACCCGAGGCCGCAGCTGGTGACCATCGGGGCGTTCGGGAACGACGAGTCGCTGGAAGCCGTCAAGCTGACCGTGTGAGGAGCTTCGACCGGAGGGCGCCGCTGGGACAACTCCCCTAGCGGCGCTCTTCTTTGGGCTTCGGCTCGCGCGGCAGGAACGCGTCCGGGTTGACGTACCGCACCCGGCGCAGCCACAGCGCGCCGCCGCCGACGCCGGCCGCGGCGAAGCCGGTGATGGTGAGCAGGAGGAAGAGGCCGCGCAGGACGGCTGCGTCGACGTGCCGGTAGACCGTCCAGCTGACCGTGCACAGGGTCAAGCCGACCAGGAACAGGGCAAGTTGGCGCCAGGACAGCCAGGTCTTCAGAGCGTGCAGGGGGTCGCCCTCGACCCACAGGAGCTGAGAACGACGGTTGCGCAGCGCCGACTTGACCTGCGTGGCGGTGTTCTCCGGCGCGGCGTCCGGGGTGAGGTCCAGGTACTCCCAGAGGTCGGCCAGGGCCTCGTACGCCTGCTGGTCGTCGTAGTGGACCGGCTCCGCGCCCTCGCCGTCCTCCTGCGCGCGGCGCGCGAACTCCTTGTTGATGACGCCCGTCGGGACCGGCGCCTCGCCCTCCAGGATGCGGCGCAGGTGCTGGCAGAAGGCGTTCACGACGGGCTTGCGGCGGACCGCGTGGACGGCTTCCTTGAGGTCGGCCATGCCGCTCTCGCCGTAGGAGAGGTAGTCGCGCATGACGACCGCGAGGGCGTGGGCTGATGGCTGGTCCGGCGTCACATGATCCCCCGTCGTCAAGTCCTGCGGCAGCCAAGGCGATTGGCAGTATAGACACTTCCTCGTAGGGTATAGACACATGCGCGTCGCCGGTTCTCCCGGTCCGGGCGCGGCTCACGGGGGAGCGACGGGTGGACAAGAAAAGCCTCATAGCCGTACTCGCCGTCTGCGCCCTCCTGTTCGGCGGCTGCGGCGCGATGACGATCGCCGGGAGCGGCGCGGTGATCGGGGCCGCGAGCATCCTGGGCGCCGTGACCGGCGGCGACGAGGGTGCCGGTGGCGGCGGGGGTACGGCGCCGGGGACGGTCTGCGACCCGGGCGGCACGTCGATCGCCACGCAGGTGCCCGGGTACGGCCAATACCGGGTCACGGACGAGCAGATGGGCAACGCGGCCGTCATCGTGCACGTCGGCGAGGGCGCCAAGGTCCCCGACGACGGGCTCGTCATCGCCGTCATGACGTCGCTCCAGGAGAGCCAGTTGCGCAATCTCGACTACGGCGACCGCGACAGCCTCGGCCTCTTCCAGCAGCGCCCGTCGGCCGGTTGGGGCAGCCGTGCCCAGGTCACGGACCCGACGTACAGCGCCAACGCGTTCTACGGCGGCCCCGGCCACCCGTCCCCGCCGGGCCTCCTCCAGATCTCGAACTGGCGGCAGATGGAGAAGGGCGCCGCCGCGCAGGCCGTCCAGGTCTCCGCGTTCCCCGACGCCTACTCCAAGTGGGAGGGGCTCGCCGGGATGATCGTCGGCCGCGCCAAGGACATCAAGTGCTCGGACGTCGGGCTCAGCGGCGACGTCGGCAAGGTCATCCAGGCCGCCGAGAACCAGCTCGGTATCGACTACTGCTGGGCCGGCGGTGACGCCAACGGGCCGACGTACACGTCGTATTGCCCCTCCGGCGTCGCCACGGGCTTCGACTGCTCCGGGTTCACCCTCTACGCGTACGCCCAAGTCGGCATCACGCTCGGGCACTACACCGGCGACCAGTGGGACGCCGGGACCCGGGTCGGGGCCTACAGCGCCCTGAAACCAGGGGACTTGATGTTCTGGTCGACCGACGGGAGCGTCGGCGGCATCCACCACGTCAGCATGTATCTGGGCGACGACGAGATGATCCACGCCCCGCGCACCGGCAAGACCGTCGAGATCGTCCAGCACGTCAGCGCCAACCGGTACTGGATGGATCAGTGGATCGGCGGGACGCGGCTGTTGAAGGACGCCGGGAGCAGTGGCCGGCCCGTGAGCGACGGCACAGACTGAACACCCTTGAGAAAGGCTCCCCTTGACCCGCCCTATCGCCCTGGCCGTCTGCCTGGCCGCAGCCCTGGCCCTCGCCGCGACCGGCTGCTCCAGCGCCAACCCCGCGCCCAAGCCGAGTAGTTCCCCAACTCCCGCCATGAGCGCGGCTCCTGGCCCCGGCGGGAACACCCCGGCGACCCCGAGCACCTCCGCCGGCCCCGCTCCCTCCCCCTCGGCCGGCCTCGACTACGGCGACCCGGAGCAGGTCGCCGCCGCCTACGTGGACGCGTACGTCCGCCAGGACTGGACCGCCGACCCGCCCCGCGGCTACCTCACCCGCATCGCCCCCTACGCAACCCCCGCCTACGTCAAGCGACTTCGCGACTCCAGCAGCGACCGCTGCGACCTGATGTGCGCGTCCGACAAGAAGAACGGCGTCCGCGTCAGCGCCGACGGCATCGCGACGGTCGTCCCCGACGAGGCGCCGCGCTCGGCCAACTCGGTCTGGGTGCAGGTGTCGTACACGGAACGCACGTCCTGGGACGGCGGAGGGGACGGCAACAGCACGGGAATGGTGCTGGAGTTGGTGAAGGCCGGGGGGAGGTGGCTGGTCGACGGGCGGGTCGGGAGCCAGTGAGCCCGGCTGTCTAGACGGTCCCGAAGCCGTCCGCGAGCAGCGCCGCGAGGTCCAGGTACGCGCCCCGGGTCGCCGCCGACACCCGGTCGTAGTGGATCGTGCCGCCCGCGTACAGATGCGGGTCGTAGGGGACGCGCACGACGTGCGTGCACAGCTGCTGGAAGTAGTCGACCAGGGTGTTGAGGTCGATGCCGACGGCCTTGGGGGCGTCCATGGTGATGACGACGACGGCGTCCCGGACCAGGTGCGGATACCCCTGGGCGTACACCTCGTCGAGGGTCTTCGCGGCGCGGCGGGCGGCGTCGAAGCGGGGGGCGGCCACCACGACCAGCCGGTCGGTCGTCGCCAGCGTCCCTTTCATCGCGGAGTGTTTCATCCCCGTGCCGCTGTCGGTGACGACGATGTCGAAGGCGTGGGTGAGGATGTCGAGGGCGGTGCGGTACTGGGCCTCGTCGAACAACTCGCTGATGTCGGGGTTCTGTTCGCTGGCCGCGACCATCAACCGGTCGGCCTGGCCCAGGTATTGGTGGATCTGCGCGGCGTCGAGCAGCCCTTGCCCCACGGTCTCGCGGCGGCGCCGGTCGGCGATGACGAGGTCGCGTACGGTCGGCATGATCCGCTCGCCGAGCAGCCGGTCGGCGAGGGTGCCGGCGTGCGGGTTGGCGTCGATCACGACCGGGCGGTCGGCGCGGTGGCGGGCGAACGTCAGGCCGAGCATCGCGGAGGTGGTGGTCTTGCCGACGCCGCCTTTGATGCTGGAGACGCTGATCCGGTAGGGGCGGGCGACGGGGCGTTGGAGGCGGGCGAGGCGCTGCTGTTCGGGGGCGGCGGGGTGCGCGGGGCGGCCTGGGCGGCCGGGGCGGCGGAAGAAACCCCTGCGGGGGTCGGGGTCCGGTTCCGTGAGGGGGGCGGTGGGGGCCGGGGTGTACGGGTTCGCCGGGGGCGTCACGTAAGGGTTCGCGCCCGGTGTCGTCGCGGGTGCCGGGGTCGTATCCGGCATCGGCGCAGGGCCCGGCGCGGGCCCCGCCCCGGGCAGTACCCGTGCGAAGCCCGGCGGCAGTTCGTCCTCGTCGTCCGCCCCGGCGGGGCCGTTGCTGGTGCTCACGCTCAACTACCCAGGCTCTGAAACGGAGTTGCTATGGACGGATCACTCCTGCTCGTCCTTCGGCGGGTACAGGGAGAGCAGCCGGCGGCTCACGGTCTGCGGCCGACTCGGCTTGCCCGTCGCGTACTTGACGAGCATCTCTTCCAGGATGGCCGTCAGGTTCGTGCCCTCGACCTCCGCGCGGGCGTGCGCCATCGCGAGGTAGCGGGCCGGGAAGCGGTTGACGACCGGGACCTTGCGGGCGTTCTCCGGCGGCAGTTCGTCCGGCACCTCGGGGCGCTTGGCGCCCTCCCGCTTGGGGGCCTGGCTCAGCTCGTTGCGCCGGCGGCGGCGCAGCACGCCGAGGGCCTCGGCGTCGGTGATGGGCCCCCGGTTGGGGGTCCACTCCAGCGGCTCCAGCTCGCCCGGCAGGGCCTGCGCCTCGTCCACCCCGTCGGGGCGGCGGGTCAGGACCGACTTGGACGTCACCATCCGGCGGCGCTGCGAGCGCCGTGGTGTCTCCGAAGTGCTCATGCCTCTCCAGCGCTTGGTCGACGACTTGAGTTGGCCCCTGCACGCGAGCACAAATGCAGTCTGTACAGACACTACCGCACCGGTATCACCACAGCGACGTCACCGCATCCTCACGGCCCGCAGGCCACTTTCACCTGTCCCAACGCCGCTTCCCCCGCGCAGAGTTCCGCGAGGAAGAGGGAATCCGAGTCGGGTTCGCCGAGATCGACCCCGAAACAGACGCCCAGCAGCCAGGACCCTTCCGCCCCGGCGGGCGTCCACTCCTCCGGCACCGCGAGCGCTCCGGCGGCCAGCAGCCAGGGATAGCCCGCGAGTTCGAGGACGAGCCCCTGTTCGGTGGGGCGCAGTTCGATCAGCGGGGTGTCGGCGACCTCCGCCAACTCGTCGCCGGCCAGGCGCGTGAAGCCCCACACGGCTGCCAAGTACTCGGCGTCGCTGCTGAGTTCGGGCCCCTCCGCGGCGCCCGCCCGGGTCATCTCCCGGTCGTGCGCGAGGAACAGCCCTCTCGGCAGGGACAGCAACAGGGCGGGCCCGGCCGGGTCGAAGACCTCGGTGATCCGCGCGGACCACTCGTGCTCCCGCACGTCCAGCACCAGCGCCTGGCGCGCGTTCGCGCGCACGGCATTCTTACGCTCCACGACCATCTCCCCCGATGAGACCGCTGAAGTCGCGGGAGTCGCTTCTGCAACTCCCCTATGCACGATCATCATGGCAGTAATCCGGTCAACCGGCGTAACTGTTGAGTCCCAGAGTGTTCATGAGCGGGCATCAGCCGAACGCGGTCAAAGACCCACCGCACCCGCCCCGCGAGCCCGCTCCCGCCACCCCCGCGCCGCTGCCAACTCCCGCTCTGTACCAGGCAGTTTCAGCCACATCCGGACGACGGCCTCCCCCACCCGTTCGCAGTCGCCCGGGTCCGGCACCCGCGTCCAGCAGTAGTGCGCGTTCGCCGCACACCGCCGCACCTCACGCCCCCGCTCCCCCGACCGCTCCAACCAGTCGGCGGCCAGGGCGAGATGCAGCTCGGCCGCGCGCGCCCAGCCGTTCGCGAGGGCGACGACATGCGCGCGCACCGCCCGCGCCTGGAGGGTGTGCGGATGCGAGCCGCCGAAGAGGAGGGCGACCTCACGCTCCAGCTCACCGGCGAGCGCGGCAGCCGTGCCCGTATCCCCCGCCTGTCCGGCCGCCGAGATCCGCGCCAGCACCTCCCGGAACCGCTGAGGCGGCTCGGGCGACTCGACGGGGTCGGTCAACTGCCCGCCGAGAAAGAGGGTTTGCGTACGAAGCGCCTGCGAGACCGGCTCATCAGGAGCCCCCGCCGCGCTGTCCTCCGCCACCCGCCCGTCAGGATGAATCACCAACGGCCATACAGACCCGTCCGGTTCGAAGGCGAGCGCGGAAAGGGGACGGCCGCCGCGCCCCGCCATCGTGACCGCGACACGGAGGGCGGCAGCGCGTACGAGGCCCAAGTCGCCGTCGCTGTCGGCGGCTTCGGGGACGACGACGGGTACGCCGCCCACGCTGGCCCGGCCGCCGGCGTAGAGCACGATGGTGAGCGGAGCGCACGCGGATTGCGAACGATCGTATATACACAAGGCGGATGCGGCACGCGGTTTCCCCCGTCGGGTCCTGTCGTCCCCGCAGTCACCCTCTATGTATAGACGTTCCTCAACTGCTGGGCGAGGGGCTGCCGCTGGGCTGTTGCACGCCTGTCGATGTTGTTGCGCGCGGATAAGGGGCGGGACTCTGCGGATACATGTCCCCGGTCCCCTCCGAGGGCCGCACGACCGGCAGTTGGTCCCCGCCGAAGCTCCCGGCGGCGGCGACCGGATCGGCCGCGAAGTACCACTGCCCGTCGCGCCGCACGATGTCCACCCGGTACGACGACGTCTGCGCGGCCTTCCCGTCGGCGCTCACCAGCGTCGTCGTGAACGAGACCGTCCGCCGGTCCCCCGCCTGCCCCTTGGCGGGCGCCGGCACATACACGTCGTCCACCTCGGGCCGCCCCCCCGTCGCCGCCGCCGGTGTAGGCGCCGCCGAGCCCGAACGAGACCGTGCCCGGCAGCAGATACCGGTCCAGGTCGACGGTGTCGCTCTGCGCCCAGGCCGCCAGAAAGGGCGGCAGCAGCTCGGACTTGAGGGTCTGCGCGAGCGCCGAGTCGTTGCTCGCCCGGTTCGCGCCGGTGCCCTGCGGCGGCGAGGTCAGCCCCCCGCACGGCACGTAGACGGGACCGGCGGTGAGCCCGAACGCCGTCGAACTCCCGCGCGTCACCGCGTACATGGGCACCGCGACGCACCGCCACGACCCGTCCTGGATCTGCACCGTCCCGCGCACCAGCGCGGTGTTCCTGCCCTCGCTCCGCACCTGCGGGCTCATCACCAGGTCGATGACGGTCTGCTTGCCCTGTCCGTTCCAACCCAGCTGCGGATCAATGCCGTTGACGGCGTACGGCTGCAAGGCCCTTGCCCGCTCGTCGACATGCTCGGCGTCGTACGAGGCGAAGACCTTCACCACCGGCGCGGCCCACAGCACGGCCGCGCCCTCGGGGAAGCCGGTGGCGGCGGCCTTCACCCGCTCGTCCACCGCCGCCCGCACATCCGCCTTGCTCGCCTTGCCGCCGACCTTGGCGAAGAGGACGAGCAGGAGGAGGACGCCGAAGAGGCCGAGGACGCGGCGCAGGAGGATGCCTCGGCGGGGGCCGGCCCACATCTGGGCGGCGGAGAGGTTGGAACGGCCGTTCTTGGCGGGCTTCCGCGATGCCTTCTCTGTTTTTCGGGTCGGACTCCCTTGATCTGCCCACGAGTTGGGCGGCGCCGGCGGCGCGGCCCGCTTCCGTCCGAACCTCCCGCGCGCCTTCCCCTCCCCACCCTTGAGCAGCATCTCCTCCGTGAGCTCAGGCACTTGCGGCCGGCCCTGCGGCGGCACTGTCACGGCTCCCCCTCGACCGGCCTGGTGACTGTATAGACACCATGCACCCTACCTCTCGGGACCCGCTCAGTGTGTAGACACAGGGCGGCTTCAGCCAGACGTTTCTCCGGACTCCGCGATCCGCGCCGCCCCGCCCGCCCGCGCGATGGCCTCCTCCACCGCCGCCACCCGCTCCGCCAGCACCCCCAGCGCCGCGATCAACGGGTCCCCGCCACCGGCCCGTTCGCGCAGATACGCCGCCTTCACGGCCGCCCACCGCACTTGCTGTTCGTCGGTGAGGGTCCCCCTCAACTCCCCCAGTTTCAGGAGGTTCTCCTCCGCTCCGGTCGTCAAGGTGTGGGCGTCGGCGGTGAATTGGTCGGCGACCAGGGCGTCCAGCTCGGCGGCGTTCATCACCGGGCGGACGCGTTGGGCGATGCGGTTCATCGTGCGGTAGGAGCCCTGGAGCCGGAACGCCGGTTCGGTGCGGGCCTGTTCGGAGCGGGCGGCGGAGGCGATGTAAGCCGCGTTGACGGTGAGGACCGTCTCCCTGGCCCGCAGCAGATGGCGTACGACGGCGGTGATCTCCGTCGACTCCGCCTCGCTGTAGGGGTGTTGGAGGTGGTCCGAGGTCGCGGTGGGGTCGCCCTCGGCCAGGCGGGTGAAGAGTTCCAGGTCGGGAGTGCCCCGGCCGGACAGAACCGCCAGGGTCGGGTTCGACGTGAGGGCGTTCTCCAGGAAACTCAGCGCGAAGGCGTCCTCCTTGCCGGTCAGGACGTCGCCCAGGTTCCATACGTCGGCCCGGTTGGCGAGCATGTCGGGGACGCGGAAGCGGGCGCCGGACTCGGTGTAGGGGTTGCCGGCCATGCAGACGGCGAAGCGCTTGCCGCGCAGGTCGTAGGTGCGGGGCTCGCCGTTCCAGACGCCGTCGATGCGGCGGGTCGCGTCGCACAACGGGATGAATTTCTGGAGGAGTTCGGGCGAGCAGTGCTGGATGTCGTCGATGTGCAGGAGGGTGTTGGTGCCGGCCGTCAGCGCGAAGTTGATCTTCTCGACCTCCTGGCGGGCCGTCGCGTTCGGGGCCTGCGCCGGGTCCAGGGACGTCACGTCGTGGCCCAGCGCCGGTCCGCTCACCTTCACCAGCATCAGCCCCAGCCGGTCGGCGACGTACTCGACCAGCGTCGTCTTCCCGTAGCCCGGCGGGGAGATGAGCATCAGCAGACCGCCGGTGTCCGTCCGCCGCCCCTCCCCCGCCGTGCCCAGCTGACGGGCCAGGCTGTCGCCGATCAGCGGCAGATACACCTCGTCGACGAGCCGCCCGCGCACGAACGTCGTCATCGGGCGGGGCCGGTGGTCGTCAAGTCGCAGGCGGGCACGCTCCGTTGCGACGAGAGCGGTACGACGGCGCTGGTAGGCGCGGAACTCCGGTACGTCCTCCTCGGCGAACTTCCGTGTCCTGGCCAGGAATTCGTCGATCCGCAGCCGCAACCTGCCGTCCTTGACGCGCGGATGGCCGCCCAGCAGACCGTCCACCGTCACCTCCGGCGACACCTCCACCGAGTAGCGCGGCACGTCCGGCGAGAGCTCCGCCGCGACCGCTTCCGCGAGTTCACCGTCCGTGACGGCGAGGCCGGTGGAGGCGGCGTAGGCGGAGAGCCAGGCGTGGGTCAGCCGGCGGCGGGCGGTCAGGGAGTCGGCGGCGTCAGAGCCGCCCGAGGCGTCGGCGGCGCCGGGAATCCCGTCCTGGAACGAACTCCCCACCGCCGCGCGGAACTTGTCCAGCAGCGTCCGAGCCGCCGCCCCCAGCACGAACCCCTCCTCCCCGCCGGTCAGCTCCTCGAAGAGATACGCGGCCCCAGCGGCCCCGGCCGCCCCAGCCGCCCCACCAGCCGCCCCGATCTCCCGCGCCCACTCCCCCTCCAGTTCCCCGATGGCGGCCGCCACCCCAGCCTCCGCCCCCGCCCCCGCCCCGAACATCTCCCGCACCCGAGCCAACGACACCGCCCGCCGCAGCCACCCCTCCCGCTGCACCGCGGTCGCCCCATGTACCCAGAACAGCAAGGCACTTGCCCGCGCCCCCGGCTCGTGCCGCAGCGTCCCGACGCTCTCGTACAGCGGCAGCAGCGCCCGGAGGATCGCCTCCGTGTCGTGGTCGTGCACCCCCCGCTCGTACCCCTCGTCGTACGCCTCCTGCGCCGCCCGCCGGACCAGCGCGGAGAGGTCGCCCTCCGCGGCGGCGGCCGGGAGGAGGCGGGCCGCAAGATGCTCAGACCGGTAGATCTCCGGTGATTCGGAAGGGAGTTGGCGGTCCCAGAAGGCTTTCGTGGCGGTGAAGGAGGGGTCGGTGACCGGCGAGCGGTAGTCGGTCCCGGTGAGCGCGAAGGCGAGTCCGTCCCCGTGCGGGACCAGCGTCAGGTCCAGCGGCTGCGTGGTGACGGCGAACCGGTGGGTGCCCAGGCGCAGGGTCCGGCCGCCGTCGGCGTACAGGTCGCTGCGGTCGCGCAGCGCGCGAGTCGCCTCCTGGCGGGCCGCCTTCAGCCGGCCCTCCAGCTCCTCCGCCCTTACGGAATCGCCGAGTTGGGCCAGTTCCCCGGCCGTGCGGCGGAGTTTCGCGACCATCGGGTCGGAGGCGAAGTAGGTGCTGACGGCGTCCGCGTCGGCGAGACCGGCGGCGCGGCGGGCGACCGTCTCCAGGACCCGGCGCGCGGAGCCGGCGAGCTGTTCGGCGCGCCGGGCGCGGGCGTCGAGGAGGGTCTGTTTGCGGGCGGCGAAGGTGTCCGCCAACTCCGCTCGGCGGTCGGTGAGTTGATCCAGGAAGTCGTCGAACTCCACGAACCTGGCCTCCAGGTTCTCCAACCTGACCAGCACGGCGGCCAGTTGGGCGTCACACGCGTCCGGGGTGTCCGCCGCCGCGAGCGCTCCCGTCACCGTCTGGGCAAGCAGGGCGAGTTCGGCGGTGAACTCGGCGCGGCCCTCGCTCTCGCGCAGGGCGCGGCGGCGGGCGTCCAGGACGGCGCGGGCGCGGTTGACGGCGCCCAGCACCTCGGCGATCCGCTCCAGGACGGCCGTGCGGACGGTCGCGTCACCGGCCTCGAGTCCGGCCACCACCTCGGTGAGCGTGGCGAGTTCGGCGCCCCGCTGCTCGATCCGGGCCAGCAGGGACCCCGCCTCCGAGACGGTCGCGGCGGCCTCCGCGTCCTGCGCCAACTGCCGTACCTCGGCGTGCTGTTCGGCGAAGGCGTCCTCGCGGGCCAGGGCGGTGACCGCGCGCCGGCCGAAGGAGTCCAGGTCCCGCCCCGCCTCGGCGGCCAGCTCGTCGATGCGGCCGAGGTCGGCGTACCGCAGCTCCTTCAGCGTCAGCAAGTGCCCTTGTGCGCGCCGGAGTTCGGTGAGTCCGGTGACCCATGCGGCGGCCGTGCGCGGGGCCTCGCCGCGCAGCCTGCGCACCACGGAGGCCAGCCGCTCGGCGGCCTCGTCGAGCGCTTCGGCGGACCGCCGGGTGAGGTCGCGGACGGTACGGAACTCGGTGAGGACCTGTTCGGCGGTGGCCCGGACCTCCGCCAACAGGGCGCCTATGGAACCGAGTTCGGGCGCGGCGAGCCAGTGGTGGGTGTCGGCCGCCCGGACACAGGCGGCGGCCAGCGCCTCGTACGCGTCAACGGTCGGCGCCGCTCCGGAACCGTCCCCCGGCACCGCCCCGGACCCTCGCGCCGCCCGCGCCACCCCCAGGCAGTCCGCGATCCCCCGCACCAGATCGGCGTTCCCGATCCGCCCCAGCGGCCCGTCCCCGGTCGTCGTCGCCCGCGTGTCGGAGACGTACGGCGAGGCCCACCGCGCCACCGCGTGCACGCGCCCCAACTCCCCGCCCTCCGCGCGGAGTACGGCGAGCGTCCCGTCGTCGAACCGCGCCCACCCCCGGCAGACCAGCGGCGCCGCCGTCTCCTTGCGGATGGTGTTGTACGACAGCAGCAGCGCGCGCCCGTCGCCCTGGAAGACGTACAACACGTCCTCGCCGTAAGGGGATCGGACCTCGCGGTCGTAAGCGAGGCCCGTCACGTCCACGTCGAACGTCTTGTGCCCGCCCCCGGCCAGGCAGTAGCCGCCGGAGAAGACGATCCCCTGCCCGTCGGGCAGCCGCCGCGCGCCCTGGCCGATGCCGTCGAGGCGTACGACGGTCCCGGTGAGGCGGTCGACGACGAGGTGGCGGTGGGTGTCCTCGCGGTAGGGGCGCACCCGCAGGAGGGTGAGGTCGCCGACGCCCGCGTGGGCCAACTCGGCGTCGGCCAGGGCTTGGAGGGGCTCGGTGACGGGTTCGGTGTACAGGGTCTCGCCGGTCTCGGCCGTCACGGTCAGCAGGCCGTCGGAGGTCGAGATCCGCAGGTCCTGGACGAGGATGTGGCGGCCGTCGGCGTGGTCGGCGCGGGTGGCCTCGGTCCAGGTGAAGTCGTGGGCGGGCGGGCGGACATGGTCGCGTTCGCCGCGCGCGTCGAGGAACGCCGGGCGGTCCGCCGCGTCCAGGGTCCAGCGCAGGACGCGGATGTCGCCGGGCTTCTCGCCGGTGCGGAAGACGGCCAGCAGGCGGTCGTCGGTGCGGCGCAGCCGCAGCAGCCGGGCCTGGCGGTAGTAGCGGTGGAGGTCTCTGAACTCCCGGATGAAATCAGGGTCGTTCAGGAGGCCGGGGAGTGCTTCGGGCGGCTGCGGGGTGAGGTCCTCGGTGTACAGGGAGAAGACGTCCGAGGGCTGCCCGGCGGCGTCGGAGCCGTCGTGGCCGAGGAGGAGGAAGTCGCCGACCGCGACGATGTCCCGTGGGGTGCACGGGAGTTGGGTGCGCAGGGTGTCCGTGGCGGTCAGCGCGAGGCCCGTCGTACCGAACTCCTCGATCCGGCGGGTGTTCAACTCCTCGGTGGCCCGCGCGAGTTCGGCGGCCTGTGCGGTGAGGCGGTCGCGGAGCACCTCGTAGGCGCCGTGCTCGACGCCCCCGGCGTCCTGGATGCTGCCCCTGGTCATGGCGATGTCCTTCCTTCAGCCCCTGTACAGCGAAGAAGCGGGACCCCGCAGCTGCTGCCCCCCGCGCGGCAGCTGCGGCGTCCCGCTGGTCCGTCAGCCCTTGGCCGAGCCGTTCAGCGCGCCGGCACCGGCGAGGAGCTGCTTGAGCTGCTCGGGGTCGGTGGCGCCGGACTTCATCAGCTTGGTCAACAGGGCGGAGACTGTGAGGTGTTGGACGTCGGCGGCGCTGACCGAGCCGAGCGCGGTGGTCAGGTCGTCGGTGAAGGAGGAGCTGCCGTCGAGCCAGGAGGCCGTCAACGCCTGCGCGGTGTCGGAGTGTTGGACGAACCCGTCGACGCTCTTGCCGAGCGAGATCGCGCCGACCAGCCGGTCGAAGAAGACCGAGTCGCCGCCGACGATGTCGATGTCCGCGTTCTCAAGTCCCTTGGCCAGTACGGTCGCTTGGGCCTCGGCGACCTGCCGCTGGACGTCGAGTCCGGCGAGCCTGATCTCCTTCTCGGTCTGGATCCGCAGCCGGTACTCCTCGTGGGTGCGGGAGGCCTCGTCGAGGGCGGCCAGCGCGGCGGCCTTGTCGGTGAGCCCGGCGGCCTCGGCCTTCAGCTTCTCGCCGATGGCCTTGGCGTCGGCGAGGGCCTGCGCCTCGGCGCCCTCCGCGCGGGCCAGGGCGGTCGCGCGGGCGCCCTCCGCCTCGGCGCGCATCCGGGCCTGTGTCGCCTCGGCCTCGGCGCGCCCGGCCTTCTCGATGACCTCGGCCTCCTTGTCGCGCACCTGCACGGCGGCGAGCCCTTCGGCGGCGGCCTCGGCCTGGATGCCCTCCGCGAGCCGCAGCTTGGCCTGCGCGTCGAGGTCGGCGCTCTTCAACCGGGCCTCGGCCAGGGTGAGTTCCTCGGCGGCGCGGTGAACTGCCGCCGCCTCGGCGGCTTCTGCGGCCTTGATGTCCTTGACGAGCCGCTCCTGTGCCTCGGCCTCGGCGGCGATGACGACGGTCTGCCGCTCCCGCTCGGCCTCCTCCACAGCCCGCAACCGCTTGATGGCTTCCTCCTGTTCGGCGACCGTGCGGTCCACCGCGATCCGCTCGCGCACGACTTCGGCGATGTCGCGGCGCTCCGCCTCGACCTCCTTGTCGGCGGCGATCCGCGTCAGCTGGGTCTCCCGCTCGCGCGCGATGACCTCCAGCATCCGGTCCTTCTCGATGCGCTCGTTCTCGACGGCGATGACCCGCTCGCGGTTCTTCGCGGCCACGGCGACCTCGCGGGCCTGGTTCTCGCGCTGCACGCCGAGTTGCTCCTCGGTGCGCAGGAACGCCCCCTGGGCACGCAGCCGTTCCTCCTCGACGACCCGCGCGGTCTCCGCCTCCTCGCGCGCCCGCGACGTCTCGATCTCCCGGCGCTGCTTGATCTCCGCGTCCGCCTGCCGCCGCTCCAGCTCCAGGATGGCCTCGCGGGCGTCGACGTTCTGCCGGGTGATCTCCTTCTCCTCGGTGCGCTGCGCCTCGTTGGTGCGGACGTGCTCGACGGCCGTCAACTCGGTGATTTTCCGGATGCCTTGGGCGTCCAGGACGTTCGCCGGGTCGAGCTGGGTGAGCGGCGTCTGCTCCAGGTAGTCGATCGCCGCGTCCTCCAGGTGGTAGCCGTTGAGGTCGACGCCGATGACCTCGATGATCCGGTACCGCAGTTCTTCGCGTTTGGTGTAGAGGTCGGTGAAGTCGAGCTGCTTGCCGACCGTCTTGAGGGCCTCGGAGAACTTCGCGTGGAACAGTTCCTGGAGCGTCTTCTGGTCGCTCGCCCGTGCCGTGCCGACCGCCTGGGCGACCTTGACGACGTCCTCGACCGTCTTGTTGACCTTGACGAAGAACGAGATCCGGATATCGGCGCGGATGTTGTCCTTGCAGATCAGGCCCTCTTTCCCGGCCCGGGTGATCTCGATCGCCTTCACCGAGATGTCCATCGTCTCGGCCTTGTGCAGCACCGGCAGCACGACCTGTCCGGTGAACGTCACATCGACCTTGCGCATCTTGGAGACGATCAGCGCCTTGCCCTGCTCGACTTTTCGGAACAGCCGGGACATGAGAAAGAGAGCCGCGATCAGAAGGATCAGGGCCACGACGGCCAGCACAGCGATGACACCCATGGAGCACGTCCTTGAGACGGGAAGCGAAGGTGAGGTCATCGTGGCCCGGGCGCGCGGACCGGCGCATTGCCGGAATTCGGCAGTGTTCGGTGGGTGGTTGATGCCGGTAGACGTTAAGAAGGCATAAAGAGCGGGCCCGGCGGCTCCTGCTCCCGCCCCCGCGCCGCCAGCGCGCTCCCCTTCACCCACTCCCCCCACTCCAGGTTCCAGTCGCCGACTCCGTTGCTGAACGGCGGCATTCGGGGCCCCTCGGTGCCGACGGTCCGCGTGACGTCCCCCTCGCCCAGCACCCGGAACAGCCAGGCCGCGTCCTCGTCGCTCATCCCGACGCACCCATGGCTGACGTCCCGCTCCCCGAACGAGGAGGTCGCCCAGGGCGCGGCGTGCAGATACTCCCCGCTGCGGGTGATCCGGATCGCGTACCGGACGGGCAGGTCGTACGACTCGACGGTGTCCGACGGGATGCCGATGGTGTCGCTGCGCATCCGCAGCGTGGACTGCTTGTCGAGGACGACCTTGATACCCGCCCGGGTACGGTAGCCGGGCTTACCCGTGGTCACGGGGATGACCCTGAGGGTCGTCTCGTCGCGCAGCACGCTCATCCGGCGGGCCGCCGCGTCGACGACGGCCTCGACCCGGGCGCCGGTCCGCACCCGTAGGGGTGGCACGGGGGCGACCCTGAGATCCTTGCCCAGCCGCAGCCCGGCCAGGGCGTCGGCGCGTACGTCGATCACGGCGTGCGCGGGCCAGAAGTGGCGCGGCCGGTAGTGCAGCGTCGTGTCGTCGACCCAGTACCAGGCCCCGTCCCCGGCCGCCGGAACGGAGCTGACCCGCAAGTGCTCCTCCAGATAGGCCCGGCTCTCACGGGGGACGGGCCGGCTGAGGTGAGCGGTGATGACCTGCCCGACCCCGTAGGTGCCCACCCCGCCGATGCCTACGACGCCGGCGCGCGCGCCCGCTCCCTCGGCGCCGGTCCCGTAGGGGATACCCGGCCGGGGTCCCAGGGTGATCCGCAGCGCCTCCTCACGCGGGCGCGCGGTCGTGAACTCCGTGCGGTACACGGCCCGTTGGCGCTGTGGCTCGGTGCTGACCTCCGCCGTGTAGTGGGTCTCGGCGCGCAGGGGTCCGGTGCTGTGCCACACCCGCGCGGACGGGTCGAGCCGGCCGCCGACGCGGTGGCCGGCGTCGTCCCTGACGGTGACGTCGGTGAGCTGGCCCAGTCCCCTAAGGGTCACCAGGACGGGGGCGTCCGGGTCGGCTCCGGGTCCGGCGGCCGGTCTGGCGCCGACCCTGACCTCCGGCTCGGGGGCGGGCGGCTTGGCGTCACCCTGAGGCGTCTCAGGGCCGGTACTCAGGGTCGCGGTCAGCGCGACGGCCACCACCGTGGCGGCCGTCGCGGCGGCGCCGCACACCTTCAGGGCCTTCTTGCTCGACGCCAACGGGGCCTCCTGGGAACCGAGGGGGGAAAGGTGCTCGGCATGTAACCGGTTCCGCCGGGCGATCGCGGACCGACACGTCGGCGCGTCCGCGACGCCGGGATGATCAGCATCCGATCAGACGATCCGACGTCCGAGGTCCGCCACTCGTCTGACGTAGCGTCACCTCCGGTCGGGCGGGGGGGTTCCGGACGCCGGGGCGACACGTCGGAAAGCGGCCACCCCGGACGCCGTATCCGTCCGGGGCCGCCGCCGCGCACCCCGAACGGCGGCACCCGCGAGTCCAACTCCCTTGATTTCCCTGCTGGGTTACCCGGTCTCAACCCCCTCCGGGCGCCCCCCGAGAGAGTGGGGTGAATCCATGCGGCCATATGACGTCCGCCGCGCGTGCCGCGCCCGTTCCCGCAGGCCGACGTAATGATCATCACGATCATGATCATCCGACCTCCCCTGCGCCCCGGCCGCCTCACCGCCGGAGCCCTGGCCCGGCGGACCGTCGTACGGCTCGTCGTCCTCTGCGCCGCACTCGGCGCCTGCTGGCCCGCACCGGCGGCCGGCCTCTCCGGGGCGGGTCTGCCCGCCGACGGCACCGGCAAGCGGGGGCTTGAGCTGCGGGTGATCGTCAACAAACGCGAGGGTGTCGGCGCCGTCAGCCCCGGTATCCGCACCGGGCACCCGGTCGTCAAGGAGTACCGCCTGGTCAACAAGGGCGGCGCCGACATCCACGACATCGCCGTCAGCGACCCCGGCATGAAGGGCGCCCGGATCGTGTGCCCCGGCGGCGCGGGCTCGGGCCGGCTGCGGCTGCTGCCCGGGCTCGCCACCACCACCTGCACCGCCGAGGGCCACGCCGAGAAGGGCGCCCGCGTCGCGCACGCCACTGCCGTAGGGACCATCCCCTACCTGCACTCTCCCGTAAGGGCCAAGGCGCGCTCCGGGTACGCCGGTGTAGGGGGCACCCTCACCCTGCGGCAGACCGCGACGGTCACCGACCCCGCCACCTCGCACGGCCCGGCCCGCGTCGACGTCCGCTACGCCCTCGTCAACACCGGCAACCTGACCGTCCACGGCACCCGCATCACCGACCGCCAGCTCGCCCCGCGCGGCGTCAACTGCGCGGAGGGCGCGGCGACTTTGCGCCGGATCAGGCCCGGACAGACCGTGCGCTGCACGGCGAAGCTGCGGCTCGACCCCGGCGCCCACGTCAGCGAGGGGCTCGCCGAGGGCAGCGACCGCACCCGCACGCTCGACCGCAAGGGCAAGCTGCTCGAACCGCCCGTCCTCAGGGCACGCAGTCTGCTGCGCTTCGGCGTCGCGGCGGCGCCGGCCGAGCCGTCGACCGCGCTCAACATTCCGACGCCGGTGCCGATGGCGGTCGGGCCGGATCAGGGTCTGCCCCCAGGGGTCGGGAACGACGAGGTCCCTGACCGGCCTCAGGGGCAGGTTCCGGGGGAGGCGCCGGGGGAGGCGCCGGGCCATCCGCAGGTCCCCGGCGGAACCTCCGGGGAGCTGCCCGGCAAGCCCGTAGGGGAACTCCCCGGGGAGTATCCGGGCGAGGCACCGGGCCATCACCACCCTGAGCCGCCCCTAGGGTTCCTCCCCGGCGAATACCCCACTGGGTACGACCCGGACGCCCCTTGGGCCGAGCCCGGCAAACCTTCGGGCCACCATCACCCCACGCACCCCTCGGACCCCGGGCACGGCCACGGCCACGTCCCCGGTGAGGTGCCCCCCTTCTCCCTGCGCCCGTCGCACGACCCCCGCACCACCCCCGACCCCTACGACCCGTACGGGACGGACACGGCCACCGTCCCCGGCACCTCCCCTAAGGGTGCCGCCGAACTGGGCTGGTTCGGCGTACCCAAGCGGACGCTGTACATCGGGGCCGGCTTGATCGGGGTGGCGGCGATCGCGGGGGCGGCGCTGGTCCGCAGGGTGCGGAGGCGGGGGGATGAGCCGCCGTTGATTTGAGGGGGGCGCTGATTCGGGGGCGCTGGTCCGGGGGGGGCTGATCCAGGGGGGGCTGATCCGGGGGGCGGTCCCGGGGGGGCGGTCCCGGGGGGGCGGTCCCGGGGGGGGCGGTCCCGGGGGGCCCGGGGGCGGCCCGGCCTGGCTCACGCCGATCTGAGGCCGGCCGCCTTCAGAGGCTCCGCCGAGCTGAGGCCGGCCCCCCTTCAGAAGCGCCGCCAGCCTGAGGCTCGCCCCGCCCCAGGGCCGCCCCCACCAACGGGAGCCGAACTCCCCTCGCCCCCAAAGGACTTCAGCTGTTCCACGTCTCGTCGTACGGATCCTTCGGCTCAGCCACCGGCCGGGCCGAAGTCACGTGCAGGTACGGGATCGGGCCGTCGTTGACGGGGTCCTTCGTGCGGCGCGCGCTGTACGAACCGGTCACCAGCAGCCACGTGTCCGGCTGGAGCACCGGCGGGATCGCCCCCTCCAGCGCGACCTTCACCGGCTGGGCGTCGGCCGCGCAGCAACTCAGCGCCATGCGGACGAGATACGGCGTCCCGTCCGCGCCGAGCGCGACGAACCCGGCGATCTGCACCGAACGGCCTTGCAGCGTACGCCCCTTGTCGTACACCGCCCGCCCGGCGTAGTCGACGAGCGCCAGCCGCAGCGTTCCCGTCGCGGGCAACTTCCCGTAGGCGACGGGCTCTTGGAGCGCCGTACCGGTCCGGTTCGCGCTGTACGAGCCGAGCGCGGGCGGGGCGACGAGGATCAGGGCGAGGAGGGGGAGGATCAGCAGCCAGGCGACGCGGGGTTCGCGGTGTACGTGTACGTGGGCGTCGTCGCCGTGGGCGGGAGCGTGACCGGCGTCGCCGTGGACCTGGGCGTGGGCGTGGCCGTCACGCTCATCGGACACCGGAACCCCCGCCTCCGACGCCGCCCCGGCCCCCGCCGCCCCCGATGCCGCCCCCACTCCGGCCCCCACCGCCCCCGACGCCGCCCCCGCCCCCCGCCCATACCACCAAGCCGCCCCCGCCGCGACAACCAACACCACCCCCGCCGCCAACAGCAACGGCTGCAACCCGGCCTTCACGTACCGGAGATAGAGATCCGTGCTCCCGGCGTGCAGCATCGTCGCGCCGAGCAGGAACAGGACGGCCGACTGGGTCTGGCGATTCACAGGAGCACCGTCCCGACTAGTACCGAGATGACAATGGCCAGCACGAACGTCGCGGGTGCGAACCGGAGTGCGAAGGCCCGCCCGAACGTCCCGGCCTGCATCGCGAAGAGCTTCAGGTCGATCATCGGGCCCACCACGAGGAACACCAGCCGGGCGGTCAGCGAGAACTGCGACAGCGAGGCGGCGACGAACGCGTCGGCCTCCGAGCAGATGGACAGCACGACGGCGAGCACGGCCAGCGCGAGCACCGCAACGACCGGATTCTCGGCGGCAGTTCGCAGCCAGCTCTCCGGCGCGACGGCCTTCAGCGTGGCCGCCGCCATCGCACCCACGACGAGGAAGCCGCCCGCGTGCATCACGTCGTGCCGCACCGCGTCCCAGAACGCGGCCCCCTTCGTCCGCCCGGCGTGCGCGCGGTGCGCCGGGACTTTCAGCAGATCGGTACGGCCGAGCCGGAGCCACAGCCACCCCATCGCACATGCGACCAGCAAACTGGCGACGAACCGGGCGACGACCATCTCCGGGTCGCGCGGGAACGCGACGGCGGTGGCGGCCAGCACGATCGGATTGATCGCCGGCGCCGACAGCAGGAACGCCAGCGCCGCCGCCGGCGTCACCCCGCGCCCCACCAGCGCCCCCGCCACCGGCACCGACGCGCACTCGCACCCCGGCAGCACGACCCCGGCGACCCCCGCGACCGGCACCGCGAGCGCCGGCCGCTTCGGCAGCGCCCGCGCGAAGAACGACGGCGGCACGTACACCGCGAGCGCCGCCGACAGCAGCACCCCGAGCACCAGGAACGGCAGCGCCTGCACGACGACGGCCACGAACACGGTCGTCCAGCTCTGCATCACCGGCGCCGACAGCGCCCGCCGGACCGGCGCCTGGAACAGGGTCAGCAGAAGCAGGGCGAGCACGAAGAGGAGGGAGGAGTTGACCCTGGGCCCCTTAGGGGACGTAGGGCCCTTAGGGGACGCCGGACCCTTAGGGGACCTAGGGGTCTCAGTTGTCTCGTCCGCGCCGACAGTGATGGTCACAGCCCCCCATACGACACAAACCCCCCGCCCGTTCAACCAGTTGCTGGAACCACGCACCCTCTTGAGGCAGTCTTTCCCCTCGTGGCGACCGTACCGAATCCGGCCAGACCGGCGAGCACCCGCGCCGAGGCGCACATGGTGGTGTGCGGCGACGACGGGCTGGCCCACCGGCTGGCCGCCGAACTGCGCGGCGTCTACGGCGAACAGGTCACCCTCGTCGTCCCGCCCGACCGGCGCACCGTGCGCCCCCCGGTCGTCGGCCGGGCCCGCGCGGTGTCGGCGGCGCTGCTGGACCGGATGGTGAACGCGGCCGTCAACAGGGCGTCCGGCAACGGGAGTTCGGGCAACTCCGGGACAGGCAACGGAAGTTCACCGCCGCCCGCCCCGCCCGCCGCCGACGGAACCGTCCTGGAGGCCGCCGAGGCGACCGAACAGGTCCTGTCCGAGGCGGGAGTTGAACGCGCGGCGGCCCTCGCCCTGGTGTACGAGGACGACGAGACCAACATCCGCGCCGCCCTCACCGCCCGCCGCCTCAACCCCCGCCTGCGCCTGGTCCTGCGGCTGTACAACCGCAAGCTCGGCCAGCACATCGAGGCCCTCCTCGATCAGTCGGCGGCCCTCGCGGGCGCCGGGGAGGCCGGTACGACGACGGTCCTGTCCGACGCCGACACGGCCGCCCCCGCGCTGGCCGCCGCCGGCATCACCGGCACCACCAAGGTCGTACAGACCGACGGGCTGCTGCTGCGGGCGGTCGAGCGGCACGGCGAGACGGCGGGCCGCAGCCCCGGGCTCGCGACGCTCGCGCTGCTCTCCGACAGCGAGGGCAACGGCGAGCAGGGGCCCCAACTCCTGCCGGACGCAGGCGAGGTGAGCGCGGCGCCGGGGCGGGGGACGGTGGTTCTGGAGCAGGTGTCGTACGCGTCCGGGAGCACCTCGGCGGGGCGCGGGGCCGGGCTCGTCGCGCCTGTCGCGTCGCTGTTCTCGCGGCGGCTGCGGTGGTCGCTCGCGGGGCTCGTGGGGTGCGTGTTCGCGCTCGCGGTCACCTTGTGGCTGGCGACCGGGATCCATCCCCTAGGGGCGCTGTATCTGACGCTGCTGGACCTGTTCGCGATCAACGACCCGGCGATCGGCGCCCCGCTGATCCGGCAGATACTCCAACTCCTGTCCGGGCTCATGGGGTTGCTGCTGCTGCCGGTGCTCCTCGCGGCGGTCCTCGAAGCGCTGGGCACCTTCCGCACGGCGGGTGGACTCCGTAAGCCCCCTAGGGGACTCGGGGGGCACGTCGTCCTGCTCGGTCTCGGCAAGGTCGGTACGCGGGTGCTGATCCGGCTGCGGGAGCTGAACATCCCTGTGGTGTGCGTGGAGTCGGTCCCGGAGGCGCGCGGACTCGCCGTCGCCCGGCGGCTGCGGGTACCGGTCGTCCTAGGGGATGTCACCCAGGACGGCGTCCTGGAGGCCGCGAAGATCCACCGCGCCCACGCCCTGCTCGCCGTCACCAGCTCCGACACCACCAACCTCGAAGCCGTCCTGTCCGCCCGCGCGGTCCGCCCCGATCTGCGGGCCGTGCTGCGGCTGTACGACGACGACTTCGCGACCGCCGTCTTCCGCACCCTGCGCGCCGCGCACCCGCACGCGCAGACCCGCAGCCGCAGCGTCACCCACCTCGCGGCGCCCGCGTTCGCCGGGGCGATGATGGGCCGTCAGATCCTGGGCGCGATCCCGGTCGAGCGGCGTGTGCTGCTCTTCGCGGCTCTGGAGGCGGGCGGGCACCCGGAGTTGGAGAACCGCACGCTGCGCGAGGCGTTCCGCCCCGGCCACTGGCGGGCGCTCGCCCTCGACACCGGCACGGGCCTCAGCTGGGACCTGCCGCCGGACCGCGTCCTGCGGCCCACGGACCGGGTGATCCTCGCGGCGACCCGGCGGGGCCTCGCGGAACTCCTGCGCGGCCGGCCGCGCAACGGGGCCTGAACAAGCCGCCGGCCGCGCAACAGGGCCTGAACACAAGGACCTTGAGAGCGCCGGGCCTCGAAACCGGCGCTCTCAAGTGGTCCTCATTCTCCCAAGTACCGCTGCGCGAACTCAAGTTCAAGGCGAACTTGTTTGATCCGCTCGTCCACGACCAGCGATCCGTGCCCGGCGTCGTACCGGTACACCTCGTGCGCCGCGCCCCGCTCCTCCAGCCGGCGCACATAGTTGTCGACCTGGCGGATCGGGCAGCGCGGGTCGTTGACGCCGGCCGAGATGTAGACGGGGGCCTTCACCGCGTCGACGTACGTCAGGGGCGACGAGGCGGCGTACCGCTCCGGGACCTCCTCGGGGGTTCCCCCTAGGAGGGTGCGGTCCATCGCCTTCAGGGCCTCCATCTCGTCGTGGTACGCCGTGACGTAGTCCGCGACCGGCACCGCCGCGATGCCCAGCGACCAGAGCTCGGGCTGGGTGCCGAGGCCGAGGAGGGTGAGGTAGCCGCCCCACGAACCGCCGGTCAGGACAAGCCGGTTGGGGTCGGCGAGCCCGGAGGAGACCGCCCATGCGCGGACGGCCGCGATGTCCTCCAGCTCGATGAGGCCGACGCGCACCTTGAGGGCGTCGGTCCAGTCGCGGCCGTATCCGGTGGAGCCCCGGTAGTTGACCCTGATGACGGCGTACCCGTGGTCGACCCAGGCGGCGGGTCCGGCGGCGAAGGCGTCGCTGTCGTGCCAGGTGGGGCCGCCGTGGATGTCGAACACGGTCGGGAGGGGCCCGTTGACCCCTAGGGGGCGCTGGACCAGCGCGTGCACCCGGCCGCCGGGCCCCTCGACCCACACGTCCTCCACCGCGACCGAGGCCGGGGACTTGGGCCCCGGTGGATCGAGGACGACTTCACCGGTCGTGGAGCGGACGGCCGGCGGCTCGGCGGCCGACGACCACAGGTACTCGACACTGCCGTCGGGCCGGGCGGTCGCCCCCGAGACCGTCCCTGACGGGGTCGCGATCCGCTCCAGGGAACCGTCCCCTAGGTGATAGCGGAACAGTTCGCTGCGCGCCTCGAAGCTGTGCGCGACGAGCAGCGCGGAACCGTCCGGGCACCACTCCGCGCTGACGTCCCCCGGCAGGTCGAGCACCAGCTCGGTCTCCGCGCCGGAGGCGACGTCCCACACCAGCGGCTCCCACCGGCCGCGCCGCTGATGCCCGACGAGCAGCCGCGTGTCCCCGTCGACGGGCGCGAACCCCAGGACTTCCAGGCCGAGTTCGTCCTCGCCGCGCCGGGTGTCGTCGAGTTCGGCGACCGTCGTCCCGTCCAGGCGCAGGACCCGCAGCGCGGAGTGCATCGCGTCGCCGTGCTCGGTGTGCTCGACGGCGATCAGGGTCCCGTCGTGCGAGAGGTCGCCGACGCCGGCGGACTCGCGGTGCCGGTAGACCTCGCGCGGCGCCTCGCCCTCGACGACGACATGGATGCTGGTCCCGTCCTCGTCGGTGGAGCGCCCGACGACGGCGGTACGCCCGTCCCGCCCGAGCGCGAGCCCCGACGGGTACGAGGGCCCGAGTCCCGGGGCGGCGGTCAAGTCCTCGCCCCCGTCGAAGGGTTGGCGCCGCCAGACCCCGAACTCGTCCCCGTCCTTGTCGTCGAACCACCAGATCCAGGCCCCGTCCGGCGACAGCACCCCGTCCGTCGTCCCGTTCGCCCGCTCGGTGACCTGCCGCTGCCGCCCGCTGCCGCGATCCCACGCGTACAGCTCATAGGTCCCCGTGGCATTGGACACGAACAGAGAACGCTCCGGCGCGTCCTCGGCCCACTCAGGCAGGGACACCCGGGGCGCCCTGAACCGCTTCTCCCAGTCCGGCATGGCTTCTGCGTCGCTCATGCCCCTATTCTCACCGGCTGCGGAGGTCGCCCCGGTCGAGGGCTTCGTGCAGGAGCGTGGTGATCTCTTCGGGCAGGAGGTTGAGGGTGTCGAGGGCTTCGTGGGTGAGGGGGATCTCGTCGAGGATGTATTCGCCGCGGTCGTCGCGCTGGAACTCGGGGCCGCTGCGGTCGGCGAAGTTCCAGGTGCGGATGCGGGCGAGGTAGAAGTATTCGGTTTCGCCCTTGGCGTTCTCCGTCTGGTGGAGCAGGCGGACGATGTCGGCGTCACCGGCGATCTCCTCGCGGATCTCGCGTTGGAGGGCGTCCTCGTGGCCGGTGTCGCTGTCCTCGATGCCGCCTCCGATGACGACCCAGTAGGGGGCGATGCCGGGGCGGATGCGTTTCATCAGGAGCAGGGTGCCGGCGGGGGTGATCAGGACGGCGCGTACGCGTTGTTTCACGGGGTTCTCCTGGGTGTCTTGGGATGGGCGGGTCAGTGGAGGAGCCAGCCGCCGTCGATGTGCAACGACTGGCCGGTGATGAATGACGCGGGCGGGCCGGCGAGGAAGGCGATGGCGGCGGCGACGTCTTCGGGCTGGCCGCGTCGGGGGACGCACTGGCGGGCGATCTGGGCGTCGGGGTGGGTGCGGTGGCGGGCGGGCAGGGTGTGTTCGGCGTCGGTCTGGATGGCTCCGGGCAGGACGGTGTTCACGCAGATGCCGTGGGGTCCGAGTTCCCTGGCCAGGGAGCGGGTGAGGCCGATGAGTCCGGCTTTGGCGCTGCTGTAAGCGGTCAGGCCGGGGCGTCCGGCGCGGGCGTTGACGCTGGAGATGTTGATGACGCGTCCCCAGCGGCGGCGGATCATCGAGGGGGTGACGGCGTGGGTGGTGCGGTAGTGCAGGGTCAGGTTGACGTCGAGTGCGTGGGCCCAGGCGGTTTCGTCGGTGTCGTCCCAGGTGATGCGGGGGTAGGCGCCGGCGCAGTTGACGAGGATGTCCACGGGGCCGATCTCGCTGGTGATCTGGCTGACCATCGGGTGGGCCGCGTCCGGGTCGGTCAGATCGGCGCTGATCTCGATGCCGTCGGAGCCGAGGCGGCGGATGTCGTCGAGGACGGCGTGCACCTGGTCGTGCTGGGCGAAGTGGGCGGCGGCGAGTGTGGCGCCGGCGCCCGCGAGGGCCCGGGCGGTGGCCGCTCCGATGCCGGTCGCGGCGCCGGTGACGAGGGCGGTGCGGCCCTGGAGCGGGCGGGCGGTGAGCGGCGGATCGAGGAGAGGGGCGGTCACGGGGCCTCCACGGGAGTCGGCGGGTCGGTGTGGGTGAACGGGGCGCCGTCGGCGAGGCGCTGGGCCTGGGCGAGTCTGGCCAGGAGCAGCAGCAGGTCGGCGGTGGTGAGCCGGTGGGGTGGAAGGACGCCGAGGACGCGGAGGGTGAGGAAGGGGCCGAGGGCGGGGAGCCGGCGGTCGGCGGGGGGAAGTCCGGCGGCGTCGCCGAGGTCGCCGCTGACGCGGGCCAGCAGCCGGGTGAGGGCGGCGCGGCGGCCAGGGCCTGCGGGCCAGGTGTGGTGCAGGTCCAAGTGCCGGTGACGCAGGGACAGTTCACTGTGTCCGACGGCGGGTGTGGCGGGCGGGGGGAGGTGGAGCGGGAGGGTGCGGGCGTAGACGTCGGGCTGGTAGACGGGGACGAGCCAGCCGCCGAGCGCGAGGAGGTACCACAGGAGGTTGGCGATCTCCCCGGCCAGGGCGTTGCGTCCGGCGTGCTCGAAGTCGAGCCAGCACGCGCCGGCGCCGCTGGAGGCGATGTTGGGCTCGGTGGGGTCGCCCTGGGTGAGCGCGGAGCGCCACCGGCTGCCGGGGTGCAGCGCCTGGCGGGCGGCGTCGATGGCGGCGGGCACGTCGAGCGGGAGCGGCGGGGTGCCGTTGACCGTCACGGTGAAACCGGTGAGGTCACGGACGGGAATGGGCTCACCGGTGTGCGTGTCGGGGACCGTGAGGTTTCGCCGCAGGTACCAGGTGTCGACGCGTCCGCCGGGGCGGATGCGGCCGGCGTAGAGGGCGGGCACGCACGCGGACAGGGCCGTGGTGCGGCCGGTGCGTGCGGCGGTGCCGGCCAGGTCGTCGCAGACGGCGTCGACGAGGGCGGCCACGTCGCGGGCGGGGACGCGGCCGTGGTCGGCGAGGGCGATGAGGTCGCCCAGCAGGAGGCGGCAGCGGCCGGAGGCGAAGACGTCCTCGAAGACGAGCCCGTCGCGGTCGCGGCCGAGGAGGGCGGGGGTCTGGAGGTGGCCGGCGATCTGGAGCCGGCCGAGTTCCTCGGCGTCCGCCCGTGTGGCGGGAAGGGGCTTGTGGAAGGCGGGGGCGGTCATGCGGCGGTCTCGGCGGGCGGGATGGTGGCCAGCCAGCGGTCCAGGACGAGCTGCGCCAGCTTCTGCGCGGCGGCCCGGTCCGTGCGGGCGTCGCACACGGACACGTCGTGCGGCCGGCCGGAGCCGTGTTGCGTGAGGAGGTGGTCCAGGGCTTCGGTGTCCCCGGCCTTCTCGACGCCGTCGAACCGCAGCAGGGCCTTGGCCAGCAGCGCCGTGACCTTGAACAGGGCGCGCAGGTCCGGGGCGCCTTTGAGGAGCTGGCGGCGGATCTCGACGGCGGACTGGACGCCGGCTTCGAGGCTGGAGGAGACGTCGTCGGCCGGCGGCGGGGCGGGGATCGTCAGGCCGGGGCGGGCCCACAGCGGCTGGAGCGAGCCGGTGCCCAGGAGGGTCAGGACGTGCAGCAGCCGGGAGGTGACCGCGCCGGCGCGGCACTCGGCCCTGCTCAGGACGGTCAGGCCGAGCCTGACCTCGCCGAGTTCGCCCTGGACCGCCGCGAGGGCCTGGTGCAGCGCGGTGGTGCGGCCGGGGTCGGCGACGACGAACACGTCGAGGTCGGACCAGCCGTGCTGGTACTTGCCGCGGGCGCCGCTGCCGGTGACCGCGAGCAGGTCGATCAGCGGGTCGGGCCCGCCGGTGGTGCGGTGCAGCAGCGCGGTCAGGAACGCTTCCAGCGCCACGGGCAGTCCGAGCGCGTTGACCGGCGCGGTCGCCGGGACGACAGAGGGCCAGGCGGCGTCCAGGGTGATCCGGTCGAGGCGACGCTCCAGTGCCAGGCGCGAGCCGTTGTTGTCGACCGTGACATCGGCGATGCCGGCGATCCGCTCCGCGCCCCGGGCCGCCTTCACCGCGTCCCTCAGCGTCACGTCCTGCGGGCCCGCCGTCCCGCGCCGGGCCCGAAGCCCCGGCGCCGTGTCGAGGTAGGCGATGACCAGCTGATCGCCGAGCATACGCCGCAGCTCCACGGCCGTGTCGTACTCGTGCAACGACTCCAGGGTGACGCGGTCGAGGAAGTGATGCGCGTGCGCGTAGCGGTCCAGGCCGTCCAGGACGAGTTCGGCGCGGACGACGGGCGCGAGCGCGTACGGATCGCCGGCGCCCGCACGGTGGGCGGCCTCCTCGACCAGGTAGCCGATCTTCAGCCGGGCGTGCCGGTGACGGGTGCGCAGGTACTCGCCGGCGGTGCTCTTGCCGCTCTCGGACATCCCGCCGAGCGCGACCACCCGGACACCGGGCAGGCATCCGGCCGGTACGAGCGCGGCGCGCGGGTGGAGGCGGCGGCGCAGGTCGTCCTGGACCGCGACGACGGGACGGCCGTCCACGACGACGACCTCGTCGAACCGCCCGTCGGCGACCAGACGGTGGATCTGCCGGTGCAGGTGGTGCTGGTAGCCGGCGTAGACGGGCGTCACGCTCGCCTCGTGGGACAGCGCCCGGGCGGCGCCGGTGGCCGGGTCCTCGTGGTGCAGCAGCACGATCCCGTACTCGCCGGCCTCCGCGGCCTTCAACTCCCGCGCGTACGGCCGTAAAAGGGCGCGCGCCCGCTCGGCGGCCCGCTCGGGGGTGAGGTGTTCGCGCACCGCGGCGGTCGCGGCCACGGACGCCTCCAGCATCGGGATCCCCCGGTCCGTCAGCCGCAGCTCCGCCCCGCCGCCGTGCAGGGAACGCCGCAGGTAGGAGGAGGCCAGGACGTCCGCGACCTCCTGCATGGCGCCGGTCTCGAACCACCAGGCACCCATGCCGCCCTCCTTGACGGCCGTCCACCGCTCGTCGTGCGCGTCCAGCGGTCCGCTCAGCACCGCGGCGGGGCCGATCCGGCGGGCGAGGACGCCCAGCTGTTTCGTCTTGCCGGTGTTGTCCGCGCCGCTCACCGCGACCGCCGTCACCACGTCATCACTCACGTCGGGTCCCCGATCCGCTCCGGACTGCCCCGGGCCGGCCGGCCCGGGAAGGTGAAGTACAGCCCAACTCCCGCTGGGGGAACCAGCGTTCGAAGGTCATGCGGGGGTCATGCGACCCCCGCCGTTCCAGCCCCCGGGCGGGCCTCGCGGTGCTGTGATGGACGCGTGGACGCGACACCCCGGCACCCGCTCGTGATCGCCCGGTCCCTGCACGGCCTGTCCCAGACGGACCTCGCCGAAGGGATCAAGCAGGCGGCACGCCGCCGCGACCGCAGAGCCGGTACGACCAAACAGCAGATCTCCGTATGGGAACGGCCCGGCGCCCGCCCGCCGGACCCCTGGTACCAGCTCCTCATCGCCGACGCCCTCGGCATCGGTGAGGACCGCGTCACCACGCTGGACTGGCCGTACTGGCTGCCCGGCAACGAAGCGCCCTTCCCCCTCGGCACCGGGGCCACGGTCGCCGCTCTCAGAGAGGCCCGACGCCGCACCATGCTCAACCGCCGCACCCTCATCGGACTCGCCCCCGCCGCCCTCACGGCCCTCGCCCAGCAGTGGGCCACCCTCGCCCCCGCCCCCGCCCCCGCCACCACCGCCTCCCAAGGCCGCGCCGTCGCACCGGAGTTCATCACCTGGCTGGAGACCAGCGCCCACCACCTCACCACCATGGCCACCGCCGACCGCCAGTACACCGCCCAGCTCCTCGACAGCTACTACGACACCGTCCTCGGCCTCCTCGAACAAGGCGGCCACGACGAACCCACCGGCACCCGCCTGCACGTCCTGGCCTCCTCCCTCGCCCAGACCATCGGCTGGCACCGCTTCGACCACGAGGACCACACCGCCGCCGGCCACTACTGGAGCGCCGCCCTCCACGCCGCCCACCAGGCCCGCGACACCGACCGCGGCGCCGGCATCCTCGCCGACCTCGCCTACCAGAGCATCTGGCTCGGCCGGCCCACCCCCGCCCTCCACGTCCTCGACCACGCCCTCACCCGCACCCAGGACCCCACCGCCCGCTCCCTCCTCCACCTCCGCAAAGCCCGCGCCCTCGCCATGAACGGCGAAGCCCGCGCCTGCCGACGCGCCCTCGACGCCGCCGAACACACCCTCGACACCGCCCGCACCACCCCACCGGCCTGGTGCGCCTGGATGAGCCACGCCGACCTCGCCGTCGACACCGGCCGCTGCCTCATCGACCTCGGCGAAACCCGCCCCGCCCTCCACCAGATCACCCAGGGCGTGACCCTCCTGCCCATCACCCGCGCCAAAACCCAGGCCGTCTTCCTCACCTACGAAGCCGAGACCCTCCTCACCCAGGGCGAGATCGACCACAGCGCCGCCACCGCCCACCAGGCACTCACCCTCGCCCAGCACATCGGCGCCACCCGCTGCGTCCGCCAGATCACCGACCTCACACCCCGCTACACCCCCCACCACAAAGTCCAGGGCGTCCGCCAACTCCTCGACAGCGCGGGCCGCTGAACGGCGAAACGGCGATCGGCCCCGGGGAACGCGCCCCCGGGGCCGATCAGCGCGGAGATCCGCCTACTTGACGCCCCCGACGAAGGACGCCCACGCGTCGACGGTGAAGACGAGCGCACCGGCGGAGGGGTCCTTGCTGTCCCGGACGGGGACCAAGGAGGGGATGTTCGCGGCGACTTCAAGGCACTGACCGCCGGACTGGTTGCTGTAGCTGCTCTTGTACCAGTCGGCGCCGCTCAGCAGGTCGTCGGAGACCTCAAGGCACGCGCCGCCAGACTGGTTGCTGTAGCTGCTCTTCCGCCACGAAACGTTGCTCAGGTCGATGGCTCGCACGGTACTTCCTCCAACAGCTGCCGGATGAACTGGCGCGATTGGTCCGGCGATAGGGCCAAATCGCGTACCAGATCGTATCGGAGCTGGAGGTGCTCAACCTCCCCGTTTCTTTCTACGAGTTCACTGGTGTACCCGGTCTCGACCCAGGCGACGGTCCTCCCGCCCTCGTCACGCAGGAACATGACGTCGGTGCCCGTCAGCGCGTGCAACCCCACGGACATCGGCAGCACTTGGATGGTGATGTTGCCGCGCTGCGACATGCGCAACAAGTGCTCCAGCTGCGCGCGCCACTCGGCGGGGTCTCGCATCGAGGTGCGCAGCACCACCTCCGAGAGGATCGACCGAAAGCGCGGCGCGCTGTCCCCGGCCAGCAGCTCGCGCCGACCCATACGGGCATCGACCTGCGTGGTCAGTTCCTCGTCCTCCATACCGCTTGCCGCGAGGAACTCACGGGCGTAGTCCTGGATTTGAAGAACACCAGGCAGGTTCGCAGCGGCGTAGTGCCACATGCTGACCGCCTCGGCCTCAAGCTCCATGTACGGCCGGTACTCCACCCTGAACTGGCCCAGATCCGTGGACGCCAGCTCCCACAACGCCAGCAGCACCGGCGTCGTCCCGTAGTAGGTGTCGAGATCCTGGACGATCTCCGGCCCCCCGAGACTCTTCCCGCTCTCCATCTTGCTGAACTGCGACTGGTCCCAGCCCAGTTCAGCGGCCATCTCCCGCAGACTGACCTGCTTCGCCGCCCGTAAGGCCCGAAGCTCCTCCGCGAACCGCTGCCGCGGGTCCTTGCTGCGTCCGGTGACCGTCCGCCTAGGGGGCATCGCTCCCCTCCTCCGTCTGTTGAATTACCGGCCCTGAGTGTTTCCGTACCGCCCGCAGGGGCTGCGCGCGCCGCCGTTCTGGGTCATCCTCTTACTACCCAGAGATACGCAGAGTAGTACAACTGCCGCGATGCGTACACATGTTGGGCGAAAGGACCGAAACCATATGAAACCGGGAAATCTGTTCTACGACCCGGCGGTCAACAAGGTCGGCGAGTTCCAGGCGAAGTTCGGGAGATACGCGATGCTCCGCCCGCTCGGCGGCGGCATCGAGTGGCAGGCCGACCCGAGCGCGCTGCGGGCCCCGACGGACCAGGAACGGCTGAGCGCGAGCGTCAAGGCGCGCAACGAACTCACGTGGAAGGAGCCGAAGTTGGAGCACACGTACACGCCGCTGCCACCGCCGATCCCGGTCCCGGAGTGCGAGCGGTGCGTGGAACTGGCGCTGCTGAGGAAGAGCGCGCGGGAGGAGCACGACTACAGCGCCGAGACCGACGCGAACGTCCTGCTGCGCAGGCACCTGAAGCAGGCGCACCCCGAGTGAAGCAGCCGACCCGGGACCAGATCGAGCGGTCCGCACCACGCTGGGCGTGCCCCCCGCCCGTGATACCGCCACCCCCGCCCCCGCCCCCGCGCCGCCGCAACCCCTGCTTCAGCGAAGCCTTCTGGGCGACCGTCCTCACCGCCCTCAGCGTGGCCGCCCTCATCGCCGTACTCGCCGCGACGGCGGCCCACGCGCTGCCGATACCGGCATAGCGACCCCGCACAGGCCCCCGACACCGGGGGCCTGCCTCACCTCACCGGACAGCCCAGCCCCGGCATGGCCCGGTTCCGGGAGCAGCACACCAAGGCCAGCGACAGGAACAAGGGGCGTTCCAGGTAGAAGCCGTACGACACGTCCCCGCCCCGGCCGAGCCGTTCGGCAGCGGAGTCCGCCAGCAGTGCCATCCGCGTACTGTCGCGGTCCGCATCGGAGGCGAATCGAGGCGCGTACTCAGCGAGCCGTTCCCCGAGCCAGTACGCCGCTCCCTTCGGCTCCTCCCAGGTGCCCCGAACCAGGTTCCCTGACTTGACCAGCCAGTACGCCGTTTCGAGCGGCGGGAGGTCCACGACGGGGAACTCCGCCCTGACTTCCCGGTGCCGCTGGACCAGCTCCGGCCTGCCGTCAGCCGGAGGCGGATCAGGGTGCGGGGGCCGTCTCAACGCCTCGTCGTCGAACCGCTGCTTGGAGCCGGTCCACAGATAGCCATGGTGGTGCAACTGCCGTTCCGTTCACCGCGGGAGCAGGGGAACTACGACCGGTCCCAGCCTTCGGGGGAAGGACCAGGACCGATCACCGAGGGGAGCGGCCGCTCAGGCCGACAGGCCGAAGCGCGCCGGGTCGATACCGGCCGCGTCCAGTTCGGCGGTGGTAAAGCGCAACGGGGTCAGGTCGGGGCGCTTGCCGTCGCCCAGAGCCCACGCGTCCGGGCCGATCTTCGCGAGCGTCGCGCAGGACTCGCCGTCGGGGTGCGTGTTGCCCCCGCACGCCTTGAAGAACGTGACTCCGTCGACAGGCAGGCTGTACAGGTCGGTTCCGGGCATGGGTGTGCCTTCCTAGGTGACCATTTCTGTGTCTGCCCGACACATCCTCGGCCTGTCGCCGATAGACCTCTAGCCTCTTTCCTGTTGCCTCAAGAAGTCATCCCGGAGCCCTGCGACGAAGGCCCGCATTTCCTCACCCACGAGGGCAGCACCCTCGAACCCGTCGAACTTTCCCGCATAAAGCTCAATGTCCCTGAATTCGGTAGTGGTGATCTCGGCATGCGGGATTTCCACAATGGCCAGGCTCGTATCGAAGAGAACGAACGAGGAGGTAGGCAATTCCACCATGGACACCGAAAGGGGAAGAACTCCGATGTGCACATTCTGCATTCTTGATACGGCGATGAGCTTGTCCAGCTGCGCCGCCAGCATCGAGAGACGGACGATTCTCCATCTGAGCACGGACTCGGTGATCACGAATCGAAATGTTCGGTGGACGTCATGCAGGACCTCTTGCCTGAGCAGACGTGCGCCCAACATCTTCTCCAGCGCACCTTGCGTATAGCCGTGCCGACCGAGGATGGCGCGCGCATACTCAGGGGTCTGGAGCAGGCCAGGAATGCACGACGGCTGAAAGAGCCGCATAAGGGTTGTCTGAGCCTCTATGGCCCTGATTTCATCCTGATGTTTGTGAAGTCCGGTACGACGCAGGATTCGCCACGCTGTCGCCTCCGTGGCCGCCTTACGGGCCACTTCGGCGAACCGGCCCTTCACCTCCTCCGAGACCCCCAAGGCCGCGAGAAAAGGCGCTACGGGCGACCGCTTTAGCCTGCATCCCGCCGGCTTCCCGCAGTTCCCGTAGCGCCCGACCGATATTGATGTTGCTCACGCCGGCTTGTGCTGCTCCCACCAGTCACGGAAAGGCACAGCGATACTCATGGTCAAGTCTCGACGCTCAAGCCATTCCCGGGCCTGCTCCTCGGGGATCAGTTCAGCCCCCAGGAATTCACCACCATCGCCGTACCGCATGGTTACGACAGTGCGTTCATCGAACGCCCAGAAGTCCGGTACGCCCTCCAGCAAGTTCGGCTGGCCGGTGGTGTCGAGAATGAAGAACTCTTCTCCGGCCTCCTGGTTGCGCACATAACCCCACCCGAGTTCAAACCTCAGATAGTCGCTGAGGGGGCGGGAGAGAACGTGAACCCGGTACATGCGCTTACCGGACCGCGTAGCGCCCCGCACGGTCTTGACCCAATCGGCCGACTTGTACTCTTCCGGCTGAGGCTCTCCGGCCAAGAAAGCCCGATAGGCCTCGACGCCCCCCGACCTGCTGTAGTCGTCCAAGGTCTCCAGCCGGAATGCTTCCCGCTGAAACTCTTTGAAGAGGTTGCCGAAGTCTTCAGGCGAGATGTTCACGGGCCACCCTCAGGAGGAGAGACATGGGAACACGCACAGCGGTTTCGTTGCCGGGTAACCGCATGGTGGTGAGCGCTTCCTCGTCGTCCACCTTGAAGCCCTGCACCAGAACACTCTCCGTGCCCTCGATCGCCCACACGGTCGGGCACGGCCCCTCGTCACACTCGCTCGCAAGCTGGTTGAGCTTCACCGGCCGCCCCCTGCACAAGTTGATGTCCAGTTCGATCCTCGCGACGCTGTGACAGGCGGGTCAAGGTGGCCCGGTTGAGAGAACAGGAAACTTGGCGCGGCGATCCGTACGCTTCTCCGTCTGCCACCATCCAAGAATGCCCGAACTACACCTGCTGACCGGCCTCCCCGGCGCCGGGAAAACCACCACCGCACGCCAACTGGCAGCGGAGGAAGGCTTGTTGAGGATCACTCCGGACGAGTGGATGATCCCCCTGTTCGGTGTCTCCGAGAAGAACGGCAGGCGGGATGTCCTGGAGGGGCGTCTGCTGAGCGTCGCGCTGGATGCGGTGCGGCTCGGTACGGGGGTGGTGCTGGACTTCGGCTGCTGGTCGCGCGCGGAGAGGTCGGCGATCCGGTGGCTCACGGAAGCCGAGGGGGCGGCCTTCCGACTGGTGTATCTGCCGGTGACCCCCGAGGTCCAGCGGGCGCGCATCGCCCACCGCTGGTCGACCACTCCGGAGCAGACCTTCCCCATCACCGAGGAGGAACTGCGGCGCTGGCGGGGGCAGTTCGAGGAGCCGGGGCCGGACGAGATCGAGGGGAGCGCCACCGACGCGCCGCCGGAGGGGTGGGGGGACTGGCGGAGCTGGGCGGCGGACAGATGGCCGTCGTTCGCCTGAAGAATTCAGTGGTGCCCCCTCACGGGCCTCCGTACCGTCTCCCCCATGTCCACCCCCTCCACCCCCTCCGACTGGCGCGAAGCCAACCGGTCCCTCTGGGACGAACGGGTCCCCCTGCATGCCGCCGGGGACTTCTACGATCTTCCCGGTTTCCTCGCCGGGGCCGGCACCCTGCGGGAGTTCGAGGTCGAGGAAGTGGGGGATGTCGCCGGCAAGTCCCTCCTCCATCTCCAGTGCCACATGGGACAGGACACCCTCTCCTGGGCCCGCCGAGGCGCCCGCAAGGTCGTGGGGCTCGATTTCTCCGCCCCGGCGGTCGAGACGGCCCGGCACCTCGCCGAACAGCTCGAACTCCCCACTGCCCGCGCCGAGTTCGTCGTCTCCGATGTGTACGACGCCCCCGCCGCCGTCCCCGACCCCGGCTACGACATCGTCTTCACCGGCGGCGGCGCCCTCCTCTGGCTCCCCGATCTGCGGCGCTGGGCGGAGACGGTGGCCGCGCTGCTCGTACCCGGCGGGTTTCTGTACCTCTCCGAGTTCCATCCGCTCACCGACGTCCTCGACGACGAGACCGGCTCCCGGATCGTGCGGGACTACTTCGACGCCGGGGCCCAGGTGTACGACGAGCCGGGGACGTACGGATCCGCGGCCACCGACACCGTCCACAACCGCAGCGTCGAGTGGCAGCATCCCCTAGGGGACGTCGTCAGTGCGGTCGCCGGGGCGGGGCTGCGGATCGAGTTCCTGCGCGAACGGGACGTCTCCCTCTTCCAGCGCTTCGGCAACTTCGAGCAGCGCGACGGCTTCCACCGCTTCCCGGCCGGTCACCCCAGGATTCCCCTGATGTACTCCCTCAGGGCCCGTAAGGGATAGCCGCCCCCTAGGGGCCCGCCCGACCCTTAGGGGACCTGATCCGCCGGGCAGGCCCCCAGGACCCGTAAGGCCCGTAAGGGACGACCCCGCCTCCCGCCGCCCCGCCCCCGCCCCGTACGGTGGGATACGTGTACCGGTTTCTGCTGACGCCCCGCTGGTGGGGGATTCACGTCTTCGTGCTGCTGGCCATCCCCTTCTGCGTGTTCATGGGGTCCTGGCAGCTGAGCCGGTTCGAGGCGCGGATGGACGACCACCGGACGCTCGACGCCTCGGTGCGTGAGGGCAGGTCCGAGACGCCCCGGCCGCTCGCCGAACTGCTGCCCGTGGACAAGGCGACCGTCAACAAGAGGGTCACGGCCCAGGGGACGTACGGCAAGCAGCTCCTCGTGCCCGGCCGCCAGCTGCACGGCAAGAGCGGCTTCTACGTCCTGACGCTGCTGAAGACCGACTCGGGCACCTCGCTCCCGGTGGTCCGGGGCTGGCTCCCCGGCAAGGCCGAAGCGGCGAAGGCCCCGGCGCCCCCGGCCGGCGAGGTCACCGTCACCGGCGCGCTCCAGGCGACCGAGACCCCGGGCGAGAACGGCGTCTCCGCCCAGGGCGGCCTCCCCGCCGGGCAGACCGCCGCGATCAGCACGGGCTCCCTGGTCAACCTGGTCCCGGGCCGGCTGTACGACGCGTGGATCACCCTCAGCACCGCCGACTCCGGCATGACGACCGTCCCCGCGACCGCCCCCGCCAACACCGGCCTCGACCTCAAGGCGTTCCAGAACCTCGGCTACACCGGCGAGTGGTTCGTCTTCGCGGGCTTCGTCGTCTTCATGTGGTTCCGCCTCGTACGACGAGAGGTGGAGGCCCTCAGGGACGCCGCCCTCGGCATCGACCCGGGCGATCCCCTAGGGGGCCCCGGAAACCCCGGCACCCCCGGGGCCCCCGGCCCCCCTAAGGGAAACCCCGAGGGCCCCGGAGACCCCGAGAACCCCGAGACCTCCCCTAAGGGACCCGCTCAAGAAGCCGCCACCACACCCGTCCGGTAAACCGTCCCCGCACACGCGTCCGGCACAGTCGCCGTCACACTCGGCCCCCCGGCATCAGCGGTGTACGTCACGGCGACACTCCCCGCCGCCGTGGTCACCCCGCTCTCCGTGACCAACTGCGCCGACGTCCCGCTGCTCTGGCTGTCGCCCCCGCTGGAGGCGGCCTCGCTCGACGAGGGGCTCGGGGAGGGCGACGAACCCGTCTCCCCGCCGCTCCCGCTGCCGCCGGTGCTGCTCCCCGAGGTGGGACACGTCTCCAGCGGCACCCACGCGAACTTCACGTCGTACGCGGAACCCGGCGCGAGCAGGAGCTGGGTGACGTACAGGGAGGGGTCGGGCAGGGACGGTGCCGCGTCGCCCGCCGTGTGGGCGGTGACGCCGATCTTCGACTGGTCGGCGGCGCCCTGCGCGACGGTCGTCAGCGCGACCTTGCCCGCGACCGTGCAGCTCTTCGCGGAGTTGTTGACGACGCGGAAGGTGCCGTAGACGACACCGGACGAGTCGGGGCTGTCCACGCTCGACGTCGCCGCGCCGAGCTGGGCCGGCGTGCAGGCGGGGGCCGTCGCGCCGCCCGCCGAGGTGGCCGGGCCGCCGCTCGCCTCGTCGCTCGCGCCGCCACCGCTGCCCTTGCCCTCGCCGGAACCCTTAGGGGTCCCGGAGTCCTTGCCGGTGCCCTGGCCGCCGGCGCCGTCGGCCTTCCCCGAGGTACCCCCGTCAGGGCCCTTGCCCCCGCCGCCGCTGCCCTCGGTGCGCGAGGACTGGCCGGCCATCGAGGTGTTCGCGTCGGAGCTGTCGCCGGAGACGTTCAGCAGCGCGGGGACGGCCGTCCCCGCGAGCAGGACGGCCGCGGCGACCCCGACGACCGCCTGCCGCTTGCGCGCCCGCCGCGCGGGCACCGCCCGCCGCAGGTGGTCGAGCGCGCCGTCGCGCGGCCCCAGGTCCCGCACCGAACTGTGCAGCAGGTGCCGCAGCTCCAGCTCGTCCGAGTCGAGCCCGTCCCGGCTCTGGTCGTCGAGGTGGTCGTTCACAGTCTCGTTCCCAGCGTGTGATTGCTTCGGCTCCGATCCGGAGGAGCCCTTAGGGGGACCCGTAGGGAAGCCCGTACGGGACTCGGCTCCCCTAGGGGACCCGACCCCCCTAGGGAACTCCCCGCCCCCCTCAAGAGGTTCCTCCCAGTCCCCGGGTTCCCCGCTCACGCCGACGCCTCCATGGCGACACGCAGCGCCGCGATCCCCCGCGACCCGTACGCCTTCACCGACCCCAGCGAGATCCCCAGCGTCTCGGCGACCTGCGCCTCGGTCATGTCCGCGAAGTAGCGCAGCACCAGCACCTCCCGCTGCCGGCGCTGCAACCCCTTCATCGCCTTGATGAGGGAGTCGCGCTCCAGCTGGTCGTACGCGCCCTCCTCCGCGCTCGCCATGTCCGGCATCGGCTTCGACAGGAGCTTGAGGCCGAGGATGCGGCGGCGCAGGGCGGAGCGGGAGAGGTTGACGACGGTCTGGCGCAGATAGGCCAGGGTCTTCTCCGGGTCCCGGACGCGTTTGCGCGCGGAGTGGACGCGGATGAACGCCTCCTGGACGACGTCCTCGCAGGACGCGGTGTCGTCGAGGAGGAGGGCGGCGAGACCGAGCAGGGAGCGGTAGTGCGCCCGGTAGGTCTCGGTGAGGTGGTCGACGGTGGTGCCGGCCGCCACGGTCTCGTCGGCGCCGGCACGCGGGCTCGGGATACCGGCGCTCGCGGGCATGGGGGCGATCACCGGCAGCCCGCCGGAAGCCCCGCCCACGGCGCGGACACCGGGCCCCGCGCCCGCGCGGACGCCGGAACCCCCGCCCACGCCGGACACCCCGCCCGCGCGCGGCCGGACCGCCCGCCGGGGCGGACGCAGAACGGCCGCACGGGTCGCCGCTTGGAAGTCGAGTACGTCAGCCACGCCAGTTGGACACGCGTACCCCGGCAGGGGTTGTACGCGAGTTTTCCACCGACCCCGCACCCACAAGCGGCCCGCCCGCACGCCGAGTTGACGCACGTCGAGTTGACGCACGCCGCCCGCCCGCACGCCGAGTTCGCGTACGACGCCCCCGGCGCCCACATCGGAATCGTTTCTTCAGCACGCCCAGCGCCAGCGCCAGCACCGAACCCGACGCCGGCACCGAAGCCGAACCCGACGCCAGCACCGAACCCGACGCCGGCACCGGCACCGGCACCGAAGCCACCGCCACCGCCACCGCCCAAACCGACCCGCACGCCCGCCCGTCTACCGGCGCGCGCCCCCTCATCTACCGTCATGCGTCCCGCTCTTCCCCGGTTTCCCGTCCGAAACGGGCGTCCCCACGCCCGTTCACAGGCCGACCACAGCTACAGCCCGTGTTCACCCGCCTCCGCGCCCCGGCAAAGGTGACCGCAAAGACGCCCCGCGCGCCCCACCCGGTTGCGGGGCACGGAGGGAAAATCTTCGGCTGCGAGGCCACCCCGGGACAAGGTGTCAGGGGCATATATCCAGGCAGCGCTCTTGACCGGGATCCTACAAAGGACTTCCACCCTGGCCAGCGGCTTTTCGCCCGCAGGCGCGTCGCCCATTCGGCGGCACCCGATCAGACCGCCCCGGAACCCGCCGGCACCCACCCCGCCGGCCCCCGATCAGACCGCCCCGCCGGCCCCACCTCAGACCCCCCGCCCCCCACCACTCCCCCACTCCACCGCGACCAACTCCGCCACCTGCGCGGTATTGAGCGCGGCCCCCTTACGAAGATTGTCCCCGCACACGAACAGCTCCAGCGCCGTCGGATCGTCCAGCGCCCGCCGCACCCGCCCCACCCACGTCGGATCGGTGCCCACTACATCGGCCGGCGTCGGAAACTCCCCGGCGGCGGGATCGTCGAACAGAACCACCCCCGGCGCCGTGGCGAGAATCTCCCGCGCCCCCGAAACGGTCACCTCGTCCTGGAAACGGGCGTGAACGGTCAGCGAGTGCGTGGTGATCACCGGCACCCGGACACACGTCACGGCGACCGGCAGCCTGGGCAGCCCGAGGATCTTGCGGGTCTCGTCGCGGACCTTCATCTCCTCCGACGACCACCCGTCCTCGCGCAGCGACCCCGCCCAGGGGACGACGTTCAGCGCGACCGGCGCCGGGAACGGCCCGGTGTCGTCGCCGACGACCCGCCGCACGTCCCCCGGTTTGGTCCCGAGTTCCGCACCGGCAGCGCCCACGACCTGCGCCAGCTGCCGCCGCAGCGTCTCGACGCCCTCCCGGCCGGCCCCGCTGACCGCCTGGTACGAGGAGACGACCAGCTCCCGCAGCCCGAACTCGGCGTGCAGCGCGCCCAGGGCGACGATCATCGACAGGGTCGTGCAGTTGGGGTTGGAGATGATCCCGCGCGGGCGAAGGCGCGCGGTGTGCGGATTGACCTCGGGGACGACGAGGGGCACGTCGGGGTCCATCCGGAACGCCCCGGAGTTGTCGACGACGACCGCGCCGCGCGCGACGGCGACGGGCGCCCACTGGGCGGCGACCTCGTCGGGGACGTCGAACATCGCGACGTCGACGCCGTCGAAAGCCTCTTCGCTGAGGCCGATGACCTCGACCTCCTCGCCGCGCACGGCCAGCTTGCGGCCGGCCGAGCGCGGGGAGGCGATCAGGCGGATCTCGCCCCAGACGTCGGCGCGCTGGGACAGGATCGTGAGCATGACCGAGCCGACGGCCCCGGTCGCTCCCACGACCGCGAGCGTCGGTCGTCCGGACCCCGCCATCAGCGTCCTGTGCCTCCGTACACGACGGCCTCGTCACTGTCGGAGTCGAGCCCGAAGGCGGTGTGCACGGCGCGGACGGCGCCGGGGACGTCGTCCGCGCGGGTCACCACCGAGATACGGATCTCGGAGGTCGAGATCAGCTCGATGTTGACGCCCGCGTTGCTGAGCGCCTCGAAGAACGCGGCCGTGACGCCCGGGTTGGTCTTCATCCCGGCGCCGACCAGGGAGATCTTGCCGATCTGGTCGTCGTAGCGGAGGGACTCGAAGCCGATGCCGCCGCGGTTCTTCTCCAGGGCGTCGATCGCCTTGCGGCCCTCGGACTTCGGGAGGGTGAAGGAGATGTCCGTCAGGCCGGTCGAGGCGGCGGAGACGTTCTGGACGATCATGTCGATGTTGATCTCGGCGTCCGAGATCGTCCGGAAGATCGCGGCGGCCTCGCCCGGCTTGTCCGGCACACCGACGACCGTGATCTTGGCCTCGGAGGTGTCGTGCGCGACACCGGAGATGATGGCCTGCTCCACCTTCTTGTCCCCTCGCTGATACGGCGAACTGCTGACCCACGTGCCCTGAAGACCGCTGAACGACGACCGGACGTGGATCGGGATGTCGTAGCGCCGCGCGTACTCCACACACCGGTGGAGCAGCACCTTGGAGCCGGACGACGCCAGCTCCAGCATGTCCTGGAAACCGATCCAGTCGATCTTCTGCGCCTTTTTGACCACGCGCGGATCGGCGGTGAACACCCCGTCGACGTCCGTGTAGATCTCGCAGACCTCGGCGCGCAGCGCGGCGGCGAGGGCGACGGCGGTGGTGTCGGAGCCGCCGCGGCCGAGCGTGGTGATGTCCTTCTTGTCCTGGCTGACGCCCTGGAAACCCGCGACGATCGCGATGTTCCCCTTGTCCAGCGACTCCTGGATCCGCCCGGGGGTGACGTCGATGATCCGGGCTTTGTTGTGCACCGAGTCGGTGATCACGCCTGCCTGGCTGCCGGTGAACGACTGGGCCTCGTGGCCCAGGTTTTTGATCGCCATCGCCAGCAGGGCCATGGAGATCCGCTCCCCGGCGGTCAGCAGCATGTCGAACTCGCGCCCGGCAGGCATCGGGGACACCTGCTCCGCGAGATCGATCAGCTCATCCGTCGTGTCGCCCATCGCGGAAACGACGACGACCACCTGGTGGCCGTCTCTTTTCGCTTCCACGATCCGCTTGGCGACGCGCTTGATGCCCTCGGCATCGGCTACGGAGGAGCCTCCGTACTTCTGCACGACAAGGCCCACGTGCGCTCCTCGCTCAGTCCGGTCGTTTGCACCGGTCAGTCTAACGAGCGCCCGGAATTCCCCTAGGGGGTGCCGCATGGTGAGATTTCAACCACTAGGGTTCCCGCTGTGCGCGTACTCCTGGTGGAAGACGACGAGCCGGTCGCCGAGTCGCTCCGGCGTGGCCTGCGGCGTTACGGCTTCGAGGTGGACTGGGTGACGACGGGCGCCGCCGCGCTCGCCCACACCGACCCCCATGACGTCGTCCTCCTCGACCTCGGCCTCCCCGACACCGACGGCCTGGACGTCTGCCGGGCGATGCGGGAGCGCGGTGACGTCCCGATCATCGTCATCAGCGCCCGCAGCGACGAGACCGACCGGGTGGTCGGCCTGGAGCTGGGCGCCGACGACTACGTCTCGAAACCCTTCGGGGTGCGCGAGGTCATCGCCCGCATAAGGGCCGTGATGCGCCGGGTGCAGCCGCGTACGACGGCGGAGGCGGGCCCCGAGAGGTACGGCGCCGCCCTGACGATCGACCGCAAGGCGGCCCGCGTCCGCCTGCACGGCGAGGAGATCCCGCTCGCGCCCAAGGAGTACGACCTGCTGGCGTTCCTCACCGAGGAGCCGGGCGCGCTGATGACGCGCGAGCAGATCATGGAGGCGGTGTGGGACGCGAACTGGTTCGGGCCGACGAAGACGCTGGACGTCCATGTGGCGGCGCTGCGGCGGAAGCTGGCGGGGGCGATCACGATCGAGGCGGTGCGGGGGGTGGGGTTCCGGCTGGAGATCGTTTCTGGGGATGACGCATGATCCGCCAGCTCATCCTCAGCTACGTCCTCCTGGTCGCCGTCGCGATCGGCCTGTTCACCTTCCCCGTGGCCTTCACCCTCACCAAGCAGCTGCGCGACGACACCGAGCTGTCGGTGAAGCGGGAGGCGACGACGATGGCGCTGCTGCTGAGCGAGGGGGACCCGGCGTCGTGCCGGGCGCTGACGCAGCTCGCGCGGGCGTACGCGCGGGAGACCGAGGACGAGGTGCAGGTCACGGCGACGGCGAAGTGCGCGGCGCCGCTGCCGAGGCCGGCCGCCGGTGCCGCGCTGGACGCGGCCGTGCGGGAGGGCAAGGCCACCACCGACTGGGGCTCGGACTTCATCTGGGGCAAGGAGCTGACGATCACGGTCCCGGCGCAGGCCGAGGACGGGCCGCCGGTGGGGGCCGTGCGCATCGTCTACTCGACCTCCGGGATGACGAGCCGGCTGTGGAACATCTGGGGTTTCCGGGCCGGGCTCGCGGTCGCGGTGATCGGGGTGGCGGCGGCGATCGGCGCGGTGGTGGCGCGCAGGCTGACGCGGCCGCTGCGCCAACTCAACGAGATGGCCACGAAGTTCAGCGACGGCGACCTGACCGCCCGTACGCCGGAGACGGGCCCGCAGGAGACGCAGACCCTCGCGCGCACCCTGAACCAGGCGGGCGAACGCCTCGACACGCTGATCGCCTCGCAGCGCATCTTCGTCGCCGACGCCTCGCATCAACTCCGTACGCCGCTCACGGCGTTGAGGCTGTCGCTGGACAACATCGCGGACGGTACGGACGACGAGTTCGTGCGCGAGGACGTCGAGCAGGCGACCGCGGAAGTCGTGCGGATGAGCCGGCTGGTGAACGGTCTGCTGGTGCTGGCGCGGGCCGAGGCGAAGGTGACTGCCGCCGAGCCGCTGCCGCTTACGGAGATCGTGAACGAACGGCTGGCGGTGTGGAGGCCGGCCGCCGACGAGCGTGGAGTCACCATCACGCTCATGGGGGGTGTCGACGACCGGCCGTTCGTGTTGGCCGGCCCCGGTCATCTGGACCAGGTGCTGGACAACGTGCTCTCGAACGCCCTGGAGGTGTCACCGGACGGCGGCACGATCACCGTCCGCTGGGAGCAGCAGGGCTCGCGGACGGTCGTGCTGTCGGTCCTGGATCAGGGTCCGGGCATGTCGGACCCGGAGAAATCCCGGGCTTTCGACCGCTTCTGGCGGGGGCAGGGCCTTACGGGCCGCTCGGGGTCGGGGCTGGGGCTCGCCGTCGTCAAACAACTGGTGACCGACGACGGCGGCACGGTGACCCTTAGGGATGCTCCCGGAGGGGGCCTGTGGGTGGCGATCAGCCTTCGGGCATCATCGAGGAGTGGTGGTTGACGATCTTCCACTGGCCGTCGCGCTGCTTCTCGTACTCGTAGGTGTAGCGGGCCTTGACGGTGGTCTTCTTGCCCGTCTTGGGGTCGGTGAGGGTGAATTCGTAAAGCCCGGTGTCGATGGCGGAGTTGGAATCCAGCACCTTCACGATGGTGGTGATCTTCTTGCCCGTCGGCTTGTTGAGAAGGAACTTCTCGAAGTAGTCGACGATTTCCGCGCGGTTGGTGCGGATCTTGTTGGAGACGGTGGGGAGGAGGACCGCGTCCTCGGCGTACATGTCGGCGACCTTCTGCGGGTCGCCGGTGGCCAGTGCCGTGTCCCAGCGGTCGAAAAGTCCGGCGATCTGGGCCTTCGTCGCGAGCTTCGGCTGGGCTTTGTGCTGGGCCTTGTGCTCGGTCTTGTGCTCGGGTCCGGCGAAGCTGACGCCGGCGCCGAGGGTGCCTGCGGCGACGAGGGCGGCGGTGCCGATGACCAGGGAGCGCTTGGGACGCCGGTTCATCTCAACTCCAGTTGTCTCTGGGGCTTCTTGGCTTCCTTCCGGGGTCTGTGGGGAGGAAGTGACTCAAGAATCGCGTTTCACCGTTTAGCGCCCGTGCAGCTGTCGTACAGCGGAGATACAGGACTCACCCAATTCAGGCCCGGTCCCGGAGCAGGCTGACTCCGGCGCCCAGCGAGACGACGCCCATTCCGACGGCCGTCATGACCCCCTGCGTCCCGTCGACCACAAAAGGCGCGGCGACGGCGACGACCGCGTTGAAGAGGAACAGGAACCACAGCACGGGGCGGGAGGAGAGCAGCGACTTCATGGGGGGTTTCTCTCGTTTCAGGTCTCGTTGTCCGGGGCGGTTTTCAGCGCCGCCCTTGTGTGGTCAACAATTCCGGAATCGAGGAGGCGGAACGAGAGAGCCCACTCCCGAAGACGGGGTGTAGGAAAGTACACCCCTTGGGGGGAGGGTGAGAGCACCACCTAGGGGTTGTCCCTGGCCAGGGGAGGGGGCCGGAGGTGTGGAGGGGGCCCGAGGGCTAGCTGGAGGAGGGGCCGCACGGGGGAGCTGCGCTCGGCCCGGGGCCCCCGGACGGGCACAGGGAAGCCCCGGCTGGGGAAGGGGTGTTCCTGGCCGGGGCATCGGCGGCCTCCTGGAGAGCTCACACTGGAGGTCGGGCAAGGACCCTCGCCGTGCTGCCGGCAGGAGCTACTGTCGCCTCCATGCAGACCCCGCAGCCTCGTGGTGACGACCGCGCGGAGCTGACCGTCACGGTCCTCGTGAGTGGCTGGGCGGCGCAGCGTCTTCGCCGTGGTGCCGCGATCCGGCAGCGGCCCGTGGAGGAGATCGCCGCCGACTGTGTCAGCGACGAAATGCGCCGTCCTGTGTACGACATGCTCTACTGCGGCGGCGACGGCTACGCGGCCACCCTGGACGGGCTCGCGAAGCGTCTGGCGGTGGTCGTCCGCGACCTCGGCGCCCTGCCGTCCGCTGCCGCTGCGGAGGTCATTGTCCTGGCGGAGGCCGAGCAGGGGGTCCCGCTGCCCGATGAATGGCGTGAGCGGGTGATCCGCCAGCTCGCCGAGATGTGGCAGGGCTGCGCCACCGAGTCCGGCAAACGGTCGGACGGCTCCTTCGGGCCGCTGGACGACATCAAGGTCCACGCTGTCGTCACCCCAGCGCAGTGGGATGCTCTTGGTCGCATCGGCGATCCGGACAGCCTCAGCGCAGGCGTCCAGAAGGCACTGGAAACGGGAATTTCCGCCCTCGACGGCCAAGGCGGATGACCTGTTTCATCCAACTTCCAGCACCCGTCCAAGTGCCGCCGATTCCGGCATTGCTGATTACATCATGCTGTCCGGTACAGGAATCTTCTTGGCCATGCCGTGCGGTGCCGAGGTATTGCCACGGGAGATGAAGATGCCTCGGGCACGGTACGTTCACTACACCGCCGCAGGATCCTCGACCGGTGTAGATATTTTCGCTTTCATGTTTTGAAGACCCACTGTTGACTAACAACCGAAACGGCTCGCCAGGCGTACTGGCGAGCCGAAACAGCCTACCGATCCCGGAGCCTCTTAGGAGTCATAGCCGATCTCAAGGTCGCTGACGTAGGGCGACCCCTCCTCGTCGCTGTCATCCTCTACGGTCCGGAACGGAGTGACTCCGTCAAAAAGGTTGTACTTGAAACTGAAGCCGAGGTTGGCTGTGCCGGTCCTGCCCCCGACATTGACACGGAACGTGCAGTTTCCGTATAGCGTGTAGTCCTTGTTGCGGAGATTGTTGGGGACCGATGAATGCCAGGAATAGTTGACGGCAATATTGGCGTGGCTGTCGTGGTAAGGCAGCTGCATATGGCCAGCCGTGCATTTCATTCGGCCTACGGCTATGGCCTGCACAGCGGGAGATGTGCGGAACGACCAGGGCATAGGAGCAGGCCGACCGGCCGTCCCGGACATGTTCACCTGGCCGGTGAAGGTGCCGTTGGAGTCCGTCTTTTCGTAGTACGGGGATGACACCTTGAACGTGAACTTACCCTGCTGCGTCCCGGCGTGAGCGGGAACGGCACTCAGAGCGAGAACTGCGGCCAACGTAGCGGAGCCGACAGCAGCAACTCTTTTCATGGATGCAGAAGACACAGGATTCCTGTCTAGAGCGCACAGCAGAAGAGACCACACTACGACTGTGCGTGCCGATAGGAGAAGATCCGGCCAGTTACCGATGCTGCGTCAGGAATCGAACCTGATATCCAGGTGGGATGAAAATCCGGGCTCCTCATCCATGTCGGGCAAGCATCGCGCTCCCCCTTCAAGCCAGACAGAGACCGCACGGCAGCGGTACTCGTCCTGCTCAGCCCGCTCGGCCGAGAAAGTGACGGACTGCCCAACAGTCAGTTCACGATAGCCCTCGGCCTGAATCGCCGAATAATGTGCCCACACCTTGTCCGGGAAGGCATCGGAAGCGAGAACTCCCCAGCCCTCCTCGCTGTGCCACTCAAGCACGCGGCCGGAAAATACCTCTACAGACGTGGTGTCAGACATTTCCCCGTTCCCCCCTTGCGGCACCGGCAATTCGCCGTTCGGCGTGCGCTGTGGTCAGCAACGCTTGACCGAATCCAAGTCACCGTAACAGACAGCCCGGAGCCACACGATCTTAATTTCGCGCGGCGGGCAGACTTGACGCGATTACATCGCCTGCGGACGCGGCCAGACAGAGTGCACCCGCAGACGGATGCCAAGGTGCGCTCACTCGGCCACGTGCGGCCTCAACGTCACGTGGCGGCGTCCCCGCCAGCAGCCCCGGCCGTGTTCCACCTGGAGCAGACAGCTGCCGAAGGAACTCGCCTGACTTGCCAGATCAGCTTCTAGCTGATGTACCTGCGTCTTCGCTTGACAGCACTGGATAACGATCGCCCGCCCCCTCACGTCCGCCGCCACCCGCTCGCCGCCCGGATCGAGTCGGCCCAGCGGTGTACGCCGACGGCGTCGGGGACCGGGGCGGCCCGGAAGGTGGCCGGGATGTAGCCGGGCTCGGGCGCGTCGTCGTAGCCGTCCAGCTCCTCGTGGCACTCGCGGCACACCCCGTCGATGATCTGCGTGGTGCGTTCGTCGGCGTCGCAGGTGAGGCAGGCGAGCAGGACCCGGTCCACGCGGGCGCGCAGCGGGGCTCCCTGCGGACAGGCTTTCGGCTTCCTCGGCGGCATCTTGTCCTCCAGTCGGCGGCGGGCGAGTCCGCCCGGGTTGGTCACGGCGGACGGGAGTCCGTCGGTGAGGGCGCGCAGAACGTCGTTCGGGCTCGCGCCGCGCTCCAGCCACTGCTCCACGAGGGGTTCCAGGGCGCGGCAGTCGGCGGCGGAGAGGGGCATACGGGGGTCGGCGGCGCGGACTTCGGTGAGGGTGAGGTGGGCGAGGGTGGGTTCCGGCTGCGGCCCCGACTCCGGCCCTGGCTGCGGCTGCGGCCCCGACTCCGGCTGCGGCTGCGACTGCGACTGCGACTGCGACTGCGGCCCCAACTCCGGCTGTGGCTGCGGCTGTGGCTGCGGCTGTGGCTGTGACCCCACCTCCGGCTCCGGCTCCAACTCCGGCCCCGGCACGTCGTCCTCAGCCCGCTCCTCCTGCGCCTCTACGCCCTCCCCCTCCTCACCCTCACCCTCACCGAAGTCCACCCGCGCCAACCCCATCCCGTACGCCCCCGTCACGATCCGCCCACCCCGCGCCCGCGCGAACCCCTCCCACCACTCACGGGACTTGGCCACCCGCGACCAGTACGTCCGCGTCACCCACCGCATCGAGTTGTCCTCGACGGTCAGATGTTCGCGCAGCTGATGCAGATGCCCGGCGCCGCTCAGCAGCTTCATCGACGTCCGTACGGCCTGCTGGCCGTAAGCGGGATGCTCGGCGGCGATGACCTTGTACCCCATGGCGTGCCCGTCTTCGAGGTGGTCGATGAAGACGGCGATGTCGCGTTCACGGGGGCGCAGATGTGCGAAGTCCGGGTCGCCGTACGGGGGTTCGTCACCCGCGGAGCGCTTGCCGTACCCCGTTTTGGCGAGGGGGTGGGACGGGGAGGGGAGGGCGGGACTAGGCTTGGCAGTAGCCAGCATCGAATGAACCTCGATGTGTTCGGTGAGGCCCCGGAGCCGGTGTTGGCGCACCGACCGGGGCCGCTTTACGTTTGCGGTTGCCGCGAACCTAGAGCCGTTGAACGCTCCGACGCAACCCGATCACCCAACGTCACCCATTCGGATTAAACCCCCCGTACAACTCCGGTACAGGCTTGGTTGGTTGGATTTTTCCCACCCAGAGAAAACCCAGAAAACCCCATGGAAGAGCTCGGGGCCCGGGGCCCGGAACCCGGGGCTCGGGGTCCGAGGCGCAGGGGCGGCCTCAGCAACCGTGACCAGGGAGAACACGCGTGAGCAATGAGCAGTGGCGGCAGGCCGAGCTGATCTGGGACTACCACCGGATGCGGCACGAACTGCGGCCCGTCGACGTGGCGATCGGCCTGGGCAGCCATGACCTCGGCGTCGCGGCCCACTCGGCCCGCCTGTACCGCGCCGGCCTCTTCCCGACCCTGGTGTTCACCGGCGGCAACAGCCCCACCACCGCCGAGGTCTTTCCACGCGGGGAGGCCGTCCACTATCGCGAGCACGCCATCGCCCTGGGCGTCCCCGCCGAGGCGATCCTGTTGGAACCCGACGCGGCGAACACCGGGCAGAACATCACCCTCGCCCGCGCGGTCCTGGCCGCAGCAGGCGTCCACCCGACGACAGCGCTGCTGATCTCCAAGCCCTACATGGAGAGGCGCTCGTTCGCGACCGCCCGCAAGCTGTGGCCCGGCGTCGAGTTCCGCTGCGCGTCGGAGCCGCTGGAGTTCGACGACTACCTGAAGTCCATCGGCGACGAGAAACTCGTCCTGGACATGCTCGTAGGCGACCTCCAGCGCGTGATCGCCTACCCGAAGCTCGGGTTCGCCATCGAGCAGGAGGTCCCGGAGGAGGTGCGTGCCGCGTACGAGTCCCTCGTCCACGCCGGCTTCACCAGCCGCCTCATCACCACCTGACCTGCCCCGTCCAAGAGGGGCGGGGGTGTGGAGGGGGCCCGAGGGCTGGCTGGAGGAGGGGCCGCGCAGGGGAGCTGCGCCCGGCCCAGGGCCCCCGGACGGGCACAGGAAAACCGCGGCTCGGGGCTCGGGGCGCAGAGGCGCCAGGCCGGCGTCGCTCGCTTTCAGTTCCTCGGTGAGGGAGTACAGCTGTGTGTCCAGGGGCACCCGTGAAACAGCGGCGCGGCCCGCCGCCGAGCCGAGCCGCTGTCGGGGACCGGACCCGGGTTCACCCGATCCAGGTGTAGTTGTCGTCGGTGACGGCGTCGAGTGCGGCGTCGCCGACGGTGGCTCGGGGGTCGGGGAGGGCGGCGAGGGCGGGGCCGATGGGCGGGAAGATCGGCAGGTCGGCGGTCTTGCGGTAGTCGATCCATTCGATGACGCCGACTTCATGGGTGCCGTCGGGCTGTTCGTCCAGCTCCTGTTCGGCGAGGCCGGCGCGGACCTCGGGGGTGATGTGGAGGCGGTGGATGAGGTGGAGTTTGCGGGGCGGCGGGGTGGGGCCGGGGCGGGTGACGCGCTGGTCGACGATCCAGAGGAGGTCGCCGCCCTCTGCCTGTTCGATGTCGAGGGCGAGTTCTTCGGCGAGTTCGCGGGCGAGGGCCTGGCGGAAGTCCTCGCCGTCCTCGACGTTGCCGCCGGGCGGGGTGTAGTGGACGGAGCCGGGGCGGTCGCGGCGGATGAGGGCGACGTCGTCGCCACAGAAGACGAGGGCGCCGGTGCGGACCTTGATCCGGGAGAACGGGGCCGGGGTCTGGTCGGGCGTAGGGGTCATGGCGGCCAGTATCGGGGCCGTGCCCGTGCCCGGGGCGGGCTTTGCCCAGGTTCACCCGCCCCGGGAGAAACCGGTGCCCTTACGCGGCGGGCAGGCCGGGCAGGGCGTGGCCGGGCTGCGGCGAGATCCGCTGCCCCGGCCCTGATCCAGCCTCTCGGAAAGGCGCCGGAGCCCCGGGGGCGGGCACAGGAAAGCCCCGGCCGGGGAAGGGGTGTTCCCGACCGGGGCCTTTCAACTCCGCTCAGGCGGAGGGGAGTTCGCCTGACTTCAGGGCGGTGAGGAAGGGGGTCCAGGCGGCTTCGGCGATGAACTGGACCGGGCTGGAGGGGGACTTGCTGTCGCGGAGGGCGCGGCCCCCGAGGGGGGTGAGGGCGAGTTCGACGCAGTCGTTGTTCTGGGCCGAGTACGACGACTTGCGGAACGCGAGGGCAAGTTCGACGCAGTCGTTGTGCTGTGCCGAGTACGACGACTTGCGGAACGCGCTGACGATCTCGATCTCGGGGGTCACGATTCCTCTTACGTCGGCTAGTCCTTGTTGTCCAGCGCCTGGCGAATCCGGCGGGCGGACTGCGCGGGCGACAGTGCTGCCGAGCGTAGCCGATTGAAGACGTTGGAGTAGACGGCCAAGTCCTCCGGTCCCTCGACGACGGTGGTATTCGCGGGAGTTCGGACGGTCACGACCTCCGCGTAGGGCTCCACGCCGTAGGAGAAGGCTGTGAACGCGTCGGACATCGTCGCGGCCAGGAATGCCGACACCGGCAGGATCTGGAGCGTCACGTTCTGCCGACGCCCAACCTTCAGCAGGTGTTGCAACTGGTCCGCGTACACCTCGGAGCCGTCGGCGAGCGAAGTGAGCGCAGGCTCCCAGATGATCGCCGTGTACTGCACCGACCCCTCGTCGACCCTGCGCTGTCGCTGCATCCGGACCTCGACCAGTTCAGCCGCCTCGGCCTCCGCGACGAAGGTCGGTCCGATGGTGATGACCTTCTCCGCGTACTGGGCGGTCTGCAACAGGCCCGGAATCAGCACCGGATCCCAGGAGAGGATGTATGTCGCGTCGTTCTCCAGCGTGATGTGGTCGGCGTAGTAGGGCCGCAGCGTCTCCTCATAATCGACCCACCACCCCCGCTGATTACTACTACGCGCCCAACCCAACAGCCGAGCCCGCTCCCCCTCCTCCGTCACCCCGTACCGGTCGAGCAGGGTGTGCACTTCGAGGGCCGAGACCGAGACCTGACCACTCTCTATGCGGCTGACCTTGCTGATGGCCTTCATGATGGCCGTAGCCGCCGCTGCCTGGTCGAGGCCGGCGGCTTCGCGGTGGCGCCTGAGCGCTACGCCGAGCCTGCGACTACGCACGGTCGGCTTTCCCCCTGTGGGCATCTCCAGCTCCTCTCAACTCGTGTGGTGAGTCTGCCCTGTTGAAATGGGCGGGGTATAGATAGAACATTAGAGCGACCGCAAATTTGCGAGCAAGCACGTTGCGGTCGCGATTCGAACACGGCTAGCTTCTTGGACGTTGCCGACGTGCAGTCACCCACCTCGCAAGGGGATGAGCCATGCCCGCGAACGCCACGACCCCACACACCGTCGCCCTCCAATACCCCCGCCACCGCCGCAGCGTCACCCGAGCCAGAACCGCCCTCCACCACCAGCTGGCCCGCTGGCGCATCTGCGGTGAACTGGCCGACACAGCGGAGCTGTTGCTTACGGAACTGGCGACGAACGCCATCAACGCCAAGACGCTCCCCGGCCGGGAGATCAGGGTGGAGTTCGAGCTGACGGAAGACGAACTCCGCCTCGAAGTCGCCGACGCGAGCGAGGAGTTGCCGGAGCTGAGGAATGCGGAGCCGGACGAGGAGGGCGGCCGGGGACTCGTACTCGTAGACGCACTGGCCGAAAGCTGGGGCGTCAAGTCACGGGACGGCGTGGGCAAGGTGGTGTGGGCGGTGCTGACGCTCAACGGGGAGGGGAGGTGAGGAGGTTCGGGTTACGGAGACTGCTACTGAGGCTGCTGGTAAGCCTGTTGACGAGGGAGGCGACGCAACACGCGCTAGGAACATGCCACTTGGGAACACGAAACCCAAGCCGCACCCCACCCCACCCCGACCCGCCCTACGCCTCCATCCCCTGCACCCTGGGCACCCACACCCACTGCCAGGAAACCCACCCCCGCGACTCCGGCGTCCCCGGCGTCCACTTCCTCACCTGCACCTGCCGCTGCCACCACCCCTGGCCACCATGAGAACCCTCTTCACCCTCACCTTGCTGACGATATGGGCGACGGTCGTCCTGACCTTCGTCGCGGCGGTCGTACACCGCTGAGGGTCTCGTGGCGCAAACAGGCAACAGCCGGGCCCCCATCCCTTAGGGTCCCTTTTACCCGTTTCACGCAATCAGGCTTCCAAAGAAGGATCGTCCATGCGCAGAGCCGTAGCTTTGCCTCTGGCCGCTCTTGCGGGTGCCGTACTCGTCGGCGGTGTCGCTGTCGCGGCCGACGAACCGCCCGCGGAGCTGAACATCGTGGCCTCCGCGGGCGGCGGCATCGATCTCGGCAACTGGCTCCCGCCGGACTTGGCCGCCTCCGCGAAGGATGCCGCTCACGCGCCCGACGGCTTTGTCTGCACTATCTGGGTCGGAGCGGTTGTCGCCGACGGGCTCCGCGACATCAAGGCCGGCACGCACCAGACATGCACCGGCAGTTTCCGCAGTCAGTGGACCCAGGCGCAGTTCGCCTCCCAGAAAGACGGATGGCACCGCATCACCAACTCGATCGTCGGCCCGAGGACCAGCGACCAGATCAACGACAGCACCTTCGGTGTCGGCTGTAAGGCCAACCCCAAGGACGGCCAGCAGAACTACCGTCTCGAAGGCCGTGGCTACGCGATCGCCACAAACGGAGTGGAGGTGCGCGGCAACCTGCAATATGGGAAAGCGTCCAAGTGGACGTGCGTCTGACAACCGAGGTGCACCATGAGCCCTGACCACCACACGGCGGCACAGTCGTTCGGCTATCCCTCATCCTCGCCCAAGGAGGACAGGCCCGTCACCGAACCTCCGGCAGAGGGCCTGCTTCGCGGAACGGCGAGAAAGACCGAGCCCGGCGAATTCCCCCCGGACTACTGGGAGACACCGGCCGGCTGACCGGCGTACCCCACCCCCGCAGCCCGATCCGTCCCGCAGATCCGGCAGTTCTGGCGGAGCAGTCTGACCAGGCGGCCCCTCTGGTCGTAGCCGTACTCATCGCTCACGACCCCCGCGCAGTGGCTGGTGGCACAAGCGGCCGTCCCGGTCAGGGAGGCGTACGGGCCCGCGTAGGTCACGGACTTGTTACACCCCCGGCTCAGGCACTGGAAGGGGGTGATCCTCTCCTCGCCGGGGACGTAGCTCACGATGTAGCAGATCGACTCAGGGCTGTTGCAATGCGGGCAGATGGTGGCGGCAGCCATGGGCACATGCTCGCTTCCTCGGAACCGTCGAGAGGGAACGCCCTGCTCAACGACGGGAAGCCCGCCTCGTCACCCTTTCAGCGCATGGACCCCACAACCCCCTCAAGCTCAGCCACCGACAACGCCCGCCCCCAAACCCCCAACGTCCAAAGCCACTTGCCGTCCCCCCAGTGATGCACGAACGCCTCCGGAGACGAGACCCACCCCGGCTCGAAGGGCGCGGCCCCCGCCGGCCGCCGGATCAGGACCGCCATAGCCGGCGTCCCCTCAGGCGCACCGTCGTTGTAGAGATCGATCGCGAGCAGCCCGCTGTCAAGGTCCCCGTCGAACACCGAGACCTCGAAGTGCTCACGCCCCCCGGGCCAGAACTCCGGTACAGGCAGCGGCCGTTCACGGTAATACGCGACGACGGCGGCAACCCGCCTCTCCCGCGCCTCCCCCTCAGCCGCCATCACCCCACCCCACCGAAACCGCTCATCCGGCAACACCCCTGGAAACTCCAGCTCCGCCAACTCCTCCCGATACCCGGCCTCTTGGACCTCGGCCAGCAACAGAATCCCGGTCCGCGCGTCGACAACCACCCGCAACGGATGAGGAAGAGAAGGAACCCTCAGCACAACACCCCACCCCTCCCGCCCATCACGCCGCACAGCCACCGGCTCCCCCTCAGCCACCACCCCACCCAAAAACCCAGGCACGACCAAACGACAAGGCTCCGGCGCAAGATCCCAAGGAAACCCCACCCCGAACTCCAGCCCCGCACCCCCCGCACGCACGCCAAGGGAAAAATCCCCACCCCCATGATCAAGGAACCAGTCCCCGGGCGGCCGATAGGCAAAGCGAGTAGAGATCCGCACAGGACTATCGGGCGGCCACCCCTGGCCATCGCCGCGACGCGGCTGAACCGAGGTATGCAGGCCGACGACGGCAGGCTTGGGCCCGGCGATCAGCTCCCGCAGCCCGGTCCAGTCCACCATCGCCGTCCTCCGCCGTGCTCAGCTCAGCTGCCGTCGCCGGTACTGTGGCACAGCTTCGTGGTCGTGTTGGTGACGCAGACATCCCAGCCGCGGAACTTTTCTCCGTTTTTCCCGTCGTCACCGACCGCGTGAGAGCCGTCGGCGAACGTCACCATCAGGTTGACCATGGGGAACTTGGTGACCACAGCCGTACTGCCGAAGTTCTTCACGATCTTCTGCTTGTCCACCGCGACCCCGGAGCCCGGCCCCTGCGCGCCATCGCTTCTCCAGGTCGAGCACGTCTTGTCCCGTGCGCCGGAGATGTTGACGCCGCACTCGTAGGAGTAGTCCATATGGAACCCGGACGGACCGCTCCAGCGGCTGCCGTAGAACGTGATCTCCCAGACCTTCGACGTCCTGCCGCGCACATACTCCTTGATCGCCACCTTGACCTGCTGGACCGCCCGGCACTCGCTGGTGTCGCACCTGGCTTCGATGGCGTAGACGTCCGCCGACTTGTAGATGTAGTCCGTGCTGGCCGCCCCTTTGCGCAGCTTGTACCCGCTAGGGGTGTCGGTCTGCGGTGCCACCGCGCCGTGGCCCGTCAGCCGCTGCCGCACCGGGCCCGGAAGCTCCGACACAGGAGTGGCTTTCCCTTCCGCCAAGGGCTGGTCGGAGAAGAAGCCCAGCGTCACATCGTCCGCGGCCAGCGGCTCGTAGGAGAAGTAGCCGTGCTTCTCGTCCGGAGGGTCCTGTGGCCCCTGGGCGGGCGAGGGAGCGGCCCCCGCGAGACAGACGGCCACCGCAGCGACCGCGACTGCGGCACGCATCTGGCTGAACACCATGAACTCCCCCTGCGGAGCGGTTACGGCACGCTCTTCGCGGCCGGCCCCGGCCCGAGGCGGGCCGACGGCGACGGCAGCATGCCGCAGTCAGTCCGTACACCGCCCCCAGTTCCCCCGCCGAGTCACCCGATCAGCCGACAGAGACCACCTGTCCTGCACACCGGGCCGGCTCACTTCGTCCCCCGCACCCCCAACGGCCCCCCGATCTCCTCCGCCATCACCCTCCCCGCCTCCAACTCCAACGTCTCATCCCCGACGGCGGCCTGATCCGTGTCAAGACCGTCCAGCTCCTCCAGCGGCTGGTCCAACCGGATGTGCGCCAACACCGAATGCAACGCCCGCAGCGTCGCCGACGCCGTAGCCCCCCAGTTGGAGAAGTACGAGAACTGCCACCACCACAGCGCCTCCGACGTGCGGCCCGCGCGGTAGTGGGCCATGCCGTGGCGGAGGTCGGTGATGACATCGGTGAGGTCGTCGGAGATGCGGGCCGGGACGGGGGCCTTGCGGGGCTCGTACGGGTCGAAGACCTCGGAGTAGACGTCCACCGGCTCCAGCAGGCGGGCGAGGCCCTCGCGGAGTTCGTCCACATCGGCGTCCGGGCCCGTGTCCGGCTCGTACCGCTCATCGGGAACGATGTCCTCGTGCGCCCCCAACCTCCCACCCGCCAGCAGGAGTTGGCTCACCTCTAGCAACAAGAAGGGAACGGCGGAACCCGGCTCGTCGCCCTTGGCGACCTCCGTCACCGCGACCAGGAAACTCTCGACCTGATCGGCGATCTGGACCGCGAAGTCGTCCGGGTTCTGCCCGGTCGCGTGCAGCGTGGCGTCAGACATCTAGGAGTCGTCTCCCCTCGAAGGCGCGCCCGAGGGTCACCTCGTCCGCGTATTCCAGGTCGCCACCCACCGGGAGGCCGCTGGCCAGGCGGGTGACCTTCAGGCCCATGGGCTTGATCATGCGGGCGAGGTACGTCGCTGTCGCCTCGCCCTCCAGGTTCGGGTCGGTCGCGAGGATGAGTTCGGTGACCGTGCCGTCCGCGAGGCGCGCGAGGAGCTCCCTTATCCGCAGGTCGTCGGGGCCGACTCCCTCGATCGGGCTGATCGCGCCGCCGAGGACGTGGTACCTGCCCCGGAACTCACGGGTCCGCTCGACCGCGACGACGTCCTTCGGCTCCTCGACGACGCAGATCACCGTGGGGTCGCGGCGCGGGTCGCGGCAGATCCCGCACCGCTCCTCCTGCGCGACGTTCCCGCAGACCGCGCAGAACCGGACCCTCGCCTTGACCTCCATCAGCGCGTTCGCGAGCCGCCGTACGTCCGCCGGCTCCGCCTGGAGGATGTGGAAGGCGATCCGCTGCGCGCTCTTGGGACCGACGCCGGGCAGCCGACCCAGCTCGTCGATGAGGTCCTGGACCACGCCTTCGTACAACGGACTGCCGTCCTTCCTGGGGTTCCTTCAGTGCGTACGGTAGTTGGCGGGGCGCATCTCAGAAAGACAGGCCCGCGCGGAAACACAGGCTCGTTCAGAAAGGCAGGCCGGGGATTCCGCTGCCGCCGCCGAGACCCTGCGCCAGCGGCCCCAGCTTCTGCTGCTGGAGCGCCTGCGCGTTGTCGTTCGCCGCCTTCACGGCCGCCACGACGAGGTCCGCCAGCGTCTCCGTGTCCTCCGGATCCACCGCCTTGGGGTCGATCACCAGCGCCCGCAGCTCACCGGAGCCGGTCACCGTGGCCTTGACCAGACCGCCGCCGGCCTGCCCGTCCACCTCGGTGTTCGCCAGTTCCTCCTGCGCCGCCTGGAGGTCCTGCTGCATCTTCTGGGCCTGCTGGAGCAGCTGCTGCATATTGGGCTGGCCACCGCCGGGAAACACCATCGGCTCCTTGGATATACGACTGACGCACGACATCGGAAAAAGCACGGGGGTTCCCGCTCGGCACGAGCCTACGTGGTCGGTGCGGACGCTGCCCCGGCACTCTTTCGAGTGAGTCTGCCTCCCGGCCTATACCTGATCAAGGCCCACTTCCGGGCGTAAAAGCGGCGAAACCTTCCTCTTCGCCACCCATTGGGAGGTAGGAAGGGTGATCAGCATGCGGGAACGGGGTTCAGGAGGGAGTGCCGGGTGGGTCAGCAGCCGGAGATGCAGCCCGAGGGTCCGCCTCAGGACGGGCGGGACGAGGGCGGGGCTGGCCTTCGGCCGGGCGATCTCACCGCGCGGGTCTTCCCGCTCGGTGACTGGGGCGAGCCCGCGGCCCGGCTCGACGAGCTGTACCGGTGGGTGGAGCGCGGCGCGCTGGAGACGGCCGCCTGGTACCTCGCCGACCGCACCTGGAAGCGGCGCGGGGCGCGGGCGCTGCGCGGTACGGCGGTGGGGGGCGCGCTGGCCGGCGCGGCCCTGCCGCTGATCGACCTCACCGGCCTGCTGCCCGGCGCGGCCCCCTGGGGGTACCTCGCGCTGCTGCTGGCGGTGGCGTGCGCGGCCGCCGACCGCTTCCTCGGGCTCACCTCCGGCTGGATGCGGGACGTCGCCACCGCGCAGGCCGTGCAGCGGCGCCTTCAGGTGCTCCAGTTCGACTGGGCCTCGGAGAGCGTGCGCGAGGTGCTGGGCCCGGCCGAGGGGACGGCCGGGGAGGCCGCCGAGCGGTGTCTGGCGGTGCTGCGGCGGTTCTGCGACGACGTCACCGACCTCGTCCGCGCGGAGACGGCCGACTGGATGATCGAGTTCCGGACCGGGGGGACGCCGCTGGCGCTCCAGTCGGCGGTCGCGGCACCGACCCGGCATGATCCGGCGCTGCCCGCGCAGGGGAGGTTTCCGCTGCCGCCGGCGAATGGGGCGCGGCCGAACATGCCGCGGCAGCGGCCGCCGGAGCCGAGGTGAGGTGGGGTGGGTGAGGGCGGGTGCGGGCAGGTGAGGGCCCCCTAGGGGTTCCTTAGGGGAGCGGTCGGTGTGAGGGGAGCGGCGTCCCTTACGGGTTCCCTAGGGGAGCGGTGTGAGGGGCGCCCGTGTGAGGGGGCCGCGCCCCTTACGGGTTCCCTAAGGGAGCGCGCCGCCCGCAGCGCCCCTTACGGATCCCCTAGGGCCCCCTCCCTAGGCCTGCGGCGCCGGGAACGCCACCGGTCCCCGCAACCCCGCCCGATTCACCGCCCGCACCCCGAAGAACACGTTGTCCTTGGACAGCTCCACCTCGTACGACGTCACATCCCCGGCGGCAGCCACCTGCGTCCATTCGGGCGACGTCGTCTCCCGCCAGACCACCTCGTACCCGGCCAGGTCGGGCTCGCTCCCCCGGGTCCAGACCAGCCGGGTCGAGTTGGTCAGCGCCGACGTCACGATCCGCGCCCCGCGCGGAGTGCCCGGCGCCTGCGCCAGCGTCCAGAGCGCGGCGGCGTTGACCTTCGCGACCCGGGTCACGAAGGGGAAGTCGCAGAACTCCGGCAGATCCCCGTACTGCTTGCCCTCCACCACCCGCACGTCCTGATGCTGATGCGCGAAGTCCTCGGCGGGCTCGGTGAACCGGGCGGCGGGGAAGCCGCGTTCGAGGAACGGGATGTGATCGCCGCCGCGCAGATACCGGTCCCGCCGGTAGACCACCCGCACCCGCATCCCGGTCGCGTCGTTGTCAGCGACATCCTTGACGAACCGGGCGAGTTGCCGCGTGGCGGAGTCGTCCTCACCCCCGACCGACCGCCGCACGGCGGCCTGCTCGGGCGTCTCCGAAGACGGCACCCCTTCCGCGAACAGCCGGATCGTGTACGGGTCCTGACTCCCGTCGTCGGCGGTCAGACTCCCGACGATGTCGTTGGTGAACATCCCCTGTACGTCCGTCCCGGCGGCCTTCAACTGCTGCGCCAGGTAAGCCGATCCGTACAGCCCCTGCTCCTCCCCCGCGACGGCCGCGAACACGACGGTCGCCGCCGGCCTGCGCCGCGCGAACACCCGCGCCAGCTCCAGGACGACGGCCACCCCGGACGCGTCGTCGTCGGCACCCGGCGCGTCGGAGACGGCGTCCATGACGTCCGAGGCGCGCGAGTCGTAGTGCCCGGAGACGACGTACACCCGCTCGGGCGCCACCGAACCCCGCAGCGTGGCAAGGACGTTGGTGATACGGGTCGCCACCGGGACGCGGGCGGCGGGTTCCTGGACGTACGACTGGAGCCCGACCGTCATCCGGCCGCCCGACTCGGCCGCGTACGACCGGAGTTGGGCGTGCAGCCAGTCGCGGGCGGCACCGATCCCGCGCGTGGGGTCGTCCTGGGCGGAGAGGGTGTGGCGGGTGCCGAAGGAGGCGAGGGTACGGACGGTGGACTCGATTCTGCGGGGGTCCAACTCCTTGAGGAGGGCTCGGAGTTCACGGGTGGGGGGTTGGGTGGTGGCGGCGGGGTGGGAGGTGGGGTGCGTGGAGTTCAAGGCGGTCGGGGCGTCCGAGGTGTCCGGCGCGGCGCTCGCCGGGGCCGTCGCGGCGCTCAGGCCCGCAACCGCCGTTGCCGTCAGGACAGTTCGCCGGTCAGGGGTGGGGCCCATGTGTCCTCCTGGGGTGACGTCCGGTGGGCCGATCGTCGTGGACGCGTCCGGAGGAGACAAGGGGACCTCTCCAAGGGGCCTCCCTCAGGGGGTCCCTCAACAGGGCTCGGCTCAGGGTGAGTTGACCGGCGCCGGCTGCCCCGTCTCCGCGCACAGTTGCAGCCCCTGCGGGCTCCAGCAGGGAATGTTCCCGTAGGCACGGATCGCCGTCTGGCCCTTGCCCCGGATGAGGTAGGTGAGGAAGTTGTCCGCGAGCGAGCCCTCGGGCGGGCTGCCGTAGGTGTAGGCGTACTCGATCTCGCGGTACGGGTAGGCGCTGGTGCCGTTGGCGATGGCGGCGGTGGCGGGCGGGTCGCCGTCGAGGTCGAGCAGGTGCAGGCCCTTGGCGTGTTCGGCGACGTTCAGCTCGCTGTAGCCGATGGCGCCGGGGGTCGCCGCGACCGTCGTCAACACCTGGTCGGTGGAGTCGAGTTCGCAGCGGATGAAGCGGGCGGTCTCGTACGGCTCCTTGTGGGAGCAGTCGACGGAGGTGTTCGCGGGCTCGCCCTGGCCGAGGACGCGGCGCTGGAAGACCTGCCGGGTACCGGAGTTGGCGTCGCGGGAGACCATCCGGACCAGGAGGTCGGGGCCGCCCAGCTGGCGCCAGTTGGCGATCTCGCCCCGGTAGATCCGGCGGACGGAGTCGGTGGAGAGGTTCTTCAGGGGCACCTCGTCGTTAACGACGAGCGCGAAGACCGAGAGCGCGGCGCGGTCCTCGGCGAGGGCGTCCATGCCGGAGTCGGGCTTGGGGCCGTCGGAGAAGGCGATCAGCGCACCCTTAGGGGTACCAGCACCCCGAGCACCCTGAGCGGCACCCTTAGGGGAACCACCCTTACGGGCCGCACCCTGAGCACCCTGAGCCTCCAGATCCCGCAGCCCCGCCGTCGACCCGTGCGCGTCCACCTCGATCTCCGCGCCCCCGCAGTCCCGCTCGAAGCTCCGGGCGACGTCCCGCAGCACGGGCGCGAACGCCGTCGAACCCGTAAGGGTCAGCGCACCGCGCGCGCACTCGACCGGCGGCGGGGTGTCGTCATGGGCCACGACGATCGCCGCGAGCGTCACCACGCACACCGTCAGCATGACCGTGATCAGCCGCGCGGCCCGGCTGAACAGCGGGGGTACGTCGTCGGGGGTGGCGCTGCGGTTGGGGTGGACCTCGCCCTCCCTGATGCCGCCGTACAGCCGGATCGGGGAGCCGACGTCGCCGCCGGAGAGGAGGACCAGCAGCTTGAAGTGCTCGCCCCGGTTGAGGGGGACGCGCGGGACGCGCAGGGTGTGGCCGTCGTAGCCGAAGCCGCGGTCGGCCGTGAAGTGGTCCATCAGATGGTCGGTGTCGGTGGGCTGGGTGACCGAGACGCCTCTGATCGTGCGGTCGGTGAACACCGCGGTCAGGCCGTGCCGTTCGGGCGAGGTGTAGTCGTCGCGGTCGATCCCGACCGACCCGTCGTTCTCGATCCGCAGCAGCACCAGCGTCGCGTCCGACATGTCCGGCCCCTCGTCGAACAGCCCGAGCCGCCGGTTGGCCCGCCCCGATCTGACGCCGTCACCGATCGGGTTGTCCATCTGCACCCGGAACCCGATCCGCTTACGCCGCGGCACCCGCCGCTCGTACCAGACCATCACCCCGGAGGCGACGATACCCAGCACGGCCGTCCCCACGGCCACGATGTTCTCCGCGTCCAGCCACTCCACTGTGGTTCCCCCGCCACTGTGCCGATGGTGGCCCCACCGTACGGCCACACACCCACCCAGCCACCCACATAACGGACCAACTCCAGTAAGTTCAGCGGGTGTTCACCGCTTGCTGTACTCCAGCCGCTCCCCCGTGGCCGTGTTGAGACGTTCCAGGGTTCCGTCGGGCTGGAGGGTCACCTGAGTCGACGCGCCCGGGGTGCAGGAGGAGGGGGGTTCGCCGGAGGTCACTCGGGAGGGGCCGTACGTCAAAGGGCCGTCCGTCGTGGGCTGTTGGGTCAGGGTCGCCGCGAACTCGCAGTGGTAGCCGGGGCCTTGGGCGATCAGGGTCAACGCCGCCGCGCCCACCTCTCCTTGGGCGATGGTGAGCCTGCGTACGTTCGCCCCGCCGCCGTTGTCGATGGTCGCGGTCCAGTCGCCGAGGTATCCGGTGGGGACCGCCCCGTCACCGGGCGCCTCTCCAACTCCCGTGCTGCTCCCCGGAGTCGGCGAAGCCCCCGGCCCCCGCGCCTGCCCCCCGCCCCCGCTCAGCAGCGTATAGACGGTAGCCCCGGCCGCCAGCGCCACGACCAGCGCGACGGCTATGAGGAACAGGGTCGAGCGGGTGCTGGGGCGGGGCGCCGGTTCGTCGGGGTCGTACGGGTCGTCGACGAAGCCGTCGTAGGGATACGGCGAACTCGGCGCCGCCACCGGAGAGTTGTACGCCACCGTCGGCCCGGCCCCACCCGCGGCGCCGGCCCCGCCGGCCCCGTACGAGACCCGCGAGGCCGCAGCACCGGCCCCCTCCGCCGCCCCGAACCCGTCCACCGGGCCGAACCCTTCAGCCGGCCCGGCCCCCTCCACCGGGCCGAACCCGTCCGCCGGCCTGACCCCCTCCACAACCCCCGCCCCCTCCACAGCCCCGAACCCTTCCGCCGACCCGACCCCTTCCGCCGACCCAACCTCCTCCGCCGCCGACCTCACCCCCTCCAAGGGATACCCCGGCCCCCGCCCATGCTCGCGCGCCCCCGAATGCTCACGCGGCCCCGAATGCTCAGGCACCACCTCAGCCCTCCCCCCGGCAACCTCCGGCGCCCCCGCCCCCTCGACCCCCTCCGCCCGATCCGACCGCTCCCCGACCCGCTCCGTCCGCTCCCCGGCCCCCTCCGAACCCCCCACCGATCGCCCCCCGACCCGCTCCCCAGCCCCCTCGGCCCCCTCCCCCGACTCCCCCCGCTCCGGCCCCTCCGCATCCAGCAACCGCACCGCCTGCCGCCCCAGTTGAGCCACCAGGCTCCCCGGCAGCCAAGGCTCCCGCGCCCGTCCGTCCGTCACCGTGTCGTCCGCGCCCACCGCCGTCAGGACCGCCTCCGGAACCGGCCGCGCCCCCGGCTCCTTGCGCAGGCACGCCCGGACCAGATCGGCGATCCCCTCCGGGACACCCCCGAGATCCGGCTCGTCCTCGGCTATGCGGAACATCAGGGCGTGGACACCCCCGTCGGCGGTCCCGAACGGAAGCCGGCCGGTGGCGGCGTACGCGAGGACCGCGCCTAGGCAGAACACGTCCGTCGCCGCGGTGACCGCGTCCCCCCGGACCTGCTCCGGCGCCATGAAACCCGGAGAGCCGACCAGGGCACCCGTAAGGGTCAGCTCAGGGCCGGTCCCCTCCAGGGCGCGGGCGATGCCGAAGTCGATGACGCGCGGGCCGTCGATGGTGACCATCACGTTGGACGGCTTGAGGTCGCGGTGGACGAGACCGGCCGCGTGGATGTCGGAGAGGGCGTGCGCGAGCCCGGCGCCGAGGATGCGCACCGAGCGTTCGGGCAGCGGCCCGTGGTCGTGGCCGACGACCTGCTCCAGGCTGGGTCCGGCGACGTACCCGGTGGCCAGCCAGGGCACCGCGGCCTCGGTGTCGGCGTCGAGGACCGGCGCGGTCCAGGCGCCGCCGACCCGGCGGGCGGCGGCGACCTCCTGCCGGAAGCGCGCGCGGAACTCCTCGCGCGCGGCCAGCTCCGCGCGGACGAGCTTGACCGCGACCGTCCGCCCGCGCTCCGACCGGGCGAGGTAGACGGCGCCCATGCCGCCCCCGCCGAGCCGCGCGAGCAGCCGGTACGCCCCTATCCGCTCCGGATCGCCCGCCCCGAGCCGTTCCATGGCCGCCCCGCCTTCCCCCAGCACGTCCCCCGCACAGATGAACGGGCCGAGAATAATCCGGCCGCCCCGATACCCGTACGGCCCCTAGGGACCCGTAAGGGACACCGGACGGTTCCCCGGCCGCCCTGCCCCTAGGGGATCCAAGGGATCGCGGACCCCTACCCCCGACAGACTGTCGCGGATTCTCCCCACCGACCCCACATCCCGCCGATACCCCTTCCGCATCGCGGACATTTACGCTCACTGTCATGACCCCTGAGCCCAACCCCCAGGCCGGTGCAGCGGTGAAGGCCGCGGACCGCGCGCACGTCTTCCACTCCTGGTCCGCCCAGGACCTCATCGACCCGCTCGCCGTGGCCGGCGCGCGGGGCTCGTACTTCTGGGACTACGACGGCAACCGCTACCTCGACTTCACCAGCGGTCTCGTCTTCACCAACATCGGCTACCAGCACCCGAAGGTCGTCGCGGCGATCCAGGAGCAGGCGGCGACGATGACGACGTTCGCGCCCGCGTTCGCCGTCGAGGCCCGCTCGGAGGCGGCCCGGCTGATCGCCGAGCGCACCCCCGGCGACCTGGACAAGATCTTCTTCACCAACGCGGGCGCCGACGCCGTCGAGCACGCCGTACGGATGGCCCGGCTGCACACCGGGCGGCCGAAGGTGCTGGCGGCCTACCGCTCGTACCACGGCGGCACCCAGCAGGCCGTGAACCTGACCGGCGACCCGCGCCGCTGGCCCTCCGACACCGGCTCGAACGGGGTCGCGCGGTTCTGGGCGCCCTACCTCTACCGCAGCCGGTTCTACGCGGAGACCGAGGAGCAGGAGCTGGGCCGGGCGCTGGAGCACCTGGAGACCACGATCCGCTTCGAGGGCCCGGCGACGATCGCCGCGGTCATCCTGGAGACGGTCCCGGGCACCGCCGGGATCATGGTCCCGCCGCCGGGGTACCTCGCGGGCGTGCGGGCGCTGTGCGACAAGTACGGGATCGTCTTCATCCTGGACGAGGTGATGGCCGGGTTCGGGCGCACCGGCGAGTGGTTCGCGGCCGACCTGTTCGGGGTCGTCCCCGACCTGATGACCTTCGCCAAGGGCGTCAACAGCGGGTACGTCCCCCTAGGGGGCGTCGCGATCTCCGCCAAGATCGCGGAAACCTTTGGCAAGCGTCCTTACCCGGGCGGCCTGACGTACTCGGGGCATCCGCTGGCCTGTGCGGCGGCCGTCGCGACGCTCAATGTGATGGCCGAGGAGGGCATCGTCGAGAACGCCAAGCGGCTCGGCGCCGACGTCGTACGGCCCGCGCTCGACGAGCTGGCGGCGCGGCACCCGAGCGTCGGGGAGGTGCGCGGGACGGGCATGTTCTGGGCGCTGGAGCTCGTCAAGAGCCGCGAGACCAAGGAGCCGCTGGTGCCGTACAACGCGGCCGGGGAGGACAACGCGCCGATGGGGGCGTTCGCCGCCGCCGCGAAGAAGCATGGGGTGTGGCCGTTCGTGAACATGAACCGCACGCATGTCGTGCCGCCGCTGAACGTCACCGAGGAGGAGCTGAAGGAGGGCTTCGCGGCGCTCGACGCGGCGCTGTCGGTGGCCGACGAATACACGGTCTGAACAGGGAAGGCGACGCTGGGTGGCCTTTCGCGAGAAAGTTGGTTAAAGCCCCTCCTCGTTCGAACGCGTAAGGTGGCGTGCTCGTAGATATGGAAAAGAGCACGTCACCCCTGGCCGACCGAGGAGGCCCCCGACCTATGTCCGCCGGCAGCGGCAACGGCGCCGTGACCCGCAGCACCCTGCGGCAGCAGATCGCCGAGGCGCTTCGCGACGAGGTGCTGGGGGGCCGGCTGCAACCGGGCCAGGAGTTCACCGTCAAGGAGATCGCCGAACAGTACGGCGTCTCCGCGACCCCGGTCCGCGAGGCGCTGGTGGACCTGTCCGCGCAGGGCCTGCTGGAGGCCGACCAGCACCGCGGCTTCCGCGTCCACGAGTACTCGCCCGCCGACTACCGGGGCATGGTCGAGGCCCGCGCGCTGATCGTCGAAGGCATGCTGCTCGCCCTCGAACGCGACCCGCACCGCTTCCGCGACCCCGGCCGCGACCCGGCCGCCGCGGCGGCCCTCGCGGGCGTACGCCGCCGGGGCGAGGAGGCCGGACGGGCCGCGTCCGCCGGGGACTTGAACGTCCTGATCGGCTACGACCTGCGGTTCTGGCGGGAGTTGGGCGCCCTCTTCGGCAACCCCTACCTCGGCGACTTCCTCAACCGGCTGCGCGTGCAGTCCTGGGTCTGCGCGGTACGGCATCTGCGCCGGCTGACCGATCTGCGCGGCCATCTCTGGTGCGGGCACACGGAGTTGGTGAACGCGCTGGTGAGCCAGAACCTCGACGCGGCGCGGGAACTGCTCGCCGCCTACCACTCGGGGTCGGTGGCGCTGATCGAGCGGCTGGCCGCGGCGGAATGAGTGTTCCCGCCCTTTCGGTGGTCGTCCCGGCCTACAACGAGGAGCGGCGGCTCGGCCCGACCCTCGACGCGATCACCGCCCACCTCTCCCAGGACCCCTCCCGTAGCTGGGAGTTGCTGGTCGTGGACGACGGATCGACGGACGGCACCGCCGAGTTGGCGAAGTCGTACCCACGGGTCCAGCTCATCGACTCCCCCGCCAACAAAGGCAAAGGCCACGCCCTCCGGCTGGGGGTCGCTGCCAGCCGGGGCGAGCGCGTCCTGGTCACGGACGCCGATCTCGCCACCCCCATCGAAGAGTTGGAGCACCTGGAGAAGGAACTCCCGCCCGGCGGCGCGGCGATAGCCTCCCGCTCGGCACCCGGCGCCACGATCGGCACCCGCCCCCCGCGCTCCCGCCAACTCCTGGGCACCGCAGGCGACTTCCTGATCCGCCGCACGACCCTCCCCGGCCTGCGCGACACCCAGTGCGGCTTCAAGCTGTACGACGGCGCCGCCGCCCGCGAGGCCTACGCGGCGGCGCGGCTCGACGGCTGGGCGACCGACGTCGAGGTCCTGCGCCACTTCCGCACGGCCGGCCGTACGGTCACCGAGGTCCCCGTCCGCTGGTCCCACCAGCCCGGCTCCAAGCTCCGCCCCTGGGCCTACGTCCGCTTCCTCGCCGAACTCGCCTCGCTGCACCGGGTTTCACTGCTCGTCGCGCTGCTCTTCCTCGCCTTCTCCGTCACCCTCTACTCGGGCCGCTTCTTCGACCCCGCGCACCGGTATCTGACCGACTCGCTCCAGGACCAGAACCAGTGGGAGTGGTTCTTCGCGGTGACGGCGGACAACGTCGCGCATCTGCGCAGCCCGTTCTTCACGACGTTGCAGGGGTGGCCCGAGGGGGTCAACCTCATGGCGAACACAGTGATGTTGGGTCTTTCGGTGCCGCTCGCGCCGGTAACTCTGCTGGCGGGACCGGCGGTTGCGCTCAGCCTGTGCATGACGCTGGGGCTCGCGGGGACGGGGTTCGCCTGGTACCGGCTGTTCCTGCGGCGGCTGGCGGGCGGGCGTGCGGGGGCCGCTTTCGCCGGAGCCGCGCTCGCCGCGTTCGCGCCGCCGATGGTGAGTCATGGCAACGCGCATCCCAACTTCGTTGTGCTGTTCGTGATTCCGCTGCTCGTGGAGCGGGCGGTGCGGCTGTGCTCTGCCGGAGACTTCAAGCAGAGCCGTCCGGTTCGTGACGCCGTCGTACTCGGGCTACTGGCGGCCTACCAGTTCTTCCTCGGCGAGGAACCCCTCCTCCTCGCCGCACTGGGGATGCTGCTGTTCGCCGCCGCCTACGTGGCCGTCGATCCGGGCGTGGTCCGCGCGGCGGCTCCCCGGCTGCTGCGAGGCTTGGCCGTCGCGGCGGCCGTATGCCTCCCCCTCGTCTGCTGGCCGCTGGTCTGGCAGTTCCACGGGCCGCAGAGCTACGTCGGGATCGATCACGGGCCGAACGCGGGGAACAGTCCGCTCGCGCTGATCTCGTTCGCGGAACGGTCGCTGCTCGCGGGGGACGCGGCGCGGGCGAACGCGCTGTCCCTCAACCCGACCGAGCAGAACGCCTTCTACGGACTTCCGCTGGTCCTGCTCGCGCTCGCGGTGACCGTCGCGCTGTGGCAACGGCGGCCGGTCGTACGGGCGTTGGGGCTCACGGCCGCGGCGGCGGCGCTGCTGTCGATGGGGCCGCGCATCCCCGTCCCGTACACGGACGTCGTGCTGCCGGGCCCTTGGTCGCTGCTCGCCGAACTCCCGCTGTTCGAGTCGGTGTTGGAGAGCCGGGTCGCGATGATCTGCGCGCCGGTGCTGGGGATGCTGGTGGCGGTCGCGGTGCGGTCTTCCGCCGAGGGGCGGCCTGTCGTCCGCTACGGCGCGCCGGCCGTCGTAGGACTGGCGCTGCTGCCGCTGGTACCGGCGCCGCTGAAGTCCGAACCCCGGTCCGTGGCGCCCGAGTTCTTCGCGGGCGGGATGTGGAAGGCGTACGTGCGGCCGGGCGAGACGCTGGTGCCGGTGCCGCTCGCCGATCCGTCCGCCGCGGAGGCGCTGCACTGGCAGGTGGCGGCGGGGCTCGGGTTCCGGATGCCGGGCGGGTACTTCAACGGGCCTTATGGGAACGGGGATCGCAGCGGGGTGTACGGGGTTCCGCTGAATTTCACCGCGGGGTTGTTCACCGACGTGCGCGCGACGGGTGTCATACCTGTGGTGAACACGGTCGCGCGGGCGCGGGTGCGGGAGGAGCTGGCGGGGTGGAAGGCGGGGGCGCTCGTGCTGGGGCCGCAGCCGAGGGAACGGGAGCTGCGGGAGACCGTGGAGAAACTCTTGGGCCGCTCCGGTGAGCGGGTGGGCGGTGTCTGGGTATGGGACCTGCACGGGGGGAGCTGAGCGCGGGCGGCTGCGACTACGCTTCCCTGACGAAACCGACGCGTGATGTGACGTACGGACCGACTACGAGGAGCATTCTTTGGCCTGTGACCTGTGGCTGGTACCGCTCGTGGACGTGTTGTGCCACACCCCCGACAACCCGTTCGCCGACGAACTCGCGCAGTACAACTCCGTGCTCGCCGAGAGCGGGCTCCCGCCGGTGCCGGTGTACCAGTACATGCCGGGTCTGTCCGGCGAGGTCGCCCCGGTGGCCGGCTTCGACTACGACGCGCTGCACTTCCTGCGCCGCGCCTATCTCCTCCAGGCGTGCGGCCTGCCGGTGACGCCGGTCGGTGAACTGGGCGGCGACTACGAGCAGTTGCTGGAGATGTTCGAGGCGACGGCACAGCAGTCGCACCTGGTGTGGCATTACGACCACGCCGGCGCGTACGTCCCGGTCGACTTCCCTCAGCCCCTCTCCAACGACGATCTCCTCGCCGGCGGCGGCCCGTTGGGCTCTTCGCAGGCGCTGCTGCGGGAGCTGGAGTACGTCGCCCCCGCGCTCGGCATCGACCCCGCGAACCCGCCCGCGCCGCCGCAACCTCCTTCCGCGCCGACGGAGTTGGAGGAGCCGGCGGTGCCCGCGCCGTACGATCCGAGCCCGTTCGCGCGGGAGCGGCATGTGTGGCTGGGGCTGCATGCGGCGGCTACGCGGAGTCTGGCGCAGGGGTCGATGATCGTGTTCAGCTGAGGGCTTGGTGCCGGGAGCCGGGGTTTTTGTCCGGAGCTGCTCAGCGGAGCTGCTCAGCGGGGCTGGTCGGCGGAGCTGCTCAGCGGGGCTGGTCGGCGGGGCTGCTCAGCGGAGCTGGTCGGCGGGGCTGCTCAGCGGAGCTGGGAGAGGCCCGTCGCCAGGTCCTCCCGGTCCATCACCGGGGTGACGTCGATCTCGGCGCCGAGGTCCATGAAGAACGGCTCGGCGACCTGCGGCATGTCGGCGCTGTTCTGGAGGTCGATGAACAGGAACGCCGTGCGCTTGCCGTGGTCCACGCCGAAGTAGGCGGCTTCCGGTTGCAGCCGGTCCAGCGCCTCGCCCATCAGCTGCGGCATCTTGCCGGTGCGGATGACTTCGTTGGCCCGTTCGGTGTCGAGGCTCGCCTTGAGGAGTACACGCATCGCACTCACCTTCTCGGTCAAGAACAGGATATGCCCGAAAAGGTTTATTTGTTCTTACGGGGTGGTACAGGGCCGCCCCTTACGGGGCACGGGGAGCCGTCGGCCGAGGCGGCTGACGGCTCCCCTAGGGGCTGCTAGAAGACCGGCGTCCCGTTCTGCGTCAGCTTCCAGTTGACGTCGGCGAAGTCCTTCGGGTCGAGGGTCTTCTTCGCGGTCACGTAGTCGATCATCAGCTGCCGGATCTCGTTGGTGGAGCTGTACGCGATCTCGGCGGCGGCGATGTGCGGGTACCCCGAACCGCCGTTGGCGCGGTAGTTGTTGACGGCGACGACGAAGACCTGGCTGTCGGCGACCGGCTTGCCGCCGTAGCTGAGGTTCTTGATCCGGGACCCCTCGGCCTGCGCGATGTCGATCTCGTAGTCGACGCCGGCGGCGGTGTCGTACATGTAGTCCCAGAAGCTGTTGGCGTTGGTGAGGGTGGCGGTGTCCACCTTCGTGCCGGCCGCCACCTGGTGGTAGTACTTCGCGGCGTATTCCAGGTATTCCTTGAGCTGGGCGCCGGTCAGTTTCTTTCCGTACAGGGTGTTGTCGTAGATGTAGAGACCGGCGATGTCCTTGATGGTGACCGAGCCCTGCGGAATGTCGGCGGTGCGGCTGAAGGGGGCGGCGACCGAGATCAGCGGAAGTGCGGCGTCGGCGGCGGAAAGGCCGGCCTTGACGCTGTCCATCTGCACCTGGTGGATGAAGTCCATGATCGGGACGTCTTTCCAGCAGGAGTCGGCGGCCGAGAGATCGGCGGTGCAGGTGCCGACGGCGGTGTTGACGTACTTCACGACCAATTCGTGGTCGGCTGCGAGCAGCTTCTTGATCTCGGGGTCCTCGTCGACGGAATTCGGGTTGAGCGTCGCGGCCGTCTTGCTGACGACCTTCCACTGCCCCCGGACGAGTTCCATCTCGAAGTCGAAAACACTCAGCCGGTAACCCCAGCAGTACGGCTCGGAGAGCAGCACGTCCGCGCCGCTCTCCTCGTTCTTGACGGTGTACGACGGCACCTCGACGTGGGTGTGCCCGACGAGGATCGCGTCGATGCCCGGGACCTGCTGGGCGACGAGGTTGGAGGCGTTCTCGACGTACGGCAGCTCGTCGCCGTACGAGGAGGAGCCGTCGAGACCGGAGTGGTCGGTGAGGAAGACGACGTCACAGCCGAGCGCGCGCAGCCGGGGCACGTATTTCTTCGCCTGCTCGACAAGTCCGGGGAAGACCATTTTCCCGCTGACGTTGTCCTTGTCCCACAGCGCGATTCCGGGGTTGGTCAGGCCGAGAATACCGACCTTGATGTCCGGCGCCCCGGGGACGCAGATCCGCTTCACCGTGTACGGCTGGAAAGCGGGCTTCAGCGTCTTCGCGTCGAGGGCGTTGGCGCCGAGCAGCGGGAAATGACACTGCTTCTCGAACTTGCGGAGGGTTTCGATCCCGTAGTTGAACTCGTGGTTTCCGAGCGCCGCGGCGTCGTAGCGCATGTGGTTCATGGCGGTGGCCATGGGGTGCTTCGGGCCGTGCTTTCCGGTGATCGGCGCGACGCGGGCGAAGTAATAGGCGAGGGACGTGCCCTGAATGATGTCACCGGCGTCGACGAGGAGAATTCTCTCCTCGCCCTTCTGCTTCCGCTGCTGCTTGATGAGCGTGGCGACCCGGGCGACGCCGACGGAATTCCCCTTGCTGTCGCTGTAGGCGGCGTCCTTGTAGTAGTCCCAGTCGAAGACGTGGCTGTGCAGGTCGGTCGTACCGAGGATGGAGAACGTCCACGTCTTGTTCTTGTGGCCATGTCCGCCGCCGTGCTTCACCGGCTGCTCGGCCGCCTGCGCGGTCCCCGCCCCGATCGCCCCCGTGGCGGCGACGGCGGCACCGGTGACAGCCGATGTGTGCATGAACTGGCGGCGGTTCATGGGGGATCTGGGCATGAGGAGGGCTCCTGGGGCGCGCGGAGGGAGAAGGGCGGACGTGGGCATGACTACCCGCGTAGATGCTTGCCGGGTACGGGTTGGGGGCGGAACCAGGAGTTGGCCATGGACGGGTCAAGGATGTCTCAGGGGGCTCCCTTAGGGGAGGGGGAGCCCCTAGGGGAGCGGCGGCTTGAGGGAGCGGCGGCAGGCCCTAAGGGACCGTCCCTTAAGGGCTGGCTCCCTAGGGGGACGTCCCTCAAGGCCCCGCCGGCAGCACCAACCCCAGCTCCCCCTCCCGTACGCTCCACGTCCGTCTGCGGACCGGCCCCCCGACGGTCACCCCCGCCCGGTACCGGAAGTCCGCGCCGGAGACGGTGACGACCCCTCCGTGCCCCACGACGACGGACGCCTCGGCCCCCACGGAGACGGGGCGCACCTCGACGGTGGCCGTCCCGGAGGCCCCGCCGGTGATCAGGGAGACCGTCTCGACCGGCTGGTCCAGATCGACGAGCACCTTGCCGTCGACCTCGACCCGCAGCCGGGAGGGGCCGGGAACGGGCGGCACCGGGTTCTCGCGAGCGGCGGCGGAGAGGACGCGGACCAGGGAGAGGTAGGTGCGCCGCCAGGGCCGTAGGGGCCGTAGAGGCCGCAGGGACCCTAGGGAAGAACCCTGAGACGCCCCCGCAGCACCCGCCGGCCCAGCGGGACCCGCAGAACCCGTAGGACCCGTAGGGCCCGCAGAACCCGCAAGGGAACCCCCCAGCACCCCACCTCTGCCCCCACCCCCGCACTCCGGAACGCACACACCCCCCAGCACCACCCCATCACTGTCGTCGACCAGCAGATCCAGCCGCCGCTCCACCCCGTCGAGCACCGTCCGCGCCGCGGCGACCGTGTCCGTCGGCACCCCGAGGGACCGCGCGACCTCCACCGCACCCCCTACGGGTACGACCGACAGCGCGCACCCGGCCAGCTCCCGGCGCCGGTGCAGGAGGGAGACCGTAAGGGTCAGCGCGCGGTCGTCGCCGATGACGACGGGCCGCCGGGACCCCCTACGGGACAGCGCGCGGGCGAACTCCTCCGGATCGTCCGGCAGGCACACTTTCATCGCGGCCCCGGCGCTCAGGACATCTTTCGCGATACGTACGCTTTCACCGTCCATCTTCCGGGCGATCGGGTCGATGACCACCAGCAGCTGATCGGACGCCGGGAAATCGGAAGTCGCGAAAGTCGCCACCTCGGTCCTGCCTCGCTTCCTCGGGTAGCATCTTTGTGCAAGAGCCCCTTGCGCTATTGCGCCAGGGGCTTGGTCTATTCCGGGGCATCCGGGTCCGACGGGCGGCGGCCGTACAGCCGCCGGGGTACGAGGCACAGGGCTGTGCCGCGTACGCCCCTGACCTTGGACATGCCCCGCCCGGAAGGGGTGTACGCGCGTGCCCGCACTTGTGCTGCTCGGTGCTCAGTGGGGTGACGAAGGCAAGGGAAAGGCGACGGACCTGCTCGGTGGTTCCGTCGACTACGTGGTGCGCTACCAGGGCGGCAACAACGCCGGCCACACGGTGGTCGTAGGGGATCAGAAGTACGCCCTCCACCTCCTCCCTTCCGGGATTCTCTCCCCCGGCTGCACGCCGGTCATCGGCAACGGAGTCGTCGTCGACCCGTCGGTCCTGCTCTCCGAGCTGAGCGGTCTGAACGAGCGAGGCGTCGACACGTCCAAGCTCCTGATCAGTGGTAACGCGCACATCATCACGCCGTACCACGTCGCCGTCGACAAGGTGACGGAACGCTTCCTCGGAAAGCGCAAGATCGGTACGACCGGCCGCGGCATCGGCCCGACCTACGCGGACAAGATCAACCGCGTGGGCATCCGGGTGCAGGATCTGTACGACGAGTCGATCCTGACCCAGAAGGTCGAGGCGGCGCTGGAGTCGAAGAACCAGATCCTCACCAAGCTGTACAACCGCCGGGCGATCGGCACCGACAAGATCGTCGAGGAACTCCTCGCCTACGCCGAGCAGTTGAGGCCGTACGTCGCCGACACGGTGCTGGTCCTGAACCAGGCCCTGGAGCAGGACAAGGTGGTCCTCTTCGAGGGCGGCCAGGGCACGCTGCTCGACATCGACCACGGCACGTACCCCTTCGTCACCTCCTCCAACCCGACCGCGGGCGGCGCCTGCACGGGCACCGGCGTGGGTCCGACGAAGATCAGCCGCGTCATCGGCATCCTCAAGGCGTACACGACCCGCGTGGGTTCGGGCCCCTTCCCGACGGAGCTGTTCGACGCGGACGGCGAGGCGCTGCGCCGCATCGGCGGCGAACGCGGCGTGACCACCGGCCGCGACCGCCGCTGCGGCTGGTTCGACGCGGTGATCGCCCGCTACGCGACGCGCGTCAACGGCCTGACCGACTTCTTCCTCACCAAGCTCGACGTCCTCACCGGCTGGGAGGAGATCCCGGTCTGCGTCGCGTACGAGATCGACGGCAAGCGCGTCGAGGAACTCCCCTACTCCCAGAGCGACTTCCACCACGCGAAGCCGATCTACGAAACCCTCCCCGGCTGGTCCGAGGACATCTCCGCCGCCAAGACCTTCTCCGACCTGCCGAAGAACGCGCAGGCGTATGTGAAGGCGCTGGAGGAGATGTCGGGGGCACCGATCTCAGCGATCGGCGTGGGGCCGGGGCGCGACGAGACGATCGAGATCAACTCGTTCTTGTAGGGCTGATCCTGGCGGCCGGCCTGTGACGACGGGAGTCGGCCGCCAGGAGGAGTTCGGTCTCACGGGTCCTACGGCGAGAACGACCCCTACGCACCGCCCAGTCGCCGCATCACCGACTCGATGAACACCCCGGCCTCCCGCTCGGAGATCTCCACGTGATCGACGTCGTTGTGCCCCAGGTCGTAGCGGCGCAGGTACTCCGTCGGTTCCCAGCGGAGGTTGCGGGTGAACGCCTCGTCGTGCGATTCGCTGTCCCGGCCGACCAGACGCCGGCGGACGATCCCCCGCGGGCTGGCGCGCGGGTATTCCTCGCTGGTCTTGGCGTAGTAGGTGATACGGCCCGCCGCGTCCTGGTCGAGGGCGTCCAGCGTGCCCCGGGCGAGGGTGAGGAACGGCTCGGCGGCGAGGTTCGACCCGAAGGTGCCGTACGGGATCAGCACTCCGTACAGATCGATGAACTCCTCGATCGAATAGCCGCCGCCGCGCTCGAACATCAGCAGCAACGGCTCGTACAGATCAGGCAGCCCCTCGGCCCCGCCCCCGCCGGCCGCGCGGAACGCGGCCCAGCGCACCGCGCCCCGGCAGACCCGGGTCGTGGACGGCGTGGGCACCTTGTTCGCCAGGAATTCCTCCAGCTCAGACGTCACTCCCGCATCGAGCCGGAACGACGGCGCGACGAACTCGGTGAGGTCGTAGAACGGCCACTCCCCCTCGGCGCCGTACTCGCGGGCCCAGAGAGCGGCCCGCCGCAGGAACTCCCGCATCAGCAGCGCCCGCGAACGGGTGTGCGCGGCAGCCACGTCCCAGTCGCCGTACCAGTCGACCACACGCAACCGCTCCAGGACCGGACGCGACGGCTCAGCACTCATTACAGGTCCATCCCCTTCAGACGCAGCTGCTGATGAATAGCCTTCACCACGTCGTCGATGTTGGACAAATCATCCGCCAGCTCGACTTTCGGCGGTTCCATCCCGAGTGACCGCCAGTGCCGGAACCCGCCGGTCTTGTCGTTCGGGGCGAGGTCATGCGCTCCCGCGTCACGGACGTCCTGTGGGAACTGCGGCCGGTAGTACTTGCCGTCCGAGGGGTCGAGTTCCCACAGGTGCTCGTACTCACGGATGTAAGGCAGGCCGGACTTCATCAGCCGGCTCTCGACGTACTCGTGCGCCATCAGGTTCCTGAACTGCCGCACCCCTTCCTCACCGAGCTTGCCCTCGCGTGCGGCGTACCACAGTTCGCCGACATCCCTGCGGGGTGTGAACAGTCCCTTCTTGAAGGTGCCGGGGCCGACGGCCACCTCGTGCTGCGCCCGGAAGAAATGACTCTTCACCTGGCGGAGCACCGCCTCGTCCACCCCGGTGTGCCGGGAGATCTCGGGCAGTTCGGCCTTGTTGTCCGTGGCCCTGATGCTCTCGTACATCTCAGCCGCGACCACGGAGTCCGGGTCGTGGACGAGGTCCGGCTTCTCCACCCAGCCGGCGCCGGTCCAGCCGCCGTGCGCGGTCTCGGTGTACGGGCTGTCGTACGGTGTTCCCTCTCCGGCTCCATGGCCACCGAGCCGGATGTCCCCCGCTCCGTGCGGCACCGGAACCCTGGCGAACAGCTCGGACTGCTCGGCCCTGATCGCGGTGAGTTCATGAGCGGAGACACCGGGAAGGCGCTCCCTCTCGTACAGCGCGTGGCCGTCCGTCTTGGCCGTGAAGCTGTCCGCCGTGTGGAACTGCAACTCGAAGACCTGGCCGCTCGACGGATCGCGCCAGGTGGAGTTGATTCCCTTGTACCCGGCGGAGTCCCAGGTGTTCTTGAACGTGACGTTCTCGAAGCCGCCGGCCCGCAGATCGTCGACCGCCTGCCGGACGCCGTGGGCGTAGTTGTCGGCGGGGACCTCCATCGTGTAGCGGACGGAGTCCTTGATGTCGCCCAGCGCGCGGCCGTGGTCCATCCCGATGTCCTCGAGCAGGTCCGTGGCCAGCTTGCGCTTGAGCGAGTCCTCTCCCTTGAGCCGGTACTCGAGTCCGATCAGCCTGCCGCCGCCGGTGCGCCCCGCGACCGCCTGCACCGACTCCGTGATGTGCGGCTCGGCCTCCTGTGCGCGGCGGATGAATTCGTCCGCCGCCGCGTTCGTCCCCGGGTCCAGGCGCAGGCCGTTCTCGCCGGCCCAGGAGCCATCGGGCAAGTCGCTCCCCGGACCTTCCGGTACGACCGCGCCAGCGCCGTCGAAGCTGTCGTGCGGTGGTGCCGGGAGGTCCCCGCCGGAGTCGGCGGCGTGGCCCGTACCGTCCGGAACATGGTGGCCGTGCCCCTCGGCCGGCCCGTCGTGGTGAGGGGGCGAAGTGCCGTCACTCCCGGAGTGACCGTCCGGGTGCTCCGCCGACGGTGCCGGGCCGTGGTCGTGCGCCGAGCCGCCGGGGAGAGCGCCGTCCGCCGTTCCACCCGGCATGTGATGCGCCGCGCCCGCGCCGGGGAGGTCTCCGCCCGCGTGGACGGCCTCGGTGCCGGGGGCTCGGCCGGCGTCTCCGAGGCCCGTGTCCACGCTGCCGCCCAGCCGGATGTGCTGGGCGACGTCAGCGGTGTGCGGCGCCGCGCCCGCCATCGCCGGTACCCGGTCCGGGGACGGCGACGGCGTGCGGGGGACATCCGCTCCCGCGTCCGGGGTACCGTCGAGGCCCTTGGGCCCCTTGGCGTCGGTGTCGAGGAGGACATGGCCCTGACCGTCGACGACATGGCCCTCGGGGGCCAGGTAGATCGTGGGGTCGCCGTCCGGGGTCACCCGGTGGGTGCCCTCCGGCAGCACCGGCCCGCTGTCCTCGGCGACCCGCAGCGAACCGTCCGGCAACTCCCGCACGCCTGCCGGGATCGCGGCACCCTCCGGGAGGTGAACCGTCCCGTCGGGCAGCACGGCCGAGCCCTCAGGCAGGGTGATCGCATTCTCCGGGAGATGCGGGATCTCGATGCTCCCCGCACCCCGCAACACCTTCGTGATGTCACCGATCTTCGACAGCCCGGCGCCCGCGCCCTTCGCGATGTAGGTCATCGGGTCGATGACCTTCCCGGCCTTGCCCGCCACGGACAGGACCTTCGCGACAGCGCCCGCCTTGCCCGCACCCGAGGCCGCGGCGCCCGCACCGCCCGTGAAGACGGTCGTCAACACGTTGAACGTCACCGCGCCCGCCGCACGACCCGGGTTCTTCCCCCACTCGTCCCACGCGACCAGCGCCTTACCGGTCTCCTTCATCGCCGTCCGCGAATCCCGCAGCCACGACGGCAACTTGTCGTCCGGCGCCATCAGGAACATCGGCCCGACGATCGGCATGGACGACAACACCAGCCCGGTAGCGAGCTGCGCCAGCCCCTTCCACGCCTGCCCCATCGCATCCCAGCCACCGAAACCCACCAGCGTCCCAAGACCCTTGATAGTGCCCCAGATACCGTCGACGATCAGGCCGTCCCAGACGAACGACTTGACCCAGTGACCGACGTCGTACCAGTGATGCTTCTGCTCGACCGGATCACCCCACGGAACCTGCGCGTTCTTCAGGTCCGCCGCGTTGAACCCGTACTGATCCTTACGGTCCGAGCCGTCGCCCGCGACCATCTGCGTGCCGCCCCAGATCGCCGTGATCTTGTTGTGGCACGTCCGCTCCGCCGCCCAGAAAGCGGTGACGGTCTCGGTGATCTGATCACGCAGCTTGTTGTGCTCGTCGACCTTGTCGCCGTCGTACTCCCAATCACCGTCGTCCTTCACCGAGTTGACGAAGGTCTGCGCCTGCGTCTTGAGGTCGGCGAGCTTGGTCACCAGCGGGCGGATCTCCGTCGCGTACGACGACAGGGCGCCGGAGACCGTCTCCAGATGCGTGCCGAACGTGTCCGCGCGGTCCTTGACCGGCTTGGTCGTCGCGAAGAGCTGCTCCGCCTCGGGGGCCTTGTAGAACGCCGACAGGCCCTGGAACTGGGAGTCGACGTCGGCGCCGGTACTGCGGACATCGCCCGCATCCTTCTTCAACGCCGCGTGATCCAGCTCCAGTTGGGCCAAGTCACCGGTGAACTGCGGAATCTCCTCCGGCTTGATCACGTTTCGCCCACCCCCATCGACCGACCAGTGACCCGATCACTATATGAAGGGCAGAGGTGAACGCCCCGCAGTCAGGGGAGGGTGGGCCGTCAGAGGATCGGTCGAAGTCGCCCGGGTCGAGGACGCCGGGGAGCGCGGTGTGTTGGAGGGCGGCAGGGACGAGGTCCTGGCGGGGGCCGGCCTTCGCGGCGTCGGCGGCCGGGGGACGTCACCCCGGCAGCCCCTCCAGCTCGTCCTTCACCCCCACCCCGCTCCTCCCCAACTCCGCCGCCCGCCCCAGCAACGCGACCAGCTTCCCTGCCGCCAGCTCGTACCCCAGCCCCAGCGGTGGCCGGATGTTGGACAGGCAGTTGCGGTCGGCGTCGGTTGTCACTCCTGGGGTCGGGGCGTACGTCAGGTAGGCGCCCAAGGAGTCCGCCGCCGACATCCCGGGGCGCTCGCCGATGAGGACGATCACCGCGCGGGCGCCCATCGCGTGGGCGATGTCGTCGCCGAGGGCCACGCGGGACTGCTCCGCCAGGACGACCGGGGCGACGCGAACTCCGGGTGCCAGCAAGGCCGTTGTCGCGGTGATGACCGGCGCCGCGTGTTCGTGGACCGCCCGGCTGGAGAGGCCGTCGCCGGCCACGAACACCAAGTCCCAGTCGTCCACGGGGAGATGGGCCCGGTCCGTCGGGTGGAGGCGGCGGCCGAGGTCGGGGCGCTGGAGGTAGGTGAGCCGGTCGGGGGCGGCGCTGCGGACCCGTACGGTCGCAACTCCCGGCAGCAGCGCGGCGATCCGCTCCGGCTCGAACGGGGAGTGGACGGCGTCGCGCGCCTGGGCGTGGGCGGACTGGAGCTCCAGGCGGTGGCGGGTGGGGAGGGCGCTGCCGGCCCGGCCGAGGCCGATACGGGCCTGGGTACGGCGGCGCAGCACCTCCCACAGATCGGGCTGACGATCCGTCAACTCCCGCTGATCCAAGGCTTTCATGCCGGCACTCCTAGGATCTCCGGTCACACCAACGCCCCTGCGATCTCCGCCAACGGATGCCCCGCCAGCTCCCGCACCCCGATCCCCCCGTCCTCGTCCATCAGCCCCACCGCCCCGAGCCACGCCTCGAACTCCGGTGCCGGGCGCAGGCCGAGGACCTCGCGGAGGTACAACGCGTCGTGATACGAGGCGGATTGATAGTTGAGCATGATGTCGTCGCCGCCCGGAGTGCAGATCACGAACGACGCCCCGGCCACCCCCAGCATGGTCAGCATGGTCGAGATGTCGTCGGCGTCCGCGTCGGCGTGGTTGGTGTAGCAGATGTCCAACCCCATGGGCAGGCCCAGGAGTTTGCCGCAGAAGTGGTCCTCCAGGGCGGCGCGCAGGATCTGCCGGCCGTCGTAGAGGTACTCGGGGCCGATGAAGCCGACGACCGTGTTGACGAGCAGCGGGTCGTAGCGGCGGGCGACGGCGTACGCGCGGGCCTCGACGGTCTGCTGGTCGACCCCGTGGTGCGCGCCGGCCGACAGCGCGCTGCCCTGGCCGGTCTCGAAGTACATGACGTTGCCGCCGACCGTGCCCCGCCCGAGGGCGCGCGCCGCCTCGTGGGCCTCGTCGAGCATCGCGAGGGTCACGCCGAAGGAGGCGTTGGTGTCCTGGGTGCCGGCGATGGACTGGAAGACGAGGTCGACGGGGGCGCCGCGCTCCATGAGGTCGATGCTGGTGGTGACGTGGCACAGGACGCAGGACTGGGTCGGGATGGCGTACCGGCTGATCACTCCGTCGAGGAGTTCCAGCAGGTCACGGACGGCTTTGGGGCTGTCGGTCGCGGGGTTGACGCCGATCACGGCGTCGCCCGAGCCGAGGAGGAGGCCGTCGAGGAGGGCCGCGGCGACGCCGGCGGGGTCGTCGGTGGGGTGGTTGGGCTGGAGGCGGGTCGCGAGCCGGCCGGGCAGTCCGATGGTGGAGCGGAACGCGGTGACGACCCGCACTTTCCTTGCCACGGCGACGAGTTCGGCGTTCCCCATCAGCTTGGACACGGCGGCCGTCATCTCCGGGGTGAGCCCGGCCGCGACCGCCGCGAGGGCCGGTCCGTCGGCCGCCTCGGACAGCAGCCATTCCCTCAACTCCCCTACGGTCAAAGGGGCGAGGGGCGCGAAGGCGACGGGGTCGTGGCCGTCGAGGATGAGCCGGGTGACGTCGTCGCTCTCGTACGGCACGAGCGGTTCCGCGAGGAACCGGGTGAGCGGCACCTCCGCCAACGCCCAGCGGGCGGCGATCCGTTGGCGCTCGGATGCCGCGGCGAGGCCCGCCAGCCGGTCGCCGGAGCGTTCCGGGCTCGCGGCGGCCAGCAGCCGGGCGAGCGATCCGAAGCGGTGCCGCTCGCCGCCGAGGGTGGCGGTGTAGGTGGTCATACCGGCGACGGTACGGAAGGGAGGCGGGCCCGATCCAGCCGCCACCGAAGAGTTAACAAGACCGCGACTTCTAAAGGTCTAGTTGACGCACATTTAACGGGCGGACCCGTTCCCCCGACTCATTCGGACTACAGCATTCCTCCCGACCGGCCGATATACGGCTCTGGAGCAGCGGCACGGAGAGGGGCCACGATGGCAGTGGACGAGGGAGTCGTCCCGGCGGAGCGATCAGCGGGCGGGGGCACGGTGCACCGGCTCAAGCCCAACGCCGTGGGCCTGCTGGGCGTCGTCTTCATGGCGGTCGCGACGGCGGCCCCGATCACGGCAATGACGGGCAACGTCCCCTTCATCGTGTCGTCCGGCAACGGCATCGGCGCGCCCGCGAGCTACCTCGTCGCAATGGTCGTCCTGGCCATCTTTTCCGTCGGCTTCACCGCGATGGCGAAACACATCACGTCCACCGGCGCCTTCTACGGCTTCATCTCCTACGGCCTCGGCCGCAGCGTCGGGCTCGCCTCGGGGCTGCTCGCGACCTTCGCGTACGCCGTCTTCGAGCCGGCCCTGATCGGCATCTTCTCCTCGTTCGCGACCTCAACTCTCAAGGACCAGACGGGACTTCACATCCCGTGGTGGACGTTCGCGATCCTGATGCTCGGCGTCAACGCGCTGGGGACCTGGTTCGGGGTCTCGGTCGCCGAGAAGCTGCTGGTCGTGCTGCTCGCGACCGAGGTGACCGTCCTCGCCGCGATGGCGGTCTCGGTCCTCTTCCACGGCGGCGGCCCCGACGGCTTCTCCCTCGACCCGGTCAACCCGGTGAACGCCTTCAAGGGCACCTCGGCCGGGCTCGGGCTGTTCTTCGCGTTCTGGTCGTGGGTCGGCTTCGAGTCGACGGCGATGTACGGCGAGGAGTCGCGCGACCCGAAGAAGATCATCCCCAAGGCGACGATGATCAGCGTGCTCGGCGTCGGCGTCTTCTACGTCTTCGTCTCCTGGATGGCGATCAGCGGCGTCGGCGAGGCGAACGCGGTGAAGATCGCGACGGCCAACCCGCTGGACCTGTTCTTCAATCCCACCGAGCGGTACGTCGGCCACTGGGCGGTCGTCGTCATGCAGTGGCTGATGATCACCGGCTCGCTGGCGTGCGGCATGGCGTTCCACAACTGCGCCGCCCGCTACATGTACGCGCTCGGGCGGGAGGGGGTAATTCCCGCGCTGAAGAACACAGTTGGCCGCACCCACGCCCGCCACGGCTCCCCGCACATCGCGGGCCTCGTGCAGACCGGCGTCTCGGCCGTCCTGATCGGCGCGTTCTGGATCGCGGGCAAGGACCCGTACAACGGCACGTACGTGCTGCTCGCCATTCTCGGCACGATGGCGATCCTCGTCGTCCAAGCGGTGTGCTCGTTCGCGGTGTTGGCGTACTTCCGCGCCAACCACCCTGAGAGCAGGCACTGGTTCAGGACGTTCACCGCGCCGCTGCTGGGCGGGGTGGCGATGCTCGCGGTGGTGGCCCTGCTGGTGTCCAACATGGGCGTCGCGGCGGGTTCGGAGTCGGGCTCGCTGCTGGTGAAGGTGACGCCGTGGCTGGTGGCGCTGGTCGCGGCCGGGGGGATCGGGTACGCGCAGTATCTGAAGCGGAGGTCGCCGGAGCGGTATGCGCTGCTGGGGCGGACGGTGCTGGAGGAGACGAAGGAGCGGTAAGCCTTCCCCCTAGGGGAACCCTGCCCTTAGGGGGCTTCCCTGACGGGGGGTGCCCCTAGGGGGCCGCTGCCCTTAGGGGGCTTCCCTGTCAGGGAGGTCCCCTAAAGGACGTCCCCGAACCGCTCGTCCCGGTACACCCGCCACCGCTCCATCATCGCCACGACCTCCCCGTCCACGAACTCGAAGAAGGCCAGCGTCTCGGCCATCCGGCGCCCCGCCGGCGTCCGCTCCCCGAGGCTGGCGACCCCCTCCCGCAGCGCGCCCTCCCACCGCTTGATGACGGCCTCGCGGTTGGTCAGCGCCTCGTACCACTGATTGCCGCGCACGCGATACCGCTCGCGCCGCGACCCGGGCTCCCGCTCGCGGGTGACCAAGTGCTGCTGGGCCAGGTACCGCACCCCGCCGGACACGGCGGCCGGGCTGACCTGGAGCTGTTCGCCCAGTTCGGCGGAGGTGAGGACGCCCGCGTCGGAGGAGAGCAGCGCGGCGAAGATCCGGGCCGGCATCCGCGCCATCCCCGCCTCGACGAGCTGGGCCGCGAAGGTCTCGACGAACTTGGAGACGGCCTCGGCGTCCCGCCCGTCACCCCGTCCACCTGCTGCTTCACTCATGCCCTCACCCTACCCGGGCTTCGGAGTCTTCATTAACTTCACAAATTTCTGAAAGAAGCGTACGTTCTGAAGCATGAAGCAGGCAACCAGCACCGCAGCCGCGGCGGACCCGGCCATCGAGGTCACCGCGCTGCACAAGTCCTTCGGCCGCACCCACGCCCTGGACGGCCTGGACCTCCGGGTGGAGACCGGCGAGGTCCACGGCTTCCTCGGCCCGAACGGCGCCGGCAAGTCGACCACGATCCGCGTCCTGCTGGGCCTCCTGCGCGCCGACGCCGGCACCGCCCGCCTCCTGGGCCGCGACCCCTGGCGGGACGCGGTGGAGATCCACCGCCGCATCGCGTACGTCCCCGGCGACGTCACCCTCTGGCGCAACCTCTCCGGCGGCGAGGTCATCGACCTGTACGGCAGGCTGCGCGGCACCCGCCTCGACCCGCGCCGGCGCGCCGACCTGATCGCCCGCTTCGACCTCGACCCCACGAAGAAGGGCCGCACCTACTCCAAGGGCAACCGCCAGAAGGTCGCCCTGGTCGCCGCGTTCGCCTCGGACGTGGACCTCCTCATCCTCGACGAACCCACCTCAGGACTCGACCCGTTGATGGAGGAGGTCTTCCAGTCCTGCGTACGCGAGGAGCGCGCACGCGGCCGTACGGTCCTGCTCTCCTCCCATCTCCTCAGCGAGGTAGAGGAGTTGTGCGACCGCGTCAGCATCGTCCGCCAGGGCCGCACGGTCGAGACCGGCACCCTCGCCGACCTGCGCCACCTCACACGTACGAGCGTCAGCGCCGAACTCGCCGGTCCGCCCAACGGGTTGGCCCGCCTGCCCGGCGTACACGACCTCGACATCCAGGGGAACCGGGTCCGCCTCCAGGTCGACGCCGACCAACTGAACGGCGTACTGCGCCAGTTGAGCGAATCCGGGGTGCGGTCGCTGACCTCGACCCCACCGACGCTGGAGGAGCTGTTCCTCCGCCACTACCAGCCGGAGGAGGCGCGGTGATGACAACTCTCGCCGGGACAAGGGTTCTTGTCCGGTTCGCGCTGCGCCGGGACCGGCTGCTGATCCCGCTCTGGGTGGCCGTGTCGGCGCTGCTGGTCCTGTCGATGCCGGACGCCTTGAAGACGCTGTACCCCACCTCCGCCGGCCGCGCCGGACTGCTCGCGCAGGTGGAGACCAACTCCTCCTACCGGTCGCTCATCGGCCCCCTCTTCGGCACCTCCCTGGGCGGCCTCACGGTCTGGCGGACCGGGGCGTACGTGGCCGTGCTCACGGCGGTCACCGCGCTGCTGGTCGTCGTACGGCACACCCGCGAGGAGGAGGAGACCGGCCGGCAGGATCTCGTCTCGGCGGGGGCGGTGGGGCGCAAGTCCCCGCTCACCGCTGCCCTGTTGACGGCGTTCGGCGCGAGCGGGGCGATCGGGCTGCTCGTCGCTGTGGGGCTCGCGCGGCAGGGGGTGGCCGGGGCGGTGGTGTTCGGGCTCGGGCTCGCCGGGGTCGGAATGGTGTTCGCGTCGGCCACCGCCGTCGTCGTCCAGTTCACCGAAAGCGCCCGGCAGGCAAGGGGGTTGGCGGGCGGGCTGGTCGGGCTCGCGTTCGTGCTGCGGGCCGCCGGGGACGCGGCGCGGGCGGACGGTTCGTCGGGGTGGACGTGGGTCTCGCCGCTGGGGTGGCTGGAGAATCTGCGGCCCTACGCGGGTGAACGGTGGTGGGTGCTGGGGCTGTTCGGCGCCGCAGCCGTCGTACAGACAGCGCTCGCCTACCTCCTCGCCGGGCGCCGGGACGTCGGGGCCGGTTTCGTAAGTGCCCGGCCCGGTCCGGCGGTTGGGCGGCTCGGCAGTGCCGGTGCGCTCGCCTGGCGGTTGCAGCGCGGGAGTGTGGCGGGCTGGGCGGTCGGGTTCTTCGTCGCCGGGGTGGTGTTCGGGGGGCTCGCGGGCGGGGTCGCCGGGATCGTCGGGGACAACCGGCGGACGCGGGAGATCTTCGAGCGGATGGGCGGGCACGCCGGGATCACCGAGGCGTTCCTCGCCGCCATGAGCGGGATGCTGGGGATGGTCGCCGCGCTGTACATCGTCGGTTCCGTGCTGCGGCTGCGCGCCGAGGAAGTCTCCGGGCGGGCCGAGCCGTTGCTCGCGGGGGCGGTGGGGCGGCTGCGGTGGGCCGCCGGGCATCTCGTCGTCGCGTTCGGCGGAAGTGCCCTGATTCTGCTGGCCGGTGGGGTCGGGCTCGCGGTCGGGTACGGCAAGGAGGTCTGGGCGGTGGTCGGGGCGTGTCTGGTGCAGGTCGTCGCGGTGTGGGTGGTGGGTGGGGTGGCGGTGCTGCTGGTGGGGGTCGCGCCGCGCATCTCCTTGGGGGCGTGGGGAGTTGCCGGGGCCGTGCTGCTGATCGGGTGGGTGGGTCCTGCGCTCGGGGTTCCCCAACTGGTGCTGGATCTCTCGCCGTTCGGGCAGTTGCCCAAGTTGCCTGGGGCGGGGATGAGTTGGGGAGTGGTGGGGGTGTTGGTGGTGCTGGCTGGGGTGTTGAGCGCTGGGGGGTTGGTGGGGTTGCGGCGGCGGGATGTGGGGGTTTGATGGGGCGGGGTGAGAGGGGCGGGCGGGGTGAGGCCGAGCCCGCCCGGCACCCGTACCCACCCCCACCCCCACCCCCCTCTGCCGCTACACCGCCACCTTCAGCCCCTCCAGCCCCCTGATCACGAAGTTCGGTTTGAGGCGCGGTTCTTGGGTCGCGTGCAGGGTGGGGGCCTGGTCCAGGAGGGCCTTCATCGACGCGGCCAGTTCGATGCGGGCGAGGGGGGCGCCGATGCAGTAGTGGATGCCGGCGCTGAAGGAGATGTGCGGGTTCTCGGCGCGGCTCAGGTCGAGGCGGCCGGGGTCGGTGAAGGCGGCCGGGTCGTGGTTGGCGGAGCCGAAGAGCAGGGCGACTTCGGCACCTTTGGGTACGGTCGTCCCGGCGATCTCGATGTCCTCCAGGACCCAGCGTTCGAAGAGTTGCAGCGGGGTGTCGTAGCGCATCAACTCCTCGACGGCGGAAGGGATGAGGGAGTGATCGGCGCGGAGGGCGGCGAGCTGGTCGGGGTGGCGGAAGAGGGCGTGCCAGCCGTTGACCGTGGCGTTGACGGTCGCCTCGTGGCCGGCGTTCAGGAGGAGTACGGCCGTGGAGATCATCTCTTGCTCGGTGAGGCGGTCGCCCTCGTCGTGGGCCTCGATGAGGCCGGAAATGAGGTCCGTGCCGGGGGATTTGCGGCGGGCGGCGATCAACTCCCGCAGATACTCGGTGAATTCGACCGACGCCCGGACGGCCGCCGTGGCCGTCTCCTCGGCGGGGTTCAGCTCGTACATGCCGCAGATGGCGGCGGACCAGGGGCGCAGCAGCGGGCGGTCGGCCTCGGGGATGCCCAGCATCTCGGCGATGACGGCGACGGGGAGGGGTTCGGCGACGTCCTCCAGCAGGTCACCGCCGCCGCGCCCGACCAGCTCCGCGACGAGGCTCGCGGCCAACTCGGTGACGTACGGCTTGAGTTGGTCGACGGTCCGGGGGGTGAACGCCTTCGACACCAGGCGGCGGATGCGGGTGTGGTCCGGGGGTTCGAGGTCCAGCATGCCGTGGTCGTTGAGGGTGTGGAACGGCTCGTGCGCGGCCGGGGGCGCCTGCTGCCCGAACTCCTCGTGCGAGTACCGGTGTTGATAGGTCCGCCCCAGCCGCCGGTCGCGGAGCAGCGCGGAGACGTCGGCGTGATGCGGCACGAGCCACTGTCCGGTGGGCGCGTAGTGGATCACCCGGCCCTGTGCGCGGAGGTCGGCGTAGGCGGGGTAGGGGTTGGCGAGGAACGCCGGGTCCCAGGGGTCGAAGGGTGACATGGGGGGACGTTAGCCGCAGGGACCGGGCTCTGACCAGGGGTGTCCCTTAAGGGCTCGGAGCGGGGAGATCAGGGACGGATGGGGGAAGCGGGATCTTCCGGTACGGCGGCGGACAGGGAATGATGAGACACATGTTCGAAACTTCCCGCCGCGGTCTGCTGACCGCTCTCGCCGCCACCGCCGCCTCCGTCCCGCTCGCCGGAGCCGCCGCCGCCCCGTCGTACGCGGCGGGTACCGCCACCGCCACGGCGGCGACCGGCGGTCTGGGCGCGCCGCGTTCGTCGGTGACGACGGCACCGCTGGGCGGGTCCCATTTCGCGCCGGTGACGTTCGGGGCGGCGCTGACGGCGACGGTGCTGCCGGGGAGCCCGGCGAGGACCGAGGTGACGGCGGGCGGCCGGAGAGTGGCGCTGCTGACCGAGGGCGCGAGAACCGTCGTCGTCCAGGGCCCGGCGAGGACGTTCACCGAGAACAAGCGACCGTTCGCGGACGACTTCGGGCGGACGCTGCCGAACATGTCGCTGCCGGCGGCGGACCGGGTGTACTGGGGCACGTCCCCCGGCGGGGGCAGCTGGTCGACGCTCGGGCCGGACGCGGCGGACTACTCGGTGGCGCCGGGCGCCGGCCGGATCGCCCTGACCACCGAGAACGCGAGCCGGCACGCCACGCTCAGGGACGGCGAGATCGCGGACGTGGACGTGCGGGCGGTGGCCTCGTTCGACAAGGTGCCGGCGGGGCAGGCGTGCTCGTACGCGCTGTCCTTCGGCTACCAGGACACCCGCAACAGCTACCGGGCGCGGCTGTCGTTCCTCACGACCGGCGCGGTGCAGCTGCGGGTGGAGAAGGAGGTGGCCGACGTGGTGACCCAGCTGGCCGCCGCGCAGGATCTCGCGGCCGGCGTTCGCGCGGGCACCCCGTGGACGGTCCGGGTCCGCCGGGAGGGCACCCGCATCCAGGTCAAGGCGTGGCCGTCCGCCTCCGCCGAGCCGTCCGCGTGGGCGGTCGACCTGGAGGACTCGACGTTCGCCAAGGGCCGGGTGGGGCTGCGCGCGCTCGCCGGCACCGGCTGCACCAACCTTCCCGTCACCCTCGCCGTGACCTCGTTCCAGGTGACCGACTCCAGCTGGGCGAGCCCGCCGAGCGTCACCCACGGCGACTGGGTCCGGCTGCTGCCCGCGCCCTACGACGGGACCTGGACCGCCGAACTGGAGCGCACCGTCCGCACGTTCGCGGGTTCCCTCGCCCCCGACGCCCTCGCCTACGCCGCCATGTTCCTCGGCGGCGCCGACACCGTCACCGCCGGCGCCGGCCAGGCCCAGGGCAAGCAGGTGCTCGGCGAGTCCGGGTACGGCTACCTCGACCCGTACGGCTTCCGCTACGAGGGCGCCGACTTCCACGAGTACATGAACACCGGCTGGACCTTCGACGACGGCGGCTACACCGGTCCGTCCAGCAAGCAGGTCGGCAACATGGACTGCTCCGGCTATACGCGGATGGTGTACGGCTACCACCTGGGCGTTCCGGTCGCGAAGGGGGCCGACACCAGCGGGCTGCGGTTGCCCCGGAAGTCCCGTGACATGGCCGAGTACTCGCCGGGCGTCCGTATCGCCCGTACCGACGGGGCCGCTCCGCCCGCGGTGCCCTTCCTTCAGCCGGGGGACCTTGTCCTCTTCAACGCGGACTCCAGTGATGACTCGGTGTCCGTGACCGTCGATCATGTGGGCATCTATCTGGGGCTCGATGCCGTCGGCGGGCGGCGTTTCCTCTCCAGCCGCAAGACCGTCAACGGGCCGACCATGTCCGATCTGGGCGGGGCCTCGCTGCTGGACGGGGCGGGGACGTATGCGCGGACGTTGCATACGGTGCATCGTGTCTAGTGCGTCGGCCCTGAACGGGCCTTGTCCTCAAGCGCCGGACGGGCCGGGATTCACCCCGGCATCACCAACCTCGCCTCATAAGCGAACACCGCCGCCTGAGTCCGGTCCCGCAACCCCAGTTTCACCAGGATCCGGCTCACGTGGGTCTTCACGGTCGACTCCGCCACCACCAGCCGCTCCGCCATCTCCGCGTTGGACAGGCCCTGGGCGATCAGGACCAGCACCTCCGTCTCCCGCTCGGTCAACCCCCCGTACGCCGCCTGGGCGACGGCGAAGCGGGGGGTGTCGGACAGGCGGGAGAACTCCGTGATCAGGCGGCGGGTGACCGAGGGGGCCAGCAGGGCCTCCCCGGACGCCACCACCCGTACCCCTTCCGCGAGTTGGCGGGCCGAGGCGTCCTTCAGGAGGAAGCCCGAGGCTCCGGCGCGCAGCGCCTGGTACACGTACTCGTCGAGGTCGAACGTCGTCAGGACGAGCACTTTGGCGCAGCCGTCGGCGGCGACGATCTCCCGGGTCGCCTCGATGCCGTTCATCTCGGGCATCCGGATGTCCATCAGCACGACGTCCGGCGAGAGTTCGCGCACCTTGCGCACCGCCTCGCGCCCGTCGACGGCCTCGCCCACGACCTCGATGTCGGGCATGGCGTTGAGCAGGACGGAGAAGCCCTCGCGCACCATCATCTGATCGTCGGCGATCAGCACGCGGATGGTCATGCCTCCTCCACCACGGCGGCGACGGGGAGGAACACCGCCACCTCGTAGCCGCCGTCGGCCGTCGCCCCCGCCGTCATCCCGCCGCCGAGCATCGCCACCCGCTCCCGCATCCCGGTGATCCCGTGCCCGGCGCCGGGCGACGGCTTCACCAACAGCGGCTTGGGCGGCGCCTCGTTGACTATCCGTACCCCCAACCCGCCGAGTACGTAAGAGACTTCGACCCGGGCGCCGGCTCCGGGCGCGTGCCGCAGGCTGTTGCTGAGCGCCTCCTGCACGATCCGGTACGCCGACAGCTCCACCCCCTGAGGCAGCTCCCGCACGGCCCCGGTCACCACCTTCTCCACCTGAAGCCCGGCCTCCCGCACATTCGCCAACAGCCCCTCCAGATCGGCGAGTACGGGCTGCGGCGCGTCGGGCGCCGCGTAGTCCTCGGCGCGCACGACGCCCAGGACGCGCCGCAGCTCGGTCAGCGCGGCCACCGCGTTCTCGCGGATCGTCGCGAACGCCTTCTCCAGCTCGGGCGGGGTGTTCTCCACGCGGTAGGGCGCGGCTTCGGCCTGGATGGCGACGACGGACATGTGGTGCGCGACGACGTCGTGCAGCTCGCGCGCGATCGTCGTGCGCTCCTCCAGCAGGGTCCGGCGCGACCGCTCGTGCGCGGTGACCGTCTGCTGCGCCGACACCTCCGCCTCGGCCCGCCGCCGGGTGTGCCAGACGGTCACGGCGAGCAGGAGGAACGCGGAGGCCACCATCATGGGGCCGGTGTCGGTGCCGTACGCCGCGCCGCCGGTCAGCCCGGCGAGCAGGCCGTACGCCCCGGTCAGCAGCCACATCCAGGCCGCCGTGCGCGGGCGGGTGCGCAGGGCGACGACCGTCAGGACGGTCAGGTGGGCGAGGAAGCTGCCGGGCTGCCAGGGCCAGAGGGAGGAGGAGTCGCCGAGGACGGACATGACGGTCGTCGAGGCGAGGGAGGCCCAGAAGGCGAGGGCCGGGCGGACGAGGGTCAGCAGGACCGGCGCGAGCACGAGCAGGCCGCGCAGCACGTCGAGCAGGCCGCTGCCGCCGTACGGCGCGGCGGCGTTGAACATCGCCACGGCGCCGGCCGCCGCGACCAGCCCGTGCCGCCACCACACCGCGTACGTGCCCAGCCGGCTCTTGCCGCCCCGCGCCAGGCGGGTCTCGGGGCCCAGCGGGGGGAGCGGGCGGTAGGCGAAGGCGTCGTCGGTCAGGTCCTCGCGCAGTCCGCGCAGGGCTTCCAGCGCCGCTCTGGCCTCGGGGCTGCGGGGCCCGGTCCGGTGGATCTGAGTCGTCTCGGTCACAGTCAGAACGGTAAAGCCGACGCCCGCCGCAGGTCGTCCCCACTGAGAGGGTTCCGCGGGGTCCGTCTCAGGTACTAGGGAAGTCCCCCTGAGGAACCCGACACCTACGGGACCCGCCCTAGGGGACCGGACCTAGGGGACCGGACCTACGGGGTCTCACCTAGGGGATGCGCTCCTACGGGACCTCACCCAGGGGACCCCACCTACGGGAACCGCCCTACGGGACCGCTCCGCCCCATGGAACGCCCCCCAGCACACCCCGAGCCCCACCCCGAACACCGGCAGCCACAGCAGCCGCCACCCCACCCACGCGAGCGAGTCGGGGACGGTGTGCAGCCCGGGCAGCGGACCGGCCGCCAGCCCCACCGCCGTCGTGGCCATGAGCGCCGTCTGGTGCCACAGGAACACCGTCATCGCCGACAGGTTCACCGCCGCCACCCCCGCCCACACCACCGGCCGCCGCATCCCCCGCCGCAGCGGTCCGCGCAGCAGCAGCGCCAGCCCGCACTGCGCGAGGCCGAACGTGACCGCCGCGAGCGTCGGCGGATTCAGGTTGGACACGGCCGCGCCGGGCACCCCGACCATCGCCGCCGGATAGCCGCCCCACACCACCAGCGCGGCCGTCGCCGCCGTCCCCCCGGCGAGCAACACCCAGCCCGCGCGCGGCCGTTCGAGCTCGCCGCGCGTCCAGGCCGCACCGAGCGTGTACGGCACCGCCCAGCCCGCCGCCACATTGACCCACCCCAGCCACTCGGGCCCGCCGCCGAACCCGAAGCGGACCACGTCGACGTACAGGACGACGGCCAGCGGCCACAGCGGATGCAGCAGCCGCAGCAGCGGCGTCGCCGCCGTCAGCGCCGCGAACACCACCAGGAACCACAGGGGGGACAGCGCCAGCTTGCCGACCGTCCGCACGGTCGTGACCGGCGCCCCGCCCGCCAGCAGGCACCCGGCCGTCACGGCCCACACCCCCAGCAGCACCCCTACGGGTCCGAACAGCCGCACCAGCCGGGCCCGCAGCCAGCCCCCGTACGATCCCCTACGGGTCGTCCAACTAAGGGTCGCGACGTGGCCGCCCACCATGAAGAACACGGCGAGCGTCTGGAACACCCACGTCACCGGCGTCAGCCACGGCAGCTCCGCCAGCGGACTCGCCGTCCGCAGTTCGCCGCCGTCCGCCACCAGCGCCGTGACCAGCCAATGCCCCAGGACGACACCGCAGATGGCCAGCGCCCGCAAGGCGTCCACCGCCCGGTCCCGGCCCTTAGGGGTCGCCGCGCCGATCCGCAGCGCGGCCCTGAGTACGACGCCGTCATCCCTCATGGCCGGCCTCCGGGTACTCCCCGAGAACGATCCGGGCCATGTTGTCCAGCGCGACCGACCCCGGCGCGAAGTAGTCGCTGTGCCCGCCGTCCCCGGCCGCGAAGACCCGCGCCCCGTACGACGGCGACAGCGGGTCGGTGCCGAGTCCGAGGGTCGTCCCGAACACGTCGACGCTGGTGTGCGGCACGTCCGCGACCCAGTCCCCGGCGCCGCGCGCCGCCCAGACCCGGGCCCGGGTGCGCAGCGCGGCGACGTCGGCCGCGCCGGTGCCGGGGCTGCCCACGAGGACCAGGTCCCCGACGTCCGCCCCGGCCGCCGCGCGGGCGCACACCACCGTCCCGTAGGAGTGGCAGACGAGGCTGACGGCCGCCCCGGGTCCGGTGAGGGCGCGGATCCGGGACGTCAACTCCCGTAGCGCCGGGGCGGCTTCGTCGGCGCGGGTGGTGGTGAGGACGGTCGTGCTGACCGTCTCCGGGGTGGTGTACCCGAGCCAGCCGACCACCGCCGCACGCGGGCCGGCCTCGCGGCGGAGGCGGTCGTACAGGGCTGCTGCGGCGGCGTGGAACCGGCCGTAGGTGTCCAGGGAGGTGTCGGAGCCGGGGACCAGGACGGCGACCCGGCGGGCCCGCGCGAGATCGCCGAACACCTCGGTGACCCGCCCCTGCCCGCGCCCGTCGAAGACCAGCAACTGCCGTCCGGGAGCGGCTAGTTCACGGTCGGCCAGCGCCCGGTGCCGGTCCCCGTGCGCCGCCGCCGTCCGGGCAGCCTCGGCGGCGTTCGCCTGGTTCGCCGCGTACGTCCGCCCCAGCGTCGCCGGGGTCGGCGCGGGCAGGGCCGCCGGGGGCGGGGCCGGGATGTCCGGGTGAGCGGCGGCGGTGAGGGGGGCGGCCACGGCGGCGACGACGAGGGCGGCGAGGAGGGGGCGGAAGGAGCGGAGGGGGTGGAGGGGGTGGAGGCGGCGGAGGAAGGGGAGGGGGCGGGGCGGGCGTGACGGGGGGCGGCGGGGGTTCTCGTCCCGCTGTGGCTTGTCGTCCCGCTGTGGCTGCGTGGCTTGTTGCCGCGGGGGCGACGCCGGCTCCGGTGCGGGCCGCTGCGGCGCGGCTTGCTCCGGCGCCGCCTGCTCTGGCGTGGCTTGCTGTGCCGACGGCTGCTGCCGCGCCGCCTGCCCCGACGCGGCTTCCTTCACCGACAGTTGCTGCCGCGCAGCCTGCCCCGACGAGGCTTCCCGCACCGCCACTCGCTGCCGCGCGGCCCGCTCCAACGCGGCTTGCTGTGCCGACGGCTGCTGCCGCGCCGCCTGCTCCAACGCGGCTTCCCTCACCGACAGTTGCTGCCGCGCAACCTGCTCGGACACGGCTTCCTGCACCGCCGCTCGCTGCCGCGCAACCTGCTCCAACGCGGCTTCCTGCGCTGACGGTTGCCGCCGCGCCGCCTGCTCCAACACGGCTTCCCGCACCGCCGCCCGCTCCGACGCGGCCCGCTCCGGCACCGCTCGCTGCCACGTGCCCTGCCGTCGCGCCGCCCGCCCCGGCGTCTCCCGCTGCTGTGCGGTGTCCCGCCCCATCCCCGTGACCTCCCCGTCCGCCGCCCGTCCGTCGGGCGATGGAGGTGAAGTTAGGGAGCGGGGTCCGTAGGCCGCGTCCCGCTGGGGAAGTGTCCTGCGGGGTAGCTCTGAGGTACTACGGGTACGACGGGGGGCGGGCCCTTAAGGGGCGGCGTCGGCTCCCTTAGGGGCCTGCCCGTAGGGGAACCAGGAGCCGCCGGAGCCCTGAGCCGGAGCCCTTAAGGGACGCGCTCGGTCCCGTAGGGGAGGCACTCGATCCCGTAGGGGAGGCTCAGGCCCCTAGGGGAGGCACTCGGACCCGTAAGGGAGGCTCGGACCCGTAAGGGAAGCGCCCGCCCTCCTAAGGGACGCGCACGGCCCCCTTAGGAGACGACCCTCAGCACCCCGCCCCCTAAGGGACACCCCCAGCCCCCGCAGCCAACGCCCCGCACAGGCCAGCGCAGCGCCCCCTCACCACGCCAGCTGAGCGATCTCCTCCGCCACCACCGCGCACGCGTCCGCCGCCGGATCGATCAGCGGGAAGTGCCCGACGTCCTCCAGCAGCGTGAGCCCCACCATCTCCCCCGCCTTGGCCGCCGCGTCGGCATACGCCTCGGCGACCGCCATCGGCACGGTCTCGTCGGCCCGGCCCTGCACGACCGTGGTGGCGATCCCGGTCGGCAGCAGCAGCCCAGGGTCGGCGTACGGGCGCCGCTCGGTGAACTCGGCTTCTCCACCGAGGAGTTGGACGGCAGCCCCGGCGCACACGTCCAGCTTCCGGGCGACCTCGAAGTCCGCGATCGGCGCCAGCGCGACCACGCCCCGCAGCTCGGCGGGGGCCGCCGTGCGCCAGGGCGCGCCGACGGGCAGGACGTGCCGGGCGGCGGCCCACAGGACTAGGTGGCCACCGGCGGAGTGCCCGGTGAGGACCATACGGCGCGGGTCGGCCACCGGCAGAACGGCGGCGGCCAGAGCGGGCAACGCGTCCAGAGCGGCGGCGACATCATCGAGGGTGTCGGGCCAACGCCCGGCTACGGGAACGCCGTTCGGGTCGGAGAGGTCGGCGGAAGAGCCCACGGAAGCGTTTCCGCCGACACCGCCCACACCCGAGCCGACCGCACCAGCACCAACACCGGCACCAGCACCGGCACCGGCCCCCGAGCCACCCGCACCCGAACCCCCGGCCCCCGAACCCGAACCCGAACCCGCCCCCCGCCGATACTCCACATTCGCCACGGCGAACCCCCTCCGCGCCAAGAAGTCCGCGAACGGAGTGATGTGCGTACGGTCGTACCGCGCCCGCCAAGCCCCCCCGTGCAGCACGACCACCAACGGGGCGAGCGCCCCGCTGGCGGCGGCCGGAGTGCCCGCGTCCCCCGCCGCTCTGGGGGCGTAGAAGTCGATCACCTGGTCGGGGTGGTCGCCGTACGCGGCGGTGGCGTCGGGTGCGACGGGCGGGTGCGAGAAGGCGGACTCCTCCTCTGCTGCGGCCCGGGATGCGACGACGTCGTCCGGCATGCTCCAACCTCTCAGCGGCGAAATGGACTTGGCGACCAGATGACAACGGCCTGCTGACAATCCGTCCGTAGGCGGGGACGGTATCAGGCCCGTGACGTGCGGCGACACGTGGATGTCACGCAGGGTGAGGGGTAAACGGTTCTGCCCTGATTTGACGCCCCCTCACCCTTGGCACAAAGGTCCCTTTCCTACCGCAGCGCCTCCTTCAACTCCCGTGCCGCGCGCTCGACATCCGCGAACGAGACGTACAACGGCGTGAATCCGAACCGCAGTACGTCCGGATGCCGGAAGTCCCCGACCACGCCCGCCGAGACGAGCCGCCGCATCACATCGCCGGCGTCATCACACCGCAGCGCGACCTGACTTCCCCGCTCGGCGTGCGGCAGCGGCGTCACACATTCGACGCGCCCCTCAGGAACGTACTCCCCGACGCACTCCAGGAAAAAGTCCGTCAGCGCAAGGGACTTGGCCCGTACCGACTCGACCGGGACTCCGTCCCACACCCCAAGTGCCGCCTCCAGAGCCAGCATTGACAGGATGTCAGGAGTCCCGACCCGTCCCCGCACGGCGCCCTCCGCAGGCGCGTACGACGGACTCATCCCGAACGGCTCGGCGTGCGAGTTCCACCCCGGCAACGGGGAGTCGAACACCTCCTGGAGCTCCCGGCGGACGTACAGGTACGCCGGTGAACCCGGGCCCCCGTTCAGGTACTTGTAGGTGCAGCCGACCGCCAGATCCACGCCGTGTTCGTCGAGCCCGACCGGCAGCGCGCCCGCGCTGTGGCACAGGTCCCAGACGACCCGCGCCCCGGCGTCATGGACGGCGGCCGTCAGCGCGGGCAGGTCGTGCAGCCGGCCGCTGCGATAGTCGACGTGGTTGAGCAGCACCGCCGCCGTACGCGAGGACAGCGCGCCGGGCACCTCCGAGGGGCGCACCGGGCGCAGCGTGCAGCCCGTCATCCGCGCGGCGGATCCGGCGATGTAGCCGTCCGTGGGGAACGTCGTCGCGTCCACCAGGATCTCGTCCCGGCTCTCGCCGGCGATCCGACGTGCGGCCACAAGTGCCTTGAAGACGTTGACACTTGTCGAGTCGCCTACGACGACCTGGCCGGGGCCCGCGCCGATCAGCGGGGCGATACGGTCGCCGATCCGCTCCGGCGCCGTCCACCAGCCGCTCTCGTCCCAGGAGCGGATGCGCAGCTCGCCCCACTGGCGGCGGACGGCGTCGGCGACCGCGTCGGGGACGGCCGCGGGGAGGGCGCCCAGCGAGTTGCCGTCGAGGTAGACACCGTCGTCGAGGACGAACTCGGCGCGTTTGGCGGCCAGTTCGTCGGCCGCGTCCAACTTCTGTGCCCTGAGCGTGAGTTCAGACATGGGAGCGCGCCGTCCACAGCTCGGGGAACACGCTGCCGCGGGCCCGCTTCTCCAGCCAGGCGACCCCGGAGGAGCCGCCGGTGCCGGGCTTGGCGCCCATCGCGCGCCGGGTCGCGACCAGATGGTCGTTGCGCCATCGCCATACCAGCTCGGCGACGTCCGTCAACGCCTCGCCCAGCACGGCGAGTTCGGAGCCCTGGTCGCCCTGGTAGACGGCCGTCCAGGCCGCCTCCACCGACGCCGACGGCTCGTAGCGCCGGGTCACGTCACGCTCCAGCACCTCGGCCGGGATCGGCCGGCCGCGCCGGGCCAGGAGCGCCAACACCTCGTCGTACAGGGTGGGTTGTGCCAGCGCCTGTTCCAACTCGGCGTGGACGCGCGGGGATCCCTGGTGCGGGACCAGCATCGACGCGGACTTCTCGCCGAGCAGGAACTCCATCCGGCGGTACATCGCCGACTGGAAGCCGGTCGCCTCGCCGAGGGCGGTGCGGTAGGAGTTGAACTGCACCGGGGTGAGCCGACTCAGGGGCCGCCAGGAGGAGTTGAGGGCCTCCAGCTCCAGCGCCGAGCGCTTCAGGGCGTCGACGGCGCCCAGGACGTCGTCCGCGCGCAGGGCCTTCGCCGCCGTCTCCCACTCGTGGACGATGACCGTGAACCACAGCTCCATGACCTGGGTCGTGACCAGGAAGACCATCTCTCCGGGGTCCTCGGAGAGGGGCTGCTGGAGATGGGTGAGCAGGTCCGCCTTGACGTAGTCGTCATAGGGCGTCGTACCCGCGAAGTCTAGGAAAGGGGTCTCGACCCGATGGGTCTCGCGAGCCGCCTGGGACATCGCTGTCTCCTGTTGTTGCTCCGGGTAGCGGTCCGCCCCTGCCGGTATCGACACGGGGGCCCCGGTCCCCGCCCGGAATCTTCCTCGAACACCCGCGCACATGGCAAGGCCCGCCCGGCCGGACACCTGGGCGGACCTCAACTCATCGCGTCTTCGGAGGACTCGGGGGGGGGCTAACCGAGCGTCTGCGCCGCCGTCGCCGAAGAGTCCTTCAGGAACTGCGCGCACCGCTCGTACTCCTCCTGCTCCCCGATCGCCCCGGCCGCGCGGGCCAGAGCGTGCAGGGCGCGCAGGAAGCCGCGGTTGGGCTCGTGCTCCCACGGCACCGGGCCGTGCCCCTTCCAGCCGCTGCGGCGCAGCGCGTCCAGGCCCCGGTGGTAGCCGGTGCGGGCGTACGCGTACGACTCGACCACGGCGCCCCGCCCGTACGCGTCGTCGGCCAGCACCGCCCATGCCAGGGAGGACTTGGGGTACTTGGCGGCGACGTCGGCGGCGGGGGTGCCGCCCGCCAGCAGCTCGCGCGGCTCGGGGTCGTCGGGCAGGTGGGTCGGGGGCGGGCCCCCGAGGAGGTTCTCGTGGATCGTCATGGCTTCCAGTCTGTCACCGCACGTGGGAGGAGAGACGGGAAGGGCCGGGTCAGGCGCCCCCTAGGGGAACACCCGACCCGGCCCACCCCTTAAGGGACGGCACCCTTAAGGGACGGCACCCTTAGGTGACCGCCCCCTAAGGGACAGCACCCCTAAGGGACAGCACCCCTAAGGGACCGAACCCTTAAGGGACAGCCCCCTTAAGGGAACCGCTACTTGATCTTCGTCCCCGCCGACCGCAGATTCCGCGTAGCCTCCAGCACCCGCGCCGCCATCCCCGCCTCGCCCAGCTTCCCCCACGTCCGCGGGTCGTAGGTCTTCTTGGACCCGACCTCCCCGTCGACCTTCAGAACACCGTCGTAGTTCTGGAACATGTGCGCGGCGACCGGACGCGTGAAGGCGTACTGCGTGTCCGTGTCGAGGTTCATCTTGATGACGCCGTTGTCCAGCGCCGTCGCGATCTCCTCCGCGGAGGAGCCGGAGCCGCCGTGGAAGACGAAGTCGAAGGGCTGCGAACCGGCCGGCTTGCCGTACTTCGCGGCGATGCCCTCGTTGAGGTCCTTCAGCAGGTCGGGGCGGAGCACGACGTTGCCCGGCTTGTAGACGCCGTGCACGTTGCCGAAGGACGCGGCGAGCAGGTAGCGCCCCTTCTCCCCGAGGCCCAGCGCCTCGACGGTGCGGATCGCGTCGTCGACGGTCGTGTACAGGGAGTCGTTGATCTCGTGCGAGACGCCGTCCTCCTCGCCGCCGGTCGGGGTGATCTCCACCTCGAGGATGATCTTCGCGGCGACCGCGCGGGCCAGCAGCTCCTGGCCGATGGCGAGGTTGTCGGCGAGGGTCTCGGCGGAGCCGTCCCACATGTGCGACTGGAACAGCGGGTCGCGCCCGGCCTTCACGCGCTCCTCGGAGACGGCGAGCAGCGGCCGTACGTACGCGTCGAGCTTGTCCTTGGGGCAGTGGTCGGTGTGCAGCGCGACCGTGACCGGGTACTTCTCGGCGACGATGTGCGCGAACTCGGCGAGCGCGACCGCGCCGGTCACCATGTCCTTGCTGTACTGCCCGCCCAGGAACTCGGCGCCACCCGTGGAGATCTGGATGATGCCGTCGCTCTCCGCCTCCGCGAAGCCGCGCAGCGCCGCGTGCAGGGTCTGGGTCGAGGTGACGTTGATGGCCGGGTAGGCGAACTTGCCTGCCTTCGCCCGGTCGAGCATCTCGTTGTAGACCTCGGGGGTTGCGATGGGCATTCGTCCGCTCCTTGGGTGTGCGGGTTTGCGTACGTTGCGTACTTACGGCCCTGACCTAGACCTGGGGGATGACGTCGTCGTCATCCCCATCTTTCCAGACATGGCCCGCTGCTCCGGAGGCGCGCCCCCGGCTGTCAGTCCAGGCCCAGCTCGTCCTTGCCGAACGCGAAGAGGTACGGCACCCCCGCGCCCTCCTGGATCTTCTCGGCGGCGCCGGTCGCGCGGTCGACGATCGTCGCGACGCCCACCACCTCCGCGCCCGCCGCGCGCACCGCCTCGACGGCCGTCAGCGGGGAGCCGCCGGTGGTGGAGGTGTCCTCGACCACCAGCACCCGGCGCCCCCGGATCTCCGGCCCCTCGACCTGCCGCTGCATGCCGTGCGCCTTCGCGGCTTTGCGGACGACGAACGCGTCGAGCCGCTTCCCGCGCGCGGCGGCGGCGTGCAGCATCGACGTCGCGACCGGGTCGGCGCCCATCGTGAGCCCGCCGACCGCGTCGTACTCCAGCTCCGCCGTCAGATCCAGCAGCACCTGCCCGACCAGCGGCGCCGCCTCCCCGTCCAGCGTCACCCGGCGCAGGTCGACGTAGTAGTCGGCCTCCAGGCCCGAGGAGAGGGTGACCTTGCCGTGCACCACGGCCTTGTCCTTGATCTGTCGCAGCAGCTCAGCGTGTACGTCCGTCATGCCGACCAGCTTAGAGGCGGCCGGCGCCGGGCTCAGAGGCGACGCCAGGTCCAGGTCGTCGACGCCTCCAGGGGGTCGACCGGGGTGACCAGCCGGGGCTGCGAGTTGAGCCCGTCCGGCGGCCCGGTCTGCGGTTCCACGCACACGGCGGCCTCCTGCTCGTCGTACACCACCACCCACTCCTCCCGGCTGCTGACCTTCAGCTCCAGGGCGCCGGGCCAGGTCAGGGTGACGTCGACGCCGTCGGGCATCCCGAAGCAGTCGTCCCATGGGCCGGGCTTGGGGTCGATCCGGTGCCCGGTCGGCAGATGATCCTCCCCGCGCTCCTCCTGCCACGCGGCGCCGAAGTCGAGCTCCACGTCTCCGCCGACACCGAGGTTCCGGTTGAACCACGGGTGCCAGCCGATCTGCGCCGGGAAGGAGTTGTCGTACGTCTCCACGCCCATGGTCAGCGTCATCGCGTTCTCGCTCAGCTCGAACAGCTGGGTGACGCGCCCCTGATAGGGCCAGGGTTCGACGAGGTCGTACGTCAGCGCCGCGCTCGTCTCCGTCACGCGGGCGACCGTCCACGCGCCGTTCCTCGCGGTGCCGTGGATCGCGTTCGGCGGGGCGTTGAGCGGCATCTGGTGCACGGTGGCCCCGTCCCGGAACCGCCCGTCCCTGATCCGCCCGCACCACGGGACCATCGGGAAGCAGCCGAACTTCTCGCCCTGGCGCAGGAGTTGAATCCCATCAAGCGTCAGCGACGCGAGCCGGGCGCCGTTGGCGGGGTGCAGGGTCGCCTGGACCGGGCCTGCGGTCAGTGTGATCTCTTTGTTGCTCACAGGGGGACAGTACTAAGGGTGGGTGGGGGTGGGGTGGGTTGCTGGGGGGGTTGGGGGTGAGGGTCGGGGGTGGGGGGTTCTTAGGGGGGCGGGGGCGAGGTGGGTGGGCGGGGTGGTTCCTAGGGGGGCGGCGCTGGGGGTGGAGCGGGGTTGAGGGCCTCCCCTGGGGATACGGCGCCGGGGGCGGGCCGTCCCTAGGGACTCGGCGCCGAAGCAGGGCGGGCGGCGGGCGTCCCTTAGGGGGGTCGGCGCTGAAGGTGGGGTGGGCTGAGGCCAGGGGGCGTCCCCTAGGGAGTCAGCGGCGAGCAGATGGGACGGGGGTGTCCTCTAAGGGACTCGGCGTCGGGGGCGGGCCATCCCTAGGAGCTCAGGTGCTGCGGGCGTCCGTCCCCTAAGGGCTCGGCGCTGAAGGCGGGGCGAGGTTGGGGTCGTCCCCCAGGGGCTCGGCGCTGAAGGACGGGACGAGGTCGGGGTCGTCCCCCAGGGGCTCGGCGCTGAAGGACGGGACGAGGTCGGGGCCGTCCCCCAGGGGCTCAGCGGCGTCTGCGTAGCACCCTGCCTACGACCACCGCCGAGACGACGACGAACGCCGCTGCCGGGGCCGCCCAGCGCAGGGCGGTGTTCGGGGCGAAGGACTGCGGCGCGGGGACGGGGGCGTAGCGGCCGCGCGGTGGGGCGTGGTCGACCTCTTCGGCACTGCGCCCGATCATCGTGCGGCGCGCGTGCGCTGCTTCTGCTGGGGGGTCGGGGGTGGGGTGGGGGATTACGGGGTCGAAGGGTGGGGGTGGGGTGTCGGGGGGTTGGGGGAGGTCGGAGTCCGAGTCCGGGGACGCGTCCGGGGCGGGGTCGGAGTCCGAGTTCGAGTCCGGGGACGCGTCCAGGGCGGGGTCGGAGTTCGAGTCCGGGGACGCGTCCGGGGCCGAATCCAGGGATGCGTCCGAGTCCGGGTCCGGGGCAAGGGACGGGTCCGGATCCGTGTCCGCGTCCGGGTCGGAGTCCGGGGCTGGGGACTGGTCCGCGTCCGCTTCCGGGCGACGGGCCTGGGGCGGATTCGGCGCCGGGGGCTCCTCGGCATCGGAGCCACCAGAATCGTCGGAGCTACCGGAATCTTCGGAGCCGCCGGAGCTGCCCGAGTCATCGGAGTTGTCGGAGTCGCCCGATCCATCGGAACTGCCGGAGCTGCCGGATTCGGCGGAGCCGCCCAGGTCGCGGGAGACCCCCGAGTCTCCGAAGCTGCCGGATTCATCGGAGCTACCGGAGTCGTCAGAGCTGTCGGATCCGCCGACGCCGCCCAAGTCGCGGGAGTCGCGGGAGCTGCCGGAGCCGCCAGAACCACCCGCACCGCCGGAATCGTCGGAGCCGCCGGAGTCATCAGAGTTGCCGGAGCCGCCCGCGCCGCCCAAGTCGCCAGAGCCGCCCGCCTCGCCGGAGTTATCGGATTCGCCGGAGCCGCCCGACTCGCCGAAACCGTCGGAGCCGCCCAAGCCACCCGCACCGCCAGAATCGTCGGAGCTACCGGAATCTTCGGAGCCGCCGGAACTGCCCGAGCCATCGGAGTTGTCGGAGCCGCCCAAGCCGCCGGAGCCGCCCGAGCCATCAGAGTTGCCGGAGCCACCCGCGCCGCCCAAGTCGCCAGAGCCGCCCGTATCGCCAGAGCCGCCCGCCTCGCCGGACCCGTCCGCCTCGCCAGACCCGCCCGATTCCTCGGAGCCGTCGGACTCGCCGCCCGCAACCCCCTCCACCCCCGCAACCCCCTCCGCCCCCAAATTCACCCCGAACCGCATCAACAACCGCACAGCCGCCGACTCCACGTTCTGCGGCGGGAGTTCGGTCAGGCGGCCGGCCGCGGTGGCTGTTCCTGTGAAGGTCAGGGTCGTACCCGTAGGGGACTCGGTGAGGACGAGGGAGAGGGCGACGCGGACCTTTCCGGTGCCGCGGGCCTCGGTGGCGTCGGCCTCGACGGTGTAGACGCCGTCGGCGACCTGCTCGACGCGGGCGGTACCCCGGTACGTGATGGTGGCGCCGCCGACCCGCACCTTCAGCCGCCCGGCGACCGGCGCCGCCCCCGCGTCCTGCTGAAACCCGGGCACGGCCCGCGCCACCTGCACGGGATCCCCGAGCACGGCCCGCACCCGCGCGCCCGACACCGGAACGAACACCACTTGCTCCATGTCGGTGGAGCCTACCCAGCGGCTCCGGGAAAGCACCTGGGGAAGCGGGGATTAGCTCACCCGGGGAGGAAGGCCGGCCCTTACGCCGCCCGCCCTCACACCCGCCCACCCTTTCCGGCAACGGCAGCCCCCTAAGGAAACGGGGCTCCACTCAGCACGCCCCCTTCCGGCAGCGGCGGCCTCAGTCAGGCCGACACCCCGGGTCAGGCGAGCCCCCTCCAGTCAGGCCGACGCCCCCGGATCAGCCCAGCACCCCCCAGCCAGGCCGACGCCCCCGAGCCAGGCAAGCACCCCCAATCAGCCAGCACCCCCTCAAACCGCCCCCCTAATACCGCGGATGCACCAACGTAGAAACCCCCACCCCCCACACCCGAGTCCCCTCAGCCGCCCCCACATCCCCCACCAACCCCCCCACCGTCAACGTCTGCGGCGCACGCGCCCCCGGATCCAGCCCCAGTCGAGGCCGCTCCCCCACCCCCGCCAGCACGAACCCCCAGTCCTTCGGCGCCCGGGAGCGAGCCGTCGTGCGGTCCGGGCCCGCCGGGAAGCCGGGGTCGGCGCCCGTCACCCGATACGGCACCGTCAGCAACCCCGCCGCCCGAACCGTCGCATCGACCGTCCAGAAAACCCTGGGCCGAGTCGTCAACGGCCCCGCATGCACCGCCAGCCGCCCCCCAGCCGCCAGCGCCCGCCGCGCCAGCCCGTAGAACTCCTCGGAGTACAGCTTCGTACTGGCCGTGATCCCGGGATCGGGCAGATCGGCGATCACCACGTCGTACGTGTGCCGAGGCGTCGTCCGCAGGACGTGGAACGCGTCGCCGATCGTCACCCGCACCCGCCGATCCCCCAGCGCATGATCCGACAGCGCCGAGAGCGCCGGATCGGTGCGGGCCAGCTGGACCAGACCGCCGTCCAGATCGACGACGTCCACGCGCCGTACACCCGGATGAGTGAGGACCTCCCGCACCGCGAGGCCGTCACCCCCGCCGAGGATGAGGACGCGGGCGTGGGGACCGTACATCGCGGGGTGGACCAGGGCCTCGTGGTAGCGGCGCTCGTCGCGGCCCCCTACGCGCAGCCGGCCGTCGAGGTACAGGTTCAGCGGGCGGCCCCCGACCCCGCCGGTGAGGACGACCTCCTGGACGTCCGTCTGGAGGGCGACGCGGACGTCGTCGCCGTAGACCGCCTGGCGGGCCGCCCGCTCGAAGTCGTCGACCAGGACCGCCGCCGAGGCGAGGACACCCAGGACCGTGAGGTTGACGACGAGCAGGAACCAGCGGGCCCGGCGGGTCAGATCGCGGCGGAAGAGGCCGAGGATGAGGGCGCTGCCGGCCACGACGTTGACGGCGCCGGTGAGCAGGGAGCTGGTCAGCTGGCCCAGGAAGGGCAGCAGCAGGAAGGGGAACGCGAGGCCCCCGACCAGCGCGCCCACGTAGTCCGCGGCGAACAGGTCGGCCACCGCGCCGCCCGCGTCCTGCCGCCGGATGCGCTGGATCAGCTCCATCAGCAGGGGCACCTCGGCGCCGATCAGCAAGCCGATGGCCAGCGAGAAGGCGACGAGGAACACGCGCGGGCCGTACCCCCACAGCCCGCCCCAGTCGCCGGTCCACGCGAACACCGCGTACAGCGCCATCGCACTGCACCCGCCGGTCAGCGCGAGCCCCGCCTCGACCGCGCAGAACCCGGCCGCCGCGAGCCGCCGCAGCCGCTTGGCGGCGAGCGAGCCGATGCCCATCGCGAAGACCATGACGGACAGCACGACGGACGCCTGGGTGACCGAGTCACCCATCAAGTACGAGGCCAGCGCGACGAGTTCGAGTTCGTAGACCAGCCCGCAGGCCGCGCACACGAACACGCACGCCAGCACCAGGAACCGCCCCGTCCCCGGCCGGACGGGAAGCCTGGCCGGGCCGCCCCACGGAGGCGGGGCACCGGGCGGCGCGGGCGCGTGCGGTTCGATCACGACTGCGACGTTACGTCACAGGTCCGGCACTCCTTGTCACCCACACGTGTGGAACCGGGGGCGGAAGTGGCTCAGTTGGTTTACCCGGACCACCCGGGAACACCCTTAGGGGACCCGTTCAGCGCCCTCACTCCGGCTCGATCCCGAAGCCCCGGATCAGTCCCCTAAGGGTCAGTCCCCTACGGGTCAGCCCCCTACGGCCCCCACCCCCGCCGGCACCCGCACCCCCACCCTCGTACGCGTGGCGACCAGCTGCCCGTCCTGCGGATAGGCGTGCCAGGTCCGCCAGTGGACCGAGCCGTCCACGCGCTGGGCCAGCAGTGCGGTGAAGGCGTGCGGGCTGCCGGGGAAGACCCCGGCGAGGCCGTGCGGATGATCGGCGACGAGGGCGAGCAACTCCTGGGCGCGGCCCGCGAACTGGCCCGGCGAGAGCACCTCCACGCGGGCGGCGAACTCGTACTCCCAGTCGCCGACGCGCTTGGCGACGCCGAGCGGGAGCGGGGTGCTGCTGCCCGGGATGCAGGCGACGGTCTCCGAGCAGGAGGTCTCCGCCGCTTCGAGCAGCACCTGGTGCGAGGCGCCGAGCAGCCTCAACTGGAGGACGGCACCGGACAGTTCGAGGTCGAGCGTGGCGAGGGCGGGCAGCGGTTCGCGCCCCAGGGCCCAGGCGAGGTCGGCCGCGCGCGTGTCGGTGTAGGAGGTGGTCAGGGTCGTGAGCATGGATCGGCTCCGCAAGCACGCGAGGGAAGTCAGGTGGTTTCCGGCGCGCCCCGGTCGACTCCGGGGTGCGGCTGCGGCCGGCCCGGTCTGGGTGAGGACGTCCGCGCTTGACGTCCGCGGGGTCCAATAGGGGCTGCGTTGGTGATTTAGAGGGAATCATGAACTGCGGCCCCGCCACAGCGTTTTTACCCAACTTCGTGCGCTTTCCATCCCACCGAGGGCTCAACAGCTCAAGTGTTCAACTACGGCGTACGCCCGGTGGGGAGGGCGTACGCGGGGCGCGCGGGAGCGGAGGGGCGCCCCACACCCGTAGGGGACGCCCCGCAGCGGCCGTACGGGGCGCCCCGCAGCACCCGTACGGAACGCCCCTTAGGGGCAGCTCAGTTGCCCCCTCCCCCACACGAAGAACCCCCGCCCCCGCAGGAATGCCCCCCACCGCCGCACGAGTGCCCCCCACCCCCGCACGAGTGATGCCCCCCGGAGTGCCCGCCCCCGGAATGCCCCCCGGAGTCCCCGCCGCTCCACCAACTCCCGCCGCCCCCACCGGAGTCCCCGGAGGACGACGAGGACGACGAGGACGACGAACCGCGGCCCCCCTTCCCCACCACCGACCGCCCCTGAGACGACAGCTTCCGGTACCTCCTGCGGAAGCTGACGACAAAGATCCAGTTGACCAGCGCGACGCCGGCGAAGGCCGCCAGGATGATCACAATGGAAAGACCCACGACGACCACCCTCCTTTCCGTTTCCCCCGAAGCGGCCCCCCTGGTCGCCTCGCCCGCCCCGGCCACCCGGCGCGTGCAAGGGGAATGCCCCGCGTCTCACCTGCCAAAGCGCACTTGAGGAACTCCAGAGCTTGGGCGCAGGATGACGGGATGACCAGCAGCGAACGCCCCCACCTCAATCGCCGCCTCGCCGAGTTCGGGACGACGATCTTCGCCGAGATGTCCACGCTCGCCGCGCGGACCGGGTCCATCAACCTCGGCCAGGGCTTCCCCGACACCGACGGCCCCGAGGAGATCAGGGAGGCGGCTGTGCGCGCCCTGCGCGACGGCCGCGGCAACCAGTACCCGCCGGGCCCGGGCGTCCCGGAGCTGCGTACGGCGATCACCGCCCACCAGCGGACCCGCTACGGCCTGGGCTACGACCCCGACACCGAGGTCCTGGTCACCGCCGGCGCCACCGAGGCGATCGCCGCCGCGATGCTGGGCCTGCTGGAGCCCGGCGACGAGGTGGTCGCCCTGGAGCCGTACTACGACTCGTACGCGGCCAGCATCGCGCTCGCCGGCGCCCGCCGCGTCCCCGTCACCCTGCGCCCCGACCCGGAGGCCGCCCGCTTCCGCCTCGACCTCGACGAACTGCGCGCCGCCGTCACCCCGCGCACCCGCCTGCTGCTGATCAACACCCCGCACAACCCGACGGGTACGGTCCTCACCCGCGCGGAGCTGTCGGCGATCGCCGAACTGGCCGTCGAACGCGACCTGACGGTCGTCACGGACGAGGTGTACGAACACCTGGTCTACGACGACGCCGAGCACATCCCCCTCGCCACCCTGCCCGGCATGCGCGAGCGCACGGTGACGATCGGCTCGGCCGGCAAGACGTTCTCGTTCACCGGCTGGAAGGTCGGCTGGGTCACCGCGGCCCCCGAACTGGTCTCGGCGGTCCGCTCGGCCAAGCAGTTCCTGACGTACGTCGCCTCGGGCCCCTTCCAGTACGCGGTCGCCGAGGCGCTCGCGCTGCCGGAGTCGTACTTCACCGAGTTCCGCGCGGACCTGCGGGCCAAGCGGGACCTGCTCACCGAGGGGCTGAAGGAGGCCGGGTTCGGGGTGTTCCGGCCGGCCGGAACGTACTTCGTCACCACCGACGTACGCCCGCTCGGCGAGAGCGACGGGCTCGCGTTCTGCCGGGCGCTGCCGGAGCGGGCGGGGGTCGTGGCCATCCCGAACGCCGTGTTCTACGACCACCGGGAGGCGGGGGCGCCGTTCGTGCGGTTCGCTTTCTGCAAGAGGGTCTCGGTGCTGGAGGAGGCGGTCGCCCGGCTGAAGAAGCTGACGGGCTGACACCCTGTCAGGGCATCCCCTAGGGGTCGACTCCCCTTAGGTGACCTAGGGGGCCGGCTCCCCTAGGGGTGATCCGACGACCCGTCACATTCCCCCAGCTGGCCCTCCCTACGTGCACACACGCACCCAGCCCTGCAAGGTGCCCTGTGTGACTCACGCCACCACCCACGCCACCCCCCACGCCGCCCCCCTCACCGCACCCTCCTCCACCGCCGCCCCCCACCCCCGCGTACGCCGCCGCGCCGCCGGACTCCCCACCGCTCTCGGCCTGTTCCTGCTGGCGCGGCTCGCGGGGTGCGCGGTGCTGGCGGGGACGGCCTGGGCGGTGGGGCAGCGGCCCCTGATACTGCTCGGGCACTCCTGGGACTCCCGCTGGTACCTCGGCATCGCCGCGCACGGCTACGGCCGCACCCTGTACTTCCGCCCGGACGTCGTCCACAGCGACCTCGCGTTCTTCCCCCTCTACCCGGCGCTGGTGCGCGCGGTGACGGCGGTGACCGGGATCAGCGGCGGCGCGGCCGGCCTGCTGATCTCCTGGGCCGCCGCCGGGATCGCCGCGTGCGGGATCTACCAGGTGGCCGCGCGGCTGCGGGGACCGGCCGTCGCGGCGGTGACGGTGCTGCTGTGGGGCCTGCTGCCGCACTCGGTGGTGCTGTCGATGGCGTACACCGAGCCCGTGCTGACGGCGTGCGCCGCGTGGGCGCTGTACGCGGTGCTCGGCGGGCGGTGGGTGTGGGCGGGCGCGCTGGCGGCGGCCGCGGGGCTGGCCCGGCCGAACGGCTTCGCGGTGGCCGCCGCCGTCGTCGTCGCGGGAATCTGCGCGGCCGTGCGCTCGCGCGGCAGGGTTTCCCACAGGCTGTGGACGGGGCTCGCGCTCGCGCCGCTGGGGTGGGGGGCGTATGTGCTGTGGGTGGGATTCCGGAAGGGAGATCCCCTAGGGGGCTACTTCGCGGTGCAGCGGCTGTGGGGGTCGACGTTCGACTTCGGGCGCGGCTCGCTGGGGGTGGTGAAGCACCTGATGCTGCACGGGGACCGGCTGGTGTTCGCGGCGGCCCTGATGATCGTCGCCGCGGCCGTCGTCCTGTACGGGCTGCTGCTCGCGGAGCGGGTGCCGGTAGCCGTGCTGGTGTACACGGGGGTGCTGCTGCTGATCGCGGTCGGCGGGTCGGGGTTCTTCGAGTCCAAGCCGCGGTTCCTGCTGCCGGCGTTCCCGCTGCTGCTGCCGCTCGCGGCGGCGCTGGTGCGGACGGCGAGAGCCCGGCCCTGGCACGTGGCCGTGGTGGTCACGTCCCTGGCCGGGCTCTCGTTCGCCTACGGCGCGTACCTGGTCGTCCTGGCGCACACGCCGCTCTGACCGCGGGCGGGACCTACTTGTCGTCGTCCTCGGGCTGGTCCGCCTCGTCGACCTCTTCCTCCAGGCCGAGCTGCTCCACGAGCCACTTGTCGAACTCGATGGCGGCGCGGACCCAGCTGACCGTGGAGGAGACGAAGAACTCGATGTTCACGCCGGCGCCGATCAGCATCTGCGTCTCGCCGATGAGGCGGACCGTGCCGTCGTCGTGGGTGTGCGTGTAGAGCTTGGGCCACAGCGTCCGGCGGTTCCAGTCGTCGATGGCCTCGAGGAGCTGGGGCTTGTCGTCGATCTGGTGCGGCCGGTCGAAGAAGGTCCGCACCGAGTAGACCTGCTGCTCGCCCTCGCCGCGGAACATGAAGTACGTACGGAACTGCTCCCACGGCGCCGCGAGGTCACCCTCGTCGTCGACGACGTACTTGAGCTCCATCTGGTCGAGGAGCTGTTTCACCAGGTCCTGGTTGGGGACGACGGGGCCCGCCGGTCCTTGGGGCTGCGGCTCGGGCTGCGGGCCCCCGAAATTCGGAATCGAGGACGGGTCGATGCTCACCGTGTTTTTCCCTTCGTACGGTTGGCGCCATCCTCCCCCATCCGGGGCGGGGAGTGGCAAGCCCCACCGCCCCTGATCCGGCCGGAGCGGATTACAGGGTTTTCCCTGACATCGACCCCGACGCCGACCCCGACCCCGACGTCGCCCCGGACGCAGCCCCTGACTCCGCCCCTTACTCCGCCCCCGCCGCCGGCCCCACGATCAGCCCGTCCCCGAAAACGTCCACCCGGACCGTGTCCCCGTCCTTGACCTCGCCGGACAGGATCTCCCGGGCGAGCCGGTCGCCGATGGCCGTCTGGACGAGCCGCCGCAGCGGCCGGGCCCCGTACGCCGGATCGTTGCCCTCGGTCGCGAGCCAGGCCAGGGCCGCGTCGCTGACCTCCAGCGTGAGCCGCCGGTCGGCGAGCCGCCGGGCCAGCCGGTCGACCTGGAGCCGCGCGATCCGCGCCAGCTCCTGCGGGTCGAGCGCCGAGAACACGACGAGATCGTCCAGCCGGTTCAGGAACTCCGGCTTGAAGGCCATGCGTACGGTCTCCAGGACCTGCTCGCGCTTCTCGTGCTCACTGGTCACCGGATCGACGAGGAACTGGCTGCCCAGGTTGGACGTGAGGATGAGGATGGCGTTGCGGAAGTCGACCGTACGCCCCTGCCCGTCGGTGAGCCGCCCGTCGTCGAGGACCTGGAGGAGCACGTCGAAGACCTCGGGGTGCGCCTTCTCGACCTCGTCGAGCAGGACGACGCTGTAGGGCCGCCGCCGCACCGCCTCGGTGAGCTGCCCGCCCTCCTCGTACCCCACGTACCCGGGCGGCGCCCCGACGAGCCGGGCGACGCTGTGCTTCTCCCCGTACTCCGACATGTCGATCCGGACCATGGCCCGCTCGTCGTCGAAGAGGAAGTCCGCGAGCGCTTTGGCGAGTTCGGTCTTGCCGACCCCGGTGGGCCCGAGGAAGAGGAACGACCCGGTGGGCCGGTCAGGATCGGCGATCCCCGCGCGGGAGCGGCGTACGGCGTCGGAGACGGCGCGTACGGCCTCGCCCTGCCCGATGAGCCGGCGCCCCAACTCCTCCTCCATGCGCAGGAGTTTCTGCGTCTCGCCCTCCAGGAGCCGCCCGGCGGGGATGCCGGTCCAGGAGCCGACGACGTCGGCGATGTCGTCAGGCCCGACCTCGTCCTTGACCATGGTGTCCTTGGAGACCTCCTCCTCGGCGGCGGAGGCGTCGGCCAAGTCCCGCTCCAGGGTAGGGATTTCGCCGTACAGCAGCTTGGAGGCGGTGTCGAAGTCCCCGTCGCGCTGGGCCCGTTCGGCCTGGCCGCGCAGGTCGTCGAGGCGCTCCTTCAGCTCGCCGACCCGGTTGAGGGACTGCTTCTCCTTCTCCCAGCGGGCGTTGAGCCCGCGCAGCTCCTCCTCCTTGTCGGCGAGGTCACGGCGCAGCCGCTCCAGCCGCTCGCGGGAGGCGGGGTCGGTCTCCTTGCTGAGGGCCAGCTCCTCCATCTTCAACCGGTCGACGGCGCGCTGGAGTTCGTCGATCTCGACCGGCGAGGAGTCGATCTCCATGCGCAGCCGGGAGGCGGCCTCGTCGACCAGGTCGATGGCCTTGTCGGGGAGGAAGCGGGAGGTGATGTACCGGTCGGAGAGAGTGGCGGCGGCGACCAGCGCGCTGTCGGCGATCTGCACCTTGTGGTGCGCCTCGTAACGCCCCTTCAGACCGCGGAGGATGGCGATGGTGTCCTCCACCGACGGCTCGGCGACGAGGACTTGCTGGAAGCGGCGCTCCAACGCCGGGTCCTTCTCGATGCGTTCGCGGTACTCGTCGAGCGTGGTGGCGCCGACCATGCGCAGTTCGCCGCGCGCGAGCATCGGCTTGAGCATGTTGCCCGCGTCCATGGCGGAGTCACCGCCGGCCCCGGCACCGACGACGGTGTGCAACTCGTCGATGAACGTGATGACCTGTCCGTCGGACTCCTTGATCTCGGCGAGCACGGTCTTCAGCCGCTCCTCGAACTCACCGCGGTACTTGGCGCCGGCGACCATGGCCCCGAGGTCGAGCGAGACGAGCCGCTTGTCCCGCAGCGACTCGGGGACGTCCCCCTTGACGATCCGCTGGGCGAGCCCCTCGACGACGGCGGTCTTGCCGACCCCGGGCTCCCCGATGAGCACGGGGTTGTTCTTGGTCCGCCGCGACAGCACCTGCACGACGCGCCGGATCTCCTGGTCCCGCCCGATGACCGGGTCGAGCTTGCCCTCCCGGGCGGCGGCCGTGAAGTCGGTCCCGAACTTCTCCAGCGCCTTGTACGACCCCTCGGGATCGGCGGAGGTCACCCGCCGGGCACCGCGCGCCTTCTGGAACGCGGCCAGCAGCTTCTTGGCGGTGGCCCCCTGCCGGGTGAGCACCTCGGCGGCGGGCCCGCCCTTCTCGGCGATGCCGATGAGCAGGTGCTCGGTGGAGAGGTAGTCGTCACCCAGGTCACGCGCGCGGCTCTGGGCGTCGGCGATCACGGCCAGCAGGTCCCGGTTGGGCTGCGGCGGCGAGACGGTGGACCCGGTCACGCTGGGCAGCGCGGCGAGCACCTTCTCGGCACCCTGCCGTACGGCGGCCTGGTCGGCGTCGACAGCGGCGAGCAGGTCGGCGATGTTCTCGTTGTCCTGCCCGGCGAGCAGGGCCAGGAGCAGGTGGGCGGGGGTGAGGTCGGGATGCCCCTCGGACACGGCACGGCTGCTCGCCGCGTTGATCGCGTCCCGGCTCCGGTTGGTCAGCTCGGCGTCCACGGTCGGCTTCTCCTCCTGACGTCCTGCGGGTGTGTACGGGGGGCGCCGCGCGGGCTCCCTACGCTGCTATGTCCAACGTACACAAAGTTGAGTCTATTCCACTCAAGGTTGGGTCGCGAGGGGGTTGGCGGAATTTCCGCGACGGGCTGGAGCGAATCTCCCGGGGCACCGCAAGCACTACATTCGGGCCATGGCCGCATACCCCCAGGACCCGCACGCACCGGACCCCGCGTACGCCGCCTTCTGGCGCGAACACCACCTGTGCACTCTCACGACACCACGACCCGACGGCACCCCGCACGTCGTACCCGTGGGCGTGACCTACGACCCCGAGCACGGCCTCGCGCGGGTGATCGCCGACCAGGCCAGCACCAAGGTCCGCAACGTCCAGGCGGCCGGCCCCGGCGGGGCGCTCGTCGCCGCCTGCCAGGTCGAGGGACGGCGGTGGGCGACGCTGGAGGGGCGGGCGGTGATCCGCGCCGGGGCCGGCGAGGTGGCCGAGGCGGAGCGGCGGTACACGGAGCGGTACGGGAGGGTGCCGGCGCCGAATCCGACGCGGGTGGTGATCGAGATCGCGTTGACCCGGGCGATGGGGCGGGGGTGAGGGGGCCTTCACGGCGGGCCGGCGGGACGTCGGCGGGGTTCGGGTGACCCAGCGCCTGGATGGCTACTTTTCAGCCATCGGGGAGATCGCGGCAAACAGTTGCAAATCACCGCAAACAACAGCGGCGTCACCGTGTTCAGGTCACGGTGACGCCGCTGCGGGGGGAAGCACCTGCGCGATCTTTTACGACGGGGGAATCGCGTCAGGCACTGCGGGGGGTGGCTGAGACGGTTCGGGGGACCTCTGTCTCCGGCTCATCGAGCTGGTGGTCCCGCCGATCCAGGTTCACGAAGATCATTCCGTACCGGATGGCACACTGCACAGGCTGGGGGGCACCCCGGGGGCGGCGCAGGCATCGGTACGCCCGTACGTCCTCTTCCTCGTCCCGCGTGACGACCACCGGTTCACCGAAGACGGTCACCATCAACGAGTCACCGGCGTGGGGGATCGCGGTGACGAGGTCGATGAAGTGCCATCCCGAGCGGTAGGCGGTGGCCATTTCGCGGCGGAAGGAGCGGTCGTCGGGTGGGGTGGTCACGGTCAGCTCCAAATACTGTCGTTCGGGAAGGCGACAGTCTGACCAGTACTGGCCGCCGTTTGAACGCCCGACGACCACACACTGTCGTCCATCGGCGCCTCACTTCTCCCCGCCGAGGAGCCAATCAACATTCCGAAGGCAACGACGGCGGAGAGGCTGACAACAGTTACCGAGCGAAGCAATCTCTTGCGCATAGCCGGCTTCGTCCTCATCTGCTGGTCTCCTCTTTCCCCCGACGAGTACGACGATGGCTCATTCAGGCACGTCATGACCACACGATCGGTGCATCATGTTCCTGCACGTTCAGGACCCTGGGGGGTGGAGATTTAGTGATGAATCGGAAAAAGGGTACACATCCCCACGCCGCGACAGAGCTGTGCGACGAGGGAAGCCGTCTCTATGCGGAAGCTTTGCGCTCTGGCCGTATCCCACGTCGGGAAGCGGAAGCTGTCCCCTGCCTGACGGAATTCGCCCTGTTTCATCCCGATCCCGACGACGAAGAGTGGATGCTGCCCGTCTTCCCCTCGGTCGCGCTCGCCCAGCGGCTCAATCCCCTCGAACACGAGATCACCGAGCGCCGGCGGACATCGATCGAGCTGGCCGAGCTGTTCGAGCCGTTCATGGCGCTGAGCGCTCAGCAGATCGCCCCCACTCACTCGATCACCATCCTGGAAGGGCTCGACCGGATCAACGCGGCGCTGGACCTGGCCACGACCCAGTGTCGCAACGAGATGCTCACCGTGCAGCCCAGCGCCCGCCATTCCGAGCAACGGCTCATGGAAGCTCTGGAACGGGACAAGCCGCTGATCGAACGCGGAGTACGCATCCGCACCCTCTACCAGCACACCGCCAGGTACACGCCCGACCGGCTGGCCTATGTGGATCAGTTCACGGACGGCAAGGTCGAGTACCGCACCATCGACGAACTCGTCGAACGCCTGATCATCTGTGACGAGACAGTCGCCTTCATCCCCATCCGCGACGACCGTCAGGTCGCCCTGGAGCTGCGGCACCCCGGGCTGGTCAACTATCTGATCAAAGTCTTCGAGTTCATGTGGACCCGCGCGGTCCCGATGAGTACCCGCGCCCCCTATGAGGCCGCCGCCGACGGACTCACCGAGATCCAGCACTCCATCGCCAAACTCCTGATCGAGGGCCACGTGGACGAGGCCATCGCCCGCCGCCTCGGCATGAACGTCCGCACCTGCCGCGCCCACATCGCCAAACTCGCCACCGCCCTCGGCAGCGGCAGCAGGGCCCAGCTCGGCTACCTCATCGCCCAGTCGGGCATCCTGGACCGGGAGCAGTGAGCCTCCGTGACCGTGGACACACACGAGCACGGCACAGAGGAGTTGTGCGAACCCGGCATGGCGCTCTACGCGCGCGCACTGCACGAAGGCCACGTCACCACCCATGACGCCGAGAAACTCCCCTGCCTGATCGACACCGGCCTCCTCCAGCCCGACATGACCGACCCGCACCGCATGATCCCGGTCCCCCCGGCGGTCGCCCTCCCCCGCCTCCTGCGCACCGCAGAGGAGGACATAGCCCGCCGCAGACACCAGAGCGCCCGCCTGGCGGAGACGTTCGAGCCCCTCTTCGCCCTGGGCGGCACGGACGCGCCGGAGACCCGCCTCCTGAACGGCCTGGACCGCATCGACCAGGCCATCTCCCGCGCCATGTCCGAGGTCTCCGGCGAGATCCTGGCCATCCAGCCCTCGTACCCCGGCCGCCACACCAAGACCCTGGGCGCCGCCCTGGACCGCGACCAGGCCCTGCTGGACCGCGGCGGCCGTATCCGCGCCCTCTACCAGCACACCCAGCGCCACATCCCGGCGATCATCGCCCGCTACGAGCGCCTGCGCGGCGACGCCGAGGCCCGCACCCTCGACGAGGTCGCCGACCGCCTCATCGTCGTGGACCGCACGGTCGCCTTCATCCCGGCCAGCAAGGACCGCACCCTGGCCCTGGAGATCCGCCACCCCGCGCTGCTGACCTACCTGGTCACGGTCTTCGACCGCTTCTGGCAGCTGGCGACCCCCATGCACCCCGGAACCCTCCCCCACCACCCCCCTTCCGGCATCACCCCCCGCCAACGAGCCATCGCCCGCCTCCTGGTGGAGGGCCACACCGACGCGGTCATCGCCGACCGCCTCGGCCTCAACGTCCGCACCGCGCGGGAGCACATCGCGAAACTCGCGGCGGCCCTCGGCAGCGACAGCAGGGCCCAGCTCGGCTATCTCATAGCCCGATCCGGCATCCTCGACGAGGAAGGGAGCAGACAGTGAGCGTGCAAGCACCCCATCAGGAACACGGAGTGGAGCGGATGTGTCCCGCCGGGACGGAGTTGTACGCCCGCGCGCTGCGGGAAGGCAGGCTGCCCGCGGCGGACGCCGCCCCCGCGCCCTGCCTGGTCCGCTTCGGACTGCTGCACCCGGCCGTCGACGACCTGTCCCGGCTGGAGCCGGTCGCACCCGCCGTCGCCCTGCACCGGCTGCTGCGCGGCTCCGCGGACCGCATCGCCGACGAACGCCGCCGCGAGACCCAGCTCGTGGACGTCTTCGAGCCGCTGCTGCACCTCGACGTCTCACCGACGCTGTCGTACGACAGCCCCGCGCTGCGGGTCCTGAGCGGTACCGAGCGGATCAACGAGGCGCTCACCGACGCCATCGCGGGCGCGGCCGAGGAGATGCTGTGCATCCAGCCGTACGTCCCGTACCCCGTCGAGCGGCTGCTCGTCTCCCGTACGCACGCGCTCCACCGGGACCAGGCCCTGCTCGACCGGGGCGGCCGGCTCCGTACGATCTACCAGCACACCCAGCGGCATTCGCCGTACATCCTGGCCTACATCGAGCAGCTGAACGGCCAGGTGGAGTGCCGCACCCTCGACGAGGTCACCGACCGGCTCATCGTCGTCGACCGCGAAGTCGCCTTCATACCCGCCGGCGAGGACGGGCAACTCGCCCTGGAGATACGGCATCCCGCCATCGTCAAGCACTTCGCCACCACCTTCGACCGGCTGTGGCGGCTGGCGACGCCCATGTATCCCGAGCCGGCCAAGCAGCCGTCCGCCCTCAACGGCATCACCCCCCGCCAACAAGCCATAGCCGCCCTCCTCATAGAAGGCCACCAGGACGCCACCATCGCCGACCGCCTGGGCCTCAACGTCCGCACCGCCCGCGAGCACATCGCCAAACTCGCCGCCACCCTCGGCAGCGACAGCAGGGCCCAACTCGGCTATCTCATCGGCCGTTCGGGAATCCTCGACCAGGAACCCGAGGCAGACCCGCGGAGCGCGGAGCGGGGGCGGACGCGGGGACGGGACCGGGAGCGGGACCGGGGAGAGTGACCACCACGCCCCCGACCAGGCCGACTTGAGCGATCCGCACCCCCAACTGCGTACGGCTGGCCGCCCCCAGCGTCTCCGACAGCCGGGCGATGTGCGCCCGGCACGTCCGCACGCTGATCCCCAGCCGCTCCGCGATCACCGCGTCCTGATGCCCCTCCGCCAGCAGCGCGGCGATGGACTGCTCCCGGTGCGAGATCCCCTCGATCGCGGGCGCCGGAATGGGCGCGGTCAAGGGCACCGCCAGCCGCCACAGCCGGTCGAAGACCGTGACGAGGTAGGCGATCAGCGCGGGATGCCGCAGTTCGAGGGCCATCGTGCGGTCGGGGTTGGCGGGGATGAAGGCGACGGCGCGGTCGAAGACCATGAGCCGGTCGGTGACCTCGTCGAGGGTCCGCGCCTCGACCGCGTCCCCCATCAGGTCCAGGTAGTTCAGCAGCCCCTGGCCGTGCCGGGCGACGTGGTTGTAGAGGTCGCGCATCCGCACGCCCCGCCCCCGCAGGGCCATCGCCCGGTGCAGCCCCTCCGTCAGCTCGTGCTCACGGCGGATCCCGCCGGGCTGGATGGTCAGCGCCTCGACGGTGCACGCCTCGGTCGCCTCGTCCAGCGCCGCCTGGATCCGGGAGGGCCCGTCCAGCACCCGCAGCGCGGTGCCCTCGCCGAACGGCGCCGCCCCGCCGAGCCCGGCGTACCACTCGAAGGCGGCGACGGCGGAGCCCATCCGGCTGCGGCTCGCGCAGACCTCGTCGTACAGCCCGCGCAGCAGCCGGGTCATGACCTCCTGCGGGGCGGTGGGGACGAGCCAGTCCATGTCGTCGGGGTCGGGGTGCAGGAGGGCGAGTTCGAGGAGGCAGGGGGCCGGTTCGGCGTCCGCGCGGGGGACCCTGCCGCGGCGTACGGCGCGGGAGTAGACGCGGTCACCGGCCTCGCACAGTCGGTCGGCACCATGAGGATGCTGCTGCGCCCCGCGCCCGGCCATCGTCCATCCCACCCCGGCTGTTTGCTGTCTTCCGCAGCGCAACTATGCGTGGCCGCGGACCGGCTCCGCAACACGGAGCCCCGGACCGCCCGCCCCGACTCGCCCTGTTTGGAGGCGGTTTCGCCCCTCCTCCGCCCCTCCCACCGCAACAAGCTGACGGTGGTGGACCGTACCCGCCCAGGGCATGGTGGAACCACGTCCGGGGCGCCGCGCACCCGGCCGGACACTCCCCGTCCGGCCGACCCGCGCGCCCGCCCGGGACGGAAAACCGGGGGAGGTCTGCACGGGGGAGACCTGGAGAAGTACATCTTGGGGACGCGCCACGGGGGCGGCCCCAAGATGTACGACTCAACACGCCCCGCACTCGGCACGCCCCGCACGCGGCGCGCGGCGCCCCCAGGCTTACTTGAGCCCCACCGCCGAACAGGCCGAAGCGAACTTCTCCGTGCAGATCTGCGACACCTTGTAGATCCCGTCGGCGACCACCGTGCTCTTGATGTTGCTCTTGGTCACCGCGACGACGGTCACGAGCTGCGCCGGGATCTTCTTGTTCGTCGGGCTGTCGACGCGGTCGCGGGTGAGCGAGTCGAACTTGATGTCCTTGCCCTGCACCTTGGCGACGACCATCTCGGCGGCGGCCTCGGCCATCTCCGGGTAGGGCTTGTAGACCGTCATGAACTGCTCGCCGCTCAGGATGCGCTGGATCGCGGGGAGTTCGGCGTCCTGCCCGGTGATCGGCGGCAGGTCGCTCACCCCGGCCGCCTCCAGCGCCTTCAGCGCGCCCCCGGCCATCGCGTCGTTCGCGGAGTAGACGCCCGCGATGTTGTTCTTGCCGATCTTCTGGATGGCCTGCGCCATCTCCGACTGCGCGAGGCTCGGGCTCCAGCCGTCGGTGTCGTAGGAGGCGGAGACGGTGACCCGGCCCTCGAGTTCGCCCTGCGCGCCGGCCTTGAACTGGGCCGCGTTGGGGTCGGTCGGCGAGCCGTTGATCATGACGACCTTGTCGGCGGTGCTGGCCGAGCCGATGGCCTCGACGAGGGTGCGGCCCTGGACCTGGCCGACGAGTTCGTTGTCGAAGGAGACGTACGCGTCGATCGGGCCCTCGGCGAGCCGGTCGTAGGCGATGACCGGGATGCCGGCGTCCTTGGCCTTCTGGACGGTGGCGGCGATGCCCTTGGCGTCGACCGCGTCGAGGACGATCAGGTCGACCTTGTCGCCGATCATCTTCTCCATCTGCTTGATCTGCGTGGCCGCGTCCGACTTCGCGTTCTGGTACTCCATCTTGGCCTTGTCGCTCGTCAGTTCCGCGACCTTCGCCTTGAAGAACGGGTAGTCGAACTGCTCGTAACGGGTGTTGGTGTCCTCCGGGAAGAGCACGCCGACCGAGATGTCGTCACCCTTCGTCGGGCTCGCGTCGGCGGCGTCCCCCGTCGCGTTCAGCATGCCGCAGCCGGCGAGCGAGAGGGTCATCGTGGAGGCGACCACGGCTAGGGCGATACGACGCATCGGGTGCTCACTTCGGGTTACGTTCGGGGCGCAGATGTTCCAAAAGACAACGCGTCCGGCGTCCGCCCAGTCAAGCGGAATCACTTAACGAGATGGCAACATCACACCGCGCGCGGACAAGGGCGACGGCCCGGAGTCGGTGAAACTCCGGGCCGCCCAAGGGTGTTGCTCGATCCGGCGGGTCAGTCGCGCGGTTTCTTCGGCCGCCACACCACCAGCGCGCTGGTCTGCTGGACCTCCTGGTACGGGACCAGGTCACGCCGGTAGGAGGCGTGCACGGCCGCCTCGCGCTGCTGCATCGCCGAGGCCGCGCCGTCGAGCGCGGACTCCAGTTCGGCGACCCTCGACTGGAGGGCGGCGACCTGGTTCTCCAGCTCGATGATGCGTTTGATCCCGGCGAGGTTGATGCCCTCGTCCTGCGACAACTGCTGGACGTTGCGCAGCAGTTCGATGTCGCGGGCCGAGTAGCGCCGGCCGCGCCCGGCCGTGCGGTCGGGAGAGACCAGGCCCAGGCGGTCGTACTGCCGCAGGGTCTGCGGGTGCAGTCCGGAGAGCTGGGCCGCCACCGAGATGACGTAGACCGGGGTCTCCTCGGTCAGTTCGTACGGGTTGCGCCGCCGGCCGTCCATCTCTGATCATGCTCCCTTCGCGGCCTCGAACAGCTCCGCCCGCGGGTCGTCGCCCGCGGTCGCCTCGCGATACGCCTCCAGCGCGTCACGAGCCTTCCCCGTCACGTCCGCCGGGACACTCACCTCGACGGTGACCAGCAGGTCCCCGCGAGTGCCGTCCTTGCGGACCGCGCCCTTGCCACGCGCGCGCATCGTACGCCCGTTGGGCGTCCCCGGGGGCAGCTTCAGCGTGAGCGAGGGCCCGCCCAGCGTGGGCACCTTGATCTCCCCGCCGAGCGCGGCCTCCACGAACGTCACCGGCACGGTCACCGTCAGATTGTCGTCCTTGCGCCCGAAGACGGGGTGACTTCCGACGTGGACGACGACGTAGAGGTCGCCGGCCGGACCGCCCCGCTCGCCCGGGCCGCCCTTGCCGCGCAGCCTGATGCGCTGACCGTCCGTCACCCCGGCGGGGATACGGACCTGCATCGTGCGCGAGGACTTGGCCCGGCCGCTGCCGTGGCAGTCCTCGCAGGGCTGTTCGGCGATGAGGCCGCGGCCCTTGCAGTCGGGGCAGGGGTCGGTGAGCGAGAAGCCGCCGCCCGAGCCGCGCGCGACCTGGCCGGTGCCGACGCAGGTCGGGCACACACGCGGGGTGCCGTTCTTGTCGCCGGTGCCGGAGCAGGTCTTGCAGGCGGCCTGGGAGGTCATCCGCAGCGGGACGGTGGCCCCCTCGATCGCCTCGGTGAAGCTGAGCGTCACCTCGGTGTCGATGTCCTGGCCGCGCCGGGGCTGGGTGCGCCCGGCGCCGGCTCCGCCGCGGTTGAAGAGGCCGCCGAAGACGTCCCCGATACCGCCGCCGAAGCCGCCGTTGCCACCGCCCTGGGCGCCGCCGCCGAAGAGGTCGCCGAGGTCGAAGTTGAAGGAGCCGCCGCCCGCGCCGGGGCCGCCGGGGCGGTAACCCCCGGCGAACAGCGCGCGGGCGTCGTCGTACTCCTTGCGCTTCTTGGGGTCACCGAGGACGTCGTTCGCCTCGGAGATCTCCTTGAAGCGCTCCTCCGCCTTGGCGTTGCCCTTGTTGGCGTCCGGGTGGAACTCGCGGGCGAGTTTGCGGTACGCCTTCTTGATCTCGGCCTCGGTGGCGTCCTTGGGGACGCCGAGGACCTTGTAGAAGTCCTTCTCGATGAAGTCCTTGGTGCTCATCGGCCTCGACGCGCCCCCTTCCCGGTGCTTCGTTCAGTGTCGACGTCAGCCCTCCTCAGGGCCGTTGTCCTTCTTCTCTTCGCCTTCCGCCTCGGCCTCTTCGGCCTTGACGGTCTGTGCGCCGGGCTGCGGTTCGGCGACGGCCACCCGCGCGGGGCGGATGGTGCGTTCGCCGATCCGATACCCGGGCTGGAGAATCGCCACGCACGTCGTCTCTGTGACGTCCGGCGCGTACGAGTGCATCAGCGCCTCATGGATCGTCGGGTCGAAGGGCTCGCCCTCCTTGCCGAACTGCATCAGACCCATCTTGGCGGCGACGGACTCCAGCGACTCGGCGACGGACTTGAATCCGCCGAGCAGCTCGCCGTGTTCCCGCGCGCGGCCGATGTCGTCGAGGACCGGCAGCAGTTCGGTCAGGAGGTTCGCGATGGCGATCTCCTTGACCGCGATGCGGTCCCGCTCGACCCGGCGGCGGTAGTTCTGGTACTCGGCCTGGAGGCGCTGGAGGTCGGCGGTGCGCTCGCCGAGGGCGGTGCGCACCTGGTCCAGCTCTGCCACCAGACCGGCGGTCTGGTTCGCGTCCCCGGCCGGGGCCGCCCCTTCCTCGGGGGCGGCCTTCGGCTCGGCGTCGTCGGCGCCGGAGGGGACGTCAGGCTTCTCGTCGAAGCCCGGGGTCTCCTCCGTCACGCGGCACCACCCTTGGGCTTCTCGTCGTCGACGATCTCGGCGTCGACGACGTCGTCGTCGGCCTTGGCCTGCTGGGCGCCGCCCGCGGCCTCGGCGCCGCCCGCCTGGGCGTCCGCGTAGAGGGCCTGGCCGAGCTTCTGGGAGACGGCGGCGACCTTCTCGGTGGCGGTGCGGATCTCGGCGGTGTCGTCGCCCTTGAGCTTCTCCTTCAGCTCGGCGATCGAGGTCTCGACCTCGGTCTTGACGTCGCCGGGGACCTTGTCCTCGTTGTCCTTGAGGAACTTCTCCGTCTGGTAGACGAGCTGCTCGCCCTGGTTGCGGGCCTCGGCGGCCTCGCGGCGCTTGTGGTCCTCGTCCGCGTACTGCTCGGCCTCCTGGCGCATGCGGTCGACCTCGTCCTTCGGCAGCGAGGAGCCGCCGGTGACGGTCATCTTCTGCTCCTTGCCCGTGCCGAGGTCCTTCGCGGTCACGTGCATGATGCCGTTGGCGTCGATGTCGAAGGAGACCTCGATCTGCGGGACACCGCGCGGGGCGGGCGGCAGGCCGGTCAGCTCGAACATCCCGAGCTTCTTGTTGTACGCCGCGATCTCGCGCTCGCCCTGGTAGACCTGGATCTGCACGGAGGGCTGGTTGTCCTCGGCGGTGGTGAAGATCTCGGAGCGCTTGGTCGGGATCGTGGTGTTGCGCTCGATGAGCTTCGTCATGATGCCGCCCTTGGTCTCGATACCGAGGGACAGCGGGGTGACGTCGAGCAGCAGGACGTCCTTGACCTCGCCCTTGAGGACACCGGCCTGGAGGGACGCGCCGATGGCGACGACCTCGTCGGGGTTGACGCCCTTGTTGGCCTCGCGCCCGCCGGTCAGCTCCTTGACGAGCTCGGCGACGGCCGGCATCCGGGTGGAGCCGCCGACCAGGACGACGTGGTCGATCTCGCTCAGCGCGATGCCGGCGTCCTTGATGACGTTGCTGAACGGCGCCTTGCAGCGCTCCAGCAGGTCCGCGGTCAGCTGCTGGAACTGCGCGCGGGTCAGCTTCTCGTCGAGGTGCAGGGGGCCCTCGGCGGAGGCGGTGATGTAGGGGAGGTTGATCGACGTCTCGGAGGACGACGACAGCTCGATCTTCGCCTTCTCGGCGGCCTCGCGCAGCCGCTGGAGGGCCATCTTGTCCTTGCCGAGGTCCACGCCGTGGCCCGACTTGAACTGCTGGACCAGGTAGTCGACGACGCGCTGGTCCCAGTCGTCACCACCGAGGTGGTTGTCACCGTTGGTGGCCTTCACCTCGACGACGCCGTCGCCGATCTCCAGCAGCGAGACGTCGAACGTGCCGCCACCGAGGTCGAAGACCAGGATGACCTGCTCGTCCTTGTCGAGGCCGTACGCGAGGGCGGCGGCGGTCGGCTCGTTGACGATGCGCAGGACGTTCAGGCCCGCGATCTCGCCGGCCTCCTTCGTCGCCTGGCGCTCGGAGTCGTTGAAGTACGCCGGGACGGTGATGACCGCGTCGGTGACCTTCTCGCCCAGGTACGCCTCGGCGTCGCGCTTCAGCTTCTGGAGGATGAAGGCGGAGATCTGCTGGGGGTTGAAGTCCTTCCCGTCCAGCTGGATCTTCCAGTCGGTGCCCATGTGACGCTTCACGGACCGGATGGTCCGGTCCACGTTGGTGACCGCCTGACGCTTGGCCACCTCGCCGACGAGCACCTCGCCGTTCTTCGCGAAGGCGACGACGGACGGCGTGGTCCTGGCGCCCTCGGCGTTGGTGATGACGGTGGGCTCGCCGCCTTCAAGAACGCTGACGACGGAGTTAGTCGTGCCCAGGTCGATGCCGACCGCACGTGCCATTTTGATCTTCCTCCAGCTGACTTGAGTGGAACAGGCTCAAGCATGCATCACTCGCCCAGCCGAGTCAACAGAGCTGAGTCAGACCGACTCAACTCTTATCCGTTCCTTACACGCAATCCGGCCCTGACCTGCGAGGACTCAGGCCGCCGAGGCGGTTTCACCTGCCGCTCCCGGGTGACCTGAGGGGCCTTCGGGGCACCCACGGCACGCGGCCGACCTCCGGGAGCGGGACGCCTACGAGTCTCCGGCGACCTGCGGGTGTGCGCATCCGCAGCCCCGTACACGCGCACGCGCAGCAGCGCGGCCCCCGCGGCGGCCAGCAGGGCGGCGGCCCACACGGGCGCGGAGGCCGCCGCCCATCCCGCGTGCGCGAGGACGGCGACCATGACGCTGCCGAAAGCGGCGGCCCCCAGGAGGACGACGGCCCCCTGGGCGGTGACCCCGAGCCGGCGCAGCCGGTGGGCGAGGTGGTCAGGGGAGGTCCGCAGCAGCGCCCGCCCGGCGATCCGGCGGGAGGCGGCGACCAGGAGGACGTCCACCCCGGCGACGGCCGTCAGGGCGGTCAGCACACCCGCGCGGAGGGCCGGTTCATGCCCCTCATGGGCGACGACGGCCGCCGAGGCCAGCAGGAACCCGGTGAACAGGGAGCCGCCCGCGCCGAGCCCCACGCGCGCGTGCGGCCAGTTGTGCATCAGGAACCCGGTCAGCGCGGCGGCCAGGACGCTCAGCAGGACGGCGGGACCGTCCATGACCTCGGCGGCGGCGCAGGCGCCCACCCCGAAGGCGGTGACCACGCCGACGGTCCCGGCGACCCCGTCCGCGTGGTCCAGCGAACGGAAGGCGAGGGCGACGAAGGTGACCCATCCGGCGCAGAGCAGGCCCCCCAGGACGCCGAGTTCGCCGTACGGGACGACGGCGAGCGCCGCCAGGGCCGTACCGAGGACCAGGAGGCGGGTCTTGAGGCGGCGCAGGTCGGCGACGAGGCCGAGGAGGGCGACGGCGCAGGCGGCGGCCAGGAGGGCACCGACGCCGTCCCCGAGCCGCGCGGCGCCGCTCCACTCCCCCGCCCCGGCGACCGCGCACGTGGCGGCCACGACGGCCACGCCGCCCGACACCGGGACCTTTCGCTGCCGCTGCCGCCGCTCGACCAGCCCCAGCCGCAGGGCGGGGGCGCGCAGCAGGGCGGCCAGCAGGGCGGCGAGGAGGAGCGCGGCGGTGGCGGCGGCGATTCCATAGAGCACGGTCACAAATTAGTCATAAATGCTGCAATTCCGTACGAATGACATGAACGGAACGACCCCAAATCGCCGTCAAGAGCAGCCCTCACTGAGGCAAGCCTCAGCGATTCAGATCACCTTCCACCCCGCTACAGTGCGACGGAGAATACGGGGTACCCTCAGACCGACTACATAAGTTACCGCTTAGTAACCGCCTGACCATCCCTCGCAGGCCCGAGGAGCCCCCATGCAACTCGCCGCGATCATCGTGTCGCTGGCCCTGACCGTGGTCGGCGTCGCCCTGCTCGCGCGCGCCATCGGTCAGTTCGTCCGGTACTTCAAGCTGGGCCAGCCGGTCCCGGCCGGCACCCGGACCGACAACCCCTACGCGCGCAGCGTGACCCTGGTGCGGGAGTTCCTGGGCCACACCCGGATGAACCGCTGGGGGATCGTCGGCTTCGCGCACTGGTTCGTCGCCGTCGGCTTCCTGACGCTGCCGCCGACCCTCGCCCAGGCCTTCGGCCAGCTCTTCCGCGCCGACTGGGTGCTGCCGGTCATCGGCGACTTCCTGCCGTTCGAGATGTACACCGAGTTCATCGGCGTCATGACGATCCTGGGCATCGCCGTCCTGATCGTCGTCCGCCTGCTGAGCCTGCCCTCGCGCCCCGGCCGCAAGTCCCGGTTCACCGGCTCCAAGGCGGGCCAGGCGTACTTCGTCGAGTACGTCATCCTGACCATCGGCCTCGCGATCTACGTGCTGCGCGGCCTGGAGGGCGCGCTGCACCACGTGGAGAGCTACGACGCCGCGTACTTCGCGTCGTACCCGCTGGTCCTCGCGTTCAAGGGGCTCGGCGTCACGACGCTCCAGAACCTCGTCTACCTGCTCGCCATGATCAAGATCAGCACGTCGTTCATCTGGATGATCGTCGTCTCGCTGAACACCAACATGGGCGTCGCCTGGCACCGCTTCCTCGCGTTCCCGAACATCTGGTTCAAGCGCGACGCCGACGGCGGTACCGCGCTCGGCGCGCTCCAGCCGATGACGTCCGGCGGCAAGCCGATCGACTTCGCGGACCCGGGTGAGGACGACGTCTTCGGCGTCTCCCAGGTCGAGCAGTTCTCCTGGAAGGGCCTGCTGGACTTCTCCACCTGCACCGAGTGCGGGCGCTGCCAGTCGCAGTGCCCGGCGTGGAACACCGGCAAGCCGCTCTCGCCGAAGCTGCTGATCATGTCGCTGCGCGACCACGCGCACGCCAAGGCGCCCTACCTGCTCGCGGGCGGCGGCAAGACGGCGGAGGGCGAGGAGAAGGCGTCCGAGGAGGCGCTGAAGGACGTTCCCGCCGCCGCCCTGGCGGAGGCCGAGCGCCCCCTGATCGGCACCGCGGAGGCTGTATCTGACAGCGGCTTCGCCGCGGGCGGCGTCATCGACCCGGACGTCCTGTGGTCCTGCACCACCTGCGGCGCCTGCGTCGAGCAGTGCCCGGTCGACATCGAGCACGTCGACCACATCGTCGACATGCGCCGCTACCAGGTGATGATCGAGTCGTCGTTCCCCTCCGAGGCCGGCACGATGCTCAAGAACCTGGAGAAGAAGGGCAACCCCTGGGGCCTGGCGAAGAAGCAGCGGCTCGCCTGGACCAAGGAGGTCGACTTCGAGATCCCGGTCGTCGGCCAGGACATCGAGGACCTCACCGAGGTCGAGTACCTCTACTGGGTCGGCTGCGCCGGCGCCCTGGAGGACCGCGCCAAGAAGACCACCAAGGCCTTCGCCGAGCTGCTGCACATCGCGGGCGTCAAGTTCGCGATCATGGGCGGCGACGAGAAGTGCACCGGCGACTCCGCCCGCCGCCTCGGCAACGAGCCCCTGTTCCAGGAGCTCGGCATGGAGAACGTCATGGCGCTGAACATGGCGTTCGGCGAGGAGACCGACGACGAGGGCAAGGTCGTGCCCGAGAGCGCGAAGCCCAAGTCGGCCAAGAAGATCGTCGCGACCTGCCCGCACTGCCTCAACACCATCGGCAACGAGTACCCGCAGCTCGGCGGCGACTACGAGGTCGTCCACCACACGCAGCTGCTGCAACACCTCGTCGACGAGGGCAAGTTGGTGCCGGTGACGCCCGTCGAGGGCATCATCACCTACCACGACCCCTGCTACCTGGGCCGGCACAACAAGATCTACACCCCGCCGCGCGAGATCATCGCGAGCGTCCCGGGCCTGCGCAACGAGGAGATGCACCGCCACAAGGAGCGCGGCTTCTGCTGCGGCGCGGGCGGCGCGCGGATGTGGATGGAGGAGCGGATCGGCAAGCGCATCAACAACGAGCGCGTGGACGAGGCTCTGTCGCTCAACCCCGACATCGTCTCGACGGCGTGCCCGTTCTGCCTGGTGATGCTGACCGACTCGGTCAACGGCAAGAAGAACGAAGGCAAGGCCAAGGAGTCGATCCAGGTCGTCGACGTCGCCCAGCTGCTGCTGGAGTCGGTGAAGACGCCGGCCGACCCGGAGGGCGCCGAGGAGAGCGAGAGCGAGCCGGAGCCCGAGCCGGTGAAGTAACAGCCGGCCGGCCTGTGACATCCCCTACGGGTTCCCCCTAGGGGATGTCACAGGTCGGCAGCAATGGCGTCCTGGAAACGTCGGCCCCGGCCCGCCGGCCTCCGGGACCAGGTACGTTCAGTGAGTGGCTGGATTCAGGATCGGACGCGGCGGCCGGGACGACCGCGCCCCGCAAGCGCGACCGCACGACCCTCCGTACGGGCAGCAGGGCCAGGGCGGGCCGGCGCACGGCTACCCGCCGGCGCCGCCGCAGCCGTCGTACCCGCAGGGGCGGCCGTACGGCTCTCAGGGTGGGCCGGAGGGCCCGGAGTACTTCGGGAGCGACCCTTACGGGGCGACGCAGGCCGGGGTGCAGGGCGGGCAGGGTGCGGGGCATGACCCGTACGCCGCCAACAACCCCGGGCACACGCAGGCGTTCTCGGTCGGGGACCAGTACAACCAGGGCGGGACCTATCACGCGGGCTCGGCGCCCTCGGGTCCCGTCGGGCCGCGGCTGCCCTGGAAAGAGCTGCTGAAGGGCATCGTCACCGCCCCGAACCAGACCTTCCTCGTGATGCGCGACTACACGATGTGGGCCCCCGCCCTGATCGTGACCTTCCTCTACGGCCTGCTCGCCGTCTTCGGCTTCGACAGCGCCCGCGCGGACGCGATCAACGCGACCCTCGCCAACGCGATCCCGATCGTCCTGACGACGGCCGTGGCGATGGTCCTGTCGTCCTTCGTGCTCGGCGTCGTCACCCACACGCTGGCCCGCCAGCTCGGCGGGGACGGGGCCTGGCAGCCGACGGTCGGCCTCTCCATGCTGATCATGTCCCTGACGGACGCGCCGCGGCTGGTCGTGGCGATGTTCTTCGGCGGCGACGCGTCGTTCGTGCAGCTGCTGGGGTGGGCGACGTGGGTCGCGGGCGGGGCGCTGCTCACGCTGATGGTGAGCAAGTCGCACGATCTGCCGTGGCCGAAGGCGCTGGGGGCGTCGGCGATCCAGCTGGTGGCGCTGCTGTCGATCGTGAAGTTGGGGACGTTCTAAAGGAGTTGGGGTACACCTAGGGGCCCGGCGCCAGGGTGGCGCGGGGCCCCTTTTCCGTCCTGGGGGAAGTCCCTTAGGGGTCAGGCGTCGAGGACCTGGCCGCTGCGCCGGACGACCGGCGGCTCCACGGACCAGGGGAAGTTGATCCAGTCGTCGGTGCGCTTCCAGACGTACTCGCACTTGACCAGCGAGTGGGACTTCTCATAGATCACGGCGCTGCGGACCTCGGCGACGGTGTCGAGGCAGAAGTCGTGCACCAGCTTGAGCGTCTTGCCGGTGTCGGCGACGTCGTCCGTGATCAGGACCTTCTTGTCGGAGAAGTCGATGACGTTGGGGACGGGCGCGAGCATGACGGGCATTTCGAGCGTGGTGCCCACACCGGTGTAGAACTCGACGTTCACCAGATGGATGTTCTTGCAGTCGAGGGCGTAGGCGAGCCCCCCGGCGACGAAGACCCCGCCGCGGGCGATGGAGAGGACGACGTCGGGCTCGTACCCGTCGTCGGCGATGGTCTGGGCCAGCTCGCGGACGGCCGTGCCGAAGCGGTCGTAGGTCAGGTTCTCGCGTACGTCGCTCATGCGGTCACACCTGGGTCCGGTGGAAGTTGCGGAACGAGCGGGAGGCCGTGGGGCCGCGCTGGCCCTGGTAGCGGGAGCCGTAGCGCTCGCTGCCGTAGGCGTGTTCGGCGGGGGAGCTGAGGCGGAACATGCACAGCTGGCCGATCTTCATGCCCGGCCACAGCTTGATGGGGAGCGTGGCGAGGTTGGAGAGTTCGAGGGTGACGTGGCCGCTGAAACCGGGGTCGATGAAGCCGGCGGTGGAGTGCGTGACGAGGCCCAGCCGGCCGAGGGAGGACTTGCCCTCCAGGCGGGAGGCCAGGTCGTCCGGGAGCGTGATGACCTCGTAGGTGGAGGCGAGCACGAACTCGCCCGGGTGCAGGATGAACGGCTCGTCGCCCTCCGGCTCCACGAGCCGGGTGAGGTCCGCCTGCTCCACCGAGGGGTCGATGTGCGGGTAGCGGTGGTTCTCGAACACCCGGAAGAGGCGGTCCAGTCGTACGTCGATGCTGGACGGCTGCACCATTGATTCGTCGTAGGGATCGATCCGTACGCGGCCGGAGGCGATCTCGGCTCGGATGTCCTTGTCTGAGAGAAGCACGTGCCCGAGGATACGCAAGCCGCGCGGAGTCGCCCCAATCGGACGGGGGGCGCGGCTTGCGGGGGGGCCGGGGGGGGTTGGTTGGGGGTGATGGTTGGGGGTCTCGGCAAGGGGGTGTTGCTTAGGGGGTTTCACCTAAGGGGTTTCGCTTAGGGGGGATTGCTTAGGAGGTTTCCCCTAGGGGGTCTTGCCGAGACGGTGTGGCTGTGCGGCGGGGTGGGGCCGCGAGGCCGGGTGTGACTTGCGGGGTGTGGCCGCGAGGCCGGGTGTGGCTGCGGGGTACGACTGCGAGGCGTGGCCCCTAACGCTTTCCCGATGCTTCCCTAATGCTTCTCAAGATGCTTGCCGAGGGTGTCGTCGCGCTGCTTCTCGTTCTGCGGGTCGCGATGCGCTTCGGGCCGCTTGCCGGTCTGCGCCTCGGGAGTGACAGGCACCACACTGCGGAGCCGGGCACATCGAGGGCAGCGGACGAGCCGTCCGGGGCCGAGCCGCTCGGCCTGCTGCATCGGGAACGAGGTGGTGCTGAACACGTGCCCATCGGCACAGCGGACGACGGTGCGCTCCATCAAGTCCTAGAGTCCCTTCCCCAAGAACCGCGTCACCTCTGGCGGGGATGCCGTGACGCTGGCGTCACATTACGGGATGAAAGGGACGGGGTCGCGGGCGGCACTCCGCCTCCCCCGAACCCCGCGGGGACCTCTCCACCACCTTCACCGTACGCCTCAACTCCCGCCCCCCGCAGCCGGATCGGGGCTGCCTCGCGGTCCTGGACCGGAGGGTTCGGCGACGGGGGGCGGGGATGGGGTAGAGTGGCGGAGCAGTCAGTCACCGACCGGTCGGCCGGAAGCTGATTTTCGCGGGTGTAGTTTAGTGGTAGAACATCAGCTTCCCAAGCTGAGAGTGCGAGTTCGATTCTCGTCACCCGCTCCACAACGCAGGGCCCAAGTCAGAGACTTGGGCCTTTTTGCTGTGCGGGGTTGTTCGGGCTTTGCGCGCCAGAGCGGAAGTCTCAACGGCGGCTAGACCGCCGGAAGGTGGTACGACAACACGTATGCGTCCGCCGCCATGATCGTGTCGCAGACTTCGACAGCTCTCCCGTCGCTGTCGAAGGCGGTCCGGACCAGTTGGAAGACGGGCACCCCGGACGACAGGTTGAGCACCTTCACCTCGGCGGGGGTGGGCATCCGGGCCTTGACCTCCTCCTCGAAGTGGTCGAGGCGGTGGCCGAGTTCTTCGAGGCGGGCGTAGATGCCGCCGGGGCCGGAGTTGAGTTCGGCGATCTGGGTGCCGCGAGCGATGTCGAGGGGGATGTAGGAGGTGGCGAACTCGACGGGGCGGCCGTCGTGCAGGTAGCGGCGGTAGCGGGACAGGACGCGGCGGACGGAGCCGAGGCGGGCTGAGATGTCCGGGGTGGCCTTGACCTCCTTCACCTCCAGGCTGTCGACCTGGGGGCGGCTGCCCACCGTGTCGGCCTCGACGAGGAACGCGGCCTTGCCTTCGGCCCGGTGCCGGCGGGAGAAGCGGTCCGAGGCCAGCCGTCGTACGGGAGGGCGCGGCCGTACGAAGACTCCCTTGCCGTGTTCCGCGCGGACCAGCCCCTCCCCCTGGAGGACGGAGAAGGAGTTCCGGACCGTCATCCGGGACACCCCGTAGTGCTCGACGAGCTCGGCTTCGGAGGGCAGCTTGGAGCCTTCCGTGAATCGCCCCCGGTCGATCGCCTCGCGCAGCTGATCGGCGATCTGCCGGAAGACCGCGCGGTCACTCGTGGGGTCGAGGCCCCCGAGGGAGGTCGTGGCAGGGAGGGTATTCACATGTACTCCTTTAGATATCTAGACGAGTGGGTGACTGGAGTTGCTACCGTGTGGAGCCTAGCCATACGAGAGGGCCGAGGAACGTGAGCACTGAACGTCCGCACTCCGTGAGCGTCGCCGGGGTCGTCGTCGACGGCCAAGGCAGAGCCCTCCTGATACAGCGCCGCGACAACGGCAAATGGGAACCCCCGGGCGGCATCCTCGAACGCGAGGAGACCGTCCCCGAAGCTCTCCAGCGCGAAGTCCTGGAAGAGACTGGCATCAAGATCGCGCTGCCCGCAAGCCTCACGGGCGTCTACAAGAACATGACCGGCCTGATCGTTTCGATGGTCTTCCGCTGCGAGATCGCCGACGGCACGCCCACCACGGGGAGCGAGACCCGCGCGCTGCGCTGGGCCACCCGCGAGGAGGTCTCCGAGCTGGCCGACGAGGCGTACGCCATCCGCGTTCTGGACGCGATGGACGGCATGTCTCCGCCCGCCGTCCGCGCCCACGACGGCGTCAAACTCGTCTGACCCGAACTCGCTGCGCGTGCGGCCTACCAGCATGAAGGAACTTGTATGCACGAGTATATGAGTGGTTCCCGGGTTTGGGGGCTCACTTGCCCGGGATTGCCGGAAGAGGTCAGCCGGGCCCGTCGCTGGACCCGGGAAATCCTTGGCGGATTGCCTCTGGTCGACGACGCCGAGCTGATCGTGAGCGAGCTGAGCACGAACGCGATCCTGCACACGGCGAGCGGTATGGAGTTCGGCGGCTTTCATCTGGCCGTCGCCGTGTCGACCCACATGGTGGCGGTGTCGGTCACCGATGAGGGCGCTGCGGGGACCGCTCCGAAGGCCGAGCACCAGGACCAGGAGGCCGAGCACGGGCGGGGGCTGGACATGGTCAGCGCGATCGCCCACCGGGTCGTCGTCCACCGCAGCGGGAACGGCTACGCGGTCACGGCCCTGCTGTACACCTCCCCCTCGAGGAGGCCGCCCCTGAGCTGAGCGTCGGTTTCGGGCGCGGCCGGCACTCGGGGGTCGCGTCCACGGTCATCGAGACGGATCTAAGGACAAGAGGGGTTGAGGACCATGTCCGACAGCACAAGTGGGCGTCGTAGCAAGGTCGTTCGGGTGGCGCCGGTCGCGTACACGACCTATGCGCCCTCGGGGCATGTCTGTGCCGACTGCAAGCAGTTGATCGGCCGGGAGGAGAGGGTTGTGCGGCTTGCCGTCGATCATGGGGGGAGTGGGCGGGGGATGGCCGATTATCGGCATGCGACTTGTTATTACCCGATGCCGAGGAAGCGCGGGAGGGGGGTTTGATGAGGGCTCCGGACAAGCGTGTCATCGTCTGCGTGAGAGTGGTGGGGGTTCCTCAGCGGGGTCGGCTCTCGGGGAGCTCGGAAGGCTTGCCTGCCGGCTGGTGGGGCGAGTGCGGCGGTGCGTTCAACACTGGTACGGGAAAGGCGAGCTTCCCTTTCCGTCGTACTCGCCGTGTCCTGTTCCCGGCTGCGCCGACTGTGAGTGGGAGAGGGGTGCGTGATGGTCACTGCTCGGCTTATCGGGCAGACGGTCACTGATGGGACCCGCAGCGGCATCCTCAAGGCTGTGATCGAGGATTGGACGGACCCGGCTAGTGCCCCTCAGGACCGCCGCACGGAGACCAAGGCGTTCGTCCGGCCGCCGAACGGCGGGATCGAGTGGATGGCCGACCCGGCCGAGCTGGAGCTTGCATGAACAAGGCATGCGCCGTCGCCGTCACAGTCACCGGAGTTCTGTGGGTCATCGCACTCATGGTCACCGTGGCCCGAGCCATCCCCGAGTAACCCGCCACCAGGGGTGAGTTACAACTTTCTCTACTAGTTCAAGGCGGCTCGCTCCGCTCCCCGCGCGCGGCCCGGCCCCCGGCCGGGCCTGCGCTCCTGTCTCCGCCCCGCTCCAGCCCGGTCGGCGCCCGTGCCGCACGCATCAATCAGCCACCTGGCGCCAGCGAGGGCTAAGTCGCCACTTGGACAGTCGGCCGCTCAAGAGGCTCTGTATGCCTGGTCAACGCATGGCGCACCAAGCCATCGATCAGGAACGAAACGCACCGAAGCGGCTCCACAGTGTCGCAACCGGGATAGCATCCCGCTCACTCATATCGCTCGTTCGGGGAGGGCAGTACAGTGGAAACTGTACGGCGGGCAACATGCGCAGACTGCCAACGGATCAGCTACGAGCGCGGGACTGCACTCATGATCGAAGCTGCGCGAACGACGGAAGGCAGGTCTGAAGCCGACGATTTCATTGCCGACTTGGAGAAAAAAATCAAACGAAAGGGAAACCTCCAAAGGCTTGCAGATATTGCAGTGCGATTGGAGGAATTTGCGGAGCGAGGAACTCTAAGGGTCCCCCTTCAGCTAAACCACCTTCGCGGTGAAATATATGAGATTAAGGCCGGAGATGCGAGACTCCCTTTCTTTTACTGTACGCACTTCACGGGAAAGACTGCACGTCTGACTCACGGCTTCCTAAAGAATTCCCAAAAGACGCCACGTAAGGAAATTGACAAGGCTCTCTGGGTGATGAAGGAGGATAGCTCAGCGTAATGAAGAACTTGTACGAACGACTCGCCTCAACAGAAGAGGGCGCTCGCGCACTTTCTGCGGCACGCCTACGTTATGAAGCACTCGCTGCCATCCATAACAGCCTAGCCGAGTCAAGGATGACTCAGAGCGATCTTGCTCGCAGGCTAGGAATCCGGAAATCCGCTGTAAACCAAGTACTTCATGGTGACGGTAACATGCACGTCTCCACGCTTGCCGAGTACCTGCACGCCCTGGGCTACGAACTGTCCTTGGAGCGGGTTGAAGCGGGAGCGGCGCGAAGCCGCATAGTCGCCAGTCGACCGCAGGACGAATGCGACGTGGACGAAGAGCAGCAGTACGTAACTTGGGCAGAAGTCATTGAACTGCCAATCGTACGAAAGGCAAATTCCCCCGCAGGTGAGAGAGAGTCCGAAGACTCCGTTGCCTGGGAAAGCGTTGATGACTCCGTGATCGAACATCGCACGGTGCGGGTGCAGTGACATGTCAGATTTGACTCCCACAGAAGAACCCGCGACCGACCCGAAGTGGTTGCATGGAAATGCCCATCTGTGCCAAGTTGCAACCAAGCGCCTAAGCGCCGAGAGGATGCGTCCCGGGCAGGCGGCGGAATGGGAAATCTCCATTAAGCGCTCCTTTGGGTTCAGTAAAGATCATATTCATATCGGCCTGTCGTGCACTGCCACAGCTCACGGCAAGTCAGAAAAACCTATCGGGAATATTGAAGCCGAAGTGGTGGGGAATTATCGAATCGGCCCGGGGAATCCTTCGATCTCGCCGGAGCATGCGATGACATTTGGGAATGATGTCGGAATTCCCGATGTTTTTCCATATCTCCGCCAAGTAGTTGACCTGATGGCCATGCAGATCGGCATCGGCAGAGTCAAGCTCGATCGTCCCGAGTCGCAACGTGCCATCGCCTCCCACCCGCCGGGCGTCTCACACAGGAAATAAAGAAAATTCACAGCAACGTGGCTAAGGCCGGTGGGGGTGCAACGAGGCACACGCGCGCCTGATCGTTCGACGCAACCACCATCGTGGTTGACGTTCATCGGCTGAGGCGCAGACGTCCAGGGCCCAACCTCCGGGACGACGAGAAACAGGAGGCGTGCCATTTGCGTGCCAGAACCTGCGGGGACTCACGGGGAACAAGGGGAAATCGACCACGGTCCGCCATGGGCCGGAGCACAGTTCCACCGCAGGTCAGTGCGGTTCCGGCACCCACAAGACTCAAGCTTCCCAAGCTGAGAGTGCGAGTTCGATTCTCGTCACCCGCTCCATAACGCAGGGCCCAAGTCAGAGACTTGGGCCTTTTTGCTTTACGGATCAGGGCAGGCGATAGGTGCAGCGGGAAACCGCCCCCCAGAACTCACCCCTCCCCCACCCCCACCCCATCCACATGAAACAGAACCCACTCAAGCCGCTCCGCCGTAACCCCCACCCCCGACGCCCAGCCATGCATGGCGCTCACGTAAGTGGCGTACCGAGTCGGCCAATGATGCGTACCCGCTGTTTTCCAGCTGGACCAGCCGAGGGCGTTGAGGGAGCGGAAGACGCGGTCGTCGAGGATCAGCGCCCGTTCGCAGGGGGCGGGGCGGTCGTCCACCGCGGCGAACCACTTGGTGAAGAAGGACCGCCCCACCCCCGTGAGCCGGAACTTCCGGTAGGCCCCGCTGAGATCACCGGCGCGGACCGCGTCGCGGGTGGCCCGCAGGACCGTGGGCATACGCGGATCGGCCAGGGCCGCCTCGGCGTACCGCGGCCCGCGCCCGTTGGCGGTGCCCGAGCCCCAGATCATGACGGCCGCGAACAAGTCGCGCAGGCCGTCGGGGTCTTCACCGACCCGATCCCGCAGGCGGGTCAGGTCGTCCCGGGTGATGAGACGGTCGCCTGCCGTGGTCCTGACACCGATGTCGAGTACGTGCTCGGCTCCGTGCGCCGCCAGCCGTGGCCGCCACGTCGTCGGACGGAAGCGCACGGGCTGCTGTTCGCACTCCCCGTGCCGGACGACGAGCTTCTGAAGCTGCTCCATGACATTCCCCCCACGGCCGACACGATCAGGAACGCCCCCGCCCCTTCACCCTCCTCCCCCGATCCCGCACAGGCCAAAACAACACATAACCGGTAGAAATCACCACAAACCCCAACCGAATCAACCCCCGAGCCGCGTCATCGGGTATGACGAAGACCGGGCCGTAGAGGGTGAGCAGCGCGATCCAGCTCCACCAGGGCACCAGCCGCCGCTGCCCGATCACGTCCCACAGCAAGGTGCCCAGCAGGACGGAGGCCGTGTAGTACGTGTACACGCTCGGATCCAGCGCGATGCGCGCGTTGGCGCCGAGGAGTACGACCGCGGGCCAGCGTCCGCGCCAGACCGCGGCGCAGCCCAGGGCGAGGCTCGCCGCCGCCTGGGCGGGGCGGTCCCACGACGGGGTGCGGGGATCGTCGACGCCCAGCCAGCGCAGCGCCGACGCCGGCTGGTTGGGGATGGTGAACTCGGCGGCGGCGAAGGAGTGCGGCGCGCCGAGCAGGAACGGCAGCCAGGCCAGCGCCAGCAGCGCCGTACACCACAGGGCCGCGCGCGGCCATTGGCGGCGGGGGAGGGCCAGGAGGAGGGGGAGGAAGGCCAGGGCCGTGGGTTTGGAGTCCATCGCCAGGGCCAGGAAGACGCCGGTCGCGGCGGGGTTGCCACGGGTCAGCGCGTTGACGGCCAGGGCGGTGAAGAAGAGGGCGAGTACGTCGTCCAGGTGCCCGAAGCGGACGGCGACCTCGATCCACATCGGGATGAAGGCGAGGCCCGCGATCAGCACCCGTTGCCGCAGGCGCTGGTGGTTGATGCCAGTGCCGAGGAAGTGGCAGGCGGCGCTGCGGCCCACGACCACCAGGATGATCAGGCCCAGCAGCGACATCACGGCGGCGGCCAGGAACTGCCCGACCTGTTCGGGGAACGGGTTGAACAGGCCCGCCGTAAGAAAACTGACCGGGCCCATCTGGAGCTCGGGGTGATGGGCGTACAGGTTCAGCCCGCCGTCCGCGCGGCCCGCGCCGGCGTAGAGCAGCTCTCCGCCCGTCCGCAGGTAGTGCCAGGAGAAGCCGCCGTGCCGCTCGACCACGGCGAACCACAGCGTCGCCCAGGCGGTGAGCAGCAGCAGGTGCGTCCGCTGGCTGATGGCCGACACGCTCTCTCCCTCTTCTGTTCCCGGCGCCTCGCACGGCTCCGACAGGTCATTCGCCCTCCTTTGAGATGGCTGGAAGGGGGTGGGGGTTCTGGCCGGGGAGTAAGAAGTGGTCGGGGGTTGGGTGGGGGCGGGGGTAAGGGCGGGTGCGTACGACTGACCGCGGGGCCTTCGCAACACCGGCCGGGGAGCCTGCGTACGACCTTCGAGGAGCCCCCCGTATCCCCAACCCCCCGCGAATTCGTCCGCGATCCGTAACAGCCGGAGCCCCCGCCCCCGTCACCCCCTCTTGCCTGACGCACGGGCCACAGCGACGGCAGGGGACGGGAAGACATGCGGCGCAACAGCGGACACGAGCGCGGACGCGGACACGGGCGGGGCTGGGCCGGCAAGGTGCTCGCGGCGGCGCTCGGGGTGACCGCGGTGGCCGCGCTGGCGTCGTACGCGCGGGGCGGTTCCGTCGAGGGGCCCGCGCCCCGGGCGGGGGCCCCGGCCGCTTCGGCGCAGCCGCGGAGCCGGGCGGCGGCGGCCGTGTCGGCGGAGATCGCGCATGCCTCGGAGGGGGGCGCACGGGCCGTCAACATCACGGTGGACGACGGGCCCGACCCGGTCTGGACGCCCCAAGTGCTGGCCCTGTTCAAGGAGTTCGGGGTGAAGGCGACGTTCTGTGTGCTCGGTCCCGCCGCGCAGGCGCATCCGGATCTGGTCAAGGACATCGTGGCGGCGGGGCACCGGCTGTGTGACCACACCGTCTCGCACGACGTGACGATGGACCACAAGCCCGAGGCCTATCAGTCGCGGCAGATCCTCGACGCCGAGCGGATGATCACCGAGGCGTCGGGGGGCGTACGGCCGCTCTACTACCGGGCGCCCGGCGGCGCGTTCACGCCGTACAGCCGGCGGCTCGCCGCCTCGCACGGGATGCGGCCGCTGGGGTGGAACGTCGATTCCAAGGACTTCGAGCGGCGGGGGACGGCGTCGATCGTGGCGACGGTCAAGGGGGAGATCTCCAACGGGCCGACGCTGCTTTTCCATGACGCGGGCGGGGACCGGTCGCAGACCGTGGCGGCACTGCGGGAGCTGCTGCCGTGGTTGAAGGGGGAGGGGTATTCGTTTGGGTTTCCGGTGCGCTGACCCCGGTCCATCCCCTGGTAAAGCCTTCGGCATCACCCACCCAACCCCCTTGATATGCACATGACCCCCTAGGTCTGATGCGAACAGACCACTAGGTGAGACTCCGGACCACAGGGGGATTCATGCGCAGAGCCCGTACGGGGCGCGGCGTCGCGGTGGCGATCGCCGTCGCCGCGCTGGCCGTTGCCGCGCCCGCGGCCGTGCCGGTCGCCGCGGCTGTCGGTGTCACGTCACACACCCTGGCCACACCCGCGATCGCCGGACACACCCTGGCGCGCGGTGTCAGCAGCCCGCTGAGCAGCGCGCAGTGCCAGGCCAAATGGAAGATCAACTGCTATACGCCGCTCCAGTATCGGACCGCCTACGACCTCAACCCCCTTTACCGGGCCGGGATCACGGGCAAGGGGCGGACGATCGTGATCGTCGACTCGTACGGGTCGCCGACGCTCCAGCACGATCTCGACGTCTACAGCAAGCAGTTCGGCCTCCGCAGCACCAAGATCCAGGTCGTGAAGTGGGGGAAGGTGCCGGTCTTCGACCCGAAGAACGCCGACATGGCGGGCTGGGCCGGGGAGACGACGCTGGACGTGGAGATGGCGCACGCCGTGGCGCCGGACGCGAAGCTCGTCGTCGTCGAGACCGCGGTGTCCGAGACCGAGGGCACCACCGGGCTGCCGGAGATGATGAGCGCGGAGAAGCACCTCATCGACCAAGGCGTCGGGGACGTCATCAGCCAGAGTTTCGGGGCGACGGAGAACACGTTCCCGGGCTTCGGCAAGGGCGACTTCTCCAGCATCAAGAACCTGCGGTACGCCTACCAGGACGCAAGTCGCAAGCACGTGACGGTACTTGCCGCCTCGGGTGACGGCGGCGCGACCGACATGCAGGCGGACGGCAAGACTTACTACAAGGAGCGCGTCAACTCCTGGCCGTCGTCGGACCCGTTGGTGACGTCGGTCGGCGGTACGCAGCTGCACCTGGACGACAAGGGCAACCGCGTCAAGCCGGACAGCGTGTACAACGACCACGGCGCCGGCGGCGGCGGTCAGTCGCACGTGTTCGCCCGGCCCGCCTTCCAGAACGGCGTGAAGAACGTCGTCGGCGCCCAGCGCGGCACCCCCGACATCTCGATGTCCGCCGCGGTCGACGGCGGCGCGTGGGTGTACTCCAGCTACGACCCGACGGCCGTCGGCTGGAACGTCTACGGCGGCACCAGCGAGGCAACTCCCTTGTTCTCGGGGATCGTTGCCCTCGCCGACCAGGCGGCGGGCCACCGGGTGGGCGACATCCACCAGGCCCTGTACACGCTGTACGCCCGCCACTCCGCGCGCGACGGGATCGTCGACGTCAACGACGGCACCGACAACTCCTATGCGGGCGTGACCGGTTACAAGGCGGTCGACGGATACGACATGGCGACCGGCGTCGGCACCGTGGACGCCCTGCGCTTCGTCCCCGCGCTGGCCAAGGCCAGTTGGCAGCGCTGAGCATCAAATCCGGCTGAGGGAGAGCCTGTTCACGACGGCCCGGGTCCAGGACCCGGGCCGTCGTGTGCGTACGATTGTCGTACTTTCAAGGGCGTGTAGAGACACAGCACCGAGGACGGAACGACATGCACGGCGCGCGCAACGGACAGCCCCCCTCCCACCGCCGTAAAGGCCCTGGCCGCCGCCGGGTCCTCGGCCTGCTCGCGGCCGGGGTGGGAGCCGCCGGGGCCGCCGCGCTCGGCGAGCTGGCGTTCGCGGCGGACGAGGTGCCGGCCCGGACGTACCGCTCGCAGTGGGGCATCGACCGGCGCACATGGGCCGTGTCGCAGGTGCTGGCGGAGGCCGAGCCCGCCGCCGTCGCCGCGTGGATCACCGGCACCGGGAGCGCGCCGGGCTCGCTGAAGGCCGAAATGGACGTGCAGATAGGGGCGTTGGCGGACGCTGCGGCGGCCGGTCTGTCGGTCGCGCGGGACTCCGTCGTCGTCTCGTGGGTGCGCGCCGCGGCCGTGCAGCGGCAGATATGGGACCGCAAGTACGAGTTCCTGCGCACCGGTTCGGGCGGCGCGGGCACCTTCGGGATCGTCGTCGACGCCGTCCGCGCCCGGTACGCCGCGCAGCTCGGCACCGATCCGCAGTGGGACCCGGACAAGGACTCCCACCGCGAGGTGTGGGCCGAACTCACCGCCGACGAACGGCAGATCGAGATCCTGCGCACCTCGACCGCGCCCGGCGTCTCCCGCCACCACCTCGGCAGCGACGCGGACTTCTTCGACACCACCCCGCAGGAGTGGGCGGACGGCGGCCCCGAAGCCGCCAACTACGCCTGGCTGCGCGCGAACGCGTCCGGGTACGGCTTCCTCCAGACCTACACCGCCGACACGGCGAAGGCCTCGCCGGCGATCAGCGAGGAGCGGTGGCACTGGTCGTACGCGCCGGTCTCCGAGGCGGTGTTGGACTTTGTCCGCGCCAACGAGCCTGTGATCGAAGGGGCGTTGGAGCAGTTGTGGGGCTATGACCCGGCGCGGTACACGTACCTCAAGGCGCACTGGCGGGACTACATGTACCACGTCAACGAGAAGGCGTACTTCGGGAGTTGAGCGGTCCCGGCGTCACATGTAGTCCTCCAGCCGCGCGACCGTGAAGCCCTGCTCCTGGATGTGCCGCAGCATGTTCTGCGTCATCCGCGTCATCGTGGTCCCCTTCAGCTCCGACGGGCCCCGGAAGTGGGCCAGGATGATGTCGCCGGGGTGCAGCTTCTTGTCGCCGCGCTGGTACTGCATGTTCTTGATCTGCATGGACTCGCGCCACAGGACGATGCCCTGGATGCCGCAACTCGCCGCCGCCGCACGGGTGTTCTCGTTCCAGTTGCCGTAGGGCGGGCGGAACAGGCGCGGGGTGACACCGTAGTGCGCCTTCAACTTGGCCTGCTGGCCGCAGATCTGCTCCTTCTGGGCCGCCGCGCCGAGGGTGTTCATGTCGGGGTGGGTGAGGGTGTGGTTCTGGATGTCGCCGCCGAGCCGCTGGAGTTTCGTGAAGTAGCCGTAGTCGCTGCTGATGGCGGCGTCGGTGAGGAACATCGTGAAAGGCAGCTTGAGTTCGCTCATCATCGTCACGAACTTCGGGTCCTTCTCGGCCCCGTCGTCGAACGTGAGGAACACGATCTTCTGGTCGGTCGGGATGTCGCTGACCACCGGCACCGCGCCGCCCGCCGCCGGCAGTTTCACCGGCTTGACCGCCGGCGGGGCGGGCGCGGGGGCGAGCTGCGGGAGGCCCCACTTGCGGTAGGCGGCGGCGAGCGCGTCCGTCTGCGTGGTCGCGCCGGTGCGCTGGGGGGCGGGGGACGACGCCGAGGACGACGGACCGGCGTCACTGCCGTGCCCCGCCGCCGTACAGCTCGTCGCCAGCCCCGCCGTGAGAAAAGCGCACGTCAGCGCCGTACCCCTGAACCGCCTGCCCATCGTGTGTCGCCTCATGTTCGTCCGTACATCCCGAGTGGGTTTGTATTACTGGATGACGAACATACTTGTGCGGTTCCGTGGGGTGGGGGTGCTGGGGGGCGAGGTCAGGGGGACGACGACCCGGACGGCCTAGTGCGGGACGCGCCCGGGGCCGTCCGGCCGACGCCGGTTCACTCCCCCAGCGTCCACGTCCGCACGTGCTCCCACGTCAGCGTCTGCCACCAGCGCCCGCTCCAGTCGTCGCTGCGCGTGCGGTAGAGGGTGACCGTGTGGCCCGGGAACGTCTCGGGGTGGGTCACCGGCAGGGCGTGGACGAAGGACTTCGCCTCCGCGCCCAGGTCGGGGCGGACGTACAAGTCGTGGGAGAGGAGGGAGAGATGGGCGCGGAACGTCGCCGGGTCGAAGGGGTGCTCCGCCGGGTTGGCCGCCGGGGTCTCCAACGGGCGTACGGCCGCCTCGACTTGGGCCGCCAGGTCGATGAACTCCGCGTTGGGGGTGGTGCCGTCGGCCAGGTGGTGGACGTCGTAGACCAGACCCACGCCCTGGGGGCGGACACCCGCGTTGTGCACCGTGAAGGGGCGTACGCCGGCCAAAGCGCCGGTCAGCGCGGCCGTGATCTCCTCGACCGGGCCCGGGAGATGGCGGCTGCCGACGAGGGTGGCGTGCGGGGGGAACGCGCCGGAGGAGACGAAGCCGTACTGGGCGCGGACGTGGTCCGTGATCGTCGTCACCGCCGCGCAGGTCGCCGGGTCGGGGCGGAGGTAGACGCCGTAGCGGTAGGGGTCGCCGGCGGCGCGCGCGAAGCGGGCGGTCACCGCGGAGGCCGCCGCGCCCTTCGCCATGGCCGCCAGGCCGGCTATCTCTGTGTCACTCACTGCCCCGCCTGCTTCCGGTAGTTGACGATCTTCTCGGTGCCCGCCCGCTCGGCCGCCTTCAACGCGCTGTCCAGCGAGGTCTTGCCGGCGAACGCCTGCTGCATCTGCGGGACGACGACGTCGCGCACCCCGGGCATGGCCCCGCTGAGGCAGCCGGCCGTGGCCGTGACCGCCGGGGTCTCGCTGAACTGCTTGTCGAGGACGGCGTACGGCTCGTTCGCGCCCAAGAACGCTTTCCACGTGGGGGAGCCCGCGACGTCCGTGTTGATGGGGGCGTACCCGGAGGCCTTCGCGAACCGCTCCTGCGTGCTCGCCGAGGCGAGGTACGAGATCAGCTTCCAGCTCGCGACCTGTTCGGCGGCGCTGTGGCCGGCCTGGTCGACCCACATCGCGGCCCCGCCGATCGCCGCGCCCGCGTCCGCGCGCGCACCCGAGATCGGATACGGCAGCGCGGACCAGCCCTTCATGTCCGTCTTCTTCAACGCACCGATGGCGCCACTGGAGTTGAACATCATGGCGGTCTTGCCGGCGGCGAACGCGGAGACGGCCGCGTTGCCGTCGGTGCCGGTGTCGAGGCCGACGCCGGACGTGTAGAGGTCGGCGACCTCGCCAAACGCCTTGCGCTGGGCGGGACTTGTCAGCGACAGCGCCGTCGCGCCGCCCGCGGTGCGCCCGTTGCCCGGCGTGCAGTACGGCGAGCCGCTCGCCGCGCTCAGCTGCTCGAACCACCAGTCGTCGAAGGGCTGGTCGAGCCCCTTCGTACCCGGCACCGCCGCATGTACCTTGCGGGCGGCGGCCGTTACCCCGGCCAGCGTGCCGAGCGTCGAGCGGTCCACGCCGGCCTGCTTGAGCAACGCGTCGTTGACGTACAGCAGCGGCATCGAGGTGTTGAGCGGTACGGCGAGCAGCTTGCCGTCGGCCGTGTAGTAACTGCGGGCCGCCGGGCGGAGTTTGGTGAGGTCGAGGTCGCCGGGGTTGGCGGCGGCCATCGCCTGCGCGGACACGGTCTGCTGAGTGTCGCGCAGGTAGCCGCTGGTGATGTCGTTGCTGACCATGACGCTCGGGGTGCCGCCGCCGCGCACCGCCGAGGCGTACTTGGCGATCGCGTCGGCGTAGCTGCCCTGGAAAGACGCCTTGACGGCGATCTTCCCGGCGTTGGCCTTGTTGAACGCGTCGATCTCCGCCTGGAGGGCCTGTCCGGCGGGGCCGCCGAGGCCGTGCCAGAGGGTCACGGTGACCGGTCCGGTCGCCTTGGCCAGGGCCGACGGTCCGGGCGCGGCCCCGTCGGCCGCCTTGCCCGCCGGGGTGCCGGTGCCGCCGCAGGCGGTGAGGGTGAGCGCCGCGGCCGCGAGGCAGGCCGCCGAGGCGTACGGTCGTCTGAGCATCGCTCCATCAACTTTCGTGAGACACAGAGGAGTTGAGCAAAGGACTTTGGGGGCAAGGGAGTTGGCCGGCAAACAGCCGGTTTCAGAAGCGGCTCAGGTACTGACCCGCGCCGCCAGCCCCCGCACCAGGAACCGCTGCCCGAACAGCACCAGCAGCAGCGTCGGCAGCAGCACGAGCAGCGTCCCGGCGTAGATCACGGCCGGCGCGGTGGCCTGGTCGGTGACCAGCTGGGCCAGCCCGACCTGCACGGTCCGCCGCTGCGGCGAGTCGGTGATGAGCAGCGGCCAGAAGTACCCGTTCCACGCCGACAGCGCGCACCACATCGCCGCCGTCACCAACTGCGGCCGGGCCATGGGGAGTACGACGTGCAGCAGCGCGCGCAGCTCCCCGCAGCCGTCGAGCCGCGCCGCCTCCCACACCTCCCTCGGCAGCCCCAGGAAGGCCTGCCGCAGCAGGAACACGGCGTATCCGGCGGCCAAGTACGGGACGACGATGCCCAGAAGCGTGTCGCGCAGCCCAAGTGCCGTCACCAGCTCGAAGTTGGGGATCACCAGGCTCTCCCCGGGGAACGCGAGCGTCGCCAGCACCAGCGCGAAGGCCACCCCCCGCCCCCGCCAGCGCGGGAAGACCAGCGCGTACGCCGCCAGCGCCGCCGTCGCCAGCTGGGCGCCCGCCTGGAGCGTGGTCGCCGCGACGCTGACCAGGTACTGGTGGCCCAGCGGCGCCGAGTCCAGCGCCGCCCGCACGTTGGCCAGGGTCAGCCGGCCGGGCACCGGGACCAACCGGCCCGCCGCGACGTCGCCCGCCGGGAGGAGCGCGGTGACGACGGTGACGTACACCGGGAACGCCACGGCCAGGACGACCGCGCCCAGCCACAACCAGCGGGCCAGGGAGGCGAGTTGGACACGCCGCACACCGACTCCCCGGTCAGAGAACGAAGTTGCCATCACGCCCACCTCCGCAGCACCCGGAACTGGAGCGCCGTGATCGCGGTCACCAGCACCAGCAGTGCGACCGCCAGCGCCGACGCCGTACCCACCTGCGGCAGCGCCTCGCCGAACGCCCGCTGGTAGAGCTCGAAGACCAGCGTCGAGGTCGAGCCGCTGGGGCCGCCCCTCGTCAGCACCTGTACCTGGGTGAAGATCTGGAGTCCGCTGATCGTCTGGGTGACCAGCAGGAAGATCAGGCTGGGGCGGAGCATCGGGACGATGACCGAGCGGGCCAGCCGCAGTCCGGCGGCGCCGTCGAGGGCCGCCGCCTCGATGACCTGCTGGTCGAGTTGGGTGAGGGCGGCGAGCAACACGAGGAAGGCGAAGCCGAATTCGTACCAGGCCGTCGCCACCGAGATCGAAATGACCGCCCAGAACGGGGAGTTGAGCCACTGGGGGCCGTCGACGCCGATATGCGCGAGCACTTCGTTCAGGGTGCCGACCGCCGGCGCGAACAGGCCCGCGAAGACGGCCGACGCCGCTGCCGCCGAGTAGGCGAACGGCATCGACAGCAGCACCGACACCACCGCGCGCGGCCGGCTCGCGGCCCGCCGCAGCGGCAGTACGGCCGCCAGCGCGCCGCCCACCGACAGCGTCACGCTCAGCCCCGCGATCACCGCCGTGGCCAGCAGCGCCCGCCGCAGGTCGGGATCGGTGAAGAGGTCGGCGTAGTGCGCGGCCCCGGCGAACCGCGTCGGCTCGCCCAGCAGATCCGTGTCGTAGAGGCTCAAGCCGAAGCCGCGTACGACGGGCCAGTACGCGAAGACCAGGAGCAGGCCGAGGCAGGGCAGGACCATAAGAGGGCCGGCGAAACGGCCCGAACCGGTCAGTCGGCCAGGCCGCCCGACCCTGCCGAGCCCTCGGACTCCGCCAGCCGCGCCAGCTCTACCGACCTCGCCGGTCCCGCCGGTCCCGCCGGTCCCGCCGGCTCCGCCAGCCCCGCCACCCCCACGCCGGAGTGGAACGTTCCCAAACACCATGTGTGGAACGTTCCCACCCCCGCCGGGACGACGACAGCGCCACCCAGGTGAACAATGGGCGAACGCTGCCGGTCCACCGGCCTCAGCGCGCCGGCGTCGGCGCCGCCGCCGTCCGCCCCACCACCAGCGCCCCCGGCAGCGCCTGGTGGTGCGCGGGCGGCTGCTCCCCGTCCAGGAGCTGGACCAGCGCGTCGACCGCCCGCGCCCCGATCAGCTCGATCGGCTGGCGCCAGTGGGTCAGCCCGATCAAGGGGGTCCGGTACTCCCCGATCGCGTCGTACCCGGTCACGGACAGCCGCCCGGGGACGTCGACGCCCCGCATCTGGAGCTGCTCCAGGAGCGCCACCGCGTGCCGGTCGCTGGGTGCCATCACGGCCGTGATGCCGGGCCGGCGCAGCACCTCCGCCGCCCACATCCCGGCCGTCTCCCGGTGCGCCCCCGGTATCTCCAGCACCCGCGCCCCGCGCTGGCGCAGGCGTCTGGACATGGCCTCGGTGCGCGGGCCCATGGTCACCGAATCGCTGAACGGGACGGTGATCACGGCGACTTCGCGGTGGCCGAGGTCGCAGAGGTGGTCGGCGAGGGCGGCGCCGCCCTGTTCCTCGTCGCAGTAGACGCTGGTGATGCTGGGGTGGGTCTCGGGGCGGCCCGCGACGACGGTGGGCAGCCGGGCGGCGAACGGGACGATGCGTTCGCTGGGCAGCAGCCCGCTGCACACGATGAGCGCCTCCACCCGGAGCATCGCCAGGGTCTCCAACGCCCGGTACTCGTCGTCGACTTCGAACTTCCCGGAGCCGGTCGCGGTGACCACCCGGTAGCCGTGGAAGGCGGCGCGCTCCTGCATCGCGGTGAGGAGGTGGCCGTAGAACGGGGTCGCGGCGTCGCGGACGAACGCGCCGACCGTGTACGTCCGCCGGGCGACCATCGCGCGCGCGGACGCGTTGACGACGTACCCCAGCTCGCGGGCCGCCTCGGCGACCCGCCGCCGGGTGTCCTCGCCGACGCTGCCGCGCCCCGAAATCACCCTGGAGACAACGGACTTGGAGACCCCGGCGCGTTCCGCCACGTCTATGATCGTCGGGTTCTTGGGCCGCTCAGCCATCGAGCACGCCTTCGCGCGCGAGCAGCGCGGCGGCCTCCTCGGCGCCGGTCCACACGTGCGCGCGCCAGCCGTGCGCCCGCGCGGCCTCGACGTTCACGGGGCGGTCGTCGAAGAAGACGACGTCCTGCGGGGCCCGGCCCAGCCGCTCCCCCGCGCCGCGGTAGATCTCCGGGTCCGGTTTCATCAGGCCGAGGTCGCTGGAGAAGACCAGCGTCTCGAACCGCCGGCTCCACTCCGCCCGGCGCACGGCCGCCGCGAGCGAGCCCGGCGCGTTCGACAGGACGCCCAACGGGGTTCCCTGGGCGGTGAGTTGGTTGAGCAGAGCGGTCGCCTCGGCGGTGATGCCGGACCAGCCCTCGGTGTCTATACGGTCGAGCCGCTCGACCCACTCGGCGTCCAGCGGGCGCCCGAGGGCGGCGCCGATCCGGGACCAGTACCCGTCGGGGGCGCCGCCGAGGTCGTAGGCGTCCCTGAACTCCCAGTAGGGGGCCGCGAGTTCGGGTTCGGGGAGGTCCAGGGCCGCCGCCAGGGCGGTCAGGGCGCGGCCGGAGGGGGCCAGGACGCCGCCGAGGTCCCAGACGACTATGGGGGGCGGGGGAGGGAATTCTTGGGAACGTTCCACATGCGTGATGATAACGGCCTCACCGGGCGGTGCCGTCGGAATCCCCCCTCTCGAACCGGTACCCCATGCCCGGCTCGGTGATCAGATGGCGCGGATGCGCCGGGTCGGCCTCCAGCTTCCGCCGCAGCTGGGCCATGTACACCCGCAGGTAGTTGCTCTTGCTGGTCTGCGTCACCCCCCACACCTCCTGGAGCAGCTGCTTCTGTGTGACGAGCCGCCCCGGCCGGGTGACGAGGATCTCCAGCAGATGCCACTCGGTGGGCGTGAGCCGCACGTCGTGGCCGTCGCGCACGGCTTTCTTCGCGAGGAGGTCGAGGCGGAAGCCGTCGGTCTCGACCAGGCGGGTCTCCGGCTCCGGCTCCTCGGTGCGCCGGACCGCCGCCCGCAGCCGGGCGAGGAGCTCGTCCATGCTGAACGGCTTGGTGATGTAGTCGTCGGCGCCCGCGTCGAGCGCGGCGACCTTCTCCTGCGAGGCCTGCCGGGCGGAGATCACCATGATCGGCGTCCGCGTCCAGGTGCGCAGCGCGCGGATGACGTCGACGCCGTCCATGTCGGGCAGCCCGAGGTCGAGCAGGACGACGTCCGGGCGGCGCAGGGTGGCGAGCCGCAGGGCGGCGGCGCCGTCGGGGGCGGCGTCGACGCCGTAGCGGCGGGCCTGGAGGTTGAGCACGAGGGCCCGTACGAGCTGGGGGTCGTCCTCGACGACCAGCACCCTGGTCATCAGCCCGCCTTGACGAGGGTCCTGAGCGCGGCGTTGAGTTCGAGGACGTTGACGCGCGGCTCACCGATGAAGCCGAGCGTACGGCCCTGCGTGTGCTCCCCGACCAGCTTCTCCACCGCGCTCACCGAGAGGCCGTTCTCCAACGCGACCCGGTGGACCTGGAGTCGGGCGTACGCCGTGGAGATGTCGGGGTCGAGTCCTGAGCCGGAGGACGTCACCGCGTCGGCGGGGACCTGGGACGGCTGGACGGTGTAGCCCGGCACCGAGTTGTCCTTGACCACCTTCGCCTTGGCGTCCTCGATCTGCTTGACCAGAGTCTTGCTGTCGGCGGAGAGGTTCGTCGCGCCCGAAAGCAGCAGCTTGTACTGGGTGTTGACGGTGTTGGTGCCCAGGCCGTTCGCGGGCCGCCCCTGGAAGTAGCCGAGGCTGTAGCCCTGTTGGCCGATGAGCGACGAACCGACCACCCGGCCACCGGACTTGAGCTCCGAGCCGTTGGCCTGGTGGCTGAACGCGGCCTGGGCGATACCGGTCACGACCAGCGGGTAGACGACGCCGGTCACCAGCGTCAGGACGAGCAGGGCGCGCAGTCCCGCGCCCAGCAACCGGGCGCTGTTCACAAAGGAGTTGTTCATGGCCTTCAGCCGATCCCGGGAATCAACGAAATGAGCAGGTCGATGAGTTTGATGCCGATGAACGGCACGATCAGTCCGCCCAGCCCGTACACCGCGAGGTTGCGCCGCAGCAGCCTGTCCGCGCTGACCGGCCGGTAGCGCACGCCCTTCAGCGACAGCGGCACCAGCGCGATGATGACCAGCGCGTTGAAGATGACGGCCGACAGGATCGCGGAGTCGGGCGAGGACAGGTGCATGATGTTGAGCTTGTCCAGGCCCGGGTAGACGGCCGCGAACAGCGCCGGGATGATCGCGAAGTACTTGGCGACGTCGTTGGCGATCGAGAACGTCGTCAACGCGCCCCGGGTGATGAGGAGTTGCTTGCCGATCTCGACGATCTCGATGAGCTTGGTCGGGTCGGAGTCGAGGTCGACCATGTTGCCGGCCTCCTTCGCGGCCGACGTGCCTGTGTTCATCGCGACGCCGACGTCGGCCTGCGCGAGCGCGGGGGCGTCGTTGGTGCCGTCGCCGGTCATCGCGACCAGCTTGCCGCCCGCCTGCTCCCGCTTGATGAGGGCCATCTTGTCCTCGGGGGTGGCCTCGGCGAGGAAGTCGTCGACGCCGGCCTCCTCGGCGATCGCGCGGGCGGTGAGCGGGTTGTCGCCGGTGATCATCACCGTCTTGATGCCCATGCGGCGCAGCTCGTCGAACCGCTCGCGCATACCGTCCTTGACGACGTCCTTGAGGTTGATGACGCCCAACACCCGTGCCCCTCGGGCGTCTTCGACGGCGACGAGCAGCGGGGTGCCGCCCGCCCCCGAGATGGCCTCGGTCAACTCCTTGGCGTCCGGGGCGATGTCGCCACCGCGTTCGTCAACCCACTTGAGGACGGAGGCCGTTGCGCCCTTGCGGATGTGGCGGCCGTCGACGTCGACGCCCGACATCCGGGTCTGCGCGGTGAACCCGATCCACTCCGCGCCCGCCAGCTCCCCTTCGTGCCGCTCCCGCAGCCCGTACCTCTCCTTGGCGAGGACGACGATGGACCGCCCCTCGGGGGTCTCGTCGGCCAGCGACGACAGCTGGGCCGCGTCGGCGACCTCCGCCTCCGTCGTCCCGCGCACGGGCACGAACTCCGCCGCCCGCCGGTTGCCGTAGGTGATGGTCCCGGTCTTGTCGAGCAGCAGCGTCGAGACGTCCCCCGCCGCCTCAACCGCCCTTCCGGACATGGCGAGTACGTTGCGCTGGACCAGCCGGTCCATGCCGGCGATGCCGATCGCGGAGAGCAGCGCGCCGATCGTCGTCGGGATGAGGCAGACAAGCAGCGCGACCAGGACGACCATCGTCAGGTGGGTGCCCGCGTAGGTGGCGAACGGCGGGAGCGTGGCGCAGGCCAGCAGGAAGACGATGGTCAGCGAGGCCAGCAGGATGTTCAGCGCGATCTCGTTGGGCGTCTTCTGCCGGGCCGCGCCCTCGACGAGGCTGATCATCCGGTCGATGAACGTCTCACCGGGCTTCGTCGTGATCTTGATGACGATCCGGTCGGACAGCACCTTCGTCCCGCCCGTGACGGCGCTGCGGTCACCGCCCGACTCCCGGATGACGGGCGCCGACTCACCGGTGATCGCCGACTCGTCGACCGACGCGACGCCCTCGACGACATCGCCGTCACCGGGGATGACATCGCCCGCCACGCAGACGACGAGGTCCCCGATCTTCAGTTCCGTGCCCGGGACTTCGGTGCCGTCGACCTTGCGGGCGACCGTGTCGGTCTTGGCCTTGCGCAGGGTGTCGGCCTGCGCCTTGCCGCGCCCTTCGGCGACCGCCTCGGCGAGGTTGGCGAAGACGACCGTCAGCCACAGCCAGGCGCTGATCGCCCAGCCGAACCAGTCGCCGGGGTTCGTGAAGGAGAACGCGGTGGTCAGCACCGAGCCGATCCACACCACGAACATCACGGGTGACTTGACCATCACCCTCGGATCGAGCTTGCGGCACGCCTCGGGCAGCGACCTCAGCAGCTGCTTGGGGTCGAACAGGCCCGCGCCGACCCGGCTTTGACCGGGGTCCCGCTCGACAGGCAGTTCTTCTTGGGGTTTCGTACGCGTGAGAGTCGTCATGACGCCAGCCCCTCCGCCAGCGGGCCCAGCGCCAGCGCCGGGAAGTAGGTCAGCCCCGTGATGATGAGGATCGCCCCCACCAACAGGCCGGTGAACAAAGGCTTTTCGGTGCGCAGGGTGCCCGCCGTGACCGGCACCGGGCGCTGTTCGGCGAGCGAGCCCGCCAGCGCCAGCACGAACACCATCGGCAGGAACCGCCCGAGGGCCATCGCGAGCGCGGTCGTCGTGTTGTACCAGTCCGTGTTGGCGTTGAGACCGGCGAAAGCGGAGCCGTTGTTGTTGGCGGCCGAGGTGAACGCGTACAGCACTTCCGAGAATCCGTGCGCGCCGGAATTCAGCATGGAGTGCGGCGGGGTCGGCAGTGCCATGGAGGCGGCGGTGAAGACCAGGACGAGCGCCGGGGTGATCAGGATGTAGCAGGCGGCGAGTTTGATCTCCCGGGCGCCGATCTTCTTGCCCAGGTATTCCGGCGTGCGGCCGACCATGAGGCCCGCGATGAACACCGCGATGACCGCCATGATGAGCATTCCGTAGAGCCCGGATCCGGTGCCGCCGGGCGCGATCTCGCCCAGCATCATGCCGAGCATGGTGATCCCGCCGCCGAGCCCCGTGAACGAGGAGTGGAAGGAGTCGACGGCTCCGGTCGAGGTCAGCGTCGTGGAGACGGCGAAGATGGACGATCCGCCGATCCCGAACCTGACCTCCTTGCCCTCCATCGCGCCGCCCGCGAGCTGGAGCGCGGGCCCGTGGTGCGCGAACTCGCTCCACATCATCAGCCCGACGAAACCGACCCAGATCGTCGCCATGGTCGCGAGAATCGCGTACCCCTGCTTGACCGAGCCGACCAGCACCCCGAAAGTCCGCGTCAAGGAGAACGGGATGACCAGCATCAGGAAGATCTCGAAAAGATTGGTGAAGGGAGTCGGGTTCTCGAAGGGATGCGCGGAATTGGCGTTGAAATACCCGCCGCCATTGGTCCCGAACTCCTTGATGGCCTCCTGAGAAGCGACCGCACCCCCGTTCCACTGCTGCGACCCGCCCATGAACTGCCCGACTTCATGAATACCGGAGAAGTTCTGTATCACCCCACAGGCGACGAGCACCACAGCCGCGATCACCGCGCCCGGCACCAGGATGCGGACGACCCCCCGCACCAAGTCCGCCCAGAAGTTCCCGAGTTCACCGGTCCGCGAGCGCGCGAAGCCCCGTACGAGGGCCACCGCGACCGCGATCCCGACGGCCGCCGAGACGAAGTTCTGCACGGCGAGCCCGGCCGTCTGCACGACGTGCCCCATGGCCTGCTCGCCGTAGTACGACTGCCAGTTGGTGTTCGTCACGAACGACACGGCCGTGTTGAACGCCTGCGCCGGCTCGATCGAGGCGAACCCGAGCGACCCCGGCAGCACCCCTTGCAGCCGCTGGAGCAGATACAGGAACAGCACACCGGCGGCGGAGAACGCGAGCACCCCGCGCAGATACGCCGGCCAGCGCATCTCGGTGTCGGGGTCGGCGCCGATCCCCTTGTAGATCCACTTCTCCGCCCGCCAGTGCGAGCGGGAGGAGTAGACACGCGCCATGTAGTCCCCGAACGGGACATACGCGAGCGCCAGCGCCCCTATCAGGGCGAGGAGTTGGAGCACTCCGGCCAGAACAGGTCCCATGAGGTCTCAGAACCTCTCCGGGAAGATCAGGGCGAGGACGAGATAGCCCAGGAGCGCGACGGCCACGATCAGGCCCACGACGTTCTCGACGCTCACAGCTTCGCCACCCCCTTGGCGACGAGAGCCACCAGCGCGAACACCGCGATCGTGGTGACGACGAAGGCCACATCGGCCATCGCGAACTCCTAGCGAGAGTCGAGATCATCCGGCCATCCGGATCTGACCCTCAGAGCAAACCCCCAGGTCGGGCCGGGTTCACCCGCTCTTGACGGCTCCCATACGCCGCCGCGCGCACCTTTGACGGCCCCCTGACGGCCGTGTGACCGCCGCCACCGCCCGCCGCGCGAGCTAGGGCCTGTCCGGCGGATCTTGCCGGTGTCGCGGGCCCTGGCACGCGCTCCCCCAAGCTCTTCGAGCAGGGGGTACCCCCAGGCGTTGTCGTCGGTTGCCGACGTCCCCCAGCCTTCGGCCGGGAGGTGCCCCCACCGCGTCGACGCCCTCCTCCGCCTTGCAGCTGCACGCACCAGACCCCGCTCGCGTGAGCTGGGCAGATACCGTCTATTTCCTCCAGCCTGATCCGCCGGACAGGCCCTAGATCACGCCCGAGGCCGCCCACACCTCGGCCGCCTCGGTCACCGCCCCCGGCGCCGCCAGCAGCAGCGGGGTGTCGTACCCGGGCAGCTCGGGCAGCCCCACCGCGCCCGCCTCCGCCGCGATCAGCAGCGCCGGCAGCCCGTCGATCGGGTGGAACTCGCCGATCCCGGCGGCCGTGGCGCGCCCGGCGGCCACCTGGACGAGGGACAGGGCCGTCGAGCCCATGACGCGGACCGTGCAGTGCCGCGCGGCGAGCGTCGACAGGAGCGTGTCCATGCCGGGCCAGTGCGCGTGCGCGGCCCACTCGGTCAGGAAGACGTGGCCCGTGAGCGTCGTATGCGTCGCGGCCCGGATCGGTACGCCGTTCAGGAACGCGCCGCCGCCCCGCACCGCCGTGAACACCTCGCGCCGCCACGGGTCGGCGACCACGCCGACCAGCGGGCTCCCGTCGGGCGCGGCGAGGCCCAGCGAGAAGGAGCACCAGCCGAGGCCGTGCGCGTAGTTGGTGGTGCCGTCGATGGGGTCGATCAGCCAGTGCGGGGCGTCGGGGAGACCCGGGGTGGCGCCGTACTCCTCGCCGACGATCCCGTACGCCGGGAAGGCCCGCGTCAGCGCCTCGCGTACGACGCGCTCGACCTCCTCGTCCCGGTCGGTGACGATGTCCGCCGGGCTGTCCTTCTCCCGTACGCCCTCCGGCCGGGGCCGCCGGATCAGCTCCGCCGCCGTCTCGGCCAGCTCGGTCGCGAGCTTCAGGGCCGCTCGCAGGTCCACGTCCTCATGCACAGCTCTTCACCACACCTTCCACGTCATTGCTGATGATCGCGCTCACGCCCCACGCCAGCAGCTCGTCCCGCCGCCCGGCGTCGTCGACCGTCCAGCAGCTCACCCGGATGCCCCGGGCCCGCCACACCTCTACCTCGCCCGGGTGAAGGAAGCGGTGCTCGGGGTTGTAGTACTGGGGGCGCACGGCGGTCAGGACGTCCTCGGCGGGCGGCTCGGCGCCGTACCAGCTGAGGAAGAGGGTGATCTGGCTGTCGCGGGCGCGGACGGCGGCCATCGCCTCGGCGGAGCCGCAGAACATGGCACCGGCCTCTTCTTCGGCGAGCAACTGGTGTGCGGCGACGGCGAGTTCGGGGTCACCGGTGTCGAGCACCAACGGCCGTGCGGTGACGGTCAATGCCTCGGCGAGGGTGGGTATCCCCGGTGCGGCCGCCCTGAGTTGACGGAGTGTCAGCTGATCGACGCGTTCGGGGCGGCCCCAGAGCCGGGTGAGGTCGTCGTCGTGGTGCAGGACGAGGACTCCGTCGGCGGTGCGGCGCAGGTCGACCTCGATGGCGCCCGCCCCGGCGGCGTCCGCGAGCCGGATCGCCTCCAGCGTGTTCTCGACGGCACGGCGGGGGTCGCCCCGGTGGGCGATGGCGAGGGCGCTCACGCGGCGGCGTCCTGAGTGGTCTCGTACGACAGCGCGCGGCCGGCGGCGACCGACACCCGCTCGCCCACGCCGGGGACGCCACCCGAGAGGTACGCCCGGAGCGTCCGGTTTTTAATATCGCCCCCCAACTCCAGCACCACCTCGGTGAAATGCCCCCTCGGCAGCACCCGTACGACCACGGCCGGACTCCCGCCCTCGACCCCGATCCGCACCTCCTCCGGCCGGACGCCGACGACCTTGTCCGCCCCCTCGGGCCCCACCAGCTCGGCGCAGCGCAGGAGTTGGCGGCCGTCGGCGTCGCGCAGCACCCCTTGTCCGGCGGTGATGCCGTCGAGCCGGTTGAGACTGCCGACGAACTCGGCGGTGAAGAGGGTGGCCGGGGTGCGGTACAGGTCGTCGGGGGCCGCGTACTGCTCGATGCGTCCGCCGTTCATGACGGCGATGCGGTCGGCGACGGACAGGGCCTCGTCCTGGTCGTGGGTGACGAACAGGGTGGTGATGCCGAGCCGTTGCTGGATGTCGCGGATCTCCTCGCGCACCCGCTCCCGGAGTTTGGCGTCGAGGTTCGACAACGGCTCGTCCAGCAGCAGGAGTTGAGGCTGGAGCGCCAACGCCCTTGCCAGGGCCGTGCGTTGCTGCTCGCCGCCGGAGATGCGGGCCGGGTAGCTGTCGGCGTGGTGGGTGAGCCCGACGAGTTCGAGGGCCTCGGCGACCCGCCGACCGGCCTCCGCCTTGGGGACCTTGTGCATCTTGAGCCCGAAGCCGACGTTCCCGGCGACGGTCATGTGCGGCCACAGGGCGTAGTTCTGGAACACCATGGCGGTGGGCCGCCGTTCGGGCGGTACGGCCGCGTAGTCGGTGCCGCCGATCTCGACCCGGCCGGTGTCGGGGGTCAGAAATCCCGCCGCCATGCGGAGAGTTGTGGTCTTGCCGCAGCCGGAGGGCCCGAGCAGGCAGACCATCTCGCCGGGCGCCACCTCCAGGTCGAGACCGTCGACGACTCGGCGACCGCCGAGCCGTTTGCTGAGTGCGGCCAGCACGAGCCCTGATGTCATCGGAGTTGGAACCCTTCGGCGAGACGGCCGCCCATGATGTGCCGGCGGACGCCGAGCAGCAGGACCACGGTCGGGAGGGAGAGCAGGAGGGAGAAGACGGCGGCGACGCCCTCGGGGTAGTTGGTGACCATGCTGTACATCGCGGTCGGCATGGTCTGGTAGACGGGCGCGCCGACCAGCAGCGTGCCCTGCGCCTCGTCGAAGGCGGAGAGGAACGAGAGGATGACGGCGACGAGGATGCCGGGCCGGGCCAGCGGCAGCGTCACTTTCCAGAAGACCGTCAGCGGCCCCGCGCCCGCGTCCCGGGCGGCCTCCTCCAGACTGCGCGGCACGGCGGCGAACGCGGCGGCCGGCAGCCAGGTCATGTAGACGACCGTGCCCAGGAGTTGGACGACGACGACGCCCCAGAACGTCGTCATCAGGTTCAGCGTGTAGAAGAGCGAGGCCATCGCGACGTACAGCCCGATCTTCGGGAACGCGTTCACCGAGAACAGCGCGACCAGGAAGAAGCGGCGGCCGGGGAAGTCGTACCGGGAGAACGCGTAGGCGGCCGGGAGGCAGATCACGGCGGACAGCAGGGTCGCGACCGGGGCGAAGGTCAGGCTCCAGCGGATCGCCGACACCAGGTCGGGGTTGTCCGCGACCGCCCGCCACCAGCGCAGCGTCCAGTTCTGCGGCAGCAGGTCCGGGTAGTGCCAGGTCCCGGCGAAGGCGTGCGGGAACAGCCACAGCAGCGGGCCGAGCACGAAGAGGGCGAGCGAGCCAACGGCCAGTGTTTTCAAGGTGGTTCGTACGATGCTCATCGGGCCGTCGCCGCCTTCCTGGCCTCGCGGACGTTCGCGCGGACGTAGGCCACGCCGACCAGCGAGGCCAGCGCGAAGACGACGACCGCCATCACCAGCGACTGCTGGGGCTGGTTGTAGGACTGGAAGGTGTTGGCGAGCTGCACGCCGAGCATCGTCGGGGCCGTCGGGCCGACCAGGTAGGGCACGGTGAAGCTGCCGAGGACGGAGATCGTCGTGAACGCGGCCGTGATCACCGCCGGGACGCCGGTCATCGGCAGCATCACCCGCAGTACGACCTGCGCCCGCCCGGCCCCCGCGTCCCGCGCCGCCTCGATCAGCGCCTCCGGTACGGCGGCCATCCCGGAGGACAGCACCAGCACCGCGAACGGCAGGTTCGTCCACACCTGGCCGATGACCACGCCCCACATCGTGTAGCTGAGCCGGGGCGCGTGGCTCCAGCCCAGCGCGTGCGCGAGCGTGGTGAGCGCGCCGTCGCCGGCGTAGAAGGTGAGGATCGCGTAGCTGCCGATCACCGCCGGCAGGAACAGCGGGGTGATCGCGAGCGCGGGGACGACGCGGGCGGTGCGGCCGGTGCTGAGCCGGGCGTGCAGCGCGATCGCGAGGGCGAGGCCGAAGACGGCGAGCACGCTGATCAGCGTGACCTCGACGGTCGTCGTCAGGCTGCGCAGGAACACGTCGCTGGTCAGCACTTCTTGGTACGCGCCGAGCGTGCCCCACCAGTGGTCGGCCGCGTGCTGGTGCTGGCCGATCTCGGCGATGACGGAGTTCAGTCCGCCGAAGTGGCCGAGGGTGTAGAGGACGCCGGAGACGATGGGGATGCCGACGAAGAGGGCGACGAGGAGGAGGGGCGGGAGGGCGAGGAGGGCGCCGGGGGGCGGGAGCCTGCGGCGACGGCGGGTTGGGCCGTCGTAACTCGCCTTGCGGGAAGCCCTGTTCGGGACTCGGTCCTTTCCGGCGCCCCCGTTGCCGTTCGCGTGGTGCGCGACCGTCACTGGCCGGGCACCTTCTGCTGCCACAGGTTGTTCATGTCGTTGCCGGTCTTGCCGGAGTAGCTGGGCCGCAGCTTGGAGACGTCGACGCCGGTGAAGCGGGCGGCGGTTGCGGCGGGCAGCTCGGAGAGCGGGACGACCGGGTAGGCGGCGAGGTTCTTGACGATCGCGTCCTGCTGGGCGGCGTCCAGGAAGAAGTCGGCGAGCTTCAGCGCGGCCTTCTGCTTGCCGCTGCCCTTGGGGATGCCGAGGTAGGAGGCGCCGCCGGTGAAGGTGGGCGAGGAGATCTGGGTGAACTTCACCGAGGAGTCGAGGGTGTGGTTCTGGAGCGCCGAGAGGTACATGTCGGACCAGACCGGGGCGAGGGAGATCTGGCCCTTGCCGAGCAGGTCGAGGACGGCCTGGTTGCCGTTGGGGTAGACCCCCTTGCCGTACACGTCCTTGTTCAGCCCCTTCAGCTCCGCGAACCCGGCGTCCCACTTGGACTCCAGGGAGGCGTCGTAGCCGTCCTGGAAGGTCTTCAGGGTCGTCGCGTCGAGGTGGCGGTCCAGGGTGGTCTGGACGAACGAGCCGCCGGAGCCGCCGGTGGAGGGGCTGTTGTAGGCGAACTTGCCGGGGTTGGCCTTGATCCAGGCGACGAGGTCGTCGTACGTCTTCGGCGGGTTCTTGACCGTCTTGGAGTCGTAGGCGAGGACCACGGACGAACCCCGGTACGGGACCGCCGAGCCCGCCACCGGGCCGAGGAGCGCGGAGTCGACCTTGGCGAGGTTCGGGACGTTCGCCGACGACACCGTTGTCAGCAGGCCGGCGGCGGCCGCGTTCAGGGTGACCGAGGACTCCATGATGTCGTAGCCGGCGTCGCGCTTGGTCTTCGCGGCGGCCTGGAGCTTGGCGAGGGTCGCGGCGTCGGCGGTGCCGTGCGCGGAGTAGACGACCTTCACGGTGTAGCCGGGGTTCGCCTTCTCGAAGGCCGGCACCACGATGTTCTGCCACAGGGTCTGGATGTTCGTGTCACCGCTCACATAAGCGGTCAGGTGATGATCGGACCCGCCGCCCGACGAGGACGACGACGAGCAGGCGGACGCGGTGATCGCGAGCCCTCCGGCGCACAGCAGGGCGACCGCCGTACGCGTGGAACGGGCGGACGCGGTGGATATCCGGTAGGACATGGAGGCTCCGGGCAGTCAAGAGGAAGGGTGCGTTCCGCACGATAGGCACCCGGATCCGCCGCCCACAGGGACTTCCGGATGAACCCGCAGTGACGCCTGGCTGGCTATCTCTTGCCGCATTACGTCCCTTTTGCTCATCACTCAGGGTGACGCGTCCCTCTCGTCAGCCGCCGGCCCGCCTCGCCGCCCGCTCCGGACGCCATCGCGAGCGGCAACTCAGCCGACACCAGGATGTTCCGCCTGCCCGGAAGAAGCGTTCCGGACAGGCACACGGGTACTTTCAGAAGCTCGCGAAAAAGGCCAAGCAGGTCAAAACGGCCATGGAAAACGTACTCACGTTAAAGAGGCGTTCCTTTGCGATAAGAAGCGGCGCTGAATAAGAGGAAAGCGGCACGAGGCAGAGCCGTCGAAAGACGGGGGCCAGCGCGGGCTTGGCGCATACATTACATCCGCATACGCCGACCGCACCCCCCTTCAGGGGATTCACGAGATCCGGTCGGCGATCTACGCGAGTCACCCGGTCCGCACGGCAAATCACATGCGGCATACACCGAACGAGGGCACCTCGAAATGTCCTTTACGGCTGGAGCCGCCCGCTCACGGCTGGAGCCGCCCGCTCCGCCGCAGGCCGGCCAGCCGCTCCAGCTCCTGAGCCGCGCGCTCCTCCTCGGCCGAGGCCCCTATCCGCCTGCTCGTAATGAGGCTGTCCCTCAAATGCCCCGCCGCCCGCTCCACTTCCCCCGCCTCCCGCTCGGCCAGCGCCAGGCCGTACAAGATGTCGACCTCTTCACCTACGGCATGGACATGTCGAGCCAGCTCAAGAGCGGCGCGGTGGTACTCCAGCGCCCGTCCACTCCGGCCGGCCATGCGGTGAACCGCGCCGATACGGTCGAGCGCGATGGCCTCGGTCCGCCGGTCACCCACATCCCTCAGAGACAGCAGGGCACCTTCCAGCAGAGCCAGCGACTCGTCCGGCCTCCCCAGCTGCCCCAGCACGCCGGCCAGGTTCATCCGGATCGACGCCCGCTCCCGCTCGCTCCCCCACGCCTCGGCCACTTCCATCGCCTCTCTGTACACCCCTGCGGCCGAGCTCAGATCGCCTTTCTTACGGAAGACTTCGGCCGAGTTATTGAGTGCACTGAACCTCCCTTTCTGGTTTCCGACCTCGGTGAACCCGGAAAGCGCCTCCCGAAAGAATCCGATCGCTTCGGAAAACTCCCCGAGATGAAGGCTGACCACCCCGAGGAGATTGCGCCCCCGCGCGATGCGCAGCACATCACCACTTTGCAGAAGAAAATGAAGCGCTTTCTTCAGCAGCGACTGCGCCACCACATATTGTCCGGTATGCCATAGCGGAATCGAAAGCTGCTGAACACACTCGCTCTCCAGCTCCGCGTCCCCGATGCCCCGCGCGATGTCCAACGCCTCCCGCGCGGCCGAGATCGCCTCCTCGTAGCGGGAGCCGTGGCACTGCATCGTCGCCAGGTCCAGCAGCGCACGGGCACGGGCGGCGGGGTCACCCACCTCGGCCCAGTGCGCGACGGCCCGGCACAACAGAGGCTCCGCCATGACCAGATGGCGTCCCTCCTGATCAAGAAAACCTGCCAGAACATGGATACAGAGCGCCAGTTGACCTTCCGAACCATGCACAGTCAGCCATTCGAGGACACTCAGAAGGTTCTCGCCCTCGGTTATCAGCCAGCGCTCGGCAGCGTATGCGTCCGCGACTTCGGACCATGCCGACGGAACAGGATCTTCGACGGGCAGGGCCATACGGGAGCGGAACGGATAAGCGAGCCGGTCGGCGCGATCAGCTGTGCCGAGGTAGAACGCGATCAAGCGCCCCACCGCCTGCTGTGATTCCTCCGTGATCACCGCTTTGTCGGCAGAAGTCGTCAGTGAGTGGGCGTATTCACGCAATAGATCATGAAGAGTGAAGCGATGTGGCGAGAATTCGATCGCCAGATGATGGGAGAGCAGCTCTTCGAGTACCTGCTCCGCCGCCTCGGCCGACAGCCCCGTCAGCGCCGCCACCGCGTGCGGCCCGAACTCCGCCCCGAAGTGCAGGCCGATCCGGCGGAAGACCAGCTGCTGCTCGGGGTTCAGCTCCCGGTAGGACAGGGCGAACACCTGCGTCAGGGCCCGCTCGCTGTCCCGCAGCTCCGCCAGCTGACTCCCGTTGACGGCGAGTCGCTCCAGCAGGTCGGCCGTCGTCCATGACGGCCGGGCGAGCAGCCGGCTCGCCGCGAGCTCGATCGCGAGGGGCAGGTGCCCGCAGATTCTGACGATCTCGGCGACTTCTGACTCCTTCGTCCGGCTGCCGGCCCCGAGCCGCTGCACGAAGAGCGCCGTCGCGTCGTCGGGCGGCAGTATGCCGAGGGAGACCGGCCGCACCCCGGGCAGTCCGAGCAGCCGGCGCCTGCTGGTCACGACGACGACCGTCGGGGAACGGCCCGGCAGCAGCGGCCGGACCTGCGCCGCGTCAGCCGCGTCGTCCAGGATCACCAGCATGCGGCGGTCCTGTGTCACCGAGCGCCACAGAGCGGTCAGCTCATCCAGTTCGACGGGTAATCGGCTGCCGTCCAGGCCGACGAGCCGCAGGAGTTCGGTGAGCGCCCGCGCCGGGGTCAGGGCCGTCCGGTCGGGCGCATGCCCGCCCAGCCGCAGGAACAGACAGCCGGCCGGAAACCGGGTGCGCAGTTCATGCGCCAGATGCACGACGAGGGACGTCTTCCCCACGCCGCCCATCCCGTCGACCGCCTCGACGGTGACCACCGCGGCCGAGTCGTCACCCTCGCTCAACACCGCGGTGAGCTGCCGCAGTTCACCGCGGCGCCCGACCCACGGCACATCGCGGGGCAGGTTGTCCGGCACGCGGAGCCCCGGAGCGGGAACCTGATCCGCGCCCTCGGGCCGGGCCTCCGCCGCCGCCCGGCCCGAGGGCCGCAAAGTCCCTGCCCGGCCCGAGGGCCTCGAAGCCCCCGCCGGGTCCGCGGGCCGCGCAGCTCCCCGCCCCGCCCCCACCAGGCTCCCTGCCGAAGCCCCCGCCAGAATCCCCTGGTGAACGCGGTGCAGACGATGCCCCGCGTCCAGTCCGATGTCGCGGACGACCCGCTGCCGCGTCCGCTGGAGCAACCGCGTCGCCTCCGCCGTGCGGCTGCTCCCGTACAAGGCGACGGCCAGCCGCTCGGCCAGGGCCTCGTCCACGGGATGCTCGTCCATCAGCGGCAGCAGCACCGGTACGGCGTCGGCGAAGCGCCCCATGTCGAGCAGGATCCCGGCGCGCGTCATCGCGGCGGCGAGGCGGCTCTCGGCGACAGTGGTCCGCAGATGCTCGGGCCAGGAACCGGCGATACCGGCGAGCGGCTCGCCCCTCCAGAGTCCGGCCGCGCTCTCCAGCAGGCTCAGGGCGGTGTCGTCGTCACCGTCGCCCCAGGCGGAGCGGGCCCGTTCGACCCGGCTCAGGTAGCACCGCAGGTCCACCTGTTCCGGGTCGATGTCCAGCAGATACGCGTTGGTGTGGCTGACGACGGCCGGCGCCGCGCTCCCGGCCCGCTGCAAGGCGGCGCGGACGCGGGAGACGAGGACGTGCAGCGACTGCCTGGCCTTGGCCGGCGGATCCTCGTCCCAGACCCGGCGGATCAGCGAGTCCACGCTGACCGGGCGGCCCGCCTCCCACGCGAGTACGCCGACCAGCAGGCGGTTCTGTGTCGGGCCGAGGTCGCCGATCCGGCCGGCGACGGTGAAAGCGACTGATCCTGAAAGCCGAATCCCGAATTCCACCAGCATCTCCCGCCGGTATGGCCTTCTCCTGACCGTGTATTCGAGAGTGTCATGGGCGCGTCACTTCAGACCATATGCTCACCGTATGAGACTAGAAATAACCGCTCTGTAGCCTCTTTTGTTCGCTTGCCGCTCGGAACGGGGAGTGATCCCCCGACGAACCGCGCCGAAAGGAGCCGCTGTGCGCTATCCGCGACCGGACGGACGGCAAGCGCTCGTGTCAGCCATGCTCCGCTGCGAGCACGACCGGCAGTCCCCCGCCTGGCAGGAGCTGGGCCACGCCGTACGGATCGCGAGCCGCGCGGACCCGGCGATCGCCCGCCTCTGGCCCCCGACCGGGACGCGGACCCTGGACCGGGATCAACTCGCGGAAGAACTGGACCGGTTGGCCGCACAGGACGACGCGACCAGGGACGCCGTCAGGGACTGGTTACGCCGGTACGGGCCCCCTCCGCCCGGAACCACCGCCAACACCCTCGCCGGCGACGCCGTCGTGCACGGCCCCAGCCTCCAGGCCCGCGACATCCACGGCGGCGTCCACTTCCACGCACCCCCCGCGCCGCGTATCCCCGTGCCCCGCCAACTTCCCCCGGTCACCGCCCAGTTCGTGGACCGCGAGGGCGACTGCCGGACTCTGGACGCCCTGCTGGCCGGCCATCGGGCGCACGCCTCCCCGCTCGTCGTGGTCAGCGGACTCGCCGGAGTGGGCAAGACGACTCTGGTCACGCACTGGCTGCGCGACCAGGCGCACCTCTTCCCCGACGGCCAGCTCTACGCCGACCTCGGCGGCCACACCCTGGCGGGGACGGATCCGACGGGAGCGCACACCCCCGTCCCGCCGGCGACGGTCCTCGAAGCGTTCCTGGTCGCCCTGGGCGCACCCGCCGTCCCCGCCGACGCCGCCCAACGCACCGTGCTCTGGCGCTCATTGACCTCCGGCCTGCGGATCGCCGTCCTCCTGGACAACGCCTCCACCGCCGCGCAGGTACGGCCGCTGCTGCTCGGCACGCCGTCCGGGCTGACGGTGGTGACGAGCCGGAGAAGCCTCACCGGCCTGCGGGTCGACGGAGCGTCGGCGCACCTGCTGGAGGGTCTCCCGCCGCACGCCGCCGTCGAGCTGCTGACCGTCGGCGGCGGTGCACGGATCTCCCAGGAACCCGCCGCCGCACGGGAGTTGGTCGAGCTGTGCGGGCGGCTGCCCCTGACCGTCGGCCTCGCCTCCGCCCAGCTCGCGGTACGGCCGTACCACCGCGTCTCGGCGCTCGCCGAGAGCCTGGCGCAGGGGCTGGGGGCGCTCGACGCCCTGCGGGTCGACGGGGAGGCCGTCATGCGGACCGCGCTCGACCTGTCGTACGGCCTGCTGCCCGACGAGTCCGCCGCCCTCTACCGCCGGATGGGGGCGCTTCCGACGGACCGGTACGACCTGGCCATGCTGGTCGCGGTCGCCGGCGGCGGGGCGCGGACGCACCAGGTCGACGCCGCCGTCCACGCGCTCGTGGAGGCGAACCTCCTGACGCAGACCGGGGCGGACGCCTACCGCTTCCACGACATCGTCCGGCCGCACGCGCGCGGGCTCGGGGAGGAACGCGAGGAACCGCGGGAGCGGGAGCAGGCCATGAGCCGGTTCGTGGACTGGTGCCTGGCCACGGCCGCCGAGGCGGAGCGCCTCCTCACCCCCAACCACCGCCTCGCGGGCCACGACGGCCCCCTGCGCACCGCCGCGCCCACCTCGCTCGGCGGTCCCGAGGCGGCCCTGGCCTGGCTGGACACCTACCGGGCGGGCCTCATGGCCGCCGTACGGCACTGCGCGCGGGCCGGCTGGGACGGCCGCTGCTGGCGGCTGGTGGATGTCATGTGGCCCCTTTTCCTGCGGTTTCGCCCCACCGAGTCGTGGATCGAGGCCCACCGCCTGGGACTTGACGCCGCCCGGCGGGACGGATCACGGCGCGGTGAGAACCGCATGCTCACCTCCGGGGCGATCGGACTGCGCAGCGCGGGCCGGTACGCGGAGGCGGCCGAGTGGTACCGGCGGGCACTGGAGCTCGCCGTCGAGGACAGGGACGTACGGCAGCAGGCGCAAGCGCTCAACGGCCTCGGGCACATCGCTCTCCTGTCCGGCGAACTCGCCGTCGCCCGCGTCCACTTCGAGCACGCCCTGCGGCTGAGGAAGGCGATCGGCTACCGGCGCGGAATGGCGCTCACCCGGGGACGGCTCGGCGAAACCGCCTTGGCGGGAGGCGACTTGGCTGAGGCCGACCGTCAACTCGGGCTCGCGTACGACGAGTTGACGGCACTGGACGAATCGTACGAAGCCGCCCGGGTCCTCGCCCGGCGCGGGCACGTCCTGGACCGCGCCGGCGCCGGGGAGGGCACGGAGCTGTTGCGGGAAGCGCTGGCCCTGTTCCGTACCGGTGGCACCAGGGCCGCGGACTGGGAGGCCCGCTGCCTGGAGTGGCTCGGCCAGGCCGCCGAGGTCCAGGGCGACCGCGCGACGGCGGCCCGTCATTACGAGGCCGCCCTGGACCTCCTGCGCCGCTCGGCCCCCGCCGACGCGCAACGGGTGGAGGACCGGCTGGGGCGGCTGTGAGAGCGCGCCCCGGCCGGTCCGGCGGTCAGCGCCGGACCGGCAGCGCCGGTACGACGGCCCGCAGCGCGTCCGGCGCTCCCCCGGCCGCCACCCACGCGTGGACGACGGAGGCGACGGCCTGCGGGGCGGCACGGGTGCCGGCCGCGCCGCGGGCCAGGCGGACACAGCACACCGCGTCACGCGGGCCCCCGGCCCGTACGGCCGCCACGCAGCCGTCACCCGGCTCCGGGACGACGGCGACGAGGCACCCCGGATGCCGGGCCAGCAGGCCTCGCGCCCGCTCCCGGGCCGGGCCGGGCGGCAGCGGCGTACGAGTCACGAGGACGTCGGCGCAGTCCGCCAGGCCCGGCGGGTGAGGGAGGTTCAGGTCCACCCTCAGATGGGTGTCGCACAGGAGCGGGCCGGCCGGGTGCGGGCACGTCACCGCCCCGCCCGACCGGTCGACGCCGACGCGGACGGTTCCGTACGCCGTGCCGGAACGCCAGACGACGCGGGTGCCGCACAGACCGCCCGGGCCCGCGGACGGCGCGAAGCACACGGTGGTCCACACCCCGTTCACGAGGCCGCGCCCGTGTCCGTGGAGACCTCCCAGCTGCGCAGCGGCGCGGGCGGCGGCAGCGGGGCGACGTACGGCGGATGAGCGGGTTCGCCCAGGCCCAGCAGGCGGTAGAGCAGCTTACGCATCCGCCGGTGGAACTGCCCCGGCGCCGAGGACAGCGAGGCGGCGACGGCGGCGTACCGGCCGGGCCGGTGTGCTCGCGCGGCGTACTCGAGCTGCTCGGCCAGCGGATGCCCCGGCGAGAGCACCGGCGCGGCCTCGGCCAGCAGCGCGGCCGGTGAGTACGCCGCGATCTCACGGCGCGGGCCGGAGGTGAGCAGCATGACGGCGTCGGTGAGCGTTCCGTAAGCACTCAGCGACCCGTGGTCACCGATGATCCAGTCGGCCGCGACCAGGACCGCCTGCCAGTCGGCCTCCGTGGGGACGACGGCGACGCCGCGCCCCTGGCAGCCCGCCAGCCAGCCGCGCACCTGCCATCTGCCGTGCCCCGCGAAGACGTTGGGGTGCAGCAGCAGCGCGATGCGGTACTTGCGGGAGCGGTTTCCCAGCAGCTGCGGCAGCAGCGTCTCGATCCTGCCGAAGGTGGAGGCCGGCCCCCAGGTGGAGGTGACGACCACGAGCCGCTGACCGGGTTCGAGCCCCAGCGCCCGGCGGTACTCCGCGCGCCGCGGCCGGCCGGCGACGATCCGGTCGACGCAGGGGTCGCCCACGACGTGGGCCACCGGCAGCGCCTCGGGGCAGGTGAGCTTCAGTTCCTTCAGGTAGCGCTCGTGCGAGTAGACGATCGCCGCCGGGCCCACCCGCCCCTCGTGCAGCAGGTGCTGACGGCTGAGCATGCCCGGCGCCCGGATCTCCCCCGGCGCCAGCAGGCTGGTGTCGGTGAGCAGTTTGTTGTGCCCGGCGCCGTGCGAGATGCGCACGACCGGGGCCTTCAGTTCATGCACTCCCCGGGAGCTCGCGGCCAGCACGAGGTCGAACTCGGCCTGCCGCGCCTCCTCCCAGGGCAGCGGGGTGATCCCCATCCCCTCCAGATACGTCATGACTCCGTTCCCGAACGCGTGCGGGGCGGCCGTGAACACCGTCTGGACGCGGAGGTCGGCCTCCAGCAGGCCGAAGACCTCCCTCAGCCGCTGGGCGAACGTCACGGTGTGAACGACCACCAGAACCCTCTTGCAGTCCCGTACGGTGAGCCAGTGCCCCTGCACCGTCAGGGCTTGTCTCGTGAATCCGACAGACACGCGATCCCCCATCGCTCGTCGCCGCGCTCACTGCGCGCGGCGCTCGTGGAAGCGGTTGCCCGGCGGGTACGGCATTTTCCTTGCGGCGGCCTTGCAGAACCCTTGCGCGGCGGCGGCACCGCCCCAGGGGGGCGCTTCTAGCACACCGGGCGCCCCTCGTACGCGGAAACGCGCCGTTCGCAGCGGGCGCCCTGGGCCGGACAATACGGTTGCATCTCGCAGGAGTTCACCTGTCCCAGGAGTACGACATGAGCGGTCACCCGGCGTCTTTCGCGGCGATGACGGACGCCGAGGTGGACGGGGAGCTGGCCGCGCTGGGGCGGGCGGCCGGGGTGCTGCTCGGGGAGTGGGAGGGAGAGCGGCGGCGGCTGGAGGAGCTGAACCGGGAGCGGGAGGTGTGCCTGGAGCGCGAGCGGCTGCGCGGGGCGCGGCCCGGTGCCGGGGCCGTGCTGGAGGCGCTGCGGCTCGAACTCGCCGGGGACCGGGCGCGGGCCTGTGAGGAGGCGGCGCGGGAGTACGTGTGCTGGTGGGTGGACGCGGCCGTCGCCGCCTGGCGCTCCGCCGCGCTCGCCGAACCGCTCGCGCACACCCGCTGGACGGCCGTCGCCCCATATCACTTGTCCGACGCCGACGAGGTCACCCCCGAGGAGCGGCGCCGGGGCCTGTGGGGCCGCCTCTGGACGCAGTACGGCATCCCGGCCCTGCCCGCCCCCGCCGAACTGGAGCTCCTCCTCACCCACACCCCGCCGAACGCCGCCCGCCGCCTGCGCCTCGCCGCCAGATCGGTGGTCCAGGCGGCGGCGGCCGAGTCCCGCACCGCCCAGATGGAATCCGAGGACGCCCCCTGGACCCCCTCGGAGATCGCCGAGTACGACCGCCTCACCGTCCTCCTGGACCGCCTGACCCACCTGCTGGCGGATTACGCGCGAGCGGTGACGGAGGTGCTGCCGGAGGTGAGGGAGGCGAAGAGGGGGGCGGCGGCCTCCTGATCCCGAGCGCCCTTCAGCGGAGCCCTAGTTGGGCTGAGGATGCAGCAGCCGCGCCAGCAAGTCATCCAACGTCACCAACCCCGTCAACCGCCCCTCCCCATCCCGCACCACGGCGAACGTAGCCCTCCTCCGCCGCAGCACCTCGATCGCCTCAGCCACCGTCCGCTCCGGCGAAATCTCCGGCACGGGCCGCGCCAAGTCCCGCGCGGTGGCGGCTCGTTGACGGGACCGGGCCACCAGCGCGTCACGCGCGTGCACGGACCCCACGACCGCCTCCCCGTCCTTCACCAGCAGCCGGCTGCGGTCGTACGACGTCGTCAGCGCGAGGATCGCCGTCACATCCGCCCCCGCCGGCACGGACGTGATCCGCTCGGCCGGGATCTGGAGGACGGACACCGGCACCTGCGGCTCGGTCAGCGAGTTGGTGATCAGCTCGGAGTCGTCCTTGCTGATCAGCCCGATCCGCTCCGACTCCTCGACGAGATGGGCGAGTTGCTCGCGGTTGTGGACGGAGGCCAGCTCATTGCGCGGGGTCACCCGGAACAGCCGGACCAGCGCGTTGCTGATCGCGTTGAGGAAGCTGAGGATGGGCCGGACGGCCTTCACGATCCCCCGGAACAGCGGCGACAGCAGCATCGCGGACCGCTCGGGGTGGGCGATCGCCCAGGACTTGGGCGCCATCTCGCCGACGACCATGTGCAGGAAGACGACCACGATCATGGCGAAGGCGAAGGCGATGCCGTAGCTCAGCGCGCTCGGCAGCCCCAAGTCCTGGAGCAGCGGGTCGAGTTCGTGGGAGATGGCCGGCTTGGACACGGAACCGAGGCCAAGTGTGCAGACGGTGATACCGAGTTGGGCCCCGGCGAGCATCAACGACAGCTCCCGCATACCGGCGAGAGCGGCGCCCGCCCCCCGCTGCCCCTCGGCCGCCGCCTTCTCCAGCCGGTGCCGTTTGGCGGCGACCAGCGCGAACTCGGCGGCGACGAAGAACCCGCTGCCGGCCAGCAGCAGGAGTGTCACGAACAGTGCCATCGGGAAACTCATGACGAGCGCACCTCCAGGCGGACCCGCTCGGGGACATGGCGGTCGAGGGTGTGTACGTCGATGAGGACCGCGCTCCCGTCGGCGAGGGGAACGCTCAGCTGGTCCCCGACGGTCGGGAACCGCCCGAGCCGGTCGACGACGAGCCCGGCGACGGTGTCGTAGTCGTCGTCCTCGGGCAGCTCGACGCCGGTGACCTCGGCGACCTCGTCGAGCCGCCGCCCGGCGTCCACCAGCCACCCGGCCCCGTCCGCCACGGCGATCTCGGTGATCCGGTCGGACTCGTCGGCGATGTCCCCGACCAGCTCCTCGGCGATGTCCTCGTAGGTGACGACCCCGGCGACACCGCCATGCTCGTCGAGCACCACAGCGAACTCGTCGTCGGCCGCCCGCATCTGGTCCACGGCATCGGGCAGCGGCAGCGTATCGGGCAACAGCAGCGGGCGGCGGGCGGCGGCGCCGGCCGACACCGCCCCGAACTCCCCCTCGGGCAACGCCATCAGCTCCCGCACCCCCAGCACCCCGGCCACGTCATCGGGATGATCCCCGAGCACCGGATAGTTCGAGTGCCCATGTTTGGCGATGAGTTCGACCGCCTCCGCCAGCGAGGCGTCCTTGCGCACGAACACCGCGTCCGCGCGCGGCACCATCACCTCGTCCAGCGTCCGCTCGGAGAACTCCAGCGCGTGGTCGAGGAGTTGGGCGGTGGACTTGGGCAACTCCCCCTGCTCGCGCGACTCCCCGATGAGATGCCCCAGCTCCTCCAGCGTCGCGCCGTGATGCAGCTCCTCGACGGGCTCGATCCCGGCCTTGCGCAGCAGCTTGTTGGCGGCGCCGTCGAAGACGTGCACGACAGGACCGACGACCTTGAGGTACGTCAGCGTCGACCCGGCGAGCGCCTTGGCGAGCCGCTCGGGGACGGCGATCGCGAGGTTCTTCGGCGCCAGCTCCCCGATGACCATCTGCACGACGGTCGCGAGGACGAACGCGAGGACGACGGAGATCCCGCCGACGGCTCCTGAAGGGATGCCGATCCCGGTGAGTACGGGTTTCAGCAGCGCGGAGACCGACGGTTCGGCGATGAAGCCGACGACCAGCCCGGTCACCGTGATCCCGAGCTGCGCGCCGGACAGCATGAACGACAGCCGCTCCAGCACCTTCAGCGCGCGGGCCGCCTTGCGGTCCCCCGCCTCGGCCTCCCGCGCGAGGGCGAGCCGGTCGGCGGAGACGTAGGCGAACTCCTGGGCGACGAAATAGCCGGTCCCCAGTGTGAGCAGCAGGACGGCGAGCAGGCCGAGCCATGCTTCAACGGCACTCATCGGACACCACTTGGTCTCGGACCGCCGGGCACGCGCGTCACTCCTTGTGTCGGAAGACGTTCACCATGAACGTTCACCATGGCAACGATTCTGGCCGAGACCGAGTTCCCCCGCCCGGCGAGCACTTCCGCCACCAGTACCCGCGACGAAAACCTGCGACCGTTTTCGGCCGTTCCCGCGACGCGGGAGCGAAGGCACTGCCAACCCTCACACCCCCGACCCTATGCTGCTTCTACTTGAATGTAGAAGCCTCGCGGGTGAAGAACTCGCGCGCGTGGACATAAGGAGTGGACGCCACGATGGTGTTCAAGCGACTGCTCGGCTCCCTCGGAGTCGGCGGCCCCACGGTCGACACGGTCCTCGACCCGGGCCCGGCGCTGCCCGGCGCGGCCCTCACCGGCCAGGTCCACCTCAAGGGCGGCGGCGCCGCCTTCGAGATCGAGCACATCACGCTCGAACTGGTCGCCCGGGTGGAGGTCGAGGGCGGTGAGGGCGAGCGCGAGGGCGTCGCCGTCTTCGACCGCGTCACCGCCGGCGGCGGCTTCCGCCTCGCCGAGGGCGAGCTGCGCAGCGTCCCGTTCACCCTGGCGCTGCCCTGGGAGACCCCGGTCACCGAGCTGTACGGCCAGCCCCTGGGCGTCGTCCTCGGCGTGCGCACCGAGCTGGCCGTGGCCGGGGCGAAGGACAAGGGCGACCTCGACCAGCTGACCGTCGCGCCACTGCCCGTGCAGGAGGCGGTACTTGAGGCGTTCGGGCAGCTCGGGTTCGGCTTCCGCTCGGCGGACCTGGAGTACGGCCGGATCGCCGGGACGAGCCAGCAACTCCCCTTCTACCAGGAGCTGGAGCTCACCCCGTCCCCCCAATACGCGGGCGTCTTCAACGAGTTGGAGGTGACGTTCCTTGCGAACCCGGCGGGCGTCGAGGTGATCCTGGAGGCCGACAAGCGCGGGGGCCTGTTCACGTCCGGCCACGACACCCTCGTCCGCCATGCCGTCGGCCACCACGACGTCCGCGACTGGAACGCCGAAGTCGAGGGCTGGGTACGGCAGTTGGCGGAGAACCGGCAGTCGTACGGGTACGCGGGACACGGGGGATATGAGCAGCGGCACGGCCACGCCTACAAAGAGCAGCCGCACGAGGAGCAGCGCCGGTCCGGGCCCGGTGTCGGTACGGCCATCGCGGCCGGTGCCGCCGGGCTCGCGGTCGGTGTCGTCGGCGGCATGGTCGCGGCCGAAGTCATCGACGAGGTCGGGGACTTCTTCGAGGGTGACGACGAAGGGGAAGAGGACTAGATGTTCGGACTCAGTGAGCTGGCGGTCATCCTGATCGTCGTCATAGCCGTCCTGGCCGCCAAACGCCTTCCGGACCTGGCCCGTTCGGCCGGGAAGTCGGCCCGCATCCTCAAGGCGGAGGCGCGGGCGGCGAAGGAGCAGGAGGGGGCGGAGGGGCAGCCGCGGATCGTGCGGGGGGAGGCGGTGCGGCGGGAGACGCCTCCGGAGAGCCGGGAGGCCTCGTAAGAAGCGACGGTGGTACCGCTGGTCCTACCCCCGCCCCTGTCGGCGGGGGCCCGCGGGGCGGAGGATGGCCGCTGCTGGGCCGGCCCACCACGCAGAACGGATACCGCCGTGAGCATGATGTATCTCGCGCAGCCCGAGCGGCAGCAGAAGCTCGAATGGCTGGACGGCGGTCAGTTCGCCGTGCTGCTGGACAGCGCGGCCACCGACGGGCAGCTGACCGTCGGCCGGTTCAGCGTCGCCAAGGGGGAGGCGCCGCCGTACCACCTGCACACCCGCGAGGACGAGATCTTCCTGCTGATCAAGGGCACCGCGCTGGTGTGGTCGGACGACCAGGAGATGGAGCTGTCCGAAGGGGGCGTCGTCTTCCTGCCCCGGAACGTCCCGCACGGCTACCGGATCACCTCCGCCACCGCCGACCTGCTGATGATCTGCACCCCCGGCGGCATCGAGGGCATGTTCCGGCACGCCGGACGCGACCTGTCCACCCCCCGCCCCGAGGGCTTCGAACTCTCCCCGCAGCGGATGGCCGAGGCCGCCGACCTGTACGGGCAGATCATCGTCGGCCCGCCGCGCTGAACACCCCCAACTCCCAGGTTTTGCAAGGACGTTGACAAGCAGATCTGCCGCGCGCGGGACGTCCCGACGATGATGACCGCATGGCACCGGCGAACAGCTTCGGCACCGCCCTGCGGGGCTGGCGGGAACGCCTCGCGCCCACGACGGCCGGACTGGAGCCCCCCGCCGGACCGGCGCCCCCCGCCGCCCGGCGCGCCCCCGGTCTGCGGCGGGCCGAACTGGCCCGCCTGGCCGGTCTGTCGGTGGACTACGTGGTCCGGCTGGAGCAGGGCCGCGCCCGCAACCCCTCCCCTCAGGTCGTCGCCGCCCTGGCCAGAGCCCTGCGCCTGGACAGCGCCGAGCACGACCACCTGTTCCGCTGCGCAGGCCTCGCCCCGCCCCCGGCCGGCGACGTCCCCCTGCGCGTGCCGCCGGGCGTGCACCGGCTCGTCCGGCGGCTGGGCGACACCCCGGTCGCGGTCTACGCCGCCGACTGGACCCTCGTCGGCTGGAACCGGATGTGGACCGCCGCGATCGGCGACCCCCGTACGTACGGCTGGGACCAGGGCAATCTCGTCGCCGGCATGTTCCGCTCCCGCGCCGGCCGCCGGGTCGACCCCATCGCCGGCTGGCCGGTCAGGTCCTGGGCGGGCGACGCGGCCGAGGAGGAGTCGCTCGTCGCCGACCTGCGGATCACGGCCGCGGCCCATCCCTACGACGCCCGCCTCGCCGCGCTCGTCGACCGGCTACGGCGTGGCAGCCCCCGCTTCGCCCGCCTGTGGGCCGGCGGCGCGGCGGGCCCGCACACCGGGGACCGCAAGACCGTCGGGCATCCCGTCGTCGGGGACCTGAACCTCGACCTCGACGTCCTGCTGGTGCCCGGCGCGGGGTTCCGTGTCGTCACGTACACGGCGGTCGCGGGGAGCGACGACGCCGGGAAACTGGAGGCTCTGCGCGCTTACTGCTGACAGCTCTTTACTGCTGACGGCTCTTTACTGCTGACGCCGGATCCGCGAGGCGACGTCGTTCTGCTCGGTCTCCCACCAGGGCCGCACCCGGTCGGGCTCCTCCTCGGAGACGGCCCGTTGGACGACGTCGAGCCGCCGGTCGAGTACGACGGTCTGCGCCCGCTCGGTCCGCGCCCACTGGGCCAGCAGCACCAGCAGGAACGGCAGCGCGACCAGCTCGGCGATGCTGATCATGGCCCCGCCGCCGACCTGTTGGTCGTACCGCGGATCGGTGGACCAGCTGGGCTCGTGATGCAGATACCAGGCCCCGGCGATGAGCGACCCATGGGTCATGACGACGACCCCGGGCACGGCGTCGATGATCCCGTCGAGGAACACGAGCCCCGCGCGGACGGGGTGGGTGCACCAGGCGGGGAGCGTCTCCTCGCGGGTGAGGACGGGGACGACGAACAGGCACCCGGCGGCGAGCAGGTGCAGATACATCAGCTCGTGCAGCCAGCCGACGCGCAGGGCGGTGGGGAAGTACCCGGTGAAGTAGACGGCGAGTTCGGTGGCGAGCACGAGGGCCGTGCTGACCAGGGGAAACGTAAGAGTACGGACGACCCTCCCGCTCATCCCGCGCCGCACACGACCGGCCGCCCGCTCCGGCAGCGCCTCGACGGCGAGCCGCAGCGGATCCCCGAGCGCGAGCCCGAGCGGCGCGACGAGATCCAGCAGCACGTTCTGCACGGCGGCCGGCCAGAACACCACCCGGCCGTAGACGGCGAGCCCCGACATCGTCGCGACGACCAGCGTCCCGAGCCCGAGCCCCCCAAAGAGCACCGTCCGCACGACGGGCCACCGCCCCCGCACCCGTACGACCCCCCAGGCGTACGCCCCGCCGAGCAGCAGCACGAGCAGCAGCGCGGGGAGGTCGAACCGCCAGTGGGTGAGGAGGTGGGCGGCGGTGGGGGCGGGAAGGTCGGTCATGAGGGGGGACGGTAGTCCTCGGAGGTAAGGGGAGGGACTGCCCGGGTCCCGGTCGGCAATTGCACTCGTTCGAGTGAAGATCGCTGATCAAGGGGTACGGGTGGGGGCGCGGGGTAGTGCTGAGGCGCCCTATGAGTACGACACCCCAGGAGGTACGCCCGATGGCGACCACTCTTGAGCAGGTCAAGGCGATCGTCGCGAAGTACGCCGAGCTGCCGGCGGACGAGATCGCCCCGGACACGCGGCTCGATGAACTCGGTCTGGACAGCGTCATGCAGCTGGAGATCGCCGGGGAGGTCGAGCGGGCTTTCGGCGCTGAGCTGGAGCCTCAGCGGATCCGGACGCTCGGCGACATCGTGGAGCAGCTGGAGGCGAAACCGGTCGTGTGAGGCGGGAACTCGCCGGTGGTCTTCTACGTTCCTGTAGAAGACAGCTGTACGAGTAACCCGACCGACCTGACCTGGAGTTCACGAAATGGCCCTGTGGGACCGCATCAAGGATTCTGCATCGACGATGCAGACCCAGCTCATGGCGAAGAAGAACGACCTCAAGAGCGGCGCGTTCCGGGACGCGAGCATGGCCATGTGCGCGCTGGTCGCCGCCGCCGACGGCCACATCGACCCCGCCGAACGCCAGCGGGTGGCGCAGCTCATCGCCACCAACGAGGTGTTGCAGAACTTCCCGGCCGACGATCTGCGCCGCCGCTTCGAGGACAACCTCAACAAGCTGACCACCGACTTCGACTTCGGCAAGGTCAGCGTCTTGCAGGAGATCGCCAAGGCGAAGAAGAAGCCGGCCGAGGCCCGCGCGGTCATCCAGATCGGCATCGTCATCGGCGGCGCCGACGGTGACTTCGACAAGGACGAGCAGGCGGTCGTCCGGGAGGCCTGCTTCACTCTCGATCTGCCGCCGCACGAGTTCGACCTCTAAGCCGCCGAGCCTCTGAGGCATTGAGTCAGCTGAGGCCTCCACGGCGCCTGGACTCCGACCGGGTCCGGGCGCCGGGGGCGCAGTACGTCACAACGGCGTGGCCGCGTGCAGGATCACGAACATCGTGACCGCCGAGTTCGCGGAGGACATCGCCGAGACGGCCGTCCCCGCCGCCGCGCCCCAGGTCGCGACGCCGACCGCGGTGAAGGTGGGGGGCCAGTCGGCCGTCGAAGGGGCCGGGCCCAGGAGGGCCGCCACCCGGCGCGGTATCGGGCCCGGCGCGGCGAACGCGGGGAGGCCGGAGGAATCCGCCGCGAACTCCGGGGAACCCGGGGAACCCGTGAACCCCGCCAGCGCCGGAACCGGCGCCCCCCTCGACAGCAGGGCCGCCTTTCCGATGGCTCGGGCGACCGTGCGGCGGCTGCCGATCACGTTCGCCGCGGCCTCGTCCGCCCACCGTTCCGTCGTGTAGGACACGGCAGTTGCCAGCGGCTTCAGGAACGGGTTCATCTTGGCGGCCAGTTGGACCGTCAGGAGGTGGCGGTGGTGGCGGGCGGTGAGGTGGGCGCGTTCGTGGGCGAACAGGGCGCGGCGTTCGGCGGGGTCCAGGCGGTCCAACAGGGCTGTCGTCACGACGACTCGGTCACGGCGGGTGCCGGGAAGGGCGTACGCGTACGGGACTTCGTCGCGAAGGACCGCAACTTCCGTCGTGGGCAGGCCAGTTAGCGCCCGATGCGCGCGGTGGCGCAGGCGGAAGTGGCGCCAGGTCGTACGGCCGCCGGCGACGGTCACCGCGGCCAGGGCCGGGATCGCGACCTTGCCGGCGATCTCGTCGTAGGGGACGGCCGCCCGCACCTCGGGGTCCGACCAGCCGTCCGGGAGGGGGTTCCCGGGGAGCTGGGCGGTGCCGACGACCATGAGGAGGGCGAGGCAGACGGTGCTGCACAGGGCCATCACTGCGGCCATCGCGGTGAGGAGGCGGGTCGCGGTGCGCGGGTGGAGGTGCTGTTCCGCGAGGCGCGCGACGGGCCAGGCCGTCAGCGGCAGGATCAGCGGGAGGAAGACGAAGAACCCCATGCGGCGTCAGTCTGCCCCTTCGCTCCCGGCCTGGCCCAGCAGGTCCCGCAGCAGCTTCTCGTCGTGCGCGTCGAGGCCGGTGACGAAGCTGGCGAGGACGGCTTCGCGGTCGCGCTCGCCGTCGAGGACCTTGCGCATCTTGCGGGCGGCGAGGCCCGCCTGGTCCGAGGCCGGGGTCCAGGCGAAGGAGCGGCCGGCGCGCTCGCGGGTGACGGCGTTCTTCTCCAGCAGGCGGGTGAGGATGGTGATGACGGTCGTGTAGGCGAGGTCGCCGCCGAGGCGCTCCTGGACCCAGCCCGCCGTCGCGGGTCCGTCCGCCGCGCGCAGGGCCTGGAGGACCAGCCCCTCCAGCTCGCCCTGGCCCCGCCGCCGGGTCCGGTGCTCGTATCCGGTCACCGCCTGTCTCCTCTCCGCCGCCGTACGTTTCCCTGGCCGACATCGTATAGACGGGCCCCACCCCGAGGACCCTTAGGGGAACCGGCCGAGGCCGACCCTGAGGCCCCCTGAGGTCCCCTGAGGTCCCCTAGGGAACCGGTCGCCCGTCGCTGCCCTCTACACGATCGTAGAACCACCGCCCGGCCGACAACTTCTACAGTGCTGTAGATTCGACAGCGGCCGTACGGTCCCCCAGCTCTAGGAGGAGTTCGCAGTGGGAGTTTCCCTGTCCAAGGGTGGCAATGTCTCGCTCAGCAAGGAGGCGCCGGGCCTGACCGCCGTCGTGATCGGCCTGGGCTGGGACGTGCGTACGACCACCGGCACCGACTACGACCTCGACGCCTCCGCGCTGCTGCTGAACGCGTCCGGCAAGGTCCCCTCCGACGCGCACTTCGTCTTCTACAACAACCTGACCAGCCCGGACGGTTCGGTCGAGCACACCGGCGACAACCTGACCGGTGAGGGCGAGGGCGACGACGAGTCCGTCAAGGTCAACCTGGCGGCCGTGCCCGCGGACATCGACAAGATCGTGTTCCCGGTCTCCATCCACGACGCCGAGAACCGGGGCCAGTCCTTCGGCCAGGTCCGCAACGCGTTCATCCGCGTCGTGAACCAGAACGGCGGTGCGGAGATCGCCCGTTACGACCTCTCCGAGGACGCCTCCACCGAGACGGCGATGGTCTTCGGCGAGCTGTACCGCAACGGCGCGGACTGGAAGTTCCGTGCCGTGGGCCAGGGTTACGCCTCCGGCCTCTCCGGCATCGCGGCCGACTTCGGCGTGAACGTCTGAACTCGCCTTGCCCAAAAGGGGATCGCCGTTTCGTACGGCGGTCCCCCTTCATCTCCCTGGAGTACACCGTGGCCGGCCCGCAGCGCCTCCGCCCAGAAGACCGGCCCGACTTCGAGGAGACCCTGCGGCTCGCCCTGACCGGCCTTGACCGGCGCCGCCCGGGTCTGCGTGAACAGGCCCTGGGGGACGCCGACTTGATCGTGTCGGCGGTCGGGGAACCGTACGCCGCGTACGTCGCCCTGCGGCGCGGGGCCGCGCGGGAGCCGGTCGCGCAGAACACGGCGCTCGCGGCGCTGGCCGTCCTCACGCCGATGGTGTCGGCGGCGTCGGCGACGGTACTGCTGCTGGTCGGATATATAAGCCAACTCGCCGGCTCCGACGGCTCGTTGCCCGGTGCGCTGATCAGCGCCGGGTGGGTGCTCGCGGCCGTCTGCGGGATCAGTACGGTACTGGCGCTGGCGGCACTGCTGCGGACCGCGCTCGCGGAGCGGGGCGGGCCACCGTCCGTCGCGGAGGTGGAGCAGGCGCGGCTGGAGTGGAAACGGGCGTTGCTGGAGCGGGGGTTGACGCCGTATCTGGTGGAGCGGGTCGCTGAGGGCGGGTCGGGGGGCGGCTCGGGAAGCGGGTCGGAAAGCGGGTCGGGGGGCGGCTCGGGGGCCGGGTCGGGCGGCGGTTCCGACGACAACTCCGGCGATCGCTCTGGCGACAACTCCGGGCGCACGCCTACTAGTTGACCAACAGCCTTGCGGGGCGGGCGGGTTGGCGGTGCACCGGGTCTCGTGAGCGCGGTAGGGCGTGCGGGCGCAGGCGGGTTGGCGGCACCCTGGGTCTCGTGAGCGCGGGCGGGCCGGCGTACAGGCGGGGCAGGCGGGTTGGCGGTGCACCGGGTCTCGCGAGCGCGGGCGGGCGTGCGGGCGCAGGCTTGTCGGCGGCGCCTCGGGTCTCGTGAGCGCGGGCGGGAGCGGGCCAGCGTACAGGCGGCGCAGGCTTGTCGGCGGCGCCCCTGATCTCGCGAGCGCGGGCGGGAGCGGGCCGGCGTACAGGTGGGGCGGGCGGGTTGGCGGCGCCCCAGGTCTCGTGAGCGCGGGCGGGCCGGCGTACAGGTGGGGCGGGCGTGCGGGCGAGGTGACTGCTGCCCCCATAACAGCTGCCACCCCCGCTGCCCAGCTCAACCAACCTTCAGCGCAGGCCTGTTCAGCAACTGGCCCGTGAAGCAGGCCGATTCGGCTCAGCTAGCCCTACGAAGCAGGCCGATCCAGCTCAACTAGCCCACTACGCAGGCCTGTTCAGCCGTAGATCACCGTGCGCGGAACGACCGTCCCCTCGGCGCCCTGCTTGCGCACCTTCAGCCGGTAGCTCTGCGTCAGCGTCTCCCCGGGCGCGAGCGTCCGCTGGGCCGTGACGAGGTCGGTGAACAGGGTCCCGGTCTGGGTGCCCGGCGTGACCTGCTCCCAACAGCCGTCCACCGCACGGCGCTCCAGCTTTATGTCCGCCGGGGCGAGGAAGGGACCCGCGTCCGGGGAGGACACGAGGAGCTGCGGGGCGACGAGTTGGGGCGCCGCCGTGGTGTTGGTGTACGTGACGGTGTACGTGTGGTACTTCGCGTCGGACGGCAGCGCCGTCGCCGCCTGCTCGGCGAAGTCCACGGGGATCGGGGTCGCGGCCGCGGCGATCGTCGAGGCGGAGTGGGCCGGGGCCGCGAGCGCGGGAGCGGCGGTGGCCAGGCCCAGCGCGGCGGCGGCGAGAAGGGTCAGGGACGCGAGCCTGACGGGTGCGCGGTACGACAAGACGTTCTTCAAGGCGTTTCCGGTCTCTCGGTTGGTCAGTCCTACGCGTCCGAGTATCCCTGAGGGCCGCCTGGCATTTGCCTTTGGGATGCCCAAGAACATTCTTTTCACATTCATGGACATCGATCATGTACGTAAACATTGACGCGTCCACACCACAAGCCTACCGTCCCGGAAAAGCGCTTGCTATCGCCCGGATCACCTCTCCCCAGGGGGATCCGACTGCTCAGCACGTTCATGTACGTACACATCAGTCATGTACCAGAACGGAGCCGCACGATGCACCTGCGATCAGCGACATCCTTCCTCGCCTCCGCCGGACTGCTGGCCGGGGCGCTGACGGCGTTCACCTTCAGCGGGACCGCCCAGGCCGCCGACGCGATCTACGTCTCCCCCGCCGGCACCGACGGCGCGGCCGGCACCCAGTCCGCGCCGACCACCCTCACCTCGGCGATCAGCCGCGTCACGGCGGGCGGGACGATCTATCTGCGCGGCGGGACGTACAGCTACTCCGCCACCGTCACCATCCCCGCGACCAGCAACGGCACCGCGTCCGCGCCCACCGTCCTCTCCGCCTACCCCGGCGAGACTCCCGTCCTCAACTTCTCGGCGCAGAGCGAGAGTTCGGCGAACCGGGGGCTGCAACTCTTCGGCTCGTACTGGAAGTTGTACGGGCTGACCGTCGAGCGCGCCGGGGACAACGGGATCTACGTCGGCGGCAGCCACAACGTCATCGACCACGCCGTCACCCGCTACAACCGAGACACCGGGCTCCAGTTGGGCCGGATCTCCTCCACCACGCCCAGCAGTCAGTGGCCCGCCGACAATCTCGTCGTCAGCTCCGAGTCGCACGACAACCGGGACGCCGACGGGGAGGACGCGGACGGGTTCGCGGCCAAGCTGACCACCGGGGCCGGCAATGTCTTCCGCTACGACGTCTCGCACAACAACATCGACGACGGCTGGGATCTCTACACCAAGGACGACACCGGTCCCATCGGTCCCGTCACCATCGAGTACTCCCTGTCGTACAACAACGGCACGCTCTCCGACGGCACTTCGGCGTCCAACGGGGACCGCAACGGCTTCAAGCTCGGCGGCAGCGACATCGCCGTCAACCACACCGTCCAGCACAACCTCGCGTATCGCAACGGCAAGCACGGGTTCACGTACAACAGCAATCCCGGGTCCATGGCGATCTCCAGCAATCTCAGTATCGACAACGCGACGCGTAACTACAGCTGGGATGCGGGGACTTCGGTGTTCCGGAGCAACACCTCTTGCCGGTATGCGGTAAGTGGGTCCAATGACAAGACCGTTGGGGACTCGGACAGTTCGAATCAGTTCTGGAGTGGGAGTAATGGGGGGCGGTGTGCGGCGGCTTACTCCGGGGCGTTGGGGTGGGCGTTCGGGGCGGACGGGAAGTTGGTGGTTACGTTGGGTGGGGTGACGGTGGGTTTGTAGGTGGTGTGACCGGGCCCTGTCGGGGGCGGGCCCGGTCTGCCTGTTGCCGGGGTTGTCGGAGTGGGGGTGGGGGTGGGGGTGGGGGTGGCCCGGTCTGTCGCCGGGGTCAGCTCAGGCCGAGGGCCTTCGACACCGCCCGGTACGTCGGGAGGGGGTCGTCGTCCAGGACCTGTACGGCTACGTGGTTCGCGCCCGCCTCCAAGTGGGCGCGCAGGCCTGCGGCCACCGAGTCCGGGGTGCCCTGGAGGACCAGGTCGGCGCGGAGGCGGGGGCTGCCGGGGGCGGTGAGGTCTTCGTCGTCGTAGCCCAAGTCCTTAAGGTTTGCGCGGTAGTTGGTGAGGCCCAGGTAGAAGCTGACCGTGTCGGTCACGTTCTGGTGGGACTCCGGGCTCAGGGCGACTTTCTGTTCCGGGGCCAACAGGGCGTCGGGGCCGAGGAGTTCGCGGGAGCGGCGGGTGTGCTCCGGGGGGACGAGGTAAGGGTGCGCGCCCCAGGTCCGGTCTCCCGCGAGCCGCGTGACCTTCGGTCCCAGCGCGGCCAACGCGAGCCGTTCCTTGGGGACTTCGGCCTTCTCCAGCGCGTCCAGGTAGTCAGTGAGGGCCTGGTACGGCTTCACGTACTCCTGCGTCATCTCCCGGTGGCCGGCGCCGATGCCCAGAAGGAAGCGGTCCGGGTGCCGGGCGACCAAGCGCTCGTACGCCGGGATGACCTCCGTGACGGGGTTGGACCAGATGTTGACGATGCCCGTGGCGATGATCAGGTTCTGCGTCGCGTCCAGCAGGCGTTCGATGTGCGGGAAGTCGGCGGTCTGGGCGTTGCCGAGCCAGAGGGTGCCGTAGCCGAGCTGCTCGAGTTCGACGGCGAATTCGGGGGTGGTCTCTTTGATCCACCAGGCGCCGTAGGGGGTGAGGGGGAGGGGGGTGGGTGCGGTCTGCGTCATGGTGGGGGAACGGGGGTTGGGGGGTGGGTATTCCGGTTGGGGTCGAAGTATGGGGTGGGGTGGGGGCGGCCGGGTTGTTGAGGAGCGGGCTGGGGTGGGCTGCTGGGGAGCGGGGGCGTCAGCGAGTGGGGCGGTGTGGCGGGCGGGGGTGTGGGGGAGCGGGCGGCGGCAGCGAGTGTGGCGGGCAGGGGTGTTGGGGAGCGGGCGGCGGCAGCGAGTGTGGCGGGCAGGGTGTGGGCGGCAGAGGCTCCCGACGGGGCGGAGTAGGGGCGGCGGGGGTTCCGGGCGGGGGCGGAGTATGGGTGGCGGGGGTTGAGGGGTGGACTCGGTTGCGGGGGAGCATCGCGCCGCGGGCGCGGCATGGGGGTTGGCTTGGTGGGGCTGGGGCTTGGGGGTGCCCTTTCTCGGAGGGGCGTATGAGGGGGCTTCGGCGGGGCGGATGTGTCTCGGGGAGGGCGAGGGGGTGCACGAGGAAACTCCGGCAGGGCCGGCGCGCTCCGGGAGGCGGGGAGGTGTACGGGGAACTCCGGCAGGGCGGATGCACTTCAAGAAGCGAGGAGACTCACGAGAAACCCCGGCAGGGCCGACGCACTCCAAGAAATGAGGAGGCTCACGAGAAACCCCGACGGGCGCGTGTCTTTCAGGGGCGCGAGGAGGTACATGTCCGACGGGGCTGATGTACCTCCGAGGCACGAGGACGCGCACGAGGAAACTCCGGCAAGGCACACCTACTCCAGGGGCGCACGGCTGTATCGATTTGCGGCTCCGCCGCGTTGGGGGTGCCCCCTGCTCGAAGCAGCTTGGGGAAGCGACCAGCCACAACGCAACCCGCACCCACAAACCCACCGCACCCCCTCCCCCGAACCCCCTCGGCCAAGACGCCCCCTCACCAAGACGCCCCCTCACCAAGGCACCCCCCTCCCCTCCACCACCTCCACCCGCGATACCGCCCGAGTCAGCGCCACGTACAACCTCCTCAACCCCGCACCACCCCCGGCATCCCCCTCCTCCACAATCCCCACCGGCTCGACCACCACCACGTGATCGAACTCCAACCCCTTGACCTCCCCGGCCCCCACCACACTCACCCGCTCCCCAGCCCCCGCCAACACCCCCTGATACCGCCCGACTTCAGCATCCTCCACGACCACCCCGACAGCCCCCTCCCACCTCAGCCCCCGCTCCACGGCCCGCACCACGGCGACGTCCAACCCCTCGTCCCCGGCCGCCGTCACCCACACCTCCCCGCCACCCCGCAACGACCTCCCCACCGGCACCTCCACCCCAAGCCGCCCCACCAGCCGATTGGCGACCTCCAGCACAGCCGCGGGCACCCGGAACCCCACGGACAACGGCACCACCCGCGCCCCCGGCTTCCCCAGATACCCAAGCTGCTCCTCCCAGGACCGGGCAGCCCAGGGAGTCGTCCCCTGCGCCAGATCCCCCAGCACCGTCAACGACCCGAACTCCGCCCGCCGCGCGATGGCCCGGCACTCCATGGGCGACAGATCCTGCGCCTCGTCGACGACGACATGCCCGTACCCCTGGGGACGCGCCAACAGCCCGTCGACCTCATCGAGCAGAACCAGATCCGCAGCAGACCACCGAGCAGACTTCCAGGACCGCCCCCGCCCGCCGGCACCCACCCCGCCGACCGACGCCGCCCGCTTCCCGAAACCCCCGCTCACCGACCCCGCCCGCCCCCCAGAAACCTCGCCATCCAACACCGCTTCCCCCACCGAAACCACCCGCCCGCCAGCCACCCCTCCCGCCATGGCCACCCCCTCCCCAGCAACCCCACTCGCCGACACCGCCCGCTCCCCAGCAACCCCGCCAACCACCCCACCCACCAACACCCCTAGCTCCCCCTCCGACAACACCCCCTCCGAACACCGCCCCAACTCCCCCTCAGACCCCAAGAGTTCAAACACCACCGCCTCCGCCCGCACCCTCGGCCACACCTCGTCCACGAACACCCCCACCGCCCGCTCCACCTTCCGCACCCACCCCCCGGCCACCGCCCCCGCCCGGCGCTCGGCCCGCTCCCGGATCCGGCCCGTCAGCCGCGCGCGGACCCGCTCACGGCCCGCGCCGTAGGGCAGCCGCTCGGCCAGTACGCCGTGGACGATGGCACTGACCTCGTACGACGGCACGCGCCAGCGGTAGGAGCCGTCCTGTACGACGACCTCGGGCGCGTCCTCGGCTCGTACCCGCCGGTACAGCGCCCGCCGCAGCACCTCCGCCATCCGCACGTCATGTTTGAGCGCCGCCACCGGCAACGCGTCCACGGCCCGCACCGGCCGACCCCCGATCTCCTCCCCGAGCGTCGCCTGCCGCACCCCGCTCTCCCCCAGCGCGGGCAGCACCTCGGAGATGTACTTCAGGAACACCCGGTTGGGCCCGAGGATCAGCAGGCCGGAGCGGCGCAGCCGGTCGGGGTGGGTGTAGAGGAGGTACGCCGCACGGTGCAGCCCTACGGCGGTCTTGCCCGTCCCCGGCGCCCCCTGCACGCAGACCGAGTGCCCCAACTCCGCCCGCACCAGCTCGTCCTGGTCCGGCTGGATGGTCGCCGCGATGTCCCGCATCGGACCCACCCTCGGCCGCTCCAACTCCCCGAGCAGCAGCCGGCCCCGGCCTTCCTCTCCGAGCAACAGCCCCTCCCCCTGGCCCAGCCGCTCATCCTCCAAGCCGGTCAAGTCCGCCGACTCCCCCCGGCTGCCGGGCGCCCAGCCGAACCGTCGCCGCGTGTCCACACCTTGTGGATCGCGGACCGTCGCCTGATAAAAGGCCCGGGAGACGGGCGCCCGCCAGTCGACCACCAGCGGCGGATCCACGGGACGTTCGCTCACCCGGACCCGCCCGATGTGCAGCCCCCGCCCGTCGGCGAAGGCAAGCTTCCCGAAGAACAGCGGACCCTCCGGCAGCTCCCGCAACTCCTTGGCGCGGGTACGGAGTTGGTAGCCGAGGACTTCGGCGTCGGCGCCGGACGCGGAGACGTCCTCGCCGGCCACCACTTCCTCCTGCGCCCCTTCCACCATCGCCACGAAGGCGGCACGGCAGCGGTCGTGATGGGCGCGCTCCCGGCGCAGGGCCCCGGCCAGGTCGAGGGACACGTCACGGGACAGCTCTTCGGTCATGGATCCAGGCTAGACCCAAAACTTAACTGAGTCACATTTTTAACCAGGGATCATCATGGCGACCTCCCCTCCGGCTACGACGCCCCGCACCAACCCCCCGCTCACCCCAACCAAGGCAACCCCACCCGCAACCCCTCGAACGCCCCCTCCGCCTCCCGCACCGCATCCCCCCGCACCCCCGCGACCGCCTCCCCCCGCGACACCCGCCGCCAGTTCTCCTCCGCCAGAATCCGCCGCACGGCGACGATCTGCCCCGCGGCCAGCCGGGCCCGCAGATCCCCCCCCAGCACCTCCGCCAGCGCCGCCTCCGACCGCTCCAGATGCGCGTACAGCCGGGCCACCAGCGCCGGCGTCCCGTACAGCAGCGCGTAATACGTCCGCACCGCAGGGTGATCGTTCAGACCGGTGACCGGATCGCCCGCCTCGATCCCCGCCAGGAAGTGCCGCCGCAACGCCTCCAGCGGCGCGACCCCCTGCTCCCGGCCGGCCTCGACCACCTCCGCCGCCTCCCGCTCGTGATCGGCGATGCGGTGCAGGACGAGGTCCTCCTTCGCGGGGAAGTACCGGAACAGCGTCGGCTTGGAGATCTCCGCCGCCGCGGCCACCTCCGCGACAGAGACGGCGTCGAACCCCCGCTCCACGAACATCCGCACAGCGATGTCCGAGACCTCCCGATACATCCGCTGCTTCTTACGCTCCCGCAGCCCGCTCTCACTCATGCACAGAGCGTACGCACCCCCACTGACAACGCCCTCGGAGCAAGAGGGGGCACGAGGAAACTCCGGCGAGGCACACGTACCTAAGGGGCGTGAGGCTGTATCGATTTGCGGCTCCGCCGCGTTGGGGGTGCCCTCTGCTCGAAGAGCTTGGGGGAGCGACCAGCCACAACGCACCCGCACCCACACCCACACCCACACCCACACCCACCACACAGCACCCCCACCCCCCACCCCCTACCCCCTACCCACCCCCAACACAGCCAACGCCGCCCCCAAAGTCCCCTCATACTCCCCCACAGCCCGCCGCACATTAGGCGCATCCAACACCTCCCCACTCACCAACCGGTCAAGGTCGATATAAGCGGACCGCACCACCTCCACCCACCGGTAAACGAACCAGTCCGCCTGCCACCCCCACACCCGCTCGGCCCCCAACACCCGCTCCCACCGCCGAAACATCCGCTCCCGGATCACCTGCGGAGTAGGAGTCAGATGCATATGACGGACGAGGTCGTACAACGGATCCCCCACCAACGCCATCTCCCAGTCGATCAGCGTGAACTCCGCAGCGTCGGACCGCCGGACAAGGTTCCAGGGGTTCAAGTCCCCATGCAGCAACCCCGGTTCCCGCCGATGCACCCGATACCGCCCCAGCAACTGCTCCAGCCGCCCGGCACCGGGCAACCCCAACTCCCTTGCCCGCGCGGCGGATTGCTCCGGAAGCCCCGCCACCAGGCCGACGAGATCAGACTTGAGCCCGGCGAAGAAGTCCCGCTCCCCGGCCCCGGAATCAAGCCCCCGCCAGTCCACCCGCGTCAGCTCCGCCAGCTGATCCACCAACGCATCGGCCTCGTGCGGCAGCAGCCCGTTCACGGGATGCGCCGGCGCCCCCACCGGCACAGGACCGACGTACGTCTGGATCGCGAACCGCTCCTCCCGGTACCCGCTCCCCAGCGCCAGCACCTCCGGCACCCGCACCCCCACCCCCGCCCCGGCGATCGCCCGCAGCACCGCGTGCTCGTACAGCGGACGGGCCTCCCGCCGGTGCACATCGGGGAGTTCACGGCGTACGACGACCGGACGGCCCCCGACCGACACGACCGTGTTCAGATGAGCCGTCCCCTTGAAGATCTGGGACGACTCAGCGGCCCCCTCCGCCAGCAGCGCCTCGCGGACGGACGACAGGCCGAACTCCCGTGTCAGCGGCACCAGATCCTCGTCCAGCCGCAGATCGACCCCCGCGACCAGGCGGTCCCGGCCCCCTACGACCCCCGCCTGCCGCGCCCGCAGCCAGCGGAACAGCGCCCCCTTGATCTCCTGCCGCCCCGGCACACCCCCCATCCCCAACGGCTGCGCCGCTAGGGCCAGCGCCCGCTCGACCTCGTCCGTCGCCTCGTGCAACTCCCCTTGCGAGAACGACACTTCCAGCCCCCGCGCCGCCCCCATGACCTCCGGATACAGCCCCAACGCCCGCTCGAAGTCGACGTAATGCCGCAGATCGGCCGCACATCCCCGCACCGCCGCAGGCCGCCGCCCCCGCATCGCCCGCTCCCACGCCCCGCGCACCTCCTCCCACTGGTCCGCCGGGTACCGCATCCGCACGAGATGCGCCGCGAGGTCGTACAGCGGATCCCCGTACGTCGCCGCGTCCCACCCCGCGCACGCCAACTGGTCTCCGCCCACCAGGACGTTGTCCCGCCGCAGGTCCCCGTGGAGCAGGCTGAACGGGCGGCGGGACATCGGCGGGACGCGGTCGGCGAGCGACAGGAGGGCGTTCTCCGGTACCCCGAGCGCCTTGAACAGGCCGCCGAACACAGGCCAGTTGGGGTGGACCAGCTGCCGGTGCGCCTCCCCCGCGAGCGTCCGCAGGAAGCCCCGGCTGTCGGTGTGGTCGGCCGGCCAGGACTCTGGCAGACCGGGCAGCGCCGCCCGCCGAACCCGCGTCAACTCAGCGAGCAGCGAGGCCAGTTCACCGATCAGCCGGCTGTCGACCGGCTTCCCTTCCCCGCACTCCCGCGCCAGCGGAACACCCCCGGCGCCCACCTCCACGAACGGCCGCACGGCGTCCCGCACCGCCCCCGCGTCCCGCCACGTCCTGACGCCGGCGACACCCAAAGAAGCGACGCCCAAAGGAGATTCGGCCAACGGTGACTCCGGTCGTACTCGCGCGGGAAAGACTGGACAGCACCCGAAACTGGACAGCCCCGAAACTGGACAGCACCCGGAAAGTGGCGCTGCGCTGTTGAACGGCCCGGCGGCGGTGGAGTTCGGCCTTGGTGTGGTCGGCCACTCTGCCGTGTCAGGCCGTTCGACCCGGACGGTACGCCTTCCCAAACACACTGACGGATGAGGTTGCCCTCCGCAGTGTGCGCATGCTAACGCGGACTCAACGCGCGGCCCGCACCGCCGCCAGCACCGGCTCCAGGCTGGATACGACGGTCTCGGCGCCCTCCTCGCGCAGCAGGCCCTCCTTCTCCTCGCTGCGCGCGTAGCCGAGGAAGGCGACGCCGGCGCGGCGGGCGGCCTCCAGGTCGGTCGGGGTGTCGCCGATCATCAGGGCGTCGTCGGGGGCGCAGCCCATCGCGTCCAACGCCCGGTCCAGGATGTGCGGGTGGGGCTTGAGGAGGCGCAAGTCGGTGCTGCGGCCGTAGACATGAGGAGTGAAGCAGTCGGCCAGGCCTCTGCCCTCCAGGTACGAAGTCACCACGCGCGGGGCGTTGTTGGTGGTCACCGCCATGCGGGTGCCGACCGCCGACCAGGTGCGGATCAGGATGTCCGCGTACGGGGTCGGCCAGGCGGTCGCGGTCGCCTTCAGCTCCTCCTCGGTGAGCCAGTCCTCCAGCTCGGTCACGAGGTCGCTGCCGGGGTGGCGGCCGGCTATCGCGCGGAGGGTCGCGTTCGGGTCCTGGGACGCGCGTTCGCCTGCGGTGAGCAGGTCGTGCAGGCCGAGGCCGTCCAGCCGCTCCAGCATCCGTACGGCCACCTGCTCCGCCGGGTGGCCCGCGAACAGGCGGCAGACCGGGCCGTCGAAGTCCCACAGGACCACGTGGGTGCGGCCGGTCAACTTGCCCAGTTCGTCGGCGACTTGACTGCTGTCGAAGGGCATCCGTTCAGTCTGCGTCGTAGATGAGGTCACTAAGAGAGTGTCAGGTCAGTCGTGATCGTTTCCCAGAGGGCGTCGAACCACTTCTGTGACTCCTCGACGAAGCTGGCGTCGCGTTCCCCGCTGCGCTTCTCGAAGGAGAAGAGGAGGGATTCGGTGCCCATCACGTCGTACATGTCGAGCGAGCCGGTGTCGGTGGGCTCCTCGCGGCGGGAGACCGTGTAGTACGCCATCAGCGCCTCCTCTCCGTTGAGGAGGTACAGCTTCACCGGCGGGGTGAACGGCAGGGCGCGGAAGGTGACTTGGACGTCTATGCCCTGGGAGCGCAGGGCGTTGAGGTTGTAACTGAGGACCTGGCCCTGGGCGTTGCGCATCGCGAGCCAGCGCTGGTGGACCGGGTCGGTGTCCTCCGCCTCGTCCACCTCCACCTGCACGGGGAACGCCAGGGGTATGTCCCGCGACGGCAACAGCAGGCGTACGTCGATGCGTTCGGGGCGCAGGTCGCCGCCGTGGATGAGGCGCAACGGTTCGCCCAGGGCCGGGATCAGGCTCTCGGCGGTGAGGCAGGCGGCGTCGATGCGGACGTGGGCCGCCTGGAAGGCCTCGGTCAGTCTGGGGGCCAGGGCGACCATCGTCGGCTGCGGGCCCTCCCGGTCCGGCGCGGGGGCGTCGGCGATGCGCGGGGGGCTGCCCTTGCTGACGTTGGTGAGGAGGCCGTCCTCCTGGAGCGACCTCAACGCCTGGCGTACGGCGCCGCGTTCGACCCCGAACTCGTCGGCCAGCTCGGCCTGGGTGGGCAGCCGGTCGCCCGCCTTCAGGTCGCCGGAGCGGATGCGCTCGCGGAGGGCGTCCGCGATCTCCTGAGGCGTGAGCCTCCTGCTGCCGTTCACTGCCACGGTCTCCTGGGTCGTCACGACCGAACGCTACAACTGAGGTCAACCCTAAGGGAGTTGGTTGCCAACTTTTCAGAGTTGGCCCTCGGACAGTGGCTGACAAGCCCAACCCGCTCAGTCCATCAACCGCAGATCCGAACTGATCGTCCCCCACAGCGCGTCGAACCACCGCTGCGACTGCTCGACGAACGTCGCGTCCCGCGCCCCCGCCCCCTGCCCGAACCCGAACAGCATCGACTGCGTCCCCTCGGCGTCGTAGGTCTCCAACTTCTCGCCGTCGACGATCAGTTCGCGTCTCTTCAGGGTGTAGTAGGCGAACAGGGCCTCGGTGCCGTTCAGCAGGTACAGCTTGACCGGCGGGGTGAACGGCAGGGCGCGGAACTCGACTTGGACGTCGATGCCGTGGGTCTGGCGCAGGGCGAGGAGGTTGTGGCGCAGCACCTGGCCCTGGGCGTTGCGCTGGACGAGCCAGCGGCGGTGCAGGGGTTCGGACGGGAACGTCTGGTCCAGCGGCGCCGGGAAGGCGAGGGCGATGTTGCGGGACGGGAGCAGGACCCGCACGGTGACCTTGGCCGGTTTCAGCCGCCCGGCGTGGATGTGCCGGAGGGGTTCGCCCATGGCAAGTGTGAGCGACACCGAGGTCAGGCAGAGGGCGTCGATCACGACGTGCGGGGCGCCGAACGCGTGCGCGATCCTCGGCGCGAGACCGACCGTCGTGGGCAGCGGCGGCGGCACGGGACCGCTGGCGCGGCGGACAACTTCCAGGTCAGGGGCGACAGTTGCGGGTGAGCCCTTGGTGAGGTCGATGATCAGCCGCTCGGCCTGGAGGATGCGCAGGGCCTGGCGTACGGCCCCGCGCTCGACTCCGAACTCGTCGGCCAGCCGGGCCTGGGTGGGCATGCGTTCGCCGGGCCGCAGCACTCCGGACCTGATCCGGGTGCGCAGTTCGTCGGCCACTTCGCGATGTGACTTCTGTGGCCGTTGTGGCCTTTTCCGTCCATTGACGGAGGCGGGTTCCGGCTCCACGGCAAAACCCTACAACTTCCCGCCATCTTTGGGCAGTTCGCAGAGAGATGGTTATGGGTCCCGTCCAAGGGAACCTAAGTAGAGTGAAGTTGGCAGCCAACTTCACGGGACATGGTCAACATGGTCGGACTTCCCGTCGGTTGGTCGGGTTCCCTTCCGGAGGGGAGCCGGGAGCCCGGACCGACAGCACAGCCACAACCGCATACGAGGTCACACGGCACAGCCACAACTCAACAGCGCCAGCACAGCCACAACTTCATATCGTCTCCATCCAGCAGGACCAGCTACGGAAGACCGAGAAGAACAACGACCAGTGGACCGGAAAGGAGCCCCACAGCAGGTCACGGTTCAGAACATGTCCGGGCACCATGGGCGCCCGGACGCTCCCAGCAGGGCGCCGGCCGTCCGGACGGCCCCTGTCCGCTCTTCCCGCACCCGGCCCAGCGCCGCCAGCCGCGCCGCCGATTCGTCGCCGAGCCACAGCGACGCGAGATCGGAGATGTCCAGCGCGAGGTCGGCGCTCCGGGTGCTCCGGACACACCTCGACCCCTCGGGCCCGGCCGTCAGCTCGAACCTTCCCCCGGCCAGGCCGAGTCGGTCGTGGACCTCCAGGACGAGCGCGCCCTCTCCGTCGTAGGACCGGGATTCCAGGGCCTTCGGCACGTCCAGCAGCCTTACCCACAGCCAGTCGGAGAGCTGGGTGACGCGGGCGGCGCGCGGGTCGGGCAGGAGGCGGGGGAGCAGGTCGTCGGGGGCCCGGCCGCCCGACTTGACCTTCGTCACCCAGTCGATCGAGCACAGGTAGTGCCACAGCGCGCGCTGCGCCGCCGGGGTCGTCGCCGTCAACTCCCGTACGGTCGCGGTGTTCTGGGCCTGGCCGCCGCCGCTCCAGCTCTCCTCGATGTCGTAGCGCACCAGCCCTTCGGCCTCGCCCGAGGGGGCGCGGTAGACGGCGCACTGGGGTTCGGTCCACGGGCCCGCGTTCGTGCGCAGGACTCCGGTGACGATGTCCCAGTGCGCCGGCCTCCTGTCGATCGCCCCCGGTTGCGCCCGGCGGAAGCGCGCGTGCAGCTCCGGGCCCGTCTCGCGGACCCCGGCGCCGGTGATCAGCTCGATACTGCCGCCGCACTCCGGGGCGAACCAGCGGGGGTCGATACCCGTACGCGTCGCGTCAACTTCCCACTCCACGCTGGACGTTGCCGGGCCGAAGCCGTAGCGGCCGTAGATGCGGTACTCCGCCGCGATCAGGGTCGAGACGGTGTCGCCGCGTTCCTTCGCCGCCGTCAGGTCCATGCCGATGAACTTCGTCAGCAGGCCGCGCCGGCGGTGCGTCGGGAGCACGGCCACGTTGCAGATCGCGTTCGCGGTGACGGCCCCGCCGCCGACGGCCGTCAGCTCCTGCGGGAAGGAACGGTACGTCGCGACGACCCGGTCACCCTCGAAGGCGCCATAGCCCCGGGTGCCGGCGTGCAGCACCTCGCACGCGGCGATCTGCTCGGCGCTGGGCTCGGGCGACCGCAGAAACCCGGTGTTACTGGCCCGCAGCCAGGGGCGGAGGTCGTCATCGGTGGTCGGACGCACGTCGATATCGGTCATACGGCCACGCTAGGCGGTCGGACCGGAAGGGGGGAAAGGGATTTCCCCGACGAGGTCAGAGCAACAGATCATCGACCTGCGCCTCCCCCTCCCGATACCGCCGCGTGATCTCCCCCCCACACTCGTCCGCCACCCTCTGCAACCCCTGCCGCCGCCGCGACACCTCCTGCTCGTAGCGCGCCAGCCTCCCCATCCCCTCGCTCAGCTCCTGATCCGTACGCGCCGACAGGTCGGACAGTTCGACCTCCGCGAGCATGTCGGCGGCGAGCCGGCGGTACTCCTCGCCCTGCGGGGTGGAGAGGGTGACGTGGCGGGCGGAGGAGCGGTGGCGGGCCGGGGCGTCGGCGAGGATCTCCGACAGCCGCTCGACGACCCCGCCCACCACCGCCGCCCCCCGCCGCGCCAGCTCCGCGTCCAGGATGTCGATACGGCCCTGGAGCAGCCGCCGTACGTAGCTCAGATCCGCCTCGTCACGCAGCGCGCGCTGACGGAGTTCGCGGAGCTGGGGGAGGGTGAGGCGGGCGGGGTCGTACGCGTCGGGCGCACGGGGACTCGTACCCATGGCACCGCCGGACTCCAGGCCGGACCCCGCACCCGGCAGCACGCCGCCCCCCGCACCGGACCCCGCACCGGGCAGCGCACCCCCGACACCAGACCCCACGCCGGGCAGCGCACCCCCGACACCACCCCCCACTCCACCTCCCACTCCAGACCCCACGCCCCCCAAGGCGGGCCGCACGTCCCCCGTGTCGGGCCCCGCACCGGGCGTCGCGCCCCCCGGCGCTCCCCCGGTCATGCCCGTGTCCGTACTCGGTGTGCTCATCCGCCTCTACCGTCCCCTCGACCGGCGTGTGTGAGCATCGTGCCACCCCAAGTGGCCGCTATGTGACCGAGTGCCCCCGAACGGCCCCAGATGGGGGCTTTCGGCTGCGTGCGGGGCGGCGGGCATGATGGACGGTATGCGAGCTGTGGTGCAGAGAGTGGACGGCGCGAGTGTGGTCGTCGAGGGTGAGACGGTCGGCGCGATCGAGGGCGAGGGGCTGTGCGTGCTCGTCGGCGTCACGCACGAGGACACGAAGGAGAAGGCGGCCCAACTGGCCAGGAAACTATGGTCGATTCGGATGCTGGCGGAGGAGAGGTCGTGCAGTGACATCGACGCCCCGCTGCTGGTGATCAGCCAGTTCACGCTCTACGGGGACGCCCGCAAGGGCCGCCGCCCGACGTGGAACGCGGCGGCGCCGGGGGCCGTCGCGGAGCCGTTGGTGGAGGCGGTCGTGGCCGAACTCCGGTCGCTGGGCGCGACGGTGGCGACGGGCCGGTTCGGCGCGCAGATGCGCGTCTCGCTGACGAACGACGGCCCGTTCACCGTACTGATCGAAATCTAGGGAACCGCTCTAGGGTTCTACGACGACTTCCTGCGCCGCCGCCGTCGCGGTCGTGTCGACGATGAGCGGGGCGTCGACGGGGACGTTCCGCTTCACCAACGCCAGTGCGACGGGCCCGAGTTCGTGATGCCGGGCGGAGGTGGTGACGAACCCGATCTTGCGCCCGTCGGCACCTTCGGAGGCGAGCCGGATCTCGGCGCCGTGCCCAGGCAGCACCACCTCACTCCCATCGAGGTGAAGGAAGACGAGCCGCCGAGGCGGCTTGCCCAGGTTCTGCACCCGGGCAACGGTCTCCTGCCCCCGATAACACCCCTTCTGAAGGTGAACTGCCTTGCCGATCCAGCCCAGTTCGTGCGGGATGGTCCGGTGATCGGTCTCGAACCCGAGCCGGGGCCGGTGCTGCTCGACACGCAACGCCTCATAGGCGAGCAGCCCGACGGCGGGCCCGGCGTCGGCTGCGAACGCCTCCAACTCCCGCCGCTCCAGGAAGAGATCGCGTCCGTGGGAGGTCTCGCGTACGACGGCCCCGGCCGGGGCGGGGGCGATGGAGCCGGCGGGGAGGTGGACGACGGCGATGTCGGAGGTCCGGTCGGCGATGTCGACCCGGTAGAAGAACTTCATCGACTCCAGGTAGGCCAACAGGGCTTCCTGGGTGCCGGGTTCGACGTGCGCCCAGACGGTCGTACCGTCGTCGACGAGGTACAGCGCGTGTTCGATGTGCCCGTGCGCGGAGAGGATCAGGGCCTCGGTCGCCTGGCCGGCGGGGAGGTCACTGACATGCTGGGTGAGCAGCAGATGCAGCCAGCTGAGCCGGTCGTCGCCGGTGACGGTGAGCACACCGCGGTGCGACAGATCGACGAACCCGTTCCCCTCGGCGAGGGTCCGCTGTTCGCGGAACAGATCCCCGTAGTGGGCGGCCACACCTTCGTCCACGCCCTCGGCGGACACCGCGCCGGGGAGGGACAGCAAGGGACTCTTCATACGGTCAACCCTACGACGTGGTAGTTGAAGCCTTCAGCTTCAGGAGGTGCCCTTCCGCTGGGCGGAACAGTCGGCGCATCTGCCGAAGATCGCGAAATGCTTCATATCGGTCTCGAAGCCGAACCGCTCCATGAGGGCGTCGGTGAAGACGCTCGCGACGGCGACGTCGGCCTCGATGACGCTGTCGCAGTCGCGGCAGACGAGGTGGAGGTGATGATGCCGGTCGGCGAGGTGATAGGTGGGCGCGCCGTGCCCGAGGTGCGCGTGGCTGACGAGCCCAAGCTCTTCCAAGAGCTCCAGCGTCCGGTAGACGGTGGAAATATTGACCCCCGACGCGGTCTTCCGCACTTCGACGAGGATGTCGTCGGGGGTCGCGTGCTCCAGCGTGTCAACGGCTTCCAGCACCAGCTGCCGCTGCGGCGTCAGCCGGTACCCACGCTGCCTGAGGTCGCTCTTCCAGTCGGTGCTCACCACAGGGCCCAGTGTAGGGCGGGTGGCGGGGATCGAGGGCTGGCAAAGAGTCCCTGTCAGGCGTGCGAAATTCTCACACCAAACGGCCTCAGCAGCCCGCTCAGGTGTTGCCACAGCACCGTTTGCGAGATTTACTTGCAGGTAATTGGAATAGTGCGCCGCAAAGACACGAGACGGCCGGAGGTGCATGACCATGCTGCTCAGCTTCCGTGTGGCGAACCACCGCTCGATCCGCCAGGAGCAGCAGCTCAACCTCCACCCGGTCTATGAGGACGACCGTCCCAGGGACACCGAGTGGGAGGCCGTCCCCGTGGCCGGCGTCTTCGGGGCCAACGCCTCGGGCAAGTCGAACCTGCTGGACGCCCTTCAGTACATGGCGCGCATGGTGGTGTCCTCGCATCAGGACGCCGAGCCGGACGGAGGGGTCCGCCGCCACCCCTTCCTCCTGGACGAGGAGGCCAAGAACGAGCCTTCCTGGTACGTCGCTGACCTGCTGCTGGACGGAGTCCGCCACACCTATGGCTTCGCCGTGGACGATGAGCGGGTCATCGAGGAGTGGCTGGACAGCTACCCCAAGGGCAAGAAACGCCAGCTCTTCTCCCGCGAAGGCAACGACTACCAGGCCGGCTCCTCCCAGGACACCAAGGAGCTGGGGCTCGTAGAGAGCATCACCGAGCCCAACGTACTGTTCCTGTCCCTCGCCGCCCGCTCCCGGCAGCAGGATTTCCGGCCGGTGTACGACTGGTTCAGGCAGCGGTTCCAGTTCCGCCAGCCCGGTCATCGGTCGGCTGCGTCGATAACTCTGCACATGCTGGAGCAGTCCGACCAGTCTCCAGAGATCATGGATCTCCTGCGGGCGGCCGACCTGGGGATCGAGAGTTTCGGCACAGAGCGGATCCAGCTGGATGAGCAGCCCTTCCAGTTCTTCGACGGTTCGCATCCGATGGTCCGCATGCAGGACAGGAGGGGAGGGGAGATGATCCGGCCGTGGGTCGGGCACCGAGGCCGTGACGGCATCGTCCGGATGGGCCTGCACGAAGAATCCGCCGGCACCAGAACTCTCCTCGAACAAGCCCCCTTCTTCCTCTCCGTACTCCGCAGCGGCGGCACCCTCGTGGTCGACGAGATCGACACCAGCCTCCACTCCCTCCTCACCGCCCGCCTCATCGCCCTCTTCCAGAACCCGGAGACCAACCCGCACGGCGCCCAGCTGATCTTCACCACCCATGACCCCAGCCTCCTGGGCCGCCGGGACGGTGAGGACATCCTCAAGCGGGACCAGATCTGGTTCACGGAGAAGAACGAGTTCGGGGAGACCTCGCTCTACTCGCTTGCCGATTTCAAACCGCGCAAGGACGAGAACCGGGAGCGCCGCTACCTGGGCGGTAGTTACGGTGGTGTCCCGTTCATCGACGAGAGCTTCACCGAGGCACTGCTGAGGAGGGGTGGGGGGACCACTGACCAGGACGCCGAAGCCGAGCGGCAGACCGGGTCCGAAGAGGCCCAGCCGTGACACCGACCTGACGCGCCGCAAGAACGTCAGGGAGAGCGCGGACCAGTTCATGGTCGTCTGCGGCGCGCAAGGCACGGAGTACGACTACCTCACCGGCTTCAAGACCCAGTTCAAGCGCGAGAACCTGTCGATCAAGGTCACGTAGAGGCCCGGCTCCCCGCTCCAGGTGGTCGAGTACGCGGCGGAGCGCTGGGGCGGTGCCGGGGACGAGTACGACCAGGTCTGGTGCGTGGTGGGCGTCGACGAGTACACCGACCTGGAGGAGGCCGCACGTCGCTCGAAAGAGCGGGGCATCGAACTCGCCGTGTCCAACCCGTGTTTCGAGCTGTGGCTGCTCCTGCACCACACCGACCACCAGAGCTGGACGGGCAACTACGGAGAGCTCAAGAAGCGGCTGAACAAGTTCGTCACGGTCCCGCCCGACAAGTCGGTGAACTTCGCCCGCGACTACGGCGGGGACCGCTGGAGGGAGGCGGTGCGCCGGGCCCGTGCGCTGGCTCCCGAAGGCACCGAGCACCTGCCGGAGAGCAATCCCGCGACCCGTATGTGGCGGCTGGCTCTGGCGATCACCGGAGAGACGGAATAAGGAGGGCGCCCGACTGCACCAGCCAGGCGCCCGACTACCCGCGGAATCCGCCTACTTGAAGAAAGCGATCCCGTCGTCCGGCATGTCCTGCGGGAGGGCCTTGGCCCAGCGCTCGACTTCCTCCGGGGTGACGACCTTCTTGAGGTGGGCGGACATGTACGGGCGGAGTTCGACGTCGGGGGTCTGCTTCTCGCCGACCCACATGAGGTCGCTCTTGACGTAGCCGTACAGGCGCTTGCCGCCGGTGTAGGGGGCGGAGGCGGCGGTGCGGGCGACGGCGTCCGTGACCAGGTCGATCTGGGGTTTCTGGGCGGCGAGGTCGCCGTACCAGATCTCGATGACGCCGTCGTCGCGGGTCATCGTCACCTCGACCTTGCGGTCGGCGTCGATGCGCCAGAAGCCGTGCTCGGACTCCAGGGGGCGGACTTTGTTGCCGTCGTTGTCCAGGACCCAGGTGTGGGAGGAGTACTCCAGGAAGTTACGGCCGTCCTGGGTGAAGCTGACCTCCTGACCGAAGTTGCACTTCTCCGAGCCGGGGAAGTCGTGCACGCCCGCGCCGGCCCACTGGCCGAGGAGAAACGCGAGCGGGCGGAGGTCCGGGTGCAGGTCGGACGGGATCTCGATCATCAGGCTTCCTGGTGGGACGGGGTCAGCGCTGGCCCTGGTACAGCTTCTTCACGGTCAGACCGGCGAAGGCGAGCACGCCGACGCAGACCAGGACGAGGAGGGCTTCGAAGAAGACTTCAAGCACGGGGGCTCTCCTAGTTGAGGCGCGGGTTCTGTAGGTACGTAGGCCGGGGGCCAGCTTACGCCGCCGGGGTCGGGGGCGGCTCGGCGGAGTCCTTCTATTGGGGGGAGGCTCGCCTGCGGGGGCTGGGGGTCGGCTCGGCGGGGGCTGCCTGCTGGGGGTGGGGGTTGGCTGCTGGGGGTTGGCTGCTGGGGATGGGGGTCGGTGCTGAGGCTGGGGGTCGGTGCTGGGGATGGGGGTCGGTGCTGAGGCTGGGGGTCGGTGCTGAGGCTGGGGGTCGGTGCTGAGGCTGGGGGTCGGTGCTGAGGCTGGGGGTCGGTGCTGGGGCTGGGGGTCGGCTCGGCGGGGGCTGCCTGCTGGGGGTGGGGGTTGGCTGCTGGGGGTTGGCTGCTGGGGATGGGGGTCGGTGCTGAGGCTGGGGGTCGGCGCTGAGGCTGGGGGTCGGCGCTGAGGCTGAGGGTCGGCGCTGAGGCTGAGGGTCGGCTTGGCGGGGCCCGCCTGCTGGAGCTGGGGGGGGGTGGCTCGGCGGGGCCCGCCTGTTCACGGCCCGGCGGGTGTTTACGGTCTCGGCCCGGCGGAGTCCGCCTGCTAGGCGTCGGCTCAGCGGGCCTTGCCTGCTCACGGCCCCGCCGGTGTCCACAGCCCGGCCCGGCCCGGCGGAGTCCGCCTGCCGGCGTCGGCTCAGCGCAGCCCACCGAGCAGCTGCGCCTGCAATGCCACCGTCTGCTGGAAGGGGATCGCCGCCGCCTCCCCCTCGCGGGACTGGAGTACGACGGCGATGACGTCCCCGTCCAGCAGGTACGCCTGCCGCAGCTGCTCCGGCCCGTACGGCTTGGCCTCGTCGTACACGTGCCGCATCGCGCCGGGGGCCGCGCTGGCCGGGAACGTTCTGTCGAAGAGGGTGCGGGGGGCGCCGCGTACCTCGTACGACGGTCCCGCGTACGACGTCAGCGCGCGGTACGTCTCCTCCGCGGTGACCGGGGAGTCGAAGCGGAGGAGGTAGATGCCGGTGCGGGTGTGGTCGGCGGCCGTCCATCCGCGGGCGGCGATGTGCCGGAGTCCGTAGTCGACGAGGACCTGGCGGACCTCCGCGCGGTCGGATTCGTCCGTATAGACGGAGAGGAAATCCTTGGTGGCGAGCCAGCCGTTCGTGCCGTGCAGCGCTGTGTCGTCGACGGCGCCGCGCGGTGCGGGCAGGAGATAGGCGCGGGTGTCACTCCCGGTGACGGGGTACCGGATCTCGGGGTAGTCCCAGCGCCCGTCGGAGGCGGTGGAGAGCCCGGGTACGTCATCCCGATCGAGCCGGACGATCCCGTAGGCGGTGCCGGCGGCAAGGGAGGCGAAGAGGGCGAGGGCGGCGGTCCAGCGGAGGGTTGTGCGGAGGGGGTGGTGGGGTTTGCGGGGGGTGGAGTTGGGCTCTGGCAGGGGTGCGGGGGTGGAGTTGGGCGCGGGCGGGGATAGGGGGGCGCGCGCAGATGCAACACCCGAGACGGGCCGCAGCTCGGGCACCGGCTCCGGCGAGGACACGGGCGCGAATTCCGGCGCGGACACAGACCCCGGCGCGGACACCAGCCCAGGCGCAGACCCCAACTCCAGCCCAGGCGCAGCCTCCAGCCCCGACTCCGGCGCAGACGCCAGCCCCAACCCCAGCTCAGACTCCAGCCTCGGCCCCGACTCCCGCCGCACCCCCGCCCCCTCAGCAATCCCACTCATACGGCCTCCCCCCGATCCCCGATCCGCCCCAACTGCGCCCCCACAAACTCCGCCACCGGCCCCGTATCCATCGGCTCCGGAGCCATGACCCCCACCTGGAACAGCAAGTCACCGATGGCTGCCGTACAGGAGAGACCGGACAAGGCGTCCTTCCCGGCCGGCTTCGGGGACAGGGCGCAGAACGCCTCCCTGTGACCCTCGATCTGCGGCCCCTTACGCCCCGCCCCCTCGCCGAGTTCCCGAAAGGCATCCGCAGCCGCGCGGGCCCCCGCAACATCACCCATACGAGTGAGGCTGACCCGCGCGGTGAAGTACGGCTGGTCCGTGTACCGCGCGGTAACCAGGTAACTCCGCGCGGCAAGCCCCTGTATCCGATCCCGTTCGGCCCGCTTCTCGAAGAGCTTGCGCAGCTCGGGGGAGACGCCGTCCAGCTGGTCCTCCTGATAGGCGGCGGCCTGCTGCGCGTCCAGCTCGACGTCCGGCCCGAACTCCCCCATGTCCGGCCCGCGTTGCCGCCCCCCACCCTCCTCGAACGGCAGCAGCATCGCGCGCAGCGAACCGGCGCCGCCCCCACCGCCCCCGCCGGACGGACTGGGCGTCACAGAGGGAAACGCCCAGGTGGGCGCGCCAGGATCCCGATCGGCACCGCGCACGGTGACGACGGTGGCGCCGACGCCGACGAGTACGACACCGGCGAGGAGGCCGGAGCCCAGGAGGACACCGGTACGACGCCGACGGACGAGCCCCGAGACGACGCCGCCCTCACCGACTCCGACACCACCCCCAGCCCCGCCACCCGCACCGGAACCCGAGCCGGCGCAGCAGCCCGAGCCGACGCCGGAGACAGACCCCCCGACGACTTCGCCAACTCCGCCGTCCTCAACGCCTCCGGCACCCCCGCAAACTCCGCCGGCCCCGCCGCCCGCACCCGCACCCGCACCTGCGCCCACGCCGAAGTCCGCACCGGAGCTGTGGCAGGAAGCCGGGACTGAGCTGATGCCGGAGTCCGCGCCCGCGCCGGAGCCGGCGTCGGGGTTGCAGCGGCAACCGGACCCGGCGTCACAGCCGCACCCGGGGCCAGAGCCGAGAGCAGAGGCCGCACCTGCACCCGCGCCCGCTCCCGAATCCACGCCCACACCGCCACCAGCCCCACCAACTCCAGCAGCGCCGACAACTCCCGCAGCACCACCCACTCCCGCAGCGCCGCCCACTCCAAAACCCCCAACGACTCCGCCACCCCCGCCGCCCGAAACGGCACCGCCAACCCCGGCACCCTCCCCAGCCCCGCCAACTCCCGCAGCCCCGCCAACTCCCTCTCCGCCACCCCCGCCACCCCCCACCGCACCCCCAACTCCCCCAGCCCCCCCAACCCCAAAACCCCCAACGACTTTGCCAACTCCAGCCCCCTCGACACCCCTGTCAGCCCCGCCAGCCTCCACAACCCCAACCCCCTCCACGCCCCCGGCGTCCCTCATCCCGGCCCCCGAATCCCCCCTCACAGCTCCCCCAACTGCCGCTCAGCCAGGCTCAATATCGTCCCCTTGGAGATCGGCTCACTGTCATGCACCCAGACCTCGACGTACAGATCCCCCCGCCACGCATGCGCCTCCGCCGAGTACAGCGGGAAGAACCCGGGCTTCACGAACGGGGTGTCGTGGACGTACGCCATCCCGTTCTCCTCCCCGGTCCCGGGGATGTGCCAGCTACGGGTGTCGGACTGGTCCTCGGCCCAGTACTTGCCGTTGGCGGCCTGCCCGGACGCCTCCAGCAGCTCCCCTTGGTTGAACTGGACCAGGAAGATCTCGGTCGTCTGGTCTCCCGACTTCCAGGCCGCCCCCGCCACCCTCCGGAACCCGCTCTCCGCGAGGTCGCCGAAGGTGCGGGCCGGGGCGGTGTACCGCGCCGAGTACTCCGCGAGGTCGAGCCAGCCGTCGGCCGTCACCAAGGGAACCGCAGCCGCTCCCGCAGGCCGCTTCAACAACAGCTCCCGCAAATCCCCATCCACCTTCACCCGCCGATCCTCAGCCGCGGACAACGGCTCCGCCGCACCCCCCTTCACCCGCTCCACCACCCCCTGCGACAACGGCGGCAGAGCACTCGGCGGACGCTCCGCCTGGATCAAGTACCCGGTGCACGCACCCCCTACCACCCCCAACACCCCGGCCACACCCACCAGAAGCCCCGTACGCCCCCGCCGCTCCAACACGTCCCCCAATAAAGAATGTGAGGCGCGCACATGATCGTGCACGCCTCACAGGAGACTCACGGGGAGGGACGATGGTTGTACACCCGAGCCCGAGCCCCAGCCCCAGCCCCAGCCCGAACCCGAACCCCAGCCCGAGCCCGAACAGTTACAGCTTGACCGCCCCGACGAACGCCCCCCAAGACCCAGCACTGAAGAGCAGCGCCCCAAGGGAGGGATCCTTGCTGTCACGAACGGGGACGACGGAGGGGATGCTGTCGGAGACTTCCAGGCAGTTGCCGCCAGTCGTGTTGCTGTAGCTGCTCTTGCGCCACTCCGCCGCGCTCAGCAGGTCGTCGGACACTTCGAGGCACTCGCCGCCAGCATTGTTGCTGTGACTGCTCTTCCGCCACGAGACGCTGCTCAGGTCGATGGATCGCACGGCACTTCCTCCAGCATCCGCAAGATGAACGTTCGCGACTCGGCCGGATTCCAAGCCAGGTCACGTACGGCATCATAGGCGCCGTTAAGCGACTCAACCCTGCCCTTTTCTACGATGAGTTCACTCTGTACGTCGTTCTCCGCGTAGGCCACAACCTCGTCCTCCGACGTCCTCAGGAACATCATGTCGGTGTTCACCAACGGATGCAGACCCGTGCCGTACGGCAGCACCTGAATGCTGATGTTGGGGTGGTCCGCCGCCTCCACCAGGAACTTCAACTGCTCGCGCCACTCCCGGAGATCACTCAGCGGATTGCGCAACACCGCCTCCGAGATGATCACCCGGAACGGCGGCGAACCCTCCCCGAACACCAGCCGCTGACGCCCTATGCGCGCCTCGATCTGCTGCTCCAGCTCTTCCCCGGCGTAGCCGCCCGCCGCCAGCGCCTCCCGCGCGTACCCGGAAGTCTGGAGCAGACCCGGTGGCGTGATCGGCGAGTACTCCCACAGCGCGATCGCCCGCTCCTCCAGCTCCATGTATGGCCGGAACTCCGCCTTGAACTGGGCCTTGTCGCTGACCGCCAACTCCCAGAGCGTCAGCAGCTTGTTGCCGGTGCTGTAGAACGTGTCGAGCGCCTGCACAACCTCCGGTCCCCCGAGGCTGAGCCCGCTCTCCATCCTGCTGAGCACCGACATGTGCCAGCCCAGCGCCTTCGCCAGCTTCCTTAACGAGAGCTCGGCCTTGATGCGCAGGATCTTCAGCTCCTGCGCGAACCGTTCGGCCGGCCTCCCGCTGAGTCCCGTGATCGTGCTCCTGGCAGGCATCCCTTCCGCCCTCCCTGTACTGCTGCTCATGGCCCCTGAGTGATGCGTATGGGTCTGTCCGGGCTCCACAGCGGCCCGCCCCTGCGTCATCCTCTTACTACCCAGGAATACGCAGAGTAGTGCAACTGCCGCATTCCGTACAGAGGTTGGGTGAAAGGACCGAAAACATATGAAACCGGGAAATCTGTTCTACGACCCGGCGGTCAACAAGGTCGGCGAGTTCCAGGCGAAGTTCGGGAGATACGCGATGCTCCGCCCGCTCGGCGGCGGGATCGAGTGGCAGGCCGACCCGAGCGTGCTGCGGGCCCCGACGGACAAGGAACGGCTGAGCGCGAGCCTGAAGGCGCGCAACGAACTCACGTGGAAGGAGCCGAAGTTGGAGCACGCTTATACACCACTGCCACCACCGATCCCGGTCCCGGAGTGCGAGCGGTGCGTGGAACTGGCACTGCTGAGGAAGAGCGCGCGGGAGGAGCACGACTACAGCGCCGAGACCGACGCGAACGTCCTGCTGCGGCGGCACCTGAAGCAGGCGCACCCGGAGTGAGGCCACCGAACCCCGAGCAGATCGAGCGCGTCGACCCGACGTGGGCATGTCCCCCGCCCGTTGTCAAGTCGCCCCCGGCGTACCCGCCGATGCCGCCGTACCCTCCCCGCCCCCGCAACCCCTGCTTCAGTGAAGCCTTTTGGGCGACCGTCCTCACCGCCCTGAGCGTGGCGACCCTGATCGCCGTACTGGCCGCGACGGCGGCCCACGCCCTGCCGATACCGGCGTAAACCTGAAGCCATCAGATATATGCACGCACGGTAGGCATGTGACCACTGCATGTAGCCTCCCCGGGTGCTGGCTTCCCCTCTCCCCCGGACCGCCGTCCGTCCCCTCGGCCCGCCGGGTCCGTTCCCTGACGTACCGCTGCGCGAAGACCTCGAACGCCGCTGGCTGCACTACGCGTTCCTGTCCCGCACGCCCGGTCACGCGGTCATCGCCAACCTGTCGGTGCTCGGCCCCGAACCCGACCCGCACCGGATGGCGATCCTCTTGGTCTATGACCGCGAACTGGGCTGGTCTTCGAGCCAGTTCAACGCGCGTCAACCCCAACTCCCCTGGTCCGCCTTCCGCGCCGGGCACCCCTATGGCGTGCCCGGCGCCTTCACCGTCGGCGCCACCGACGCCAACTCCCCTTCGATCGAGCTGGACTTGCGCCGCACCAGCCGTCCCTGCACCTCCCAGTGCGCGGTGTTCGGGCCGCGCCGGGAGGAATTCCTGCGCTGGCAGTCCGAGCCGGGCGTGCTCGGCGGCGGGCGAGTGCACTCGCCGGGCGGCGACTGGACCGACGTAGACCTGATCGGTTACCACGAACGGGTGAGGGGCCGCTGGAGCTGGCCCGAACTCGGCGGCTGGGTCTTCGGGTTCGCCAACGACCCGACGCCCGACCCGTCCGGCGACCCGTCCGCGCCGCCGCCCGCGGCCATCGTCTTCACCCTCATCCAGCCGCGCACCCCGGGCGACACCATGACCGGTTCGGTGATGCTGTGGCGCTCAGGCCGCCTGGTCCGCCACTTCCCGCGCCGCGCGCTGCAAGTCGCCGTACATGACGTGCTGGAACGCGACCAGGTGGTCTTGGTCCCGCCGCTCGCCGAGACACTGGGTACCCCGCCAATGGCCCAGGTTCCACGGCGACTTGTGATCACCGCGCGGATGGGCGACGACCGGCTCGTCCTCGACTTCGACGCGGCCACCTCCGCCCGCATCGCCAACCCGTGCGAACGCGGCCGGGCCCCCTTCAGCGTCCACGAGACGCTGGGCCCCTTCTTCGTCGAGGGCGTCGTATCGGGCCGTCCGGTGGGCTTCCACTCCGAGGGCATCGTCGAGTTCGCGGGAGGAGCCGGTGAGTACTGAGGTGCGTACTGAAGCGACCGGCGCCGCCCTCCTCGCCGACACCGTCACCGCCCTGTCCGAGCGCGCCCCCGCGATCGTCGCCGCGGCCGCCGACCAACTCTCCGGAATCCGCCTGGGGTTGGGCTTCCACGACACCAGCGCCGCCACCCTCACGGTCCGCCACAGCCGACTGTTGGTGAGCCCGGGGAACGACGGCCCGTATGACGTCGAGGTCCGCTTCGACGACCGCGCGATGAACCTCCTGTTCGACCGCCAGTGCGCGCCCGCCGACGAAGTCCTCCCCGAAAGCCTGGACGTTCGCGGCGAACGCGAACAAGTCCTCGCCGTCTGGCGCGCGTTCCAGCTCCTGTCCCAGCGCGCGGCCGGGCTGCGCTTCATCCAGAGCCTGTGGCGCGACTACCGCGAACGCGCCCCCCGCCTCTGGGGCGAGCCCCACGACCGCCCGGCCGCACCCGCCGCCGCCGAGGACACCGGCTGGCGCGCCCTCGACCACCTCTCCAACCGCCGCCCCCAGGAACTCGACGGCGTCGGCGACAGCACGGTCGTGGCCCGCCCCCGCCTCCTGTGGGACGGCCACGCGGGCACCCCCTGGTGGGACGAACCCGGCGTCCTGGACGCCGACTTGATGACCACCATGCAGCGCTGCCGGGACCGCACCGAGGAGGAGATGAACCGCCTCATCCCGGACCGCGAACCCCGCCCCGAGCTGTACGACCTCATGCGCCTGTACCCCGCGCGCCGGGGCAAGGGGCTGCGGCCCACGCTCACCATGGCCGCGTGCCGCGCGTTCGGCGGCCGGCCGCAGGAGGCGGTCCGCGCGGCGGCGGCGCTGGAGCTGTTCCACAACGGCTTCCTCGTCCACGACGACATCGCCGACGAGTCCACCCACCGGCGCGGACTGCCCACCCTGCACGAGGAGTTCGGCCTCGGCCTCGCCCTCAACGTCGGCGACGGCCTCAACCTCCTCGCCGTCGACGCCGTCCTGTCCAACCTCGAAACCCTGGGCCTCGCCCGCACCCTCGGGCTGATCCAGGAGACCCTGCACATGTGCCGGGAGAGCATCGAGGGCCAGGCCATCGAACTCGGCTGGATCCAGGGCAACTTCGTGCCGGCCGCCGACGAGGCGTACTTCACGATGAGCACCAAGAAGACCGGCTGGTACACCTGCATGAGCCCGTGCCGCATCGGCGCGGTCTGCGCGGGCGTCACCGACCCGCGCGTCCTCGACCGCTTCGACGAAGCGTTCCGCCTCATCGGCATCGCGTTCCAGATGCAGGACGACATCCTCAACTTGGTGGGCGAGGAAGCCGTTTACGGCAAGGAGTCCCTGGGCGACCTCCTTGAGGGCAAGCGGACGGTCATGCTGATCCACCTCTTCCGCAGCATCACCGACCCCGCCGAACGCGTCCGCCTCGCCGCGATCCTCGCCAAGCGGCGGACCGACAAGACCCAGCAGGACGCCGACACCCTGCTGGCCGCGATGCGGGCCCACGGGTCGATCGACTACGCCGTCGACCTCGCGGACCGGCTCGCGGCCGAGGGGATTTCACGGTTCGAGAGCGACCTGGACATCGTCCCGGAGAACGAGGGCAAGGCCGTGCTGCGGCAGATCGCCCACTATGTGACTACGAGGCCACTGTGAACGAGACATCATCTGAGTCCGACAACTCCGCTTCCGCGCAGGACCAGTTGCTGCTCGGTGTGCTTGGACGGGTCAACTCCCTTACACGTACTGGGCTGTTGGCGCTGGCCCGGCAGGGGGCGGAGGTCCGGGCCTCCGACGCCGACCGGGCGCAGGGACTGGTCGAATCGCTCGCGCCCTGGCCGGTGTACAAGGCCGGGCAGTTCTTCTTCGACCTGATGGAGTGGGAGGACTTCTTGCTCGACGACGGGAGCGGAGAGGGCGAACCGGCGCCGGTGGAGGGCGGGTTCTACCTGTACCAGGACGTGGTGGTCGGCGCGATCACCTCAGCGGCCGGTCCTGCCGGACCGGTGGCGGCCTTCTTGTCGAAGGCCGCCACCGCCGCCTCGGAAGCGGCTGCCGCTGCGGCTACTTCGCCGACTTCGGACTCAGCACCGTAGCCACGAGCGGGATCTCCTTCTTCCGGCCGCTGCCGTCCGGGCCCAGCGTCGCCATCCCTGGCGGGTCGCACGGGCCCGGAGTGGCGTCGTCATTGGCGCGGACCTGGAACCCGTAGCCGAGGAACTTCAGCTTGCCCATGTCGTCCAGGTTGATCTTCGGGACCTGGATGTGTCCCGTCTCCGAGCCGGTCACCAGCAGCACGGTCTGCGAGCTGTCCTCGAAGCGGAACGTCAGCTTGTCCTTGGGCACGAACTGCCAGCCCTCGACCGCACCGAAGTACCCGAACCGCGCGACCCCGGTGAAGATGAAGCCGTGCGGCGCGACGAACCGCTGGGGCAGGCCGACGATGTCCTCGTCCTTGTCCCAGTCCCCCATCCCCACACACAGCAGCGACTCCGTGCCGGGCTCGGCCCTGGTCCAGGGCTCCTTGGTGGCGTCGTGGACGGGACCCTTGAACATCGACTCGGCGGCCGTCGGGTCGTTGGTGATCTGGAAGATCTCCAGTTTGCTCGCGTCGACGTCAACTACCGGCGTCGGCACGGGAGTCGGCGCCGCCGTCACCACGACCTGCCAACTCAGCGTGCCCACTTGGGTCTTGTCGTCCGGATAGCAGACGACTCCGGTGACCGTGTAGGTGCCGGGGGCGGTGTCCGGCGCGATGTCCACGCTCAACTCACCTGCCACCGGGCCGCCCTTGGAGGTGATCTCCCCGGAGAGGGTGACGGTGACCGGCTTCGCGCCCTTGGCCATCGGGGGCTGCTGGGTCAGCGTGACAGTGACCTTGTCGCCCTGCGCGGGGTCGTCCTTGCGGTTGCCGACCTTGAACTTGAGGGCGGTCTGGGTGCCGGCCTGGACGGTGACGGGGCTGCCGACCGCCGTGGCGTACAGGTCCGGTTTCCCGGTCACCGGGGTCGGGCCCGGAGGCGTACCCTCCTCGTCGACCGCGAGATCCGTGATCAGCGGGGCCTGCGAGCCCTCGGTCAGCGCGCGGAACTCCAGGGTGGTGGTGCCGTTCTGCGCGGTGAACTCGAAGGTCCGCTGCGCCCAGTGCGGTCCCGGCACGTCGTCGGGCGGGTTGAACTTCGCCACCAACGGGTCCCGGCTCCCGGCCACCGGACCGACCCTGAGCTGGTAACTCTGCTCATTGGTCTTCGTGCGCTTGGCGAGGGTGATGTCCGTGGACTCGTACCAGCTGACCGTGACCTTCTTGCCCGGCGTCGTACTGATGTCCTGCTTGATCCACCCGACGTCGTCCATGTCGGCGCTCTTCAGCCGCAGCGCCTGCGTGGTCCCGTTGTGGTCGGGCCGGTCCGGCTCCTTCAGCGCGACGACCTGCACGGCGCCCTGGGTGACGGTCCAGTCGGGGATCTTGCCCGGGGTTTTGACGGTCACCGTCACCGCCTTGGGCGCGGCGCCGACGTCGGGCTTGCTGAAGCAGGGGTTCTCGATCTTCGTCGTCATGCCGCCCGCCTCAGGACTCGACCACGTTGCCCGTGACACGGGTGATCAGCGGGCCGCAGTTGAGTTCGTTACGGCCGGTGAACTTGAGCGTGTACAGGTCCGTCTTGGCGAGGAACCTCAGCGGCTGATCGACCGGGACGAACCCGCCGCCGATCGGTTCGTACCGGCCCGAGGCCACCGGCCGCCCCTCGTCCAGCACTTGGGCGCTGTAGGGCTGCGGGTTGGTGCACGAGGGGTGCGTGTTGCGGTTCTCCTGCCAGACGATCTCGATCGTCTCGCCCTTCGGGACGGTGATGTCCTGGCTGATCGAGCCCAGCAGGTCCACCGCCTGGTACGGGGACTGCGCCACGTTCGCGCTGTACACCGCGACCCGGCCGGAGGTGACCGTCCACGCCCCCATCACGTCCTCGCCGGCGTTGACGACCGTGATCTTGTTCGGGGGGACATTGGGCTTGGGGAACGTGCCGTCCTCGACGATCCGGTCGGCGGCGACGGAGGCGGCGGAGGCCGCGGGCGCCGGGAGGACCGGGAGGGTGAGGGCGAGGAGGGTGGGGACGGCGAGGGCGACGGTGCGCTTCATTGCACTCCTTGGGGTGGGGAGTTGGGTGTGGGGGGGACCCGTCCCGCCTCCGGTGCCGTGCCGTACATCAGGGCAGCGCGCGCGGCACCGGAGGCGGGAACGGTCAACTACAGCCCGATCCTTGGCACTTGGGCCGTCAGAGGCCGATGCCGACGGCCGCGTGCGCCTCGGCCGGCAGGTACTGCTTGCTGCCGTTGTAGCGGGCCATGTAGCCCTGGGACAGGCCGGAGAGGATGTTGAGCGGCTTGCCGATCTGCGAACCGCTCTCGCACTTGGCGCGCCCGCTGGCGTCGGTGACGCCGGTGCCGATCGGTTCGGACGAACCGTCGAAGTAGAACTCGATCTCCTGGCCCGGGATCGGCTCGTTGTCGAACGTCTTGAGCGTGGCCACCGCGGTTCCCCTCGCGATGAAGGAGATGTGGCCGGTGACGTTCTCGGCGGTCAGCAGCACGTGCTGCTTCTGCGCGACTTCGGTGGGGGACGCCGGGGTGGGGGAGAAGAAGTCGACGGTCTCAGGCATGGGTGTGCTCCTCGCGAATGCGTGGGACTGAGAGAGGCGCGAGTGCGCCGTCGTCAGATTGGCACGGGCATAGTCGGCTCGCACGTGCAGAAGTCACGGTGCGTGACCGCGAATCGGCGGGACCGCGATGACCTGCCAGAACGCGTGTTCGCGCGCCGGAATCACGGTGTTCGGACAGGGCCGTCCGGGTGCGGACTACGCTTCACGGCATGCCCAAGAAGCTAGTGATCAAGGTGACCGCGGGTGTTGACGCCCCCGAACGCTGCTCCCAGGCCTTCACGGTGGCCTCCGTCGCGGTCGCGAGCGGCGTCGACGTCTCGCTGTGGCTGACCGGCGAGTCGGCGTGGTTCGCGCTCCCGGGAAAGGCGGCGGAATTCGAACTGCCGCACGCGGCCCCCCTCCCCGACCTCCTGGAGGCGGTCCTTGCCACCGGCAAGGTAACTCTCTGTACCCAGTGCGCGGCCCGCCGGGACATCACCGAGAAGGACGTCATCAAGGGAATCCGCATCGCGGGCGCCCAGCTCTTCGTCCAAGAGGCACTGGGGGAGGAGACGCAGGCGCTGGTCTACTGACGGCGCTTCTTGCCGTCCAGCTCGTCCCACCACTCGTCGGACTTGGGGTCGCCGGACGGATCGTCCCACCAGCGGTCCTCCGGGCCCCGGCGGTTCGCGACGATCGCCGCCAGCGGGGGGATCACCATCGCGACCATGCACATGGCCACCGCCGCCGGGACCGACCAGATGCGTACGACTCCCCAGGCCAGGACGAACAGGCCGATGCAGGTGCCCATCATGGCGAAGTACACGTGCCGCCGACGTGCGTACATGGTTCCAGCGTAGGCCCGGAGCAGCGGAAAGGGGCCGCGCCCGGTGCTCCCGGACGCGGCCCCTTCCACGAGGTCCCTCAGACCGCGATCGCGACCTCCGCGAGGCCGCCCTGCTGGGCGACGACCGTGCGGTCGGCGGTGGCGCCGGGGACGAGGGCGCGGACGGTCCAGGTGCCCTCGGCCGCGTAGAAACGGAACTGGCCCGTGGCCGAGGTGGGGACCTCCGCCGTGAACTCGCCGGTCGAGTCGAGGAGGCGGACGTACCCGGTCACCGGCTCGCCGTCACGCGTCACCTGGCCCTGGATCGTCGTCTCACCGGGCTTGATCGTCGAGGCGTCCGGTCCGCCGGCCTTCGCTCCACACATGGTCATACTCCAGAGGTCGTCGGTCTCGAAAAACGCTTACTTGTTGGCGCCCAGCTCGATCGGAACGCCGACCAGGCTGCCGTACTCGGTCCAGGAACCGTCGTAGTTCTTGACGTTCTCGACGCCCAGCAGCTCGTGCAGCACGAACCACGTCAGCGCCGAGCGCTCGCCGATACGGCAGTACGCGATGGTGTCCTTGGCCAGGTCGACCTGCTCGTCGGCGTACAGCTCCTTCAGCTCGTCGTCCGACTTGAAGGTGCCGTCGTCGTTGGCGTTCTTCGACCACGGGATGTTGCGGGCGCTGGGCACGTGACCCGGGCGCTGGGACTGCTCCTGCGGGAGGTGCGCGGGGGCGAGCAGCTTGCCGGAGAACTCGTCGGGCGAGCGGACGTCGACGAGGTTCTGCGCGCCAATCGCGGCCACGACGTCGTCACGGAACGCGCGGATCGAGGTGTCCTGCGCCTTCGCCTTGTAGTCGGTGGCGGTCCGCACCGGGACCTCCTCGACCAGCTCGCGCGCGTCCAGCTCCCACTTCTTGCGGCCACCGTCGAGCAGCTTGACGTTCTCGTGCCCGTACAGCTTGAAGTACCAGTAGGCGTACGACGCGAACCAGTTGTTGTTGCCGCCGTACAGGACGACCAGGGTGTCGTTGCCGATGCCCTTGGCCGACAGCAGCTTCTCGAAGCCCTCCTGGTCGACGAAGTCACGGCGGACCGGGTCCTGGAGGTCCTTGGTCCAGTCGATGCGGATCGCGTTACGGATGTGGTTCTTCTCGTACGCGGTCGTGTCCTCGTCGACCTCGACGATCGCGATCTCGGGGTTGTCCAGGTTGTCCTGGACCCAGTCAGCGGTCACCAGGACGTCGCTGCGGCTCATGCTCGTTCTCCTCCGGGGCAGTTGCGGCGGGGGTGTGCGAAGTGAGGGAGGTGCGCGCGGCGGGCAGGCTGTCTCAGCATGCGAGAGCGGCGCGCCGGGGCCCGGGAAAAAGGGGCCGGCGGGGGTCAGAAAGCGTTACAGAGCATGGCGGCGACGCGGCACAGGTCCACTGCCCGCCGCTTCGTGAGGTCCGCCTGTCGCTTCATGGGGTCGATCGTAGGGACGGATCGGGCACCCTGTCACCGGGAGGCCAGATTGCGAGACGCAAGGGTCCGGATAGTGAGACGTGCTCACCCGACCAACTTGATGTTCGTCCCCTTCACCGTGATCTCCACACCGTCCTTCGCGGGAACGACACTGTCCAGCTGTATCCCGCCCGGCAGATCGGCGATCTTCTGCTCGAAGTCGGTGATCGCGCGGACCTTGTCCTCGGCCACTGTCAGCCCACCGAAGCTCGGCAGCGAGTCGGCGTGCACGCGAACGGTGTCGCCTTGGACGGAGATGGTCGACAGCACAGACAACTCGTCCGACGCCCCGGGGATGTTCACCTTCACCGCGACCTTGAGCTTGCCGTTGCCCCCGTCGGAGAGGCCCACCACATCAGCGGTGACGCCCGGCAGGACTTGCGTCGGCTCCGACTTCGCCGCCTTCAACAGCTCCGAGTAACTGATACTCCCCGTCCCCGTCGCCGACGCGGCGGTCGCCGAGCTGAAGCTGGTCCCGTCGAACGAGACGCCCTTCATGGACGCCTTGAGGTCGTCGATACGGATCTTCTTGCCGGTGCTGTCGGCGGCGGCGTCGTACCCCTTGATGCCGACCTCGATGTCGTCCAGCTTCTTGCCCGCCACCTGGGTCAGGAACGGGAAGCCCTTGATGGACACGTCCGGGGTCTCGGACAGGCCCTCCGCCGACTTCAGCCGGTCCGCCGCCTCGCCCTCCGCGAAGTGCACGGCCAGGCGGTCGGCGGCCACGAAGAGCCCGCCCAGGACGATGACGAGGATCAGGAGTGTGCGAAGCGCGCGCATACGGTGGTTCCCCCCAGGGTTCAAGTGCACTCACCGTAACCCTGGGGGCAAGCCTCCCTAAGGGACTGTCGATCACCCGTGACAAAGCCCACGCGCGCGCGGGAGTTCACGCCAGCGCGCGCCCCAGGACGTACACGACAGGCGCCGCCAGGGACAGCGGCAGCGCGACCCCGGCCGTGAAGTGGACGAACCGCGACGGGTAGTCGTAGCTCGCCGCGCGGTGCCCGACCAACGCGCAGATCCCCGCGCCCGCGCCCAGGAGCGCCCCTTGCCCGCCCATGTCCGTCAGCTGCCCCACGGCGATCCCCGCACCGGCGGCGGCCAGCAGGGAGACGACCACAGAGGCGGGCGTCGGCAGCGGCAACGCGCGCGCGAGGATCGCGGCGGCCACGGCGGCGGCCCCTACGGAGACCGCGTCCCCGCTCGCGCCCAGGTAGCCGGCCGCGACGATCGCCAGGGCGGCCGACGTGATCGTCGCCATCAGGCCCGCCATGCGCTCGTCCGGGTCGGCGTGCGAGCGCAGCTGGAGGACCAGGCAGAGCAGGACCCACACCCCGAGGGTGCCGAGAACGGCGGCCGGGGTGTTCGAGCGGCCCGCGATCAGCAGGACGAGGTCGGAGACGAGCGCGCCGAGGAACGCGAGCGCGATGCCCTGGCGGGCCGGCCACATCCCGTTCAGCCGGAACCAGCCGGCCGCTGTGACGCCCTGGAGGACGACGAGGGGGAGCAGGACCCCGAGGGAGCCCAGCGGCGCCGTGAAGGCCAGCAGGAGGCCCAGGAGAGCCGTCAGGGCGGCGGGCTGCATACCGGGCTCGATGATGGGCGAGCGGCCCTCCAGACGGGCGCGCTGGTTGTCCTTGATCCGCGCGTTGCCGGCGAGGGTGGCGGGACCGAAGCCGGGTTCCGGGGCTGCTGGAGCTTCCTGGACGGGGGGCGCCGGGGGCGCGGCGACGGGGGCCGCGTACGCGTACGGGTTGTCGTACTGCGGCTGGGGCGGCTGCGGGGGCAGGTACGCGGTCTCCTCGACCGACGGCGCGACCGGCGCCGGGTACGCCGGCTGGACCGTCGTGTCCCAGGTCTGCCCCTGCCACTGCTGGGCGTGCTGGTCGTCGTACGGCTGCTGGCCCGGCCACTGCTGCTGGCCGTAGGGCTGCTGGTAGGGCTGGTACGGCTGGTCGGTCATCGGTGCGTCATCCTCCTGCGAACGGCGGGAGCACCTCGACCGCGGCGCCCTCGGCCAGCCGTACCGTCTCATGCGCGCGCGTGCCGACGGGGTCGCCGTCGACCAGGAAGGAGCAGCGCTCCAGGACGCGCGTCAGCTCCCCGGGGTGCCGGTCGCGCACGGCTGCCAGGGCGCCGGCGAGCGTCACCGCGTCGTACGGCTCCTCGGCGACCCCTGCGGCGGCCTTCGCGGCGGCCCAGTAGCGGACCGTGACCTTCGGCATCCGTCCCTCTCGGCGATCAGGCAATGGGCGGGCAATCAGTGCCTCAAAGGCTAGCCCGCCCGTACGACACTCCACTCCGCGATCCTCGCCAGCAGCTCGTCGCTGGCCGCGTGCTCGGCGTGGCCCATGCCCGGCTCCAGCCACAGTTCCCCGTGCCCACCTGCGGCTTCGGCCAGGGAGCGGGGGTGGTCGAGGGGGAAGTAGCCGTCCTGGTCGCCGTGCACGATCAGCAAGGGTGTCGGCGCGATCGACGCCACCGCCCGCACCGGGGGGATCGGCTCGGGGTCCCAGCCCCGGCGCTCGATCCGGGTCCCGAACCCGTACCGGCCGACCAGGCGGCCCTCGGGGCGCAGCACCAGCCAGTGGACGCGGCGCATCTGCGGGGTGCCCCGGTAGTACCAGCGCGCGGGCGAGCTGACGGAGACGACGGCGTCCGTCTCACCGGGGTGCAGGGCGGCGTGCCTGAGGACGACCGAGCCGCCCATGGAGAAGCCGACGGTCACCACGCGCGCGTGGCCGAGCTCCCGGGCCCAGCCGACGGCCGCCTGGAGGTCGTGCACCTCCCGGTCGCCCACCGTGGAGCGGCCCCCGGAGGAACCGTGGCCCCTAAAGGAGAACGTGACGACGGCACCGTATCGACGCAACGCCGCCGCCACCCTGCGCACGTGCGGGCGGTCCGCGGCGCCGGTGAAACCGTGGGCCACGACGAACGCGGGATGTCCGGCGGGGGACGGCTGGGTGTCGTATACGACCGGCGGGGGATCGTATACGGATTCGATCGGCACCCCATCGGCGGTGGGGAGAAACGTCCGTATAGGTGACCGTCCGTCCGTCTCAGAATTCGGACGAACGGTGGAACGTGCCACATGACCTGCCGGACTGTCGCTCATGTCGGCTATTCTCCTGAACAGAGGACTCGGGCAGCGAAGCCCCCGGGTCCTTTTGTGCTTTCGGAAGCCTTGTATACGAAGCGGCCAACCGCGGGTGTACACGGCGTGACCTCTAAGAGCATGCTGAAGTGCCGCAAATGTCCTCGCAGGGACCGAGGAGGAACCGTATGAGTTCTCTGCTGCTCCTGACCAACGCCCTCCAGCCCTCCACGGAGGTGCTCCCGGCCCTCGGCCTGCTCCTGCACAACGTGCGGGTCGCGCCGGCCGAAGGCCCCGCGCTGGTCGACACCCCGGGCGCCGACGTGATCCTCGTCGACGGCCGCCGCGATCTCCCCCAGGTCCGCAGCCTCTGCCAGCTGCTGCGCTCCACGGGCCCCGGCTGTCCGCTCGTCCTCGTCGTCACCGAGGGCGGCCTCGCCGCCGTCACCGCCGACTGGGGCATCGACGACGTCCTGCTCGACACCGCGGGGCCCGCCGAGGTCGAGGCGCGCCTGCGGCTCGCGATGGGCCGCCAGCAGATCGTCAACGACGACTCCCCCATGGAGATCCGCAACGGCGACCTCTCCGTCGACGAGGCGACCTACAGCGCCAAGCTCAAGGGCCGCGTCCTCGACCTCACCTTCAAGGAGTTCGAGCTCCTCAAGTACCTCGCCCAGCACCCCGGCCGCGTCTTCACCCGCGCCCAGCTGCTGCAAGAGGTCTGGGGCTACGACTACTTCGGCGGCACCCGCACGGTCGACGTCCACGTACGGCGGCTGCGCGCCAAGCTCGGCCCCGAGCACGAGTCGCTGATCGGGACCGTCCGCAACGTCGGTTATCGATTCGTTACCCCTGAGAAGGGCGAGCGGGGCGGCGACGACGCGAAGGCCAAGGCGGCCGCCGCGGCCACCGCAAAGGCGGAGGATGCGGACGAGTCGGCCGCGCTGCCGCCGGCCGAGGCCTCTGTCGAGGTGTAGTACCAGGTCGGGCGGGGCTTGCGCGGGTTGTGGTTACTGTGTGGTCACCTCCCGTTCGCCCTGCCCACCAAGGGTTGATCCGCGTAGACTCCGCCGCGTGGCCAAGGTGACGAGGGACGACGTAGCACGCCTGGCGGGGACCTCCACCGCCGTGGTCAGCTATGTGATCAACAACGGACCCCGGCCGGTCGCACCGGCCACGCGCGAGCGTGTCCTCGCCGCCATCAAGGAGCTGGGGTACCGGCCCGACCGCGTCGCCCAGGCGATGGCGTCCCGCCGCACCGACCTCATAGGCCTGATCGTCCCCGACGCGCGCCAGCCGTTCTTCGCGGAGATGGCCCACGCGGTCGAACAGGCCGCCTCCGAGCGCGGGAAGATGGTGCTCGTCGGGAACTCCGACTACATCGCCGAACGCGAGGTCCACTATCTGCGCGCGTTCCTCGGGATGCGCGTCTCCGGCCTGATCCTCGTCTCGCACGCCCTCAACGACCTCGCCGCCGCCGAGATCGAGGCGTGGGACGCGCGGGTGGTGCTGCTGCACGAGCGGCCCGAGGCGATCGACGACGTGGCGGTCGTCCTGGACGACCTCAACGGCGCGCGCCTCGCCGTCAAGCATCTGCTCGACCACGGCTATCCGTCCGTCGCCTGCATGGGCGGCACCGCCGACACGCCTTCCGTGGGCGACCCCGTCTCCGACCACGTGCACGGGTGGCGGCGGGCCATGGAGGACGCGGGGCTGCCGACGGAGGGGCTGCTGTACGAGGCGCCGTACAACCGGTACGACGCGTACAAGGTGGGGCTCGAGGTGCTGGCGCGGCCTGAGGGTCGTCCCCGTGCGATTTTCTGTTCCACCGACGACCAGGCGATAGGTGTGCTGCGGGCCGCGCGGGAGCTGCGGATCGAGGTGCCGGGGGAGCTGGCGGTGGCCGGGTTCGACGACATCAAGGAGGCGGCGCTGGCGGATCCGCCGCTGACGACGGTCGCGTCCGACCGGTCGGCGATGGCCCGGGCGGCGGTGGATCTGGTGCTGGACGACGGGGTGCGGGTGGCGGGGTCGCGGCGGGAGCGGGTGAAGGTGTTTCCGTCGCGGGTGGTGACGCGGCGGTCGTGCGGCTGCGCATGAGAGCTTCCTGAGAGGGTCCCGCTCCCTGCCTGACGTGGATTTATCGGAGCCCTACGACCTTCTCGCGGCGTTCTCAGGGAGCACTCAGGAAGCTCTCATGGTCGGGGGCGAAGCTTTGTGACATGACCGAGAGCTTCCGCCGCGACGGCGAGTACGAGTACTCCTCTTCCGCCAACCCTGAGTGGCCGCCCCCGCCGGTCGCCCCGCCCACGTACCCGGTGCACCACGCGCCCGCCCCCAAGCGGCGCTCGCGCGGCCCGCTGGCCCTCCTCGCGGCGGTCGCGATCGTCGCGGCGGCCATCGGCGGCGGCACCGCGTACGGCATACAGGAGCTGACGCACAAGAACGAGACGGTCAGCGCGACCACCACGAGCGTCGTGCCCTCCAGCAAGAAGGGCGACCTCGCGGCGATCGTCGCGGCCGTCAGCCCGAGCGTCGTCGAGATCAAGGCGACCCTCAGCAACGGCACCTCGACCGGCTCCGGCGTCATCATCACCAGCAACGGCGAGATCGTCACGAACAACCACGTGATCTCCGGCGCGAACCAGATCCAGGTCGTCACGAGCGACGGCAAGACGTACACCGCGAAGGCCGTCGGCACCGACAGCAAGAAGGACCTCGCGCTGATCAAGCTGGAGAACGCGTCCGGGCTGAAGGCGGCGACGCTGGGTGACTCGGCGAACGTCCAGGTCGGTGACTCGGTCGTCGCGATCGGCTCGCCCGAGGGGCTGAGCGGCACGGTCACCAGCGGCATCGTCTCCGCCCTCAACCGGGACGTCACCGTCGCGACGGACGAGGGGCAGAGCCAGAGCCAGCAGCAACAGCAGCAGGGCGGCGGCGGGTGGCCGTTCTCCTTCGGCGGGCAGCAGTTCAACGGCGACACCGGCTCGACGACCACGACGTACAAGGCGATCCAGACCGACGCCTCGCTCAACCCGGGCAACTCCGGGGGCGCGATGTTCGACATGAACGGCAACGTCGTCGGCATCAACTCCGCGATGTACTCGGCGAGTTCGTCCAGCTCCTCCGGGTCCTCGGACGCGGGCAGCGTGGGCCTCGGCTTCGCGATCCCGATCAACACCGTCAAGGCGGACCTGGCCACACTGCGGGCCGGCGGCTCGGACAGCTGACCGATCAGTTCAGTAAGGGGTACGACATGATTCAGCAGATCTCGCACCAGAAGGTCGCGGCCGGCGCCGCCGACGTGACGCTCGCTCTGGCCGTCGTGGCGCAGCTGCACGCACCGCAGCCGCCGCTGCGGGCGCCGGAGGTGGCCGTCAGCTCGACGGCAGCGGCACGGCATGCGCTGCGGACCAGGCGGCTGACGCGGATCTCGACGATCGCGGCCTGAGCCGACGTATCGCTTGCGCCGCTTGCCTTGCGCCGCTTGCCTTGCGCCGCTTGCCTTGCGCCGCTTGTGCTTGCGCCACTTGCTTTCGCCCCGGACCTCCCTACGCCCCCGCGCGGAAACGTGCGACGCTGAGGCAGTCGTAGGAGATCCACCGCACCCGAGGAACCGAGCCCATGAGCCCCGCCGATGGCGACCGTGACACCCAGCGCATCCTGATCGTCGACGACGAGCCGGCGGTACGGGAGGCCTTGCAGCGCAGCCTCGCCTTCGAGGGCTACGGCACCCAGGTCGCGGTCGACGGCGCCGACGCGCTGGACAAGGCGAGCGGGTACCGGCCGGACCTGATCGTCCTGGACATCCAGATGCCCCGCATGGACGGCCTCACCGCCGCCCGCCGCATCCGGGGCGCCGGGGACACCACCCCGATCCTGATGCTGACCGCGCGCGACACGGTCGGCGACCGCGTCACGGGCCTGGACGCGGGCGCCGACGACTACCTCGTCAAACCCTTCGAACTCGACGAACTCTTCGCCCGCGTACGGGCGTTGCTGCGGCGCAGCTCCTACGCGGCGGCGGCCGGCGCCGCCGTCGAGGAGGACGAGGCGCTGACCTTCGCCGATCTGCGGATGGACCTCGCGACCCGCGAGGTCACCCGCGCCGGACGACAGGTCGAGCTGACCCGCACCGAGTTCACGCTGCTGGAGATGTTCATGGCGCACCCGCGCCAGGTCCTCACCCGCGAGCAGATCCTGAAGGCCGTCTGGGGCTTCGACTTCGAGCCGTCCTCCAACTCCCTTGATGTGTACGTCATGTACCTGCGCCGCAAGACCGAGGCGGCCGGCGAACCCCGGCTCGTGCACACCGTGCGGGGCGTGGGGTATGTGCTGCGGCAGGGCGGCGCGGAGTGAACCGCCTGCTCCGCCGCTACCGCAACCTCCCGATCAGAACCCGGCTGTCGCTGCTGGTCGCGGCGGCGGTCGCGTTCGCGGTCGCGGCGGTCTCGGTGACCTGCTGGTTCATCGTGCAGGGCAAGCTGTACGACCAGCTCAACAACGACCTCGAACGCAGTATGCAGCGCCCGGGGCAGATCCAGCAGGCGCAGAACGCGATCGACTCCTGCTCCAGCACCCCGCAGGGCCTGTCCTTCGGCCAGAACAACTACTCGCAGGTCGTCACCTCGGCCGGCAAGGTGTGCGTCAACTCCGGTTCGGCGGGCGTCATCAAGACCACCGACGAGGACCGGTCCAAGATCAAGAGCGGTGACACGCAGAAGATCTACTTCCGCAACGGCACGGCCTCGGACGGCACTCCGGTCCGCGTGGTGCTGCGCCCGCTGGCCACCAAGACGGAGACCGGCGCCGCCGGACCCAACGTCGGCCTGATGGCGGCCGTCCCGCTGAACGGCACCCAAAGCACCCTGAACGACCTCGCGTTGATCCTCCTCCTCGTCTCCGGCGTGGGCGTGGTCGGCGCCGGCGCGGCGGGCCTGGCGGTCGCCCGCGCGGGCCTGCGCCCGGTGGACAAACTGACGGAGGCCGTCGAACACGTCGCCCGCACCGAGGACTTGAACATCCGCATCCCGGTGGAGGAGGAGTCCGACGACGAAGTGGCCCGCCTCTCCAGGTCGTTCAACTCGATGACCGCGTCCCTCGCCAACTCCCGTGAGCTGCAACAGCAGTTGATCGCCGACGCCGGCCACGAGCTGCGCACCCCGCTGACGTCACTCCGTACGAACATCGAGCTGCTGACCCGCAGCGAGGAGACTGGCCGCCCGATCCCGCCGGCCGACCGCAAGGCGCTGCTGGCCTCGGTCAAGGCCCAGATGACCGAACTCGCCTCCCTCATCGGCGACTTGCAGGAGCTGTCCCGGTCCGAGGGGCAGCGCGGGGAGCGGGTGCAGGTGGTCGCGCTGGAGGACACGGTGGAATCGGCGCTGCGGCGGGCGCGGCTGCGCGGGCCCGAGCTGACGATCACGGCGGAGCTGGAGCCCTGGTACACGCGGGCGGAGCCTGCGGCGCTGGAGCGGGCGGTCGTCAACATCCTTGACAACGCTGTGAAGTTCAGTCCTGAAGGGGGGACGGTCGAGGTGTCGTTGGCCGGGGGTGTGCTGACGGTCCGCGATCACGGTCCTGGTATCCCGGAGGATGAACTCCCGCACGTGTTCGACCGGTTCTGGCGGTCGCCGTCGGCTCGGGCGCTGCCTGGGTCTGGGCTGGGGCTGTCGATCGTGGCGCGGACTGTTGAACAGGCGGGTGGGGAAGTGCGGTTGGCTCGGGCTTCGGATGGCGGGGGTGGGACGGTGGCGACGGTACGGCTGCCGGGGGCGCCGGTGCCGCCGCCGGAGACGCCGGGGGCTTAGCGGGAGTTGGGGTCAGCCGACGGCTGACTGGGCCTCCTCCTTGGCGGGCGTTTCTTTGGCGGGCGTTTCTTTGGCGGGCGGGCGCTCCAAGTGGGCCAGTACCGTCGTATGGAAGCGCTGGACCGCGTCGTCGACGCTGCGGATGAAACCCGTCTCGGCGTTGCCCCGGCCGCTGCCCATGCTCTTCAGGAGGGAGAGGCGGTAGCCGGTGATCTTCGTGCCGTCGGCGGGGAGGAGGTCGGCGGGTTCGGGGCGCAGGCGTTCGAGGGTGCCCCGGGGTCCGGGCCGGTCGCCCTCGACCAGGGCCTCCACGTGCAGGTCGGCCGGCGCCTCCGCCAGCCGCCTGATCAGGCGTTTCGCCGCGCTGAGGGGGTAACCCCGGTCGGGGGCGGGGATCTCGACGGACGTCCGCAGCCGGCTCGTCCGCAGATCCGCCGTCACCCCGAGAACACCCGGCGCGCCCTCGACGCGCAGCTCCGCCGCCAGCCGCCCGTCCGCGCACAGCTGCTCCGCCATCCGCGCCCGCCGCGCCCCCGGGTCGCCGCCGCGCCGGGCCCGCTGCACCGGCAGCACCTTCTCCCCCAGCTCGCCGCCGAGCCCCAGGCAGACCTGCCGGATCAGCCGCTCCCAGCTCTCCACGACCTCCAGCGCGCGAGGATCACCGGGCACCAGCGTCTCGTCCTCGATGCCCTTGCGCACCGGCACCCACGCCGCGCCCATGTTCTGGAAGCCGTGGCAGCCGGAGTTCTCGTGCTGGAGGTAGTGCAGCAACTCCTGGAGCAGCCAGGCGTGCGCGCTGTTGCCGACCCCCTCGTGCCGGATCAACAGCTGTGCCTGCTGGGCGACTTCGGCCCAGGAGAGATGGCGGAGGGCGACCTTGTGTTTGCGGCGGCCGTCGATGCGTACGTCGACCAGTGGACTCCCTTCCAGCGCAACGTCGTTGGAGAGCGTGATCACCGCCTCGTAGCCCCGGCGCGCCGCGATGTCCATGTACGCCTGGACCTGTTCCGCCTTCAGCGCGTTGCCGTTCGTCTTCGTCTCGATCAGGGCCGTCCACAGTTTGCCGGCGCGCTCTACGCGGATGACTCCGTCGGGGCGGCGGGGGGATTCGCCGTGCGGGAGGGAGACTTCGGCGAACGTCTCCATCCGGCCGGCGGGCGCGCCGAACGCGGCGGTGAGTCTTCTGCCGAACTCCGGGATCTGGGCCATCACCGCGAGCAGGACGGAGGTCGCGCGGGTCTCGCGGTCGCGGTCGCTTTTGAGGGCGGAGACGGGGAAGAGGCGGGAGGGGGACCAGGAGTCGTTGTCGGCGAGGGATTTCTTGGGGGACTTGGGGAGGGTGACTTTCTTTTTTGTGGTGCGGGGGCGTTTGGGGGGTGTTGGGGGGAGGGGGTGTTCGGGGGTGGGGTTGGGGGCGGGGACGGTATCGGGGTTGGAGCCGGGGTTGGAGCCGGGGTCGGCGTCGGCGTCGGCGTCGGCGTCGGCGTCGGCGTCGGGGAGGGCTTGTCCGGGAGCTCGGGTGGCTTCAACTGACGTATAGGTGAGGTCATTTGACGGCTCATCGACTTCCTCGTATGCCGCCGCCGCTGTCGTCTCCGTTTCGTCCTCGACGTCCACCCCGAAGTCCGCCGCGAGGCCCGCGAGGCCGCTGTCGTAGCCGTCGCCCACCGCGCGGAACTTCCAGTCGCCCGAACGGCGGTACAGCTCGCCGAAGATGAGGGCGCTGACCGGGCCGGGGGCGGGGATCGTGAAGTTGAGGAGGTGCTCGCCGGAGCTGTCGGCGAGGGTGACCCGGAGTTCCTCCAACTCGGCGAAGCTCGCGGCCTCGTAGCGGCTCGCGGCGATGACGAGACGTTCCACCGCGGGCGGGATCGCGGTGAGGTCGAAGCCGATGCGGTCCTCGCTGCCCTCACCTACCGGTGTTTTACCGAGGAGTTGGACTCCGCCGTCGGCGGCCACCGGGTTGTTGTAGAAACAGAAGTCGGCGTCGCTGCGGACTTTCCCGTCCGCGCCGAGCAGCAGTACGGAGACGTCGGCGTCCCCCTCGCCGGTCGGGCTCTCCCAGCCCAGGCTCACCACCAACGCGTCGGCGCTGTCGCTGAGTTCGGCGAGCGCTACGTTGCCGCCTTTGAGTAATTCACGCACTTGGCCCCCCAAATGTGATGTGCGCGGAAGCGAACGCGCAGTGGAATTCTAGTGCGCGATCAGTGGAGTTCGGGGCGATCTTCCGAAAACGCCTATGCCCTGACGTCCTGGTACCGCCCGAGGAAAACGGGCTTCCCGGCGCGGATCCGCCACAGGAACAGCCCCGAATTCAGGTTCACCGTGCCCGAGTTGCCGTCGAAGGCGTAGGTGCGGGTGATGCCTCGGTAGCTGAGCGTGCGGAGTTGGTGGGCCAGGGTGCCTCGGTTCAGGGGGCTGGTCTTCGTGAGGGCCTGGGCGGTCAGGGTCAGGAGGTCGTAGGCCTCTGCCGTGCCCTGGGGGATCGCGGTGGTGTGGGTGCGGGCCCTGTAGGCGGTCACGAAGCTTGTGGCTGTGGGGAGTTGGGTGGGGTCCACGAAGGTGGAGGAGAAGAGCCAGCCTTCCGCCGTGGCGCCTGCCTGTTTCAGGAAGTCGGGGGTCAGGGTGGGTTCTGTGGCCGCCGCGATTCCGGTGAAGCCGGCGGCTCGTAGCGCCTGGGCGCAGGCTGCTGCCCGCAGGGGGTTCGCGCCGCAGTAGATCACCGCCTCTGCGCCTGCGGTTGTCGCCGCTCGGGCGGGGGTGGTGAAGTCCGTTGAGTTCGCCGGGACTTTGTAGCGGAGGGTCGTCCCTGATGCCGGGGGCGACTGGGAGAGGGAGTTGGCGAGGCGCCAGCTGTAGTCCTGGGTGTTTTCGTCCTCGATGAGGGCCGTGTGTTTCGCCGGGTGGTTGGTCGTGAGGTAACTCACCAGCGGGATGGCCAAGTTGACGTCCATCTGGTGGGTCTGGAAGACCGTCGGGGAGGCGGCCGGGTCGTCGACGTACAGCTTCTCCGTGCCTGCCCATGCGGTGAGGAGGGGCATTTGGGCGGTGCGGTAGGTGTGGAGGGCGGCGAGGGCGGTGGTGTCCGAGGTGGGGCCGAGGACGGCGACCACTTTTGGATCGGCGGCCAACTCCCTGGCTGCTTCTGCTGACTTGACCGCTGATCCCCTGTCGTCCCGCACCACCAGCGCGAGGTCGAACTTCCGGTGCGTGGTGCGGTTGTGGTCGGCGATCGCCAGTTCGACTGCTTGGCGGAGGGGGGCGGTTGGGCCGGCGCCGGCGAGGTCGGCTTGGAGGGCGATGGTGTGGGTGGGGAGGGGGGTGGGGGGTGCTTGGTGTTGGGTCCGCCAGGTCCACCAGGCGGCGGTGGTGGTTGCGGCTGCGGCGGCTGCGGCTGCGGTTAGTTGGAGTATGCGGCGGCGGGAGGGGGTTGGGGGCGGGGAGGAGCCAGGGTTCAGGGAGGGGGCTTGGCGCGGGGAAGGGGATGGGTGTGGGGAGGAGGCCGGGGGTGCGGAGGGGGCTCGGAGCGTGGAGAGTGCTCGGCGCGCGGGGGAGGCTTGGGGCATGGAGGGGGCTTGGCCCGGAGAAGGGGCGTGGCCCGGAGAGGAGGCTGGGGGTACGGAAGGTGCTCGGCGCATGGAGAGTGCTCGGCGCGCGGGGGAGGCTTGGCGCGCGGAGGAGGCTTGGCGCGCGGAGGGGGCTTGCTGCGGCTTAGGTTTCCTTGGCGGCTCCGGCACCCGCAGCGCCTCCGCCGAACGTGCGGCCACGATCGCCGCCAACCCCTCCGGCATCCACGCGTCGTCCTCGAACTCCCCGAGCTCCGAACGGAGTTGACTGATCGAGGGCCGCTCGTCCGGGTTCTTCGCGAGGCAGCGCAGGAGGAGTTCCCGCAGGGCGTCGTCAGCGATGCCGTCCAGTTCGGGGGCGGCGTGGACGGTCCGGTAGACCACGGCTACGGGGAGTCCGGTACCGAAGGGAGGGCGGCCGGTGGCGGCGTAGGCGAGGACTGCGGCTAGGGCGAAGATGTCGGTGGCGGGGGTGGGGGCGGTGGCTTGCTCGGGGGTGGGGGGCTGTTCGGGAGTTGGGGGGCTGGCGCGGCCTTGCCCCAGGGCGGGGGCGTCGGCTTGGGGGGTGGGCTGCTCGGGAGCAGGGGGCCGCTCCGGAGCTGGGAAGCCAGCGCGGCCTTGCCCCAGGGCAGGGGCGTCGGCTTGGGGGGTGGGCTGCTCGGGAGCAGGGGGCCGCTCCGGAGCTGGGAAGCCAGCGCGGCCTTGCCCCAGGGCAGGGGCGTCGGCTTGGGGGGTGGGCTGCTCGGGAGGCAGGGAGTTGGCGGGGGCGGAAAGCTGTTCGTGGGCGGGAGGGGCGGCGCTGGCCGGGACCTGCTCGGGGGCGGGGGCGGGACGCCCGGTGCTCTGCTCGGGAGTGGATGTCCGTTCGGCGGCAGAGGAGGCGGCGCGGCTGGTGGTCTGGTCCGGGGCAGAGGCGGCGGGGCTGTCCGTACCCCGCTCCCGCACAGGCCCATCCACACAGGCCGCGACCTGCTCGGGAGCTGAGGCAGCGCGCCCGACGCTCTGCTCGGAAGTAGACGTCCGTTCAGCGGCAGAAGAAGCGGCGCGACCGGTGACCTGGCCCGGGACAGAGGCGGCAGGCCTGTCCGTACCCCACTCCCGCACAGGCCCGCCCGGCCACGCCGTTACCTGCTCGGGGGCGGGCGAGTCAGCGTGCCCGCTGGACTGCTCCGGAGCGGGCATCCGTTCGGCGGCGGAAGTGACGGCGTGGGCGGTGGCCTGGTCCGGGGCGGAGGCGGGGGCGCCGGCTCGGTCTGTGGACTGCTCCGGGGCGGGCGGCTGTTCAGCGGCGGAAGTGGCGGCACGGGCGGTGGGCTGGTCCGGGGGCGTAGCCCTGGGCGTACCCCGCCCCCTCGCCGCCCCGCCCGCCCCGCCCGTGACCTGTTCCGGTGCCAGATAGCCCGGTGAGCCCATCACCGAACCCGTCGCCGTCAAGGCTGTCGCGCCGGAGACTCGGGCTATGCCGAAGTCGATCAGGCGGGGGCCGTCCAGTGACAGGAGGACGTTCGCCGGTTTTACGTCCCGGTGGACCAGGCCGGCCTCGTGCACGGCGGCCAGCGCTTCCGCCAGCCGTGCGCCCAGCGCCCGCACCGCGCGCGGCGGGAGGACGCCCACCTCTGCCAGGGAGGGCGCCGGGATGTAGGCGGTCGCGATCCACGGCTCGCGGGCATCCGGGTCGGCGGCGGTGACCGGCGCGGTCCAGCGGGAGTCGACCCGGGCGGCGGCCTCGGCCTCCCGCCGGAACCGGGCCCGGAAGGCGGGGTCGGCGGCGTGGACGGCTTGGATGAGCTTGAGCGCGACGAGGGCGCCGCCGGAGGTACGGGCGAGATAGACGACACCCATCCCACCGGCCCCGATCCGAGCCAGCAGCCGATGCCCGGCAACAGTCTCGGGATCGTCGACACGGAGGGGGCGCATCTCAACTCACCTTCGGCTGCGAGAACTTGACTGGGCCCGACCCCGCGGAGCGGAAGCAGCCCGCACTCAGCTCCGGCTGCGGGAACTCGACCGGGCCCGACCCCGCAGAGCGGAAGCAGCCCGCACCCAGCTCCGGCCGCGGCAACTCGACCGGGCCCGACCCCACACAACAGAAGCCACCCGCACCCAACTCCGACCGCGGCAACTCGACCCGGACCGACCCCACACAACAGAAGCCACCCACACCCAACTCCGACCGCGAGACCATGCCCGGAACCGACCCCACACAACAGAAGCAACCCACACCCACACTCGGCTGCGGAAGCTTTCTCGGCGCTGACCCCGCACAGCAGAAACCACCCACACCCACCTCCGGCCGAGAGACCTTGCCCAGAGCCGACCCCGCGCAACAGAAACCGCCCACGCTCGCCCCGCACACCAACCCCAGGCCCCCTACGGAAACGCGGCCCCGGCGGAAGCCACCCCCGCCGATCCCCGCCCCCCTCTCCGAGCCGTCCACACGCAAACCCCCCATCCCCTCAACTCCCCTTCGGCTGAGGCGCCTTGTCCGGAGCCGCCCCCGCATACCGGAACGCCCCCTCCCTCACCTCATGCACAAAGCTCGCCGGCGTCAGCAGCACCGGCTGACCGTAGTTGGTGAAATCGAAGCTGAACTCCCTTGTTATGCCTTTGTACTTGGCCACCCTCAGCGCCTTCAGGGCCGTCGCCCTCGTCGGAGTGGCCCCGAGAGCGGTCAGCTTCTCTATCAGCAGGCCCGCCGCGTCGTAGCCCTCCGCCGCCCAGAAAGGCGGGCGTTTGTCGTAACGGTCCCGGAATGACTCCGCGAAGGACTTCACAGGAGCCGCGCTCGGGGAGGTCGCGCTCGCTATCACCGTCCAGCCCTCCGCCGCCGGCTCCGCCGCGAAAGCCGCGTCCAGGGCCGGCTCCGTCGCGTACTTCGGGCCCTTGAAGTCCCTCAGCAGGCGCGCCGCCTGGAGTGCGCCCGACAGCGGGCCCGCGTAGACCACACCCTTCACCCCGGCCCCCGTCATCTCCCGTATCACCGGCGCCAGTTGAGCCCCGGCAGGCAGCACCCTCGGATGCGTCACGCCCCCGTACTGGCGCACGATGAGGTTCACCATCTCGACCGTCATCCACGCCATGTCCCCACCCGCACGGTCCAGCAACAACCCCACCGGCGCCGCAGCACTCACCGCCTCGAACTGAAACGCCAGCTTCATCGCGACCTGATTGTGCAGCGGACGCCCCCGCAGGAACGAGCGGACGTTCTGGGTCAGGTTCTGGCCCGCCGACATGCTGATCACCGGCAGGAGCGCGGCATCGTAGACGGGCAGCGCGGCGGCGGTCGTGGCGTCGGTGCTGCTGCCGATGACCGCCAATACGTCGTCGTGGGCGGCGAGTTGGCGGGCAACCTCCGGCGCCGTCGCCGTGTCCCCCCGGTCGTCCCCCTCCCGCACCCGCAGCTCGAACGGCCGATCCTTCCGCCGGTTGAACTCCGCCACCGCCAGCCGCGCCCCCTCCAACTGCGCCCGCCCGGCGGCCCCTTGCCGCAGATCCCCCTGCACCCCGATCGCGTACGACGGCCCCCTGGACCCCGACGACCGCCCGGCGACCGCCCACACGGCGGCCCCGCCCCCACCCGCCAGCAGCGCCGCACCCCCGACCCCGAGCAGCAGGAACTTCCGCCGGGAGGAAGGGAGTTCAGCTACGACCGTCTGCTGGACGTCCGGCAGCGCCAGCGTCTCCGCCGAGCGGCGGGCGACGAGCCGTACGACGTCCTCGGGCAGCCAGTTGGGGCTGTCGTCCGGGGTGTCCTCGACCAGTGCGGCGTCGAGTTCGGCCGGGGTCGGGCGGTCGGCCGGGGTCTTGGCGAGGCAGCGCAGGAGGACGGCGGTCAGTTCGTCGTCGGCGATGCCGCTGAGGTCGGGGGCGTCGTGGACGGTGCGGTAGAGGAGGGCTTCTGTGGTGCCGGTGCCGAAGGGGAGGCGGCCGCTGGCGGCGTAGGCGAGGACCACTCCGAGCGCGAACACATCGCTGGCCGGGCCGAGTTGGGCGCCGTCGGCGGTCGCCTGCTCGGGGGCGAGGAAGCCGGGGGTGCCGACGATCAGGTCGGCGGAGGTGATCGCCGTGTCGTCGGTGCCGCGCGCGATACCGAAGTCGATCAGGCGGGGGCCGTCGGCGGCGAGGAGGATGTTGCCGGGCTTGACGTCCCGGTGGATCAGGCCGGCCTCGTGTACGGCGGCCAGGGCGCGGGCCAGCTTCTTGCCCAGCAGCCGCACCGACCGGCCGGGCAGCGGGCCGTACGCGGCGATCGCCTCCGCGAGGGGTGGGCCGGGTTCGAACTCCGTTGCCAGCCAGGGTTGTTCGGCGTCCGTGTCGGCGGCGAGGACTTTGACGACCCAGGGGCTGTCGACCCGGCCGGCCGCACGGACCTCGCGGCGGAAACGGGCGCGGAAGTCATCGTCGTCGGCGTACTCGCTCTGGATCACCTTCAACGCGGCGAGCGTGCCGCTCTCGGCGCGGGCGAGGTAGACGACACCCATGCCGCCGGCACCGAGCCGGGCGAGGAGCCGGTGGGCGCCGAGGAAGGAGGGGTCGGTGGGGTGCAGGGGGGACGTCACTTCTGGCTCCCGGCAAGGGGGTTGGGGGACGGGCGGCGCATCACTCGCGACCTCCCGGACGGCAGGGGGCTCGCATCAGGCGTCCCGGGCGGCAGGGGGCTCGCTTTCAGCGCCCCGCACAGCAAGGGGCTCGCTTCCGGCCCCCCGCACAACGGGCGTCCCGCTTCCAGCGCCCCGCACAACAAGCGGCCCGCCTTCGGCCTCCCGCACAACAAGCGGCTCCCGCACAGCAGAGTTCTCATTTCCGGCCCCCCGCCCGCGAGTTGACCGCCGACTGCATCCCCGCCATCGCCCTCGCCGAGATCGTGAGCAGCTCGCTCTGGTCGTAACCCGCGCCGCCCTCCAACGCCACCGCCAGCGTCACCGGGCCCAGGCGGGACTGGCTCCAGGCGTAGAAGGTCGGCTGGCTGCCCAGTGCCGGGGCGGTGAACTGGCCGACCTCCACCAGGTAGTCGTCCGCGCTGGTGTTGCCGTTCGTGCCGTAGCCCGAACCCACCGAGTTCAGGCCGCTGATCCGTTCCGTCGCCCGGAGTTGCTGGTCAGGGCAGCGCAGCACCTCCTCCAAGGTCTGCGCCATCTCCCAGTCGGCCTGGGCGGGGGTGCGGTGGACGGTGACCGTCGCGGCCACGCGTATCTCGCCCTTGCCGGCCGCCGGAGGTTGGCGGCTGTAGCGGGTGAGGGTCGCGAGGACGTCCGCCGGGCGGTCCGCGAGTGTCCAGACACAGTCCGTGCCGAGCTGCGGCCACTCCGCGGGGTCGCTCTCGTACGGCTGCCGCTTCACGAACGCCGGGCCGTAGGCGTCCGGGGCCGACGCGACCGCCTGCGCCAACTCCAGGGCGGCGGACGGGGTTTGGGGTCCAGTGATCGTGCTGCGCAGGGTCACCGACGGGGAGGGGGACGACGGCTGCGGCGCCGGCGCCGTGTCGTCGTCCGCCGCACCGCCTCCCGAACAGGCCGACGCCAGCAGCACGCAGGCCACCGCGAGCAGGGCCGCCGGCGCCCGGCCACGCCGGCTCGCACCGAACCGACCCGCGCCGAACCGGCTCGCGCCATGCCGGCTCGCGCCACTCCAGCCAGCGCGACTCCTACCCGCGCCACGCCGACCCGCGCCACTCCGACTCACGTCACTCCAGCCAGCGCCGCGCCCCCTCGCGCCCCGCCAACTCCCCCCGTCTGCAAGCACGTTCAGCACAGAACGTCACCCCCGCCGCACATCGGCCGGCCGAGCGGCTGACCGGTCGGCCGAACAGTTGATCACCCGAGAACGGGAGCGAGTGTAGGTGACATCCGGCGATTTCCTGTGTGTGTTGCATGGTTAGGGTGATCTCGTGACAAGAAGCTCCATACGAAGGGCCCGCTGGACGACCCGCCCCGCCACCCCCGCCGACGCCGAACCCATCGCCGAGCTGCGGGCCGTCGTCATGCGCCCCGATCTGGAGCGGCTCGGCCGGTACGACGAGCAGCGGGTGCGGCAACGGTTCCGGGACGGGTTCCAGCCCGCGTACACGCAGGTCATCGAGGTCGAGGGGGCCTTCGCGGGCTGCGTGGCCCTGCGGCCGGCCAAAGATGCCGGAGCCGCCGGAGAAGGGGACGCGGACTGGCTGGAGCACTTCTACCTCTCGCCCGACCTCCAAGGCCAGGGCATCGGCTCCGAGCTCCTCACGAAGCTCCTCGCGGACACCACCCGCCCCATCCGCCTCAACGTCCTCCAAGGCAGCCCCGCCCGCCGCCTGTACGAACGGCACGGATTCAAGCTGGAGAACGAGGACGAGGTGGACGTCTTCCTCATGCGGCCCGCAGGATAACCCCCCTTCCCCCAAGCCACCCACTCCACATCCCCGGTCCGAGTGGTTCACCCCCGAGTCCGCCACCCACACCCCCCACCCCCCACGATGATGACCCGCTGTGTCATCCCCTCTGCGTGCCCTCCTCCTCCCCCTCCTCCCCCTCCTGACCCTGGCCCTCGTCGCGGCCCCCTCCTGCGTGCCCGTGCGCGGTACCCCGCCGGCCGCGGGACCGCCGCCCCGGCCGGTGAAGTTCGGCGCGTACGTCGGCTACGGCAGCGACGGCGTCAGCCTCATCTCCGGCCTCGACACCTGGCTCGGCAAGAACAAGAAAGCCAGCGTCGGCCACGCCTACCTCCCCGGCGACCGCTGGAGCAACATCGAGGGCGCCCCCGACTACCTGAAGAACTGGGCGAGTTGGCGCAAGGCCCGCGCGGACCGGCTGTTCGTCCTCAACGTCCCCCTGCTGGAACGCAACGAGGCCCACCTCCCCGACAGCGCCGTACGCGCCGAACTCGCCAAGGGCGCCCGCGGCTCCTACGACGCCCACTTCCGCGCCCTCGCCGCCCGCCTGGTCCAACTCGGCCTGAACGACACCGTGTTGGTCCTCGGCTGGGAGATGAACGGCATCACCTACACCCACCGCTGCGGCCCCGACCCCACCTCCTGGAAGCGCTACTGGATCCGCATCGTCACCGCCATGCGCAAGGCCCCCGGCCAGCGCTTCCGCTTCGAGTTCACCCCCAACAGGGGCCGCGACGCGATCCCTTGGCCCCGCTGCTACCCGGGGGACAGGTACGTCGACGTCATCGGCATGGACGCCTACGACTCCCCGCGCGGCCTCACCTTCGCCATGCAGCGCGACGAGCCCTACGGCCTCAAAGAGCACGTCCGCTTCGCCCGCGCCCACCGCAAACCGATCGCCTACCCGGAGTGGGGGCTCTACGAGAACGGCGACAACCCGGCTTATGTGCGGGGCATGTTGGAGTGGATGGGGCGGCAGCGGCCGATGTACCAGACGATCAGCGACTACTGCCCGCACGGCGTGTGGAGGTGCCGCGCCAATCCGAAGTCCTCTGCCGTATACCGGTCGTTGGTGGGCAGGGCCCGCTGAAACAGCGACTCCCCGGACGGCCGCACAAGGCCAACTCCGGGGAGCTGCACAGAGGTTGCCCTCCCTAAGACGCTAAGACGCTAAGACGCCCCCTTAAGACGCCCGCCCCCGCCGCCGCCGCACCGCCAACACCGCCACCCCCGCGACCCCCGCCGCCGCGACCGCCCCGCCCAACGCCAGATTCGTCCCGCTCAACGGAATCGCCGACGCCTTCGCCGCCGCCCCCTCCGCCCCCGCCGCCCCGCCGGGCAGCGTGTCGAGGTCGCTCGCGCAGACCGTCGGCGCCTTCGCCCCGTCGAGGAACGCACAGGCCGTACTCGCGATCCGCAGCGCCTTCTTGTCCGTCTTCCCCAGCTCGATCCGCGCGGTGAACTCGGCCTTGGCCTGCGGTTTCACGTCCGCCGTCCAGCTGATGAGGCCGTTCTCGGCGACCTTCCCGCCCTCCGAGGCTTCCGGGCGGCCCGCGGTGTCGGGGACGTGCTGCTCGACGCGGAGGTTCTTCAGCTCCTCGCCGCCCTGGTTGTGGACGATGATCCGGTACGCGAGCTTGTCGCCCCGGTCCGCCTTGTCGACGCCGTCGCTGATCTCGATGGACATCGGCGGGGCGGCCTTCTTGCCGGCCTCGGCCTCGGCCGCGTCGGCGCCGCTCTTGCCCGGCCCGTCGGCGACCGCCGCGGTGACCGGCTGGAGGAGGGCGAGGCAGACGGCGGCCGGGACGAGGGCGATACGCGACAGACGCAGACCAGAGGTCACGGTGGGGGGTCCTTTCCGTACGGGCACGGGGCTCATGGCAGCACGCCCCGCCCGCCGGGCCCTCCCGACATTCCGGCGGGCGCGCCCGCTTGGGCCACGCGGCTGACGCCATCCGGGCGAATGACCGGGGCGAGGGGCTGTCGCTCCGTTCAGGTGGCGGACCGTACGCAGATGATCCGGACAATGCGACGAGAACACGATCTGCGAATCCCGCGCCTCGGGGCCGCGGCCGGCGCCGTCCTCCTGGTCGCCCTCACCGCCGTCCCGGCGCACGCCGACAGCGAAACGTTCCCCCTAGGAGCCCTGGGGCTCACCCAGCCCTACGACGCCACCGGCCTCCCCCACTCCGCCCGCCTGCGCGCCTCCGTCTACGACCGCGCCGCCCAGCTCGTCCAGGAGCACGAGCGGGCCCGCAAGCACGTGGCGGCCCTGCGCAAGTCCGGCGCCAAGGCCTCGGTGATCCGGGCCGCCGAACGGGACCGGCTGAAGATCCGCAGCCGCCTGTGGGACATGCTGCGCGCCCACGGCAAGGCCACGCACGACCCGGTGGCCGTCAACCCCTCGGGCAGCGGCGCCGGTTGCCCCCGGGGAGCGCGCACGGCGGCGCCGCGCGCCGTCTCCCACTGGACGGCGCCGACCCGGTCGTACGCGTTGTCGGCCGGGTACGCCGCCAAGGGCAGCCGGTGGAAGCACCGGCACACCGGGCAGGACTTCGCCGTGCCCAAGGGGACGCCCGTGTACGCGGTCGGGCCAGGCGAGGTGCGGGTGACGACCTGCGGGGACGGGTTCGGCAACCAGATCCTGATCCGGCACCGCGACGGCTACTTCACGCAGTACGCGCACCTCTCGCGCATCGACGTCCGCAAAGGGCAGCGGGTCGCGGCGGGCCAGCGCATCGGCCTGTCCGGCGCGACCGGCAACGTCACCGGACCGCATCTGCACTTCGAGGTGCGGATCACGCCGTACCTGGGGTCGGCCGTGCAGCCGGTCAGCTGGCTGAAGCGGAAGGACGTGCGGGTCGTGCGCTGACGTCCCCGTACGCCGAGGCGCCCCGCGCTGGTCCGCGCGGGGCGCCTTCATTCCTTACGGGCGCCCGCGATCGTTCCCCGGGCGGATGACCGCGTCCCGTCCGACCGACCTGACCTGCGTCTTCTTCGTCGGCGTCAGCAGCGTCGTCGTCCCGCTGATGCTGGTGTTGACGCAGACGCCGCCGAACTGGGCGGAGTACAGGTACGCGCCCTTGTAGCCGGCGAACGGCTTGTTGTCGACGTTCACGTAGTCGTACTCGACCCCGTTGGTGACGGCCGCGCCCCAGTCGTGGATCTCGGTGATGACCTCGACCTGCGTGCCGTTGGAGGGGCCCGAGACGTGCACGGTCTGCCACCAGTCACGGGTGACGTCCTTGATGAACATCGAGTAGTCCTGCTTGCCCGGCATCTTGCTGATGCTCGCCTGGATGACGTCCCCGGGGCGGATCGTGTTCTTGGCGGTCACGTAGTTCGCCGGGTACTGCTCCCACCAGGCGTAGTACGACGCCCTGCCGTCGGTGCACTCGACGCTGGTGCCGATCTGGTTGAGCGGGTCCTTCCAGCTGTCGCCGCTGCCGAACCCGATCCACTCGTCGGTCAGCCCGTTGCGGTTGCCGGTGGCGGCGGAGCAGTCGGCGGTCGGCACCCGCCACTGGGCGCGGACCCCGGTGTGCACGCCGTTGAGCTGCCAGCCGGTCCAGTTGCCCTGCGGGGCCGTGCAGGCGGCGGCCTCGGCGGTCGGGCCCATCACCATCAGGGCGGCGCAGGACAGCGCGCCGAGCACCGCGAATCGTCTTTTTGTACGCATACGTCGAATGATCAACTGACGGTCAGTCAACTTTCCGCCGCCACACCGGCCACTGGTCCGCTCGGGCGCGACCTGACGGGTGAACGGGGGGACGTCCGACGGGTGATCGTGCGGGCGGGCGGTCACACCTGTGGGGAATGAGGGGCGGGGGCCGCTGTCCGGGGGTGATCAGAGAGAGGCATGACATGACCAGACCTGCACGACTCAGACCCTGGGCGACCTGCGCGGCGCTCGCCGTCCTGGGAGCCACGGGGTTCACACCGGCGGCCGGCGCCTTCGCGTACGAGCCGGCGGCCGACGCCCTCGCGTACGACCGGACGGCGCCCGCCGACGTCGTCACCCCCTCCTCCACCCCCCGCGCCGCCGCCGCAGCCGCCGCCGTCCCCGGCCGGACCGTCCGCCAGCGCGCCGGGACCGTCCGCGAGTCCGCCCTGAAGCCGATCTGCGGGCCCACCCGCCCCGGCCAGGAGGTCCGCTTCCCGCTCTTCGACGACGTGCTGGTGAAGGCCGTCGAGACCGGCCGCGAGACCGTCGACGGGCGGCTGCTCTGGCACGGCGCGGTCCCCGGCACCACCGACCAGACCGTCCTCGTCACCCTGGAGGGCGGCTGCGACGGCAAGCCGGGCAACGCGTTCCTCGGCGCCCAATTCGCCCTGGGCGGCGCCCTGTTCGACATCACGCCGACCGGGCCCGGCAAGGTCCTGGTCGCCGAGACGACCCCGCTGACCGACGAGGACGAGCACCGCGTGACACCGCCGCGCGTACCGAATCCGGCGCCGCACACGAAGGCCCGCAAAGCTCCCCGCGCCAAGTGCAAGGGCAGCGACGGCATCGCCGTGGTCGACACCCTCGTCGCGTACACGCCCAAGGCGCTCGCCGAGGCCGGCAGCGACAGCCAGATCCGCGCCCAGATCGTGAAGGGCGTCTCCCTGGCCAACGAGGCCTTCGCCACGAGCGGGATCGCCGTACGGCTGCGGCTCGTGCACACCACCCCGGTCAGCGTCCCGGCCGCGTACGACGCCGTCACCCCGGCCGCGCTCGCCGCGTTCGCGCAGAAGAACGACGGGGTCGCCGACAACCTCGCGGCCCTGCGCGACCAGTACGGCGCCGACCAGGTCAGCGTCGTCGCGGGCGGCACGGCGGCCGGCGGCATCGGCTACATCCCGAACCCGCCGGGCCCGGCCTGGTCGGAGTGGGCATACACGGTCGTCGCGCAGTCCGCGATCGCCAACTACTCCTTCGGCCACGAGATCGGCCACAACCTCGGCTCCAACCACGACTGGACGACCGACCCCGCCCAGCCCGACAACGGCGCGAGCGGCTACTTCCCGAAGGCGGGCGAGTTCTCGACGCTGATGGCGTACGAGTCCAGCTGCCGCACGACGACCAAGGGCACCTGCGGCCGGGTCAACCGCTTCTCCAACTCCGCCCAGAACTACCGGGGCATCCCGCTCGGCAGGCCGCTCACGCAGGCCGGCTCGGCGGACTCCGCGAAGGTCCTCGGCGCCAACGGCCGCGCGGTCGCCGCCTATCGCACGGCCGTCACCGACAACTCCCTCTGCTCGGTGACCAGTTCGGTCGCCCCCGGCGCCTCCGGCACGGTCACCGCCGAGACCCCCGGCCCCTACGCCCAGAACGCCACCGCCTGGTTCACGGCGACCCCGGCCCAGGGCTACGTCTTCGACCACTGGGTCCTCGACGGCAGGGCGCAGCCGTCCAAGAGCACCCGCATCCCGGTCGTGACCAGCGCCGACCACACCTTGCAGGCGGTCTTCAAGAAGGGGGCCACGCCCACGGCGAAGGTCACCACCACGACGTCCGGCGGCGGCAAGGTCAAAACGGCCGCGAAGAAGTCGGCGGCGGCTGGTTCGTCCCTGGTCGGCACGGAGTTGCTGTACGAGGCCGTCCCCGAGCCCGGGTGGAGCTTCGCGGGGTGGAAGCTGAGCGGGGGGAACTACGCCGGTGACCTGTCGCGAGTCGGGGTGCGGGTCGGTGTCAACGACCAAGGTCTGCAAGCGGTGTTCGCGCCGCGTGAGCATCATCTGGAGCTGTGCGCCCACGGCCACGGGACGCTGACACCGGCCCGCGAGGGGAAGTACGCCACCGGGGACACGGCGATCGTGACCGCGCGGGCGGGGGAGGGGCAGGTGCTGGAGGGGTGGTATCTCGATGGGCGGGCCTATTCGGGGACTCCGGCGGGGGCGGCGCTGGTGTCGTTCGCGGACGGGCACAGCCACAAGCTGACGGCTAAGTTCCGCAAGAAGTAAGGGAGTTGGGGGGTCTTCTTAAGGGGCTGTCTGTGGGGGCTGCCCCGCCGACCAGGGGCAGCCCCGCAGTGTCGCCGGGGGAGCGGGCCGGGTGCCATGCCATGACAGTGGCCGTGGGGATAACAGCCTGTCGGCACCCGCCTCCCGCTCCCCGGGCGACAACGGACAGGCTGCCGCACGGGGGCGCGGGGGCGCAGGGGGCGGGGCGAAGATGCGTACACCTAGCTGGAGTTGGGGGCGGGGAGTGGGGTGCGTACGTATGCGGGGGCGGGGTGTCCGGGGTGTTCGAGGCGGGCTCAGGGACCCGCTGTCGCCGGGATGTCCGTACGCGAGGTGATCCCCAGCTTGGCCAGGATGTGCTCGACGTGGGCGTCGACCGTCCGTTTGGAGATGACGAGGCGTTCGGCGATCTCCCGGTTGGACAGCCCTTGGGCGACGAGCGCGGCGACCTCGCGCTCCCGCCGGGTGAGAGCGTCGGCGGACCGGGCGCGGGCGCTCGTAACGGCCTTTGGCTGCTGGGGAGTTGATGGCTGCGGCAGGGGTACGTCGGCGTCGGCGCGGACCGCTTCGAGGACCTCGCGGCCGGAGAGCCGCGCGCCCACCTCCCGCCACCGCTCGAACAACTCCGCGCCCAGCGCCGCCTTCACGGCCTTCTGCGCGGACTCCTGCTCTTCAAGAAGCCGGGGCAGCAGCGCGACGGGGTCGCCGCCGAGCCGCCGGGCGTGTTCGGCGTACCCCATCAACCAGCAGGCGCGCACGTGCCGTTCGTGCAGCGCGGCATGCCAGGAGAGGCCGAGGCAGGCGAGCCCGGCGACGAGCACCTCCCCTATCTCCCCGGCGGCCTCGAGCCCGAGCCGCAGCGACTCGGCGCCCTCCTCGTGCGCCCCCGCGAGGGTGAGGATCATGCCCTGCGCGGCGCGCGTGGAGGCGTACAACTGCCGTTCGCCACGCCCTTCGAGGTACGCCAGACCGGTCTCGCACAGCCGCAGCGCCCCGTCGGTGTCGCCGAACACGGCCCGCAGCAGGGCGGCTTCGTAATGGATGACGCCGATGGCGAGCCCGTCGCCGGAGTCGAGGATGCGCAGCCGGGCCGACTCGACCTCAGCGAGCCCCTGTTCGACGGCGCCGCCGAACGCGGTCATCGCCCCGAGATACGCCTCGGCGGACAGCGCGACGCGCTCTTCTCCGCAGCGCCGGGCCACCTCGTAGGCCTGCGGGAACCGCTCCAGCGCGGTCTCCAGATCGGCGGCCCAGACCCCGCTGATCCCGGTCATCTGGAGCCCCCAGGCCCGCTCGGGGCAGTCCTGCGGGGTGCGCGCGAGCCCCTTGTCGATCCAGTGCCGGCCCTCGGAGAGGGTGCCGGCGGCCCGCCAGTAGGGCCCGAGCCTGGTCGCCGTCCACAGCGCCTCGACGGCGCGTTCGCCGGTGGCGCAGCCGTACTCCAGGGCGGCGCGGATATCGGCGATGTTCTCGCGGACGGCGCGGTGCAGGGCGACCTGGGCCGGGCTCAGGAACTCGTCCCAGAAGCGGCCGACGAGCCGTTCGTAGTGGGTGAAGTGCCGGGCGCGGACGGCGAGTTCGTCCGGTTGCCCGAGCCGCCCGGCGCCGTACTCGCGGATGGTGTCCAGCAGCCGGTACCGGCCGCCGTCCTCGCCGATGCGCTGGACGACCGACTTGTCCACGAGCCCGATCAGCGCCTCGACCACCTCGCCCTGCGGCAACTCGCCGCCGCCGCAGACGAGTTCGGCGGCCGACAGCTCGAACGACCCCGCGAACACCGAGAGTCGGGCCCACAGCAGGCGTTCCTGCGGGGTGCAGAGGTCGTAGGACCAGTCGATGGCCGTGCGGAGGGTCTGGTGCCGGGTGAGGGCGGTGCGGCGGCCTCCGGTCAGCACCTCGAAGCGCCGGCCGAGGCGGGCGACGAGTTCGGCGAGGGGGACCGCGCGCAGGCGGACGGCGGCGAGTTCGAGGGCGAGGGGGATGCCGTCGAGGCGGTCGACGAGGGCGAGGACGTGGTCGTACTCCTCGGTGTCCTTGTCCTTGTCTTTGTCTTTCGGCGTGGTGCCGTTGGTGACGAGGGCGGCCCGTTGGGTGAACAGGTCGACCGCGTCCTCGCGGCGCAGTGGGGCGAGGGGGACGCAGTGTTCGCCGGGGACGTCCAGGGGCTGGCGGCTGGTGGCGAGCACGCTGAGCCCCGGGGCCTCGCGCAGGAGGATGTCGCAGAGCATCGCGCAGGCGTCGACGAGGTGTTCGCAGGTGTCGAGCACCAACAGCGTCCGCCGGTCGCGCAGTTGCTCGACGACCGCGTCGAGCGCGGTCATCCCCGGCTGCTCGGGCAGCTCCAGCACCCCGGCGAGGGTCGCGGGCACCAACTCCGGGTCGTGCAGCGCCGACAGCTCCACCAGCCGTACCCCATCGGCGAACCGCGCCGCCGCCGCGCCGGCCGCCCGCAGCGCCGTACGGCTCTTGCCGACGCCGCCGGGGCCGACGAGGGTGATCAGCCGGGCGCGGGTCAACGCGTCCTTGATCAGCGCGAGTTCGTCCGTCCTGCCGACGAAGCTCGTGATCTCCACGGGAAGTTGACCGCCTCGCCGCTGCCCGAACCCGAATCCCATACAGTCCCCCGCGTCCGCCTGGCACCCGCTGCCTGCCGCCCGCCGCCAACCGTCCGCCGTGCGGCGCCTGTTCGTCGAGCTTGACTCATCACAGCGTAAGCAGTGGGGTGCCGAGCGTGAATGGCGCGAGATGGCGTAGGTATCACTCGGGTTGGGGATGGGGGGCGAAGGTTTGTGCGAGGGGTGAGGGGGGTGGGGGTGTGGGGGGGGAGGCGGCGTGGGGGGTGATGGGGGGTGATGGGGGGTGTGGGGGGCGGGGTGGCGCGGGGGTGAGGGGGTGTGCGGGGATGGGGCGCGGGCTAGGGCTGGGGCGGGGATGACGGGGGTGTGCGGGGGAGGGGGCAGCGCGGGCTGGGGGCTGAGGGCTGGGGCGGCGGCTCGCGGCTCGCAGCTGCGGCTCACGACTGCGGCTCACGGCTTCCGGCTTCCGGCTTCCGGCTTCCGGCTCGCGGCTTCCGGCTTCCGGCTCGCGGCTCGCGGCTCGCGGCTCGCGGCTCGCGGCTCGCGGCTGATCAGGCCATCCAGAAGAAGACCGCCGTCATGCGCTTGTCCTCCAGCGTGGTGCCGCAGTAACCCGTCGCGCTGTGCACGATGTTGGCGTTGTACAGGAGCAGTCGGTTGAACTTGTGGGGGACGCTGACGTCCTCCTCGAAGGCGTCCGGGGCGACGAAGCGGGTGCCTAGGGCTTCGACGAGGTTGTTGTGCGGGGCCTGTACGACGTTCCCGCCGAGCCGGCCGCCGGGGAGGGACTGCCGGTAGAAACTGGTGCCGCAATCCTTGGGGACCGGGCCGGGGTTGAGGTAGAGGACGGCGGCGTAGCGGCAGAGGGCGCGGGAGTCGGTGTGGGGCCGGGGGGTGCTCTCCCCCTCGCCGACGACCTGCACGCAGTTGTGATTGAGGGTGCCGCCGCCGGGGGCCTCCTGAACCCACAACTCCTTGACCCCGATGGCCTGTTTGACGACTCGCTCGACGCGGGCAAGCTCTCCGGCTTCAAGCCCCGGCATGGCGCGCAGCCCCGGCCAGGTCTCAGAGGTGTACGGATACCCCCGAACCCAATCCTCTTTCCTCAGACACCGCTCCCGCACGGCATCCGCATCGGGCAGCACATCATCGATGACCCAGTAGTCCCGCCCCTTCGTGGGCTTCCGATAGGGCAGCACCGGCAAGGCGGGGGCGGCGGACCGCCTGAACTGGGGGTGGACAACACGCGGATGTGGGGGCATGCGCCGAATGTAAGACCCGGGTAAGCCCCAGCTCGCCCGCGCTTTTCTATGCGTTGCCCCAGGAATGCGGCTCGACCGGGTCAAGGGTTGGTCGACCCGGTCAAGGGGGTGTCAATTGGGGGTGGGGACGGGGGTGTTGGGGGGTGGGGGGTCGGCGAACAGGTTGTCTGCGTCGGACGCTTCCACCGCCCTTCTCCTCCACAGCTCCAGGAGGTCGAGGTCCTGGCAGGTGGTGACGCGGTCACGGATGGAGTCCGTGATGCCGAAGCCTCGGTGGTCGAGGATCACGAGCACAACCTCAGCCGCCGCTTTCCGGAGCCCTTCCGCGTATCCCTGCTCGTACCCTTCCTCGAATCCCTGCTCGAATCCCTGCTCGAATCCCTGCTCGAAGTACTCCGCGTACGCCGACGAGTACTTCAGCCGGTACCCCTTCTCCTCCCACACCCTCTGGGCGGCGGGGTTCTTGAAGACGTACCCCCACCCTTTGAAGACGAACTCCCCGTCCGCCTCCATCAGCTCCCGGGCTCCCCGAACACGTCCTCGACGGCCGACACGCTCATCGCCCGCCCCAGCCACTTGCTCAACAGTCCGAGGTCCTGGCACGCCATCACGCGTTCGCGGACGATCTCGGACACGTCGAAGCCACGCAGTTCGAGAAGCTCCAGGACCGCCTGGGCCTTGCCCTTGAAGACGCCCAGCTCTTCGCCCTCCTCCAAGCCCTCTTCCCGGCCCTCTTCCCGGCCCTCCTCCCGGCCCTCCTCCCGGCCTTGCTCTCGGCCCTCCTCCCGCACCTGCTGCGCCACGGGATTCTTGAAGAAGTAGTTGACCTGCGTCATCATTTCCCTCCATTTCTTCCGCGCCTCGGCGTCCACCAGGCACGATTCGACGAACTCCACGTAGATCACTGCGATCTCGGGATCGACGGTTTTCATGGCGGCCACCAGGGGTTCCAGTATGGCGTCCGCGTCAGCACCCCGGCCATGTGCCATGACGGAGAAGACAGCCATCGGCATGTCCTCCAGCATGGTGTTGACGTCCGTGATCCTGGGGACGTTATGAGGCCCCAGCACCATCGGCCGTACCGTCAGGGAGTGCCACGTCGGCAGCCCCAGGCGGATCGGCTCCTCCGCCCACCGGGCGGTCCGCTTCTCCTGGGTGACGACGATCAGCAGCGGCTCCCAGCCGTACTTGGCGTACAGATACGCCAGGTAGTACCCCCAGCTGCGCTTCTTCCCCTCGTCCGGCTTCCCTTGCGCCTCGACGACGAGCAGGTAACTGCTGCCGTCCTCCGTCTTCGCCCTCAGCAACGTGTCGACCCGCCGCTCCAACGGCTGGATCTCGGTCACGTCCGCGTTGAGAACGGCGAATTCCTTGGGCTTCGGGAACGCCACCCGCAGCACCTTCTCGCAGGCCCGCGTCAGCAGCTCAGGATCCTTCTGGAAAACCTGATGCATGCTCTCGTGTGTAGGTCCGACCATCATCTCCCCCTCCTGTCACACCCCCAACGAGCACCCCCCACCGGAGGACACGGGCATATGCGTACGGACTACAGGCCTGGTCAACCCCCCTCCCCCGCCCCCCAAAAGCCCCGCCCGCCAACTTTTTGCCCGCACAGGTGAGTCAATGGACCCGCCGCATGCGTACTCCTGTGCGTCCGACCCCGCCAACTCCTTACGGCGGACTACCCGACCGGGCAGGAGGCACGGTGCGCTTTTCTCGCAATGCGATGGGAACACTGTTCGTGGGCGGAGCCCTGAGCATGACCCTCGCCGCTCTCGCGTACCCGTCGATGCTGGGAGTCAGCACGGCCTCGACGGCGGGCGCGAGAGTGATCGCCAACACGCAGTGGGGCCCGCTGACGGAGGACGACCGGGACTTCGTGGTGAAGGTGCGCGCGGCGGGGCTGTGGGAGTACCCGGTGGGTCAGATGGGGGTGCAGAAAGGCAGCAGCCAGGGCGTCATCGTCGCCAGTCAGCACCTCATCGACGGCCACGCCGCCCTCGACACCACCTGCCGCAAGATCGCCCCGATGCTGAACGTCACGCTGCCCAACCTCGCCAGCCCCCAACAGGTCGGCTTCGTCAACCAGTTGGCCTCGGACAGCAAGGGCGAGCAGTTCGACCGGGACTTCGCCAACATCCTGCGCCAGACGCACGGCTCGATCTTCAACACCGTCGCGAAGATCCGCTCGACCACCAAGAACACCCTGGTGCGCGCGCTCGCCGACCAGGCCAACGACACGGTCCTGGACCACATCACGGTGATGGAGCAGACCGGCCTCGTCGACATCGACCAGACGATCTTCCAGCAGACCACCCCGCCCAAGCTGCCGGCGTCGGACATGACCCCGCCGGCCGGCGTACCCGGCCAGCAGGTGCTCGTCCTGACCCCGCCGCCGACCGCGACCTCCACGCCGGTCGACATCGACAAGATCGCGGGAGCCAAGGCGGGGGTGACGTCCAACCCGCAGGCGAACGGCGGCAACGGCGGCTGACCCCAGCTGAAGTACCGTCAACTCCCTTTCTAATAAGCCGAGTTGACAGCGTTCCCATCTGAAGATCACGATGTCCCCGCACCCCGGCGCACCTCACCCCCCGCGCCGGGCGTGCTTCTCCCGGTCCCCAGGACCGGCCCCCGTGATCCGGTCAACGACCCCCGGCGCCACCCGACTTGACGCTCCGTCAAGATCTGTCGTCGCGCGCCGAGATGGGATACGCATGTCCATTGCGAGAAGTGTCACCGCGCGCCGGCTGCTGGGAACGGGCGCCGCTTCGCTCGCCCTGTGCGCCGCGTCCGTCGCCGCCGCCTCCGGCGCCTGGGCCACGGACGGCGGTCGCGGCTGGCACGACGGCGGCCAGTACAAGCCCGGCACCGGCGCGGGCGACAAGGGCGCCCAACCCGAGGCGGACCGCTGCCAGTTCTCGCTCGACGGCACGTCTTTCTTCGACTCGGTCAAGGTCGACGACCAGAGCCTGAAGCCCTCGGCGGACGGCAAGGTCCACCTCACCGTCCGCGGCGCCGGCGGCACCTGCACGGTCTCGCTCGCCTCCTACCTGGCCCACGGCCCGACCTTCGCGACCTCCGGCGAACAGGTCTTCGTCGACTTCGACACCGTCACGGTCAAGAAGGGGCAGTCCGACACCCTCGACATCGCCGTCCCCGACGCCGGCTGCTTCGCCCAACTCGACCTCTACCGGGGCGCGGTGAAGTTCGACGGCAAGCTGACGGCGGACGACGGCCTCGTCCACGGCGAGCTGCCCAAGGGCCCCGACGGCACGGTCATCAAGGACAAGCTGATCGCGGCGTGGAACGGGGGGACGAGGGACTGCGCGACGACCGAGGAGCAGCCCCCGGCGTCACCGCCGGCCTCGCCCTCACCGTCGGCGCCTTCTGAAGAGCCCAGCAAGGAAGAGTCCCCCTCCCCGACCCCCAGCAGCGACGGCGAGGAGACGGCCACCCCGTCCAACTCCCCCAGCCCGTCGGCAAGTTCACCCGCCGCCTCCGAGGAGCCCACCCCCTCGGCCCCGCCCGCCGCCCCCACCCCCGACGGAGGCGGCGGCGACCTCGCGGAGACCGGCGCGAGCAGCAGCACCGTCCCGCTGATCGGCGGCGCGGCGGCGCTCCTCGCGGGCGGCGCCGCCATCGTCGTAGCCACCCGCAAGCGGCGCGGCCAGGCGTAAATCCGTGGCGGGCGGGCGGGTCCGTTCCCTAGCCTGACCGTATGCAGCGCGCGCGGTCATCCCTGACGACGACGCCGGACCGAGTCCCGGCGGCGCGCTGACAGCTGAGCTGATCGAAGGAAGCCCCGGGGCCGAGTGCTCCGGGGCTTCGCCGTGTCCCCCGGCCACTCGCCCCGCAGCACGCATGATGCGAAACGCATGCATACGACGGTGAGGAAACCGATCCCATGGACGCTGTGCACGACAACGCCGACCACCGCCGCCTAGGCCGCGCGCTCGACCTCTTCGACACCGACCCGCTGATGGGCGCGGGACTGCCGTACTGGCTCCCCGACGGGGCGGTGATCCGGCATGAACTGGAGGAGTACGTAAGGGAGTTGGAGCGGGCCGCCGGGTACCGGCACGTGTACTCTCCGGTGCTCGGAAAACGCGAGCTGTACGAACTCTCCGGGCACTGGGAGCACTACCGCGAGGACATGTTCCCGCCCATGCGACTCGGCTCCGAACAGCTCCTGTTGCGCCCCAGCCTCTGCCCCCACCACGCCCTCATCTACCGCTCCCGCCCGCACAGCTACCGTGAACTCCCGTTGCGGATCGCAGAGTTGGGCGGGATGTACCGCTCGGAGCTGTCCGGGGTGCTCGGCGGGCTGACCCGGGTGCGGGCGATCCAGCTCAATGACGCGCATGTGTTCTGCACCCCGGAGCAGGTGGCCGAGGAGGCGAGGTCCGCTCTGCTGCTGATCCGGCGCGCGTACGACGATCTGGGCATCTCGGCGTCCCGGTACCGGCTCTCGCTGCCCGGGGAGGGGGGCAAGTACGTCGCCGACGCCGGGCTGTGGCGCCGGTCAACTGCCCTGCTGCGTGAGGCACTTGAGGGGGTCGAGTACGAGGAGGCGGAGGGGGAGGCGGCGTTCTACGGGCCGAAGGTCGACGTCCAGATCACCGACCTCGCCGGGCGGGAGGCGACCTTGTCGACCGTACAGATCGACTTCCATCAGCCGGCTCAGTTCGGGCTGCACTACATCGGGGCGGACGGGACCAAGCATCGTCCGGTGATGGTGCACCGAAGTGTGATCGGGAGCGTGGAGCGGGTGGTGGCGCATCTCGTCGAGCGGCATCGGGGGGCATTCCCCGTCTGGCTGGCGCCGGTTCAGCTGGCTGTGTTCCCGGTGGGGGAGGAACAGCGGTCTGCCGCCGAGGAGTTGACCCGCAAGGCGGAGGCCTCCGGTCTCAGGGTGAGTTGCGCGGGGCCGGAGGAGGGGAGTCTGGGGGCGCGGGTCCGGGCGGCGCGGCTGGTGCCGTATCAGGCGGTGGTCGGGGAGCGGGAGGCCGGGCGGGGGGTGGTGGCCCTGCGGCTGCGGGACGGGCGGCGGGTGGCGGAGGTCGGGGTGGATGAGCTGGTGGGGAGGGTGGCGGAGCGGGTGCGGGGGCGGGGGGACGGGCTGTGGGGGTGAGCCGTCGCGGGTGCCGGCGGTGATCGCGGGGTGTCCGTGCCGATCTTCTCCCCCTAGGGTCGACACGGTCCCGCGTCACCCGCCGCACGGAAGGTGCCCCGAAATGCCCCCGCCGCCCACCCCCGTGATCATGGACGTCGACACCGGCGTCGACGACGCCCTCGCCCTCCTCTTCGCCGTCCGGCACCCCCTCATCGACCTGCGCGCCGTCAGCTGCGTCGCCGGGAACACCGATGTGGACGGGGTGGTGCGCAACACGCTGACCGTGCTGGAGCTGGCGGGGGCGCCGCAGGTGCCGGTGGCGCGGGGGGCGGAGCGGCCGTTGCTCGAGCCGGCGCGGTCGGCTCAGCATGTGCACGGGGCCGACGGGATGGGGGACTTGGGGCTGCCCCAACCCTCCCGTGGCCCGGCCGAGTTGGACGGTGTGTCCCTTCTGCGACGCGAGATCCTCGCCTCGCCAGGCCCCGTGACCCTCATCCCCACCGCCCCCTTCACCAACATCGCCCTCCTGCTGCGCACTTACCCGGAAGTCACCGCGAACATCGAGCGGATCGTCTTCATGGGCGGTGCGGTCGAGGTCGGAAACGCCACGCCCGTCTCGGAGTTCAACGTGTGGCACGACCCGGAGGCGGCGGCGGTCATGCTGACGGCCGGGGTGCCGATCACGATGTACGGGCTGGACGTGTACCAGCGGGTGCTCGTCCCCGGGGAGGACATCGCCGGGCTGCGGGCCGGCGGCGACCCCGTGCTCCGCCTCGCCGGTGACCTCCTCGCCCACCGCTACCCCGACGCGAACGGCGACCCCGGCCCCGCCGGCTGCGTCGGCGACGCGGGCGCGGTCCTCGCGGTCGCCGACCCGGAGGGGCTGACCACCCGGCGGTTCCCCGTCGAGATCTCCCTCGCGCCGGGCGCGACCCGGGGCCAGACCGTCGTCGACCGCCGCCCCCGCCCCGGCGAGGCCGAGATCCATGGCCAAGGCCGCGAAGGGACCCTGGTGGACGTCGCCATGGAGGTCGACGCCGAGCGGTGGGTGAAGGTGTTCCTGGAGACCCTGACAGGGACGCCGGACATCCCCTAGGTCACCCGCACGGCCCGCCCGGGTCGCCGCCCCCGCCCCGGGCTGTTGCCGTGGGAGCACGGTTGGTTCCGGGTCGGGAGGCGGGTGCGGTGCGGCGGAGGCTGCGGGTTCTGTGTGCGGGGACGGCTGTGGTGTGTGCCGGAATCTTCAGCGGGTGTGCCACGCTCGGGCTCGAACATCCCGCCGTGGCGCCCACACCTACGCCTACGATCGCCAAGTCGCCTTCCCCTAAGGCCACTTCGGGCGCCTCCACCTTGCTCAGCACGGCTCAGGCCCAGTCCGCGCTGATCAGCGTCACCGACCTCGGCGCGCCCTGGACGGCCACGCGGGGGGCGGCTACCTGGCGGGACGGGGTGCTGAAGGCGACCAGTACGGTGGCGGAGTGCGGGCGGTTCCTCGACGCGCTGTACTCCGACGAACTCCTCGGCGCCCCCGCCCGCGCGGCGATCGGCCTCGACGACGCCGACACCAACGCGCAGCTCCGGTTCCAGGTGACCGCGCAGCGCCCGCCCGCCGAGGTCGACAAGGCGCTGGCCTGGCTGCGGACGATGCCCCAGGTGTGCGCCCGCTTCACCGCCGCCTCGCCGCAGAAGAAGGTCCTCGACGTGCAGGTCACCGAGGCCGCGCTGCCGGAGGTGGGGGACGCGCGGCAGGGGCTGCACGTGACGGTGGCCGGCCAGAACGAGAACGGCGCCGACCCGACCGTACTCACCCTCGACGTCGCCGCCGTCCGCGTCGGCCAGGACGCCTACACCCTCACCAACGGCGGCCTCGGCGACGTACCGAACGAGGCGACCCAGGCGGCGGTGCAGCTCGGCGCGCTGCGGCTGGCGGAGGTACGGAAGGCGGGGAGGGCGCAGGTGTGAGGGGGCGGGCGCTGCTGGGGCTCCGGGGTTCTGGAGCTGTACGGCCCTAGGGGAGAACCCCTCCGGCAGAACCCCTAAGGGCGATCCCTTGCGGGCGATCCTTTGCGGACGGTCCCCTAAGGGCATCCCCCTCCGGGAAACCCCTTCCGGGAAACCCCCTCCGGCACATCCCTTACGGCACACTCCCTACGGCACATCCCCTACGGCTTCTCGTAAGGGTCCTTCGGCTGGCTGACCTGTGTCACCCCGTTCGCGTCCAGCACCGGCGGCCACGCCGCGTCCGAGCCCAGTGTTCCCTTGGGGTGCCATATCCCGGTGACCGTCACCCATGTGTCCGTGACCGGCGCGTCCGCGCCCCTCACCTCGATCTTGCTGGTCGTCGCGTCCGCCGCACAGCACGTCACCATGAGGCGGGTGACGTACCACGTGCCGTCGCTGCCGTGCGTGACGAAGCCCGTCAGCCGGACCGTGCGCCCCTTAAGGGACCGTCCGCTGTCGTAGATCGCCCGCGAGCTGAACTGCGCCAGCGTCAGCTGGACCGGGTCGCCGGCCGGCAGCGCCGGGAACGTCCCGATGCCCTGGGCCGCCCGAGCCGTCGCCTCCCTGCCCGCGCTGTACGAGCCGAGCGCCGGGGGCGGGAAGAGGAGGAGGGCGGCGGCGGGGAGGGCGAGCAGCCAGACGGTACGGCCACCGTGGGCGTGCGCGTGAGCGGCGTGGTCGTCGTGAGCGCCGTGCGCGTGACCGGCGTCGTCATCATGAGCGGCGTGCGCGTGACCGGCGTCGTCGCGAGCGCCGTGCGCATGACTGGTCCCGTCGTCGCGAGCTTCGCTCCCGTGACCTTCGCGCCCTTGGCCCTCGTATCCGGCGTCCCCCTCCTCCTGCCCGCGCCCGCCCCTCGCCCGCAGCGCCCCCGTCACCAGCCCCAACCCCACCAGCAGCGCCCCCGACAGGACCAGCCACGCCCTCAACCCCGCCTGGACATAGCGGAGATACAGGTTCCCGAAGAGGGTGATGCGCAGGATCGCCGCGCCCAGCAGGATCAGCAGCACCGCCGGCCCGTACCGTCGCCTCACAGGAGCCACCACCCGACACCGGCGCTCGCCGCGACCGCCACCAGCCACGTCGCGGACGCGAATCGCAATGCGAACGTTCTGCCGAACGTGCCCGCCTGGAGGGCGATGAGTTTCAGGTCGACCATCGGGCCCACCACCATGAACGTCAGCCGGGCGGTCGCCGGGAAGGCGGAGAGGGAGGCGGCGACGAACGCGTCGGCCTCGCTGCACACGCACAGCACGACCGCGAGCACCCCGAGCAGCAGCACCGACAGCCAGGCGGAGCCGGTGAAGAGGCCGAGGACCGAGCGGGGGACGACGATGCTGAAGGTCGCCGCCGCCCCCGCGCCGAGCACGAGGAAGCCGCCGGCGTGCAGGAAGTCGTGCTGGAGCCCGTCGAGGAACCCGCGCGCCCCCCTCGTACCCCTAGGGGATGTCCCGGGCAGCCGTATCCACTCCTCCTTGCCGAAGCGCGCCCACAGCCAGCCCATGACGACGGCGGCCCCTAGGGAGGCCGCGAGCCGGGCGAGGACCATGACCGGCTGCCCGGGGAAGGCGATGGAGGTCGCGACCAGGACCACCGGGTTGATGGAGGGCGCGGAGAGGAGGAAGGCGAGGGCCGCCGCCGTGGGCACCCCGCGCCGCATCAGACTCCCCGCCACCGGCACCGACGCACATTCGCAACCGGGAAGGATCGCCCCGGCCACCCCGGCGACGGGCACGGCGAGCGCGGGCCGGTCCGGCAGCATCCGGCGCAGCGCGCGGTCGGGCACGAAAGCGGCGATCGCGGCCGACACGACCGTACCGAGCAGCAGGAACGGCACACCCTGGACGACGACGGCCGTGAACACCGTCCACCAGGCGGCCACCGCCGGGGTGTAGAGGTCGAGGGCGAGCATCGGGCCGAGGACGGATACGACGGTTGCGATCGCGATCAGCGCGGAGCCGCCGAGTACGGCGTACACCCCCGCCCGCAGCGCGAACCGCACCCCGTCGGCCACTGTCCGTTGGTTCTCCATGATCTGGGGGACGCTAGCGGGGGTGGCTGTGCGGGGGCTCGGGTTGGGGGAAGGGGGAGCTGTGGGGTGGGGGGACGCGTAGGATGCGCGGGCTTCGGCGGCGGGGGGGGTGTCGTCCGGCGGGGTTGGGGTGCCGCCCATCCGCCGGGGCCGGAATGTCGTCGTCCGCCTCGGCCGGGGTGCGGTCGTCCGCCGTGGCCGGGGTTTCGCTGCTGCCCGCGTTTCCGCAGCTCGCAGGGGGTCTCCGGAGTTGTCCAGAGTGACGTCAGGTGGTGCCGGACAACTCCCCGCGCTGGCAGAGTCGGGGTGTCACCCCCCACGAGCGGCGGTCGCCGGCACACTCCCCCATGGTGTCGGCGGCCGTCCTCTCATGTCACAGGGGCGGCTGGGCCGGGGCCGGGCCGAGAGTGGTCGTGCCGGGGGCCGTGCGGTGGCCGAGGCCCGTCCGGTACGCGTCCAAGGCCGCCTCGACCCGTCCGGTCCGCCGGAACAGATCGCCCAGCAGGCGGCTCAGATCGGCCAAGTCGCCCGCCGCGCCCGCCCGTTCGAGGAGGCTGAGGGCGCGGACGTAGTGCTCCTCGGCGGTCTCGGTCTCGCGGGTGTCCTCCGCGATGATGCCGAGCAGGCGGTGGGCGGCGGCGGAGTGGACCGCGCCGCGCTCGGAGGAGAGGCCGCCGAGGACGTCGTGCAGGAGGCCGGCGGCTTCCTTCGACTTGCCCCTGCGGTGCAGGACGTCGGCGAGTTCCACGGCGGCCTGGCTGCGGAAGAGGTCGGCGCGCTGGGCGGAGAGCATGTCGAGGGCCTCGCGCAACTCCTCCTCCGCGCGCTCCAGTTGGCCGTTCTGGGCGTACACGTAACCGCGCATCCAGTGGCAGTTGGCGAGTTCGGTGCGCAGGTGCAGGCCGCGGTACAGCTCGCTCGCCTTGGCCAGGGAGGCGTCGGCCTCGGCCAGGCGGCCCTCGGCGAGGAGCGTGCGGGCGACCGAGCGGTGCATACGGGCGACGAGGGCGGGGTCGCCGGCGCGCGGGGCCAGCGCGAGGGCGAACTCGGCGGCCTGGGCGGCGCGGGCCTGGGCGCCCATGTCCATGTACGGGCCGATGACCGAGGCGTAGAGCAGCAGCAGCGCGTCGGGGTCGTGCAGTCCGCCGCGGTTCAGCTCGTCGAGGGTCGACTCCAACAGGTAGACGGCGTACCGGAGTTCACCGGCGAGGTAGTGGGCGACGGCCCTGCCGCGTACGGCGGGGACCCGTACCGGCAGCGGGGCGTCGCCGAGTCGGGCCTCCGCCTGTTCGAAGTGGTCGCGGGCGGACTGGAGTTCGCCGGCGGAGATCGCGCACTCGCCGAGGCCGAGCAGGGCGGCCGACTGTTCCTCGGTGAAGCCGTGTTCCTCGGCTTCTGCGAGGAGGGTGCGGTACAGCGTTTCGGCTTCCGTCATCTCGCCTGCGGCCAGGGCGTGTTGGGCTTCGGTGAGGCGGAGGCGGAGGTCGGTGAGGAGTCTGGGGGAGCGGCCGGTGGTCAGCTCCTCCACGTCGACGCCGAGCCGGTCGGCGATGTGCCGCAGCGCCTCGTCGGAGGCGCGGACCCGGCCGGACTCCAGGGTGGAGACGTAGGCGGGGGTATAGGCGGGTTCCGCCAACTGCCGTTGCGTCAGCCCTCGTTCGACCCGCAGCCGCTGCACCCGCCGCCCGACGACCTCCGGCACATCCCGCTCATTCATCTCCGGCCTCCTTTCAACTTCTTTGGGTTTGGGGTTGGTTGGGGTTGGGGCTCGGTGGGGGCCCGGTGGGGTTGGGGCCTGGTGGGGGGCTCGGTGGGGGGCTCGGTGGGGTTGAGGCCTGGTGGGGGGCTCGGTGGGGGGCTCGGTGGGGTTGAGGCCTGGTGGGGGGCTCGGTGGGGGGCTCGGTGGGGTTGAGGCCTGGTGGGGGGCTCGGTGGGGGGCTCGGTGGGGGGCTCGGTGGGGTTGAGGCCCCGGTGGGGTTGGTCCGGTGTGGTTGGGTCGTTCGGCTTGGGTTGGGCTGGCTTGGCGTTGGGTCTGGGCTGGGCTGGGCTGACTGGGCTTGGGGTGGCTGGGGCTGGATTGGCTGGGTCTGGATTGGCTGGGCCGGGCCGGGCTGGCTTGGGCTGGGGCTGGCTGGGTCCGGCTCGGCCTCGGCTGACTGGGGTCCGGCCTGGGCTGGGCTGGCTTGGGTTTGGGCTGGCTGGGTCTGGTTCGGCCCGGGCTGACTGGGTTGGCTCGGCCTGGGCTGGGTCCAACTCGGCTTGGGCTGACTGGGTTCGGTTTGGCGGGCTGACTCGGCCCGGGCTGAGCTGACTGGGTCTGGATTGGCTGAGCCGACTGGGTCCAGCCCGGGCCGACTGGGCTTGGGCTGGGTCCGGCTCGGTCTTGGCTGGCTCGGCCTGGACCGGCCGAGTCCGGCTTGGCCTTGACTGGCTGGGCTTGGGCTGGCTGGGTTCGGTTTGGCCTCGGCCGGCTTGGTCTGGGCTGGCTTGGTCTGGGCTGGCTTGGTCTGGGCTGGCTGGGTTCGGCTTGGCTCTGGCTGGCTCGGCCCGGGCCGCTTGCGGTTTGGTTCTGGCGTCTTCGCGAGCCGGCGGCGGTCGGCCTCGGTGTTTCTGCGGGGCGCCTGCGGCTCGGTCGCGGTGTCTCCACGGGGTGCTTGCGGTTCGGTCGCGGTGTTGCTCCGGGGGCGTTGTGAGTACGGCCCCGGCATCTCTCCGGGCCGCCGGCCGGTCGGCCCCGAGTCCCTTTCGGGGCGCTCGCCGGTCGACCCCGAACCTCCTTCGAGCCGCTCGCCAGTCCACCCCGAACCTCCTTCGAGCCGCTCGCCGGTCGGCCCCGGACCCCCTTCGAACCGTCGGCCATTCAGCTCCGTTCCCCCCGTCGGCCATTCAGCTCCGCACCCCTTCCGTCCCGCTCGCCCTTCCGCCCCCAACTCCCCCTGAACCACCAGCCGTTCAGCCCCCCGCACCGCTCCGGTCCCCTTGCCGTCCCGCCCCCGCGCCTCTAGGTTAAACGGCAACTTAAACCGGCTTAACCGGCCATGCACACCCACCACACAGTGCCGCACTCCCCTGCTCCGCACAGCGCCGCCCGCCCCCGCCGCACCCGCCTTCCCCTGCGAGGTCGCCGTGCTCCGACGCAACCCCCTCACCCGCGCCCTGGCCGCCGCCCTCATCGCCGTCACAGCCCTCCTCCTCGCCGCCAACGCGGTCCCGGCCAGAGCGGTGCCGGAGGGGCGGGCGGGGGTGGAGTCGGTACGACCGGTGCGGCCGGGGGCGGAGGGGGCGACGGGACGGGGGGTGCCGGGACAGGGGGCGGCAGCGCAGGAGCCGACGACGCAGAGTCCGGCGGCGGCAGAAAAGCCGACCACGCAGGCACCGTAAGCACCGCAGGGGCCGACGGCACAGAGGGCGGCGAGACAGAGGCAGGCCACGCAAGGACCGCACCACCGCACCACCGCACCACCGCACCACCGCACCACCGCACCACCGCAAGGATCATGCCAGCCCGCCGGTCGGCAACCGGTCCGGCAAGGCCAACCCACAGACAAGTCCCCCGCCGACAAACCCCCGCCCGACAAGACCACCCAACCCGCAACCCCCCACGCCCCGCCTGCCGCCCCCCCACCACCACCACCAAGCCGCCCCCCTCCGCCATCACCCGCCACCGAACACCCCACCCTCCACCCCCCTCCCCAACTCCTCGCCGCCACCCCCACCCTTTCCCGCGTGGCCGGAATCACGCCTCTTGTCGGGCAAAATCCACTTTTCCTCCACTTACCGTGGAACCCATGTCCCCACTGACCCGGATCAGCAGCTCCTACGCCCCGCGCTTCGCGGAGTTCGCGTTCGAGCCCGGTTTCGCGGCCGCGGTGGACCAGCATGTGGCCGAGCTGCGCGACCGCCTGGACGCCAACCACTCCGGCCTGATCCCCCGCCCCCCGCACCGCGAGGACCTCGCCGACTACGCCCTCGGCTTCCTGGACGCCCTCACGGAACTCGACTGGCGCGAGCCGGTGGGCCACGACTACGCGGTGTGCCGGCTGACGGCGATCAGCTGGCTGATCCAGCGACACGACCTGCTGCCCACGCCCACACCCCCGCCGACCGAATAAAGCCCCCGGCTCCGGCGAACGAACAAAACCCCCGGCCGAAGGTGAACGAACAAAGCCCCCCCCCGCCGAACCCTGAACCGGCGCAGCTCCCCGCCGAACCGGAACCGGCACCCCCTCCAGCCGAACCCGCGCAGCCCCACCGAACCGGAACCGGCACAGCTCCCCCAGCCGAACCCGCGCAGCCCCCGCACCTCCCCCACCCCCACCCTTCCCCCACACCTGTGAACACCCCCCTCCCCAAACAAAACATGAAGTGAAAAAGGCGAGTTGGTTCATACCCCTTTACCCCCTTGCTCTTACCGATTCCGGACTGTCAAGGTCATCCGCGGCACTCGCGCCACCCCCAAAACGCGTGGAGAACCCCCCATGACCCTGACGTCCAAGCGACTCCGGTCCGGCAGAGCCGCCCTCGTGGCCGCCGCCGCGACCGCCCTCACCGCCGCCCTCACCGGCAGCGCCACCGCCGCCCCGAACCTGAGCAACCTGCCGGAGAGCGGGACCTCGTTCCAGAAGGCGTTCCAGCCCTACTTCGACTACGACGGCGACGGCTGCTTCCCGGCCGCCGCGATCGACATGTGGGGCAACCTCAACGGCGGCCTCAACCCGAGCGGTTCGATAGGCGGCGGCTGCCGCACGGACCACCTCGGCAACGCCAACACCTACGCCCGCGCCAAGTGCAACAACGGCTGGTGCGGGATCATCTACACCCTGTACTTCGAGAAGGACCAGGCCGACCCGACCGGCGCCACCGGCCTCGGGCACCGGCACGACTGGGAGTGCGCCGTCGTCTGGGTGAAGCAGGGCGCGGCGCAGCCCTCGTACCTCTCCGCCTCCCGGCACGGCGGGTTCAGCACGCACCCGGTCAACGAGGTGCCGATGGACGGCGCGCACGTGAAGGTCGTCTACCACAAGGACGGCGCCAGCACGCACGCCTTCCGGTTCGCCAAGTGGGGCGAGACGGCGGAGGCCTGGGGCGACGGCGGCTGGGACCGCCCGGCGCTGGTCAGCTGGGACCACTACCCCAAGAGCAACGACCCCGCCAAGAACCTCCAGACCATCATGAACAACTCCAGCTGGGGCAACGCCAACTTCCCCATCCAGGACAGCAAGTTCAACGACACCCTGAACAAGGCGAAGCCGTCCGGCATCCCCTTCGACCCGTACGGGGCCGGCTGAGCCAGACCATGAGAAAGGGGCCGGCCCTCCCTACCCGTAGGGGCCGGCCCCCGTCATGAAGGCCGGCCCCTTAAGAGCAGGTCGCCCCCTAAGGGCAGGCCGACCCCTAAGGGCCGGCCCCCCAAAAAACCCCTACATCTCCTGGTCGTGCCGCTCCTGCACCGGCTGATTCCCCAACGCGTCCTGCCGCCCCGCCTGATACGCCGACACGCTCCCCTTCGCCCGCGTCGTCTCCCGCTCCGCCGTGGTCAGCAGCCGCTCCATCCGCTCCCGCATCGGCCCGATCATCCCGCCGCCGACCCCGACGACCAGGATGCCGACGGCCGCCGCGAGCCCGGCGTACAGCACCGGCTGCGTGACGGTGGTCGCGATCCCCGCCTGCCCGAGCGCCGCGATCACACCCAGCGCGAGGATGCAGGCCCAGACGACGGTCGCGAGCGTCCGCCCGTACGACACCGAGGACAGCGCGCTGCCGACCAGTCCGCGCACCGCGTTGGCGATGGCCATCGCGACGACGATCAGGACGACGGCGACGATGCCGCGCGGCAGCCACGAGACGATCCCGTTGATCATCGTGCTGACCGGGTTGGCGCCGAAGACGCCGAGCGCGAGCTGAAGCGTGATGAGCATCAGCGCGTAGTACACGATCTTGCAGACGATCCCCGTCATGTCGTACTTGGACTCGCGCAGGAACCGGTCCGCGCCCGCGCGGTCGGCGAGCCGTTCCGAGCCGACCTTGCGCAGCACCCGGTCGAGCACCCGGGCGATCATCTTCGACACGAACCAGCCGATGACGAGAATGACCAGGAATCCGACGAGTTTCGGCACGAACTGCGCCACCTTGGACCAGGCGTCGTTGAGTCCCTGCGTGAAGTTGATGGCGAGCGTGGTGGTGGCCATGGGCGGCACATCCTTAGGTCGAATCCCCGAACTGCGGACCAGCGGTGCTACGACCCCCTCGCTTCGTGGATAGCAGGGCGGGGAGCACGCGGCGCGTGGGGCGGGTCCGGACGGGTGATACGACGCTTCGGATGTTTACGAGGCTCAGGGCGCAGCGCGGGGCGCAGATGCCTACGACGCTCAGGGCGCACCCTTAAGGGACCAGCGACGCCCCTTAAGGGACCCGGCAACGCCCCCTAAGGGACCGCCAGCCGCCCTCTGAGGGAGCAGCAGCGCCCCTTAAGGGACCGCCAGCCGCCCCTTAAGGGACCCGGCAACGCCCCTTAAGCAACCGGCAGCCGCCCCTTAGGGGTCCGGAAACAGCCGCTCAGGGATCCGGCGGCGCCCCCTAGGGGACCTCAGCGAGCCGTCGGTGACGCCCCCTAGGAAACCTCAGCGAGCCGTCGGTGACAGTTCCTCCAGCTGCTCCAGGTGCCGCCGGATGTGCTCCAGCGCCCCCTCCCGCCGCCCCGGCACCCGCGCCCGCAGCTCCGTCAGCGCCGGTGCGAGCTTCCGCGCGCCCCCGGGGTCGTCGATGCGCCCCCACTGATGGTGCGCCCGGTCCGCCGCCGCCTCGACCGCCGGGGCGTCCACCGCCTGCCCCGCCGCCAGCCGCGCGGACGCCACCGCCAGCCACGTACGGCAGCTGCGCGCCGGATCCCCCGCGAACATCGCGAGGTCGGCCCGCACCTCGGCCCAGTGCAGCGCCTCGTCGGACCCCGGCCCATGCCCGTCCACCGCCGCCGCCTCCCACAACGCGGCCAGCTCATCGGCGTCCCCATGCCGCCCGGCCTGCACGGCACTGGTGATCACCGCATGCGGATCACTCACGACCCCAGGGGCGGCCAACTCAAAGTCACCGCCGGCCGCAGAGGGGCCGACCAGCTCGAAACCGCCGCCAGCCGCAGGAGACCCGGCCGGCTCAAAGTCACCGCCCACCTCAGAGGGCTCGCCCAGCCCGAAACCGCCCGCCCCAGAGGCCCCGGCCAGCCCGACGTCACCGCCCACCTCAGGAGGCTCGCCCAGCCCGAAACCGCCCGCCTCAGAGGCCCCGGCCAGCCCGACGTCACCGCCCACCTCAGGGGACCCCGCCAGCCCGAAGTCACCGCCGCCCGCAAGGAACCCGGCCAGCTCGAAACCGCCGCCCGCAGGAGGCTCGGCCGACTCGAAGTCACCGCCGCCCGCAAGAAGCTCGGCGCGGTCGAGGCCGCCGCCAGCCGCACGGGAACCCTCAGCCCCAGCCCCAGGCACCCCCTCAGCAACCCCGCCCCCAGCCCCAGCCGCCCCCTCCGAACCCCCAGCACCCCCAACCGCCGTCACCGCCCCCACCCCCCGCTGCCCAGGCACCGGCGCAACCGCACCGCCCCCCTCGTACCCGGAACCCCCGCCGGGACCCCCGTACCCGAAAGCCCCACCGGCCCCCCCATACACAGCCCCCGCCCCCACCCCCGTCCCCCCACCGAACACCAAATCCGCCACATCCCCCTCCGCGACCACCCTCCCCAACGCCGCCGCATGCAGCTGCCCGCCCCCGGGATGCACCCCGCTCCGCAGAATCGTCGCGACCGCCTTCATGTACGACGGCGCCCCCGCCCGGCGCCCCAGCGGCGGCGCCACCCTCCCGTACACCCGCACATTCGGCCCGCACTCCAGCACCTGCCCCTGAAGCCACCGCCAGGTCTCCGCGTCGGCGTGGAGGTCGACGAAGAGCTTCGTGGTGCCGGGCGCCCGCAGCCGCAGCTCCTCGCGGAACCACTGCCAGGGGAAACCGGTGTAGCGGACCGTCGCGGGGGTGGTGCGGGCGAGGGCGAGGTGCGGGAGGTGCTGGCGGCGGTCGAGCTGGAGCTGGCCGGTGACGAAGAGCGTCAGCGGACCGGGGGCCGCGGCGGCGGCCCGCAGCCGGGTCAGGACGGCCTGCGGCTCCAGCGGATCGGCCAGTTCGACGACGTTCGCGGTGTCGGTGCCGGACAGCACGGCGGGCGGCACGGCGGCCAGCACCGGCAGCACGGACGCCGCGTCCACCAGGCAGCCCTTCCCGACGGGCGACGCCGCCAGCAGCAGCACGGTTCCGGGCATGGGTCCCTCCCCCTGTGGATCACGTACGTCAGCACCGTAGCCGCTACGACTGCAAAGGGAACCCCCCTCACTGCAAACCCAGGCCGCCGCCTCCCCCGTCCCGTACGACGGATCCCGCCCCCGCCCGGTTCACCTCCGGACGCACCGCGAAGACCGTCGTGTCGTCGGCGAGCCGCCCCCCGGAGTGCCGCAGCGCCCCCTCCCGCACGAACGCCACCAGCCGCCCGGGCTCGGCTATCCCGGGATCGCGTACGAGCGCCCCGGCGACGTCGTCGGCCAGCGGATAGAACGCGCCCCGGGAGTCGCGCGCCTCGGTCACCCCGTCGGTCACGAGCAGCACGGTCTCCCCGGGCCCGAGCACCACCCGCCCGACGACCGGCGGATCCCCCAACTCCCCCATCCCCAGCGGGAGTCCGCCCTCGACGGCGAGCACCCGCACCCCTGCGGGCCCCACCCCCAGCGGCGGCTCGTGCCCGAACAGCACCATCTCCACCACCCCCCGCGCACAGAACCCGATGAGGACGGCGGTCGCGAACCGGTCCTCGTCCTCGCGGCCCAGCGCGGCGGCGTGCGCCCGGTGCCGCGTCATCCGTATCTCCAGGCGCGCGGCGACGGCCGAAAGGTCCGGTTCGTGGTGCGCGGCCTCGCGGAACGTCCCGAGCAGCGCGGCGGCGGCCTCGACCGCGCCGAGCCCCTTGCCCTGGACGTCCCCGAGGAGGACGCGGGTGCCGTGCGGGCCGGGCTGGATGTCGTAGAAATCACCGCCGACGCGGGCCTCGGCGTCGGCCGCGAGGTACACCGCCGCGTGCGTCAGGCCGCCCCAGCCGGGCGGGAGGGGGCGCAGGACGGTGCTGCGGGTGGTGTCGGCTATCACCGCCATCCGCAGCATCCGCCGCTGCGCGCGCAGCCGCAGCGCGCAGACCAGGACGGACAGGGCGCCGCCGACGGCGATGAGGACGAGGTCGACGAGGCCGGACTTGTACTGCGCGGGTTCGCGCGCCTCGGTGACGACGAACGCGACCGGCGCCAGCACGGCGAACAGGGCGGTCGTACGGATCCCGCACAGCACGGCGGCGGTCGCGGGGACCAGGACGCACCAGGACTCGACGTGGAAGCGGACGTCGGTGAGGACGTCGAGGAGGGTGATCCACAGCAGCAGCGCGGACGGCACGAGCCAGGCCGCCCCGTGGTGGCTCAAGGCGCCGCGCCGCATGGGCAACAGCCAAACACGGCCCCCCGCCGCACGCATCCGGAAGCCCGACTTGCCAGCGCCCCGGCCGGGGTGTGCGCTGGAAGACGGCAGGTGTGCCCCAGGAGAGGAGTGCTCCCATGGCTCATGCGGCACCCACGACGAGAGTCCCCGACATCCGTCAGCTGACGGCCCTGGCCGCCCCGGTGGCCCTCGGACTCGTCTACGGCTACTGGGTGGCGGCCAACCGCCGCTCCGGCGGCCCGATCACCGGCTGGAACCTACTGCTCGGCTTCGTCAGCGCCGCCGTCTTCGCCGGCCTGTACCTCGCCGTGCGCGCCCTCGCGCCGCACATGAAACGCGAACTCCACGCCCTGCTGTGGACGGTGTTCGCGGGCTGCGCGTTCGGCTTCGTCTACAGCCAGAGCGGAGCGTCCGTCCTGCGCGCGGCCGGCATGTCCCTCGCGGTGGCGGCGGGCGTGTTCGCCGTCCTGTTCTACCGCTACTACACGCACGAGGACGCGGAGGGCCATCGGATCCATTAGCCCTACGACGGACCGGGCCCCGGCGGTGAAGTCACCGCCGGGGCCCGGTCGTCGCGGGTGGGGAGGCTCACCACCCCCAGGAGCCGGAGTTGTTGGTGTCGGAGACCCAGCTCCAGGAGCCGACAGTGCTCCAAGCGCCGGAGCCGAAGGTCCAGTTGCTGTTGTCGCCCCGGTCCCGGCCGTTGTTCCAGTCCCGGTTGCCGTCGTTCCAGTTGTTGTTCCAGTTGCCGTTGTTCCAGTTGCTGTCGTTCCAGCCGGAGTTGTCGCGCCAGGAGTTGTTCCAGTCACCCCTGTCGCCCCGGTCACCTCTGTCGCCGCCGTCCCGCCACTGCGGACAGGGGTCGGAGCACGTCGGCACCCACGCGCCGCCGGTGTCGACGACCGAGGCACTGGCCCACCCCTGCGCTCCGACGAGCCAGTACCAGGTGGACGTGCCGTTGACGCTCTGGCCCCGGACCATGCACTTCACACGGTCCTGACTGCCCGGCGAGAGCGCCGTCACGACGCCGGAGTGGGTGGTGGGCGCCGACCGCACGTTGACCTCGGTGCGGGAGACGACGGTGCCCCAGACCGGGCCGCCACCGCCGCCGCGCCCTTCTGTGCGGGTGGGCGGCGCCGTCGTGTGGGCGGACGGTGCCGCCGCGGCCATGGTGCCCAGCGCGGCCACGGCCAGCGTGCCACCGGTGAGCAGGGCCGTGGCCAGGGTCCGCAGGACCGGAGTGGTGCGCATCTTTGGCCTCCTTCTCCCCTGAGACACCCCCCAGCTTCTCCCCACGACCAGGAAACACCCGTTCGGACGAACCCTCCACCGCAGGGGGGAACGCGCAGTTCGGGCGGGGTGCACCCACATGGCGCACACCCACTGGCCCGGTGCGCCCGCACCCCCTTCCCTGGAAGCGTGCCCCCCAGGGCTCCCCCAGGGCTCCCCCAGGGCTCCCCTAGGGCTCCCCAGGGTTCCGGGGCCTCGCGAAAGGGCTTGCGCATGCTGGACGTAGCGGGCTTCTGGCTCCCCCTCTCCGCCGTCGCGTTCGCCGCGACCGGCATCGCCGTCGCCGCCTTCCGCCGCCGCGCGCTGACGGCGACCGCGCTGGGCACGGCCCTGGGCGGCGCCCTCCTGGGCCTGGCCCTGGCGGTGGCCCGCCACTTCACCCTCTCCGACCTCCCCGACCCGGCCCACCGGGTGGCGGCGGCAGCGGTGTACGACGCCCTGACGTCGACCCTGCGCACGGCGGCATGGCTGCTGCTGGCCCTGGGCCTGACGGTCGCGGCGACGGTACGCCTGACCCGCCTCTTCTACGCCCGCCCCTCCTGGCGTTCCGCGTGGAGGACGACGTCCACGAGCAGCGACCGGTGATCCGTCCCCGCCGGCGCCAGGAACCGCGCCCCTGACACGGAGAAGTCCGCCGAGAGCAGGACATGGTCGATCTGCGCGCCGAACGCGGGGGCGGTACTGGACGGCCAGCTCGGCACCCGTGACTTCCCGGCGAGCCGGGCCGCGTCACCGAGCCGTCCGGCGTCCAGGATCCGCCGGAACGCGGCGTGATCCTGGGAGGCGTTGAAGTCCCCGGCGAGGATCACGGGCCCCGACTGCGCCCCGGCCCACCGCGCGATCCGCCCCAACTCCCTTTTCCACACCCCGGTATGCCCGACGAGCGGCGGCATAGGATGCGCGAGCTGAAGCCGCACGGCTCGCCCGCCGACCTCAACTACGGCCCCAGGCATACCCATTTCACCGGAAAGGGTGGCGGCGGGAGTGAGCGGCAGCCGACTGAGGATGACCGACCCGACGGAGGTCCCCCCGGGAACGCCCTGCCGATAGGGATAAGAGGAGCCCAACTCCCGCGCCAGAGTGGCCTGACACCCGTACTCGCACTCCTCCACGAACACGAGATCGGGCGCCTCCCGCCGCACGACATCGACGAGCGCATCGGTGGCCCACCCGAACTCGACGTTGGACGTGAGCACTTGCAGCCGCGCGACAGCAACTCCCTTGCCCTGCGAGCTACTTCCATACGGCTGGACGAACCAGCCGAGCAGCGCGAGCACGACGGCCGCCCAGACCGCCCCGCCCCACCAGCGGACGAGGACGCAGAGAAGGGCGGCGCAGCCGGCGGGAACGAGCAACCAGGGCAGAAACGCGAGGAGTTGAGGGATGGGCGTGAAGGCGTCGACGCCGGCGGCACGGCAGCCGACGACGACGCTGACCCCGGCGAGGAGGAGGGAGGCGGCCCAGAGCAGCCCGAGCCGGAACCGCCGCTTGCCCATTCCGCCCCCCGTAGCGCGTCAGAAGGGCGCGGCGCTGACGCTCGTACCGCACGGTCAGGTACGAAGTCCGGGCCGCGCCCCTTTAATTGAGCCGATCCTAGAGACCCACCGACTGTCTGGTCAGGCGCCGATGTCCCTGCCGTCCCGGCGCCAGACGGAGACGACGGCCGGGCGGGGGAGTTTGCCGGGGCCGTCGGGCCAGGTGGAGGCGGGGGTTTCGGCGGAGGCGCCGTCCACCTCGCCGGGGTGCTGGACGGCGACGACGACGCGGCGGTCCTGGATGATCGGCCCGCAGGTCTCGGCGCCGGTCGGCACGGTGAGGAACTGCTTCAGCTCCCCGCGCCGCTCCCCCTTGGCGGCGACACCGAACAGGCCGTCGTGGGAGCCGAGTTGGTTGCCGTCGGTGGCGATCCAGAGGTTGCCGTGCGGGTCGAAGGCGACGTTGTCGGGGCAGGAGATGGGGCTGACGGCGGACTTGGGGTACCCGGCGAAGTAGGTGGCCGGGTCGTCCGGGTCACCGGCGACGAGGAAGAGGGTCCAGCCGAACTTCAGGCTCTCGGGCCGGTTGCGGTGCTCGGTCAGCTCCAGGATGTGCCCGTGCTTGTTGGCGTGGCGCGGATTGGCCTCGTCCGCCTTGGGGTTGGCGCCGACACCCCGGTTGGAGTTGTTGGTGAGGGCGACGTACACCTTGCCCGTGACCGGCGAGGGCTCGATGTCCTCCGGCCGGTCCATCTTCGTCGCGCCCGCCTTGTCACCGGCGAGCCGGGTGAAGACGAAGACCTCGTCGGCCGTCATCCCCTCGACGTGCGAGACGGCGCCCTTCGCGGTGGCGGTGGCCAGCGGGATCCACTCGCCGGACCCGTCGAACTCCCCGTCGGCGGGCAGCTTTCCGGTGCCGTCGATCTCGATGGCGGGGGAGTCGCCGGTCAACTTGGCGACGTACAGGGTGCCTTCGTCGAGCAGCGAGAGGTTGTGCTCGCGGACGGCACGGGAGGAGCCGTGCTTCATCCGCTTGCTGCCGACGAACTTGTAGAAGTAGTCGAAGCGTTCGTCGTCACCGGAGTAGACGACCGGCCGCCCGTCGTCGGTGAGCCGGACGGTCGCGGCCTCGTGCTTGAAGCGGCCAAGTGCCGTGTGCTTACGGGGAGTCGAGGAGGGGTCGTACGGGTCGAACTCGACGACGTACCCGAACCGGTGGACCTCGTTGGGCTCCTGGGCGACGTCGAAGCGCTTGTCGAACCGTTCCCACTTGCGCTCGGTGGCGCCGGTGCCGACGCCGTAGCGCTTGTCGGTGGGGCGGGAGGAGTTGGCGAAGTACTGGTTGAAGTTCTCCTCGCCGTGCAGGGTCGTGCCCCAAGGGGTGGTGCCGCCCGAGCAGTTGTTGAGGGTGCCGTACGCCTTGGTGCCGGTCGGGTCGGCGGAGGTCTTGAGGAGATCGCTCCCGGCGGCGGGCCCGGTGAGCCGGAACTCGCTGGTGACGGTGATGCGCCGGTTGAGGTGATGGCGGGGGACTACAGTGAGCTTGCCGCTCCTGCGGTCCTCCTGGACGACGACGGCGGAGAGCCCGTGGGCGGCCCAGGCGACCTCGACCTGCTGACGGGTGGGGTGGGCGGAGTCGTACCCCCGGAACATAAGAATCTCGTCGGTGTACTCGTGATTGGCGACGAGGAGCTGCCGGTCGCACTCGCCGGGGAGGGGGAGGAGGGCGAGGAAGTCGTTGTTGTAGCCGAACTGGCCGGACTGGGCGGCGGCGGTCTGGTGCTCGGGGTCGAAGGCGGGGGCGCCGCGGAGGATGGGGTCGCCCCAGCGGACGACGACGTTCTGGTCGTAGCCGGTGGGGGTGGTGACGGTGTCGGCGGTGTTGGGGGCGACGGGGCTGAAGCGGAGCCCGCGGGTTCCGCTTGTCGCGGGGCCGGAGGTGGCCTGGGCGGCGGGGGCGTTCTGGAGACTGACGGCCCCGGTGGCGGTGGTGACGGTGACGACGGCGGCGGCCTGGAGCAGTGAACGGCGGCGCAGGGCACCGGTGATGATGTCTCCGGCGTACTCGTTGCCGCTGGTGTTCGGCACCTCGTGGAAACAGGCGTCGCCGCAGCGGAAACGGCACGTCATCGCGGAACGGCCGACGGCGGTTCCGATGAGCGGCAGCAACTTGCGCACTTTACTCTCCCCTTGCGTGACCTTGGTGTGATCGTGACGGTAGGGGGGTGGGGGCGCAAGGGCGGGGCGAGTGCGTTAAGGGGAAATGAACGGACGGTGGACGCAAGGGGGTTGGGGGTGGAGGGGAGGGGAGCGGGGGCTGATGATGGAGGGGTTATCCGACCGGCCCCGGACAGGTGGGGCGGGATTTTTGGCTGGTTCAGGGTGTCCGCGCCGGGGTGGATGTCGTTGACACACCCGCACTTCTCCCGCTCACCCCTGCCCAAGATCCCCACTTGGGGCCGCTAACCTTACGTGTCCGTCCTGGCCAGGGATTGACGGGCATCAACTCACGCGAAGGGTTGCGCACATGGGCATTCTCACTCTCCTGCGGAACGCGTTCGGCAGATCACGCAAGCAGCGGGTCGCCGAAGCAGAGGGTGCGGACCAGGTACCGGCTGGGGGTGCGGAGACTCTGCCGGAGGGGGTGGCTTCGGAGACGGGGGCTGCGACTTCGGCAGCTTCGACTTCGGCTGCGGCTTCGGGGTCTTCGGCTGCGGGTGCAGGGTCTTCGGCTGCGGGAGCTGCGGCTTCGACCGCAGGGGCTTCGGCTTCGGCTGCGGGGTCTGCGGCTGCGGCTTCGGCTTCGGCTTCCGGTGCGGGAACCACGGCTTCGGGGGCGGGAGTTCTCGCCGAGGGGGCGGGGATTCCGGCCCAGCAGGCGGCTGAGCCGGCGCGGGGTGTGGAGGCGGCGCTTCCGGAGCCTCGGCGGGGTGGGTCGTCGGGGTCTGAGCATGAGTTGGTGGCGGCGGCTTTCGACAATGTGACGGTGCCTCGGCCGGCGCGGTCGGGGGAGGGGGGTTCGGCTGAGGCTGAGGTCGGGGGTTCGGGCGAGCGGTCGGAACTGGCCAATGGGGGGTTGGTCGGGGAGGGCAGCTCGGGGAGTGGGCTGTCTGGGGCTGGGGGTGGCTCGGAGAGTGGGCTGACTGAGGCTGCGGGGGCTGGGGCTGAGGTCGCGGCTGAGGTCGGCGCGGAGAGCGAGCTGGAGAAAGCTGAGCCTGCGGCTGACTTGGGGAGTGGGCTGACGGAAGCTGCGGGGGAGCCGGAGAAGGCCGAGCCCTCGACTGAGGCCGGTTCGGAGAGCGAGCTGACGGAGACCGAGCCCGAGAGCGCGCCGGTGGAGAAGGCTGAGGGCGCCTCGGAAAGCAAGCCGGCGGAGACTGCGGGGGAGCCCGAGAAGGCCAAGTCCGCAGCTGAGGCCGACGCGGAGAACGAGCCGGAGAAGGCTGAGCCCGCGACTGAGGCCGGCTCGGAGAGCGAGCTGACGGAAACCGAGTCCGAGGACGCCCCGAAGGAGAAGGCTGAGGGCTCCTCGGAGAGCAAGCCGGCGGCGGGTGCGGCGAAGGCCGAGCCCGCAGCTGAGGCCGACGCGGAGAGCGAGCTGGAGAAGGCTGAGCCCGCGACTGAGGCTGGCTCCGAGAGCGAGCTGACGGAAGCTGCGGAGACCGCGTCCGAGAGTGCGCCGGAAGCTGCGGTCGCCGGGACGGACGTCGAGTCGAAGTCCGAGTCCGCCCCCGAGGGCGCCTCCTCCACCGCCCCCGCAGAGGCGACGCCCGCGCCCGAGGCCACTGCGACGGAGGGTGAGCCCGAGGTCGAGGCGACGGATACTTCCGTGACCGGAACCGAGGGTGAGGCCGTCGAGCCTGCCGTCGAGACGGACGCCGAGCGGGAGTCTGAGGGCGCGGTCTCTCCGGCTGACGCCGAGGTGCTGGCGGAGGCGTCTTCGGACAAGGCTGAGGCGGACGAGGCTGTCGTAGCCGAGGCTGTGGCCGAGACCGAGGTGGACGAGTCCGCTGGGCGGAAGTCCGAGGAGGCCGTCCCCGCAGCCGACGCCGAAGCGGCAACGGAAGCCCCGGCGACGGAGACGAAGACCGAACCCGAGGAACTCGTAACCGAGCCCACCCCCGAGACTGCCCCGGCGACCCCGGACGAGCCCGAGTCCGAGGAGCTTGCAGCCGAGGCCACCCCGGCAGCTCCGAACGAGCCCGCGTCCGACGCACAGGACAAGGCAACGGAGACCGCCCAGGAGCCGGAGCCGGAATCGCGGCCCGCCGCCAAGACGGACACCGAACCGAAGCCCGAAGACACGGCCACTCCGCCCGCCGCCGAACCCGCAGCGGAGCCCCAGGCCCCCGAGCCCACCCCGGACGAACCCCAGGCAGAAGCACCGGCCCCCGAGCAGACGCCGACGGCGGAGCCGCAGACCGAGGACGCGCAGGAGCCCGACGCCCCGGCGGCCGAAGCGGAAACAGCACCCTCCGCCGAAACGCCCCCCGCCGCGGCCCCGACCCCCGAGCCGACCCCCGAAGCTCCGGCCCCGGAGACCACCGCCCCCACGGCCGAGGCCGAACAGGAAGCCGCCAGCCCGACGACGGCCCAGCCGGAGAACGCCCCCGCAGAGGAAGCCACCTCCAGCCCGACCCCGGAAGCGGACCCCACCCCTGAGCCCCCGGCCCCGGAAACCCCCGCAGCCGCCACCCCCGAGCCCGCCGCAACACCCGAGCCGGAAGCCGCCGCAACCGAGACCGCCCCCGCAGAGGCCCCCTCCCCCGAGGCAACGACCGACGAGCCCCAGGCGACCACCCCCACAACCACCCAACCCCCGGCCACCGCCCCCGAGCCGGAAGCCGCCGCACCCGAGACCGCCCCCGCAGAAACCCCCGCCCCCGAAGCCGCCCCCGAGGCACCCCCCACACCCCCCACCCACCTAACCACCGCCCACACCCAAGCCGCCCTAACCCTCGCCCACCTAGGCCTCACCACAGCCCGCGCCACGGTCTACCTCGTCCTCGACCGCTCCGCCTCCATGCGCCCCTACTACAAGGACGGCTCAGCGCAAGCCCTCGGTGATCAGGTGCTGGCGCTCGCCGCACACCTCTCCCCCACCACCCCCCAGGTCCACACCATCTACTTCTCCACCGAAGTCGACGGCACCACGGACCTCACCCTCACCGCCCCGGACGCCGCCACGAAGGTCGACGACGTGCACGCGGGCCTCGGCAGGATGGGCCGTACCTCCTATCACGCGGCCGTAGAGGCGATCACCGCCCACCTCGACGCCTCCGGCGACCCCCAGGCCCCCGCCCTCGTCATCTTCCAGACCGACGGCGCCCCGGACGCGAAAACCCCGGCGACCCAGTCGCTCACGGCGGCGGCGGACTCGTACCCCCGCCTCTTCTTCTCCTTCGTGGCCTTCGGAGACCACGACAACAAGGCCTTCGACTACCTCCGCAAGCTGAAGACCCCCAACACCGCCTTCTTCCACGCCGGCCCGGCCCCGAAGGAACTCACCGACGACGAGCTGTACGAGGGCGTCCTCGCCAACTGGCGACCGTAAAGCCGTAAAACCGTAAAGCCGTAAGCCCCGTAAGACCCCGCACCCCCTCTGCCGCCCGCGCCCGAAAAATCGGCGCGCGGGCGGCATACACACGTCGGATACGATTTCAAGCACACCCACCGGCCCGACCCAGGAGCAGCCTCCAATGGCTCGACACCTCATCACCAGCGCCCTTCCGTACATCAACGGAATCAAGCACCTGGGCAACATGGTGGGGTCGATGCTCCCGGCGGACGTCTACTCCCGCTACCTGCGCCAGCGCGGCCACGACGTGCTGTACATCTGCGCGACCGACGAACACGGCACCCCCGCGGAGCTGGCCGCGAAGGAGCAGGGCCTCCCGGTGGCCGACTTCTGCGCCCAGGCGCACGACGCCCAGAAGGCCGTGTACGACGGCTTCGCGCTCGCCTTCGACTACTTCGGCCGCAGCTCCAGCCCCCAGAACGCCGAGATCACCCAGCATTTCGCCCGGCGGCTGAACGAGAACGGGTTCATCGAAGAACGCGCCATCCGGCAGGTCTACTCCCCGGCCGACGGCCGCTTCCTCCCGGACCGCTACGTCGAGGGCACCTGCCCCCACTGCGGCTACGACAAGGCCCGCGGCGACCAGTGCGAGAACTGCACCCGCGTCCTGGACCCGACCGACCTGATCGACCCGCGCAGCGCGATCTCCGGCTCCACCGACCTGGAGGTCCGCGAGACCAAGCACCTCTTCCTCCTCCAGTCCAAGCTCCAGCACGAGGTGGAGCGGTGGGTCGCGGCCCACGAGGAGGAGTGGCCGCACCTGTCGTCGTCCATCGCCCGCAAGTGGCTCACCGAAGGGCTCCACGACCGCGCGATCACCCGCGACCTCGACTGGGGCGTCCCGGTCCCGGCCGACACCTGGCCGGAGCTCGCGGCCGAGGGCAAGGTCTTCTACGTCTGGTTCGACGCCCCGATCGAGTACATCGCGGCGACGAAGGAGTGGGCCGACCAGGACCCGGAGAGCCGGGACTGGAAGTCGTGGTGGTACGAGTCCCAGGACACCGTCCGCTACACGGAGTTCATGGCGAAGGACAACGTCCCGTTCCACACGGTGATGTTCCCGGCGACCGAGCTGGGCGTGCGCGAGCCGTGGAAGATGGTCGACTACGTCAAGGCGTTCAACTGGCTGACGTACTACGGCGGGAAGTTCTCCACCTCGCAGAAGCGCGGCGTCTTCACCGACCAGGCGCTGGACATCCTCCCGGCGGACTACTGGCGCTACTTCCTGATCGCCAACGCCCCGGAGTCGGACGACTCGTCGTTCACGTGGGAGCACTTCACGGCGACCGTCAACAAGGACCTCGCCGACACCCTCGGCAACTTCGTCAACCGCGTGCTGTCGTTCTCGAAGAAGCGCTTCGGCGACGAGGTCCCGGCGGGCGGGGAAGCCGGTGAGGCGGAGACCCGGCTCGGCGAGGAGATCGCGCGGCTGCTCGCGGAGTACGAGGAGCACATGGAGGCCCTCCAGTTCCGCAAGGCGGCGGCGGCCCTGCGCGCCCTGTGGTCGGCCGGCAACGCCTACCTGGACGAGAAGGCGCCCTGGACGCAGATCAAGACCGACCAGGAGGGCGCGGCCCTGACCCTGCGGACGGCGATCAACCTGATCCACCTGTACTCGGTCGTCTCCGAGCCCTTCATCCCGGCGACGGCGAAGGCCATGCGCGGCGCGTTCACCCTGGCCGGCGACACCGCCGCCTGGGTCACCGCCGACGAGGCCCGCGCCCTGGCCGCCGTCCCCGCCGGCACCCCCTTCACGGTCCCCCCGGTCCTCTTCGCGAAGATCACCCCGGAGGCCCTGGAGTCGTACAAGGAGCGCTTCGGCGGCGAGCCCGTCTGAAGACCCGCGAAGGGCCCGGGAGCGGCGTACCGCTCCCGGGCCCTTCGCTCTGCACGGCCGCCGGTGTTTCCCTCCCGGCCGGCGGCCGCACGCTCATGGGGTCACTTCAGGACGCCCGCCCCCGTCGTCGTCGCCAGCTCGGCCGGCAGGCTCTTCACCGCGGCGGCGGGCTCAAGTCCCGCCGTCAGCGCGGGAGTCCAGTTGACGGTCGGCTTCACGGTCTTCTTCGTCGCCGCCGCGTTGTACAGCGAGACGAGGTCGGTGGAGGTGCCGTTGACGAGGTTGCCGGTGTTCTTGATCGAGGCGGTGCCGTCGCTGGAGATCAGCTTGTCGAGCTTGGTGCCCGCCGGGGCCTTCCAGTAGTTGTTCTCGGCGATGACCTGGGCCTTCGCGCGGGCGTTGATGCTGTACTGCACGGTGTAGCCGTTGAGGGCCGTGATGTCGTACAGGTTGTTGTAGATGTGCACCTGGCCGAGGCGGGCCAGCGGGGCGCGCTGGACGATGCCCTTCCACACGTTGTGGTGGAGGGAGACGCGCAGCTTGCCGGTGCTGTCGGTGTCGCTGGCGCCGATCAGCATCGTCTTGTCGTGGCTGTTGAAGACGTTGCGGGAGACGGTGACCAGGTCGGAGCCCTTGGTGATGTCCAGGGAGCCGTCGTGGATCTGGTACTCGCGGCCGTAGTACTTCGGGTTGGCCTTGTCGAAGCGCGGGGCGTCGGTGAACGTGTTGTGGTCCGCCCAGACGTGCGTGGCCCCGCGCAGCGTGATCGCGTCGTACTCGCTGTTCCAGTTGCCCGTCGAGCCGTCCGTCGGGTCCCACTGCGGGAAGCAGTCCTCGGTCGCCGAGAGGGTGAGGTTGCGGACGATGACGTTGTCGACGTTCTGGATCTCCAGGCTGCCGCCCGTGATACCCGGGCTGGAGCCGGGCACCCCGACGATCGTCGTGTTGGCGGGCACCTTGAACACGATGTTCTTCGCCTGCTTGACCTGCGCCGCCTTGCGCGCCTTCTCCTGCGTCCCCGCCGGCAGCTTCTTGCGTCCGTAGGTCGCCGGGTCGTACGCCTTCAGGTACGACGTCAGCGAGTAGCCGGTGCCGGCGGCGTAGTCCGCGCAGGTCAGCTTCTTGCCGGCGTCGGTGGTGTTGGCGTCGATCGTGCCCTTGACCTTGATGATCCGGGGCGTCTTGTCGGTCGCCGAGCCCAGCGCCTTCATCAGCTGGGCGCGGGTGGAGACGGTGAACGTGTGCGCGGAGTCCGCCTTCGTCCCGCCCGTCGTCCCCGTCCCCGAGGCCGCCCAGCCGTCCTTCGCGGCGAGCGTCTGGTGGTACAGGTCCACGGCACCGGCGTTCGCGTTGAGCACGAACACCCCCGCTCCGACCCCGGCGACCACGGCGGCGGCGGACGCGCCGAGCAGGCGGCGCTTGCGAAGTGACCGGCGGTGAGAGGAAGTTGCCACGAAGGGAGTCCTTACGGGTCTGCGTTGCTTGACGTTCCCTCAGTGGTCGCCGGGGGAAGGAAGGTTGCCGGTTCCGGCGGAATTTTTTCGCGCCGCCCGCACCAGCGCCGCCGGCCCGGGGCGAGCTTTCGCGATTACTACGATCAGCTGATCGTCGGTCACCTTTGGGAGTGGCATCCCGTCCCCGGCGCCGCCCTGCCCGCAGCCTCGTCCCGTGAGGAGACTTCGCCCCCGCCTGCTGACCGTCGCCGCCGCGCTGCTGGCCGCCTGCGCGACCGCCGCCGCCCCGCCGCCATCCCCTACGGGAACCCCCGAGCCGTCCGCTGCGGGAACCCCCAAGTCCGCCCGCGCCGAAGGCTATTGGCTCACCCTCGCCGCCCGCGTCTGCCCCGACTACCCGGACATCATGTCCAACCTCCTCCGCGACAACAACCAGCAGTCCCTGCGCGACCTCGGCAAGGACTCGGTGTACACGGCGGGCCAGCCGGTCGACCCGGTGACCGAGCAGGTCAACGACCCGAACTGCCGCCCCCTGACCGGCTGGCGGTTCACCCTCGGCCGGGGCATCTCCGGTGAGGTCGACCACCTCTCGACCGTCGTCCCCAGCGCCTCCGGCGTCCAGCCGGTCACCGAGGACTCCGCCCCGCTCCTCGACAGCGCGGGCGACCCCCTAGGGGGAACCCTGGCCGGAGCCGTCAACGTCCGGCTGGGGGACACCGACCAGGCCCTCGCCCTCGCCCGCCGGCTCCAGATCCAGGGCGGCACCCCCACCGACCCGCTCAACACGGCCGACTTCGGGGACCGGTACGCCTTCGGCGCCCTGCGCTGCGCCGTCGACAACCAGAAGAACGACAACGTGGACCGGGCCGCCTTCCCCACCGGGTCCCGTCACGTCTCCTGCTTCTACTACGCCGTCACCCCGGCCCCCGGCGCCGGCGACATCGTCGTCCGCAAACAGCTCAAGGACAGCACCGCCACCCGGGACTTCGGCTTCACCGGGAACCTCTCCTACACCGAGGGGCACGACTTCACGCTGGCCGTCGCCGACGGGACCGCCGCGCAGCAGACCTTCCACCGGTCGGCGACGAAGGGGACGAAATACCCGGCGTGGAACGTCAAGGAGAGCGTCCCCGACGGCTGGACGCTGGACGCTCTGGCCTGCGCGTCGGCGAAGGGCACCAGCGGGACCCGTACGGGCGCGGACGGCACCGCGAGCGTCGATCTGGCCGCCGGGGACACGGTGACCTGCACCTACACCGACACCCCGAAGACCACCGCGACCCCGACCCCGACCGACACCCCGAGTCCGACCCCGACACCCACCCCCACACCGACCCCGAGCATCCCCGGGGCCACGAGCCCGCCCCCTCAGCTCCCCGCCACCGGCGGCTCCGGCTCGCACCCGCTGCTCGCCGTCCTCGCCGCCGCCCTGATCCTCACCGGCACCGGCCTGCTCATCCTGCGCCGCCGGCTGCTGCGACGCTGACGCCCTCCTGGCCGGCGTCGAGACCGAGGGTCCGCCGGGCCGAGCGCATGTGCCGCAGCCCGTCCCGGGCGACCCGGGCCACCTCCTCGTACTCGGCCGCCGACCGCGCCCCGCCGAGCAGCCGCCGGGCGTCGCGGTGGCACTCGGTGGCGTACGACAGCTCGCGCCCGGTCCGCTCGTCGGCGGCGGCCCACAGCCGGGCGTCGGGGACGACGAGGCTGTCGCCGAGCCGGACGACCCAGTGGTTGGCCTCGGCCTCGGCGGCGAGGCCGGTGACCGGGGGCCCGGGGCGGGCGGTGCGGCGCAGGAGCGGCACGGAGGCCACCGCCGCGGTGATCAGCAGCAGGGACAGCACGATCGTGTATCCGGTGTCACCCATGGCGGTGGCCTCCTCGTCCTCGGTCCGGAACCCTCCCGGTACCCCTCACCACCCCTATGACACGACAGGCCGCTGTGCGTCCTCGTCGGGATTCCTGTGGGCCCGCGATGAGGTTCCGGTGGAGGCCGGCCGGAGGGTCAGGTGCCCTCGTTGGTCGCGTCCGGGTCGACGCCCAGGGTCAGCGACGCGGTGACGCCCTTCGCGATGTCGTTCTTGTCGTACTTCAGCTTGAGCAGGCCGCCGGTCGTGCCGCTCTGGTCGTAGATGGTGTCCTCGGTGAGGGTGGTCCGGGTCGTGGTGCTCGTGGAGTACGGCGCGACCGACTCCGTCAGCGTGACCGTCGTCTCGTCGAAGAAGAGCTGGCCGGTGTGGGCGGTGTTGCCGCCCTCGTAACCGGCGTCCGTCCACTCGCCGTTGACGTGCACCTTCGTGTGGATGTGCACGCAGCGGCCCTGGTACCAGCCGGGGAAAATGGACTTGAAGGTGACGTTGCCCTGCTTGTCCGTGCGCCAGGTGCCGCGCAGGTAGCGGGTGTCGCTGGTGGGCTCCTCGTGCCCGCCGCCACCGCCGCCCCCGCCCGGACCGCCGCTGGGGTCGCCGCTGGGGTCACCGCTCGGCGGCTCGCCGGTGGGTGCGTCGCTGGGCGGGGTGCCGCCACCGCCGCCGCCCTGCGAGAAGGACTCGTAGCCGGAGTACAGCCCGAGCGCGTCGCAGTGCCAGACGTCCACGGCCGCGTTCGCGAGCGGCTTGCAGGTCTCGGAGTCGATCACCTTCAGCTGGAGGGTCAGCGGAATGCCCTCGTTGTCCTCGGTGATGTCCTGGCGCAGCTTGTCGGCGTCTATGTAGTACGGCCCCTCGGTGGTCTCCGAGGTGAGCGTGTAACAGACCGTCCCGGCGGAAGCCGACTTCTTGGCGGCCGCTCCAGTGGCCCCCTTGCCCACCTCACTGGCATTGGCACTCATCGCGAGAGCGGTCGCCCCACCGACGGCGGCCACCGCCGCCCCACCGGCCACGACGACCTTACGGCGCGTCAAGTTCCTTTTGTGTTTGGGGGTTTGGGTGTTCTCGTGGTTCTCGTTTCCCGTCATGTGAGGGAAGTTAGGTAAGAAGTCTGTCCCGAAGGTAAGACAGCGCTGTGCGTTTCTTAGAAAACTGAAACGGGCCGGAAACCTGTGTGGTCCCCGGCCCGTCAGCTGCCCTGCGGCTACTTCGGCTGCGGCTTCCTGATGGTCAGGTGCAGCTCGCGCAGCCGCGTCTCCTCCAGCTCGGTCGGGGCGCCCATCATCAGGTCCTGGGCGTTGCCGTTGAGCGGGAAGGCGATGGTCTCGCGGATGTTGGGCTCGTCGGCCAGCAGCATCACGATGCGGTCGACGCCGGGGGCGATCCCGCCGTGCGGAGGGGCGCCGAAGCGGAACGCGCGGAGCATGCCGGCGAACTCGCGCTCGACGGTCTCCTCGTCGTAGCCCGCGATGCCGAACGCCTTCAGCATGATCTCGGGCTCGTGGTTGCGGATCGCGCCGGAGGACAGCTCGACGCCGTTGCAGACGATGTCGTACTGCCAGGCCAGGATGTCCAGCGGGTCCTGGTTCTCCAGCGCGTCCATGCCGCCCTGGGGCATCGAGAACGGGTTGTGCGAGAAGTCGATACGTCCGGTCTCCTCGTCCTTCTCGTACATCGGGAAGTCGACGATCCAGCAGAACCGGAAGACGTTCTCCTCGAAGTGGCCGGCGCGCTTGGCGGCCTCGACGCGGACCGCGCCCATGATCTTGGAGACCTCGTCGAACTCACCGGCGCCGAAGAACACCGCGTGCCCGGCGGCGAGGGAGAGCCGCTTGGTCAGCTCGGCGACGTTCTCCTCGGTGAGGAACTTCGCGATCGGACCGGACAGCGAACCGTCCTCGGCGACCCGCACCCAGGCCAGGCCCTTGGCGCCCTGCGCGACGGCGTAGTCACCGAGCTGGTCGAAGAACTTGCGGGGCTGCGCGGAGACGTCCGGCACGGGCAGCGCGCGCACGTGCTTGCCGGCGAACGCCTTGAACTCGGAAGCCTCGAAGATGTCGGTGATGTCGACCAGTTCGAGCTGGGCGCGCAGATCCGGCTTGTCGGAGCCGTACTTCAGCATCGACTCGCGGAACGGGATGCGCGGGAACGGCGAGGTGACCTCACGGCCGCCGCCGAACTCGGTGAACAGCTCGGTCATGAGCTTCTCGATCGGCTGGAAGACGTCCTCCTGCTCGACGAAGCTCATCTCGACGTCGAGCTGGTAGAACTCGCCCGGCGAACGGTCGGCGCGCGCGTCCTCGTCGCGGAAACAGGGCGCGATCTGGAAGTACCGGTCGAACCCGGAGATCATCAGCAGCTGCTTGAACTGCTGCGGCGCCTGCGGCAGCGCGTAGAAGCGGCCCGGGTGCAGCCGGGAGGGGACGACGAAGTCGCGGGCGCCCTCGGGGGAGGTCGCCGTCAGGATCGGCGTGGCCATCTCGTTGAAGCCGAGGGCGACCATCTTGTGCCGGATCGCGGAGATCACGGCGGTGCGCAGCATGATGTTGCGGTGCATGCGCTCGCGGCGCAGATCGAGGAAGCGGTACTCCAGGCGCCGCTCCTCGTTGACGCCGTCCTCGGCGTTGATGGTGAACGGCAGCGGCTGGGCGGCGCCGAGCAGTTCGACCTCGGCGACCTCGACCTCGATCTCACCGGTCGGCAGATCCGGGTTCACGTTCTCGGTTCCACGTGAAACAACGCGGCCGTCGACGCGGACGGTCGACTCCTTGGAGACCTTGTCGAGAGCGTCGTAGGCGGCCGTACCGGGACGGGCGACGAGCTGCGTGATGCCGTAGTGGTCGCGCAGATCGATGAAGAGGATGCCGCCCAGGTCGCGCCGATTGTGCAGCCAGCCGCTCAGCCGGACGTCGGTGCCGACGTCAGAGGCGCGGAGCTGGCCGCAGGTGTGGGACCTGTACCGATGCATCTTCGTTCATCGTCCTTCGATTTTTGGGTGCCGGGGTGCTCTCCCCAGGTCCACCAAGGGTACCGGCCACCTCCGGACCGGCCTTCCGGATATCCGGGCCGGGGGATTCGTCGGACGACCCCACTGGCATCTCGACCGGAAATCTTCTTAAAGTGGGGCAATGCGCACTGGTGAGCCCCTGCCCGGGGTGGGGCAGGTCCTCGCCGCCCTGTCGACGGGCGTCTGGCACTGGTCCACGGCGTCCGGCCTGGTCACGGTCGACGCCGAGGCCGCCCGGCTGCTCGGCCTGCCGCCGCGGGAGACGGTCCTCACCGAGGCCCGGACCCGGGCCCGGCTGCACCCGGTCGACTGGAACGAGATCACCGGCGTCATCGGCCTGGCCGTCGCCGAGGACACCCTCGCCGAGGTCCGCATCCGCGTCATGGACGACCAGGGCCGCGTCGTCCGCGTCGTCCGCAGCCGCTCGAAACCGTCGTACGACCGCGAGAAGAAGGCGTACGAGCTGATCGGCACCCTTCAGGAGGTCACCGAGCCCGCGCCGGGGACGCCGGCCGGGCGGCGGGCGGTGACCGGGGACTGGCGGCGCTCGCGGGAGGCGTTCCTGCTGGACGCGGGGCGGGCGCTGGCGGAGGCGCGGTCGACGGCCGAGGTGCTGCGGGTCGCGGCGGGCCTGTCGATGCCCGGTTTCACCCCCGACGGGCTGGCCGTCTTCGGCGTCGAGGGCGACCGGCTGACGGTGATCGGCCACCACGGGCAGCAGCCCGGCGACGAGGCCCCCTTCACCCAGCTCTCGGTACGCACCGACTACCCGGCGGCGGAGGTCGTCCGCACCGGCCGCGCGGTCTATCTGTCCTCACCCGGCCAGTACCGCGACCGCTACCCCCTGACCTGGCCGCTCGCCGAGCACTTCCACCGCCACTCCTGGGCGTTCCTGCCGCTGACGGTCGCCGGGCGGACGATGGGCGCGTGGATGGCCGCGTTCACCTACCCGGTCGCCTTCACCCCCGACGAACGCTCGGTCCTCACCACCGTCGCCCGCATGCTGGCCCAGGCCCTGACCCGGGCGGGCGCGGCGGAAACCCAGCGCGAGCTGACCGACGGCCTCCAGCGCAGCATGCTGCCGTCCCTGGGCCCCGAGATACCCGGCATGACCCTGGCCGCCCGCTACGTCCCGACCGGCGGCGGCCTCCAGGTCGGCGGCGACTGGTACGACATGATCCCGCTCCCCAGTGGGCGGTTCGCGCTGGTCATCGGGGACGTCCAGGGCCACGACGTCCGCGCGGCCGGCCTGATGGGCCAGCTGCGGATCGCCCTGCGCGCGTACGCCTCCGAGGGCCACCGCCCCGACGCGGTCCTCTCCCGTGCCTCCCGCTTCTTCCACGACCTCAACGCCCCGTCCGACCCGCGCTTCGCGACCTGCCTGTACGTCGAGGTCGACCCGGACACCGGCGTCCTGGAGACCGCCCGCGCCGGCCATCTGGACCCGGCGATCCGCATGACGGACGGCACGGTCTTCCGCCGCTCGACCGCCGGCGGCCTCCCGCTCGGCATCGACCCGGACGCCGACTACCCCACGACCCTGCTGGCCCTGGAGCCCGGCGAGGCGCTGATGCTGTGCACCGACGGCCTGCTGGAGACCGGCGGCCACGACCTCGACACGGGCTGGAAGCGGATCCGGCAGATCCTGGAGACGGCCGAGGGCACCCTGGACGACGTCGCCGACCGCCTGGTCCAGGCCGTCCACGGCCCCTCCTCCCACCACACCACCGGCCCGCTCTCGGACCGCCGCGAGGACGACATCGCCGTCCTCCTCCTCTCCCGCGACCCGCACCCGGCCCCGGTCGCGGAGACCCGCCGCGCGGTCCTGACGATCGCCCAGGCCGAACCGGAACGCGTCGCCGAGGCCCGCCACCAGCTCCGCGACCTCCTCCACGACTGGCCGTCCCCCGAGCAGGTGGACTCCGCGATGCTGCTCCTGTCCGAACTCCTGACGAACGTCCTGGTCCACACCGACGCCGACGCCCTCCTCCTCACGGAAATCACGGGCCCTGCGGGGGCGCGCCGGCTGCGGGTGGAGGTGACGGACACGAGCGACGACCTCCCCCACAAACGCCGCCCCGGCGAACTGGCGTCCTCCGGGCGGGGGTTGGTGCTGATGGAGTTGCTGGCGGACGAGTGGGGGGTGGCGCCGAGGGGGGAGGGGAAGAGCATTTGGTTCGAGCTGTACGAGGGGGGGCTGAGCCGCAGGGCATGAAAAAAGGGGTACGGGTGCGCCCGTACCCCTCTCTCACCGCCGGGTCACGCCCCCTGCGGGCCCCCCTCGGTCATCCCGTGGACCGCCGGGACACTCCCCAGCCGGCCCTTCTGGAAGTCCTCGAAGGCCTGCTGGAGTTCGTCCTGGGTGTTCATGACGAAGGGGCCGTAGTGGGCCATGGGCTCGCGGATCGGGCGGCCGCCCAGGAGGACGATCTCCAGGTCCGGGGTGTGCGAGTCCTGGCGTTCGTCCGCGCGGACGGTCAGCGAGCCGCCCGCCCCGAAGACGGCCGTCTGGCCGAGGTGGACCGGACGGCGCTCGGCGCCGACGGCGCCCTTGCCGGCCAGGACGTACGCCAGACCGTTGAAGTCCTCGCGCCACGGCAGGGTGATCTCGGCACCCGGCGCCAGCGTCGCGTGGATCATCGTGATCGGGGTGTGGGTCGCGCCGGGGCCCTCATGGCCGTCCAGCTCACCCGCGATCACCCGGAGCAGGGCGCCGCCGTCGGGGGACGTCAGCAGCTGCACGTTCCCCGCGCGGATGTCCTGGTACTTCGGGGCCATCATCTTGTCCTTGGCCGGCAGGTTCACCCACAGCTGGAGGCCGTGGAAGAGCCCGCCCGACATGACCAGCGACTCCGGCGGCGCCTCGATGTGCAGCAGGCCGGAGCCCGCCGTCATCCACTGGGTGTCACCGTTGGTGATGGTCCCGCCGCCGCCGTGGCTGTCCTGGTGGTCGAAGATGCCGTCGATGATGTAGGTGACGGTCTCGAAGCCACGGTGCGGGTGCCAGGGTGTACCCTTCGGCTCCCCCGGCGCGTACTCCACCTCTCCCATCTGGTCCATCATGATGAACGGGTCCAGATACCGGTAGTTGATCCCCGCGAACGCCCGGCGCACCGGGAAGCCCTCACCCTCGTAACCGCTCGGCGCGGTCGTGACGGCGAGCACGGGTCGCGCCACGGCATCGGCGGGCGCGGCGACGCGGGGCAGCGTCAGCGGGTTCTCGACGGTCACTGCGGGCATGTCGGTTCCTCCTCGGTCGACGTGCGTCCTATTTTAGTTGAGCGTTGAACTTTCTGCCACCCCGCACAACGAAGGACGCCCGGCGGGCATTCCCGCCGGGCGTCCTCTCACACGAAGGGGGTACGGGCCGGCCGTACCGGAGGGGCCTCAGCCCCCGTACATCCTGCGCATCGCGAACTCCACCATCTGCTCGACCGCCTTCGCGTCGAACACCATCCGGTGCTCGCCCTCCATGTCGAGGACGAAGCCGTAGCCGGTCGGCAGCAGGTCGATGACCTCGGCGCCGGTGATGACGAAGTACTTGGACTCCTTGCCGGCGTACCGGCGCAGCTCCTTCAGGGAGCTGAACATCGGGATCACCGGCTGCTGGGTGTTGTGCAGCGCGAGGAAGCCGGGGGTGTCGCCGCGCGGGCAGTACACCTTCGACGTCGCGAAGATCTGCTGGAAGTCCTCGGCGGCCATCTGCCCGGTGGTGAACGCCCGCACCGCGTCCGCGAGCGACGGAGGGGACGGCTCCGGATAGAGGGGCGGCTGCTGGCCGTAGCCGCCGACACCGCCGGCCATCTGCTGCTGCGGCGGCGGTGCGTACTGCTGCTGGGCGCCCACGTTCTGGTCGTAGCCGTACATGGGGTTAAGCCTATCGAGCCACGGACCCATCCCAAGAGGCAACCGGCCTCCCTTACGGGCCCGCGGCCCCTTCCCGGCGCCCCGCGCATTTATCTATCGACCGCTGGGCAAACCCCGGGTAGATTTCCCTAACGCCCGCTACAGATATCACCCCGCCCCGCGAAGGAGCCCCCATGCCCACCCCCGCCCTCCTCCTCGCCCACGGCGCCGGCGGTTCGCTCGACGCCAACTACGGGCCCGTCCGGGAGGCCCTGGCCGCCGGCCACACCCTCGCCGGGATCGACTACCCCGGCACCGGCGCACGCCCCCGCAGCACCGAACCCCTCCAACTCGACTCCCTGGCCGACGAGTTGGTGGCCGAGGCGGACGCGCGCGGGCTCGAGCGGTTCGCCGTCAGCGGCTTCTCCCTCGGCGGACCCGTCGCCGTACGCCTGGCCGTACGCCACCCCGGGCGCGTCACCGGTCTCGTCCTGACCGCGCCCTTCGCGTACGCCGACGCCGAGATGCGGCTGAACTCGCAGGTGTGGAAGGCGCTCTGCGCGGGCGGTGACCCCGAGACGCTGGGGCGGTTCGCGCTGGCGCACGCGCTGAGCCCGGCCGCGCTGGCCGCGATGGACCCGGCGGAGCTCCAGGCGGCGGCGAAGGAGGCGGGGGCGACGGCTCCGGAGGGCACGGCCGATCACGTGGACCTGGTGCTGCGGACCGACGTACGGGCGGACCTCGCGCGGATCACCGTACCGACGCTGGTGGTCTCCCCGGTCGACGACCACCTCGTACCGCCGAGGCTGCACCGGGAGGTGGCCGCCGGGATCGCGGGGGCGGAGCTGGTGGAGGTGCCGGGCGGGCATCTGCCGTTCGCGGAGTGCCCGCAGGAGTGGGCCGGGCTGATCACCGGGTTCACGGCGACCCTCTGAAACGGCCGCCCCTACAGCCGTCCATACAGACGCCGTCCAGCACCGGGCCGCCGTCCATACAGAGGCCGTCCGGCCGCCCTTAGTAGGCCTGCTCACATTGGCCCGGTTGGGGTTGCGGCTTATTACCGACGGGTAGCATCATCGTAGCTACTTGTTGGTACGTGAACAGCCGCGAGGATCCAGTGCCTCGCCGATCCGCTACGGAGCAGTCGCCATGGGGCACTACAAGTCGAATCTTCGCGACATCGAGTTCAACCTCTTCGAAGTCCTCGGCCGCGACAAGCTGTACGGCACCGGACCGTTCGAGGAGATGGACGCGGAGACCGCGAAATCCATCCTGGAGGAGCTGGCCCGGCTCTCCGAGAACGAGATCGCCGAGTCCTTCGCCGACGGCGACCGCACCCCGCCGGTCTTCGACCCCGCCACGAACACCGCCCCGGTCCCGGCGTCCTTCAAGAAGAGCTACGACGCGTACATGGACTCGGAGTACTGGCGCCTGGGCCTGCCGGAGGAGATCGGCGGCACGACGGCGCCGCCGTCCCTGCTGTGGGCCAACGCCGAGCTGGTCCTGGGCGCCAACCCGGCGGTGTTCATGTACTCCTCCGGCCCCGCGTTCGCGCGCATCCTCTTCGAGGAGGGCACCGAGGAGCAGAAGAAGGCCGCCTCGGTCGCCGTCGAGAAGCGCTGGGGCTCCACGATGGTGCTGACCGAGCCGGACGCCGGTTCCGACGTCGGCGCCGGCCGCAGCAAGGCCGTGCGGCAGGAGGACGGCACCTGGCACATCGAGGGCGTGAAGCGGTTCATCACCTCGGGTGAGCACGACATGGAGGAGAACATCCTCCACTACGTCCTGGCCCGCCCCGAGGGCGCGGGACCCGGCACCAAGGGCCTGTCCCTGTTCCTCGTCCCGAAGTTCCTCTTCGACTTCGAGACCGGCGAGCTGGGCGAGCGCAACGGCGTGTACGCCACGAACGTCGAGCACAAGATGGGCCTGAAGGCGTCCAACACCTGCGAGATGACCTTCGGCGACCGCCACCCCGCCAAGGGCTGGCTGATCGGCGACCGGCACGACGGCATCCGCCAGATGTTCCGCATCATCGAGTTCGCCCGCATGATGGTCGGCACGAAGGCGATCTCCACCCTCTCCACCGGCTACCTCAACGCCCTGGAGTACGCCAAGGAGCGCGTCCAGGGCTCGGACCTGGCGAACTTCGCCGACAAGGCCGCCCCGAAGGTGACGATCACCCACCACCCCGACGTCCGCCGCTCCCTCATCACCCAGAAGGCGTACGCCGAGGGCATGCGCGCCCTCGTCCTGTACACCGCCTCGATCCAGGACACGATCGCCTTCAAGGAGGCGACCGGCGAGGACGCCAAGGCCGAGCACGCGCTGAACGACCTCCTCCTGCCGATCGTCAAGGGCTACGGCTCGGAGAAGGGCTACGAGCAGCTCGCCCAGTCGCTCCAGACCTTCGGCGGCTCCGGGTTCCTCCAGGAGTACCCGGTCGAGCAGTACATCCGGGACGCGAAGATCGACACCCTGTACGAGGGCACGACCGCGATCCAGGGCCAGGACTTCTTCTTCCGGAAGATCGTCCGCAACCAGGGCGCCGCCCTCAACGGCCTCGCCGAGGACATCAAGAAGTTCCTCGCGCTCGGCACCGGCGGCGAGGAGCTGGCGGGCGCCCGTGAGCACCTCGCGAAGGCGGCCGTCGAGCTGGAGGCGATCGTCGGCCTCATGCTGACCGACCTCCAGGCATCTCTTGAGGACGCCAGGAACGTCTACAAGGTCGGCCTGAACTCGACGCGGCTGCTGCTGGCCGCCGGTGACGTCGTCGTCGGCTACCTGCTCCTCAAGGGCGCCGCCGTCGCCGTCGAGAAGCTGGAGACCGCGTCCGCGAAAGACAAGAACTTCTACACCGGCAAGGTGGCGGCGGCGAAGTTCTTCGCGGCCAATGTGCTGCCCGGGGTGACCTTCGCGCGCAAGGTCTCCGAGGGCGTCGACCTGGACCTCATGGACCTGGACGAGGCCGCGTTCTAGACCGGCCGGTACCGGGCCCGCCGCTCCATGAGGAGAGGCGGGCCCCCGTAGTTAAAGTGACCTCATGAGCCAACCCGCCCGCTTCGACCGCGGCCACACCGACGACCTCAAGTCATTCCTCACGGCCAGCCCGACGCCGTACCACGCCGTGGCCGCCGCAGCGGAACGGCTGGAGAAGGCCGGTTTCCGTCAGCTGGCCGAGACGGACGCGTGGGACGCGGCGAGCGGCGGCAAGTACGTCCTGCGCGGCGGCGCGATCGTCGCCTGGTACGTCCCCGAGGGCGCCCGCCCGCACACCCCGTTCCGCATCGTCGGCGCCCACACCGACTCCCCGAACCTGCGCGTCAAGCCGCTCCCCGACGCCGGGGCGCACGGCTGGCGCCAGGTCGCCGTCGAGATCTACGGCGGACCGCTGCTGAACTCCTGGCTCGACCGCGACCTCGGCCTCGCCGGCCGCCTCTCCCTGCGCGACGGCGGCACCCGCCTGGTGAACGTCTCCCGCCCCCTGCTGCGCGTCCCCCAGCTCGCCATCCACCTCGACCGGTCGGTCACCGCGGAGGGCCTGAAGCTCGACAAGCAGCGGCACTTGCAGCCGGTGTGGGGCCTCGGGACCGCCCACGAGGGCGACCTGATCGCGTTCCTGGAGGAGGAGGCGGGCCTCTCTGCGGGCGAGGTCACCGGCTGGGACCTGATGACGTACCCGGTCGAGGCGCCCGCCTACCTCGGCCGCGACGAGGAGCTGCTGGCCGGCCCCCGCATGGACAACCTCCTCTCCGTCCACTCCGCGACGGCGGCGCTGGCGGCGGTGACGTCCGCGCGCGGCGACGAACTCCCCTACATCCCGGTCTTCGTGGCCTTCGACCACGAGGAGAACGGCTCCCAGTCCGACACCGGCGCCGACGGACCGCTGCTCGGCGGGGTCCTGGAGCGCTCGGTGTTCGCGCGCGGCGGCTCGTACGAGGACCGCGCCCGCGCCTTCGCCGGCACCGTCTGCCTCTCCTCCGACACCGGGCACGCCGTCCACCCCAACTACGCGGAGCGGCACGACCCGACGCACCACCCGCGCGTCAACGGCGGCCCGATCCTCAAGGTCAACGTCAACAACCGGTACGCCACCGACGGTTCGGGCCGCGCGGTCTTCGCCGCCGCCTGCGAGAAGGCGGGCGTGCCGTTCCAGTCGTTCGTCTCCAACAACGCGATGCCGTGCGGGACGACGATCGGCCCCATCACCGCCGCCCGGCACGGCATCCGGACCGTCGACATCGGTGTCGCGATCCTCTCCATGCACAGCGTGCGGGAGCTGTGCGGGGCCGACGACCCGCATCTGCTGGCGAACGCGCTGGTGGCGTTCCTGGAGGGGTGAACTCCTTCTCAGACGGCTGGCCTCCTCGGAGGAGGCTTCACTTCCCCCGGGTCGCGCGGGCGGTGTCCCGCAGCCACAGGGCGCTCGCCTTGGGTGTGCGCCGCTGGGTCTCGTAGTCGACGTGGACCAGCCCGAACCGCTTCTCGTACCCGTAGGCCCACTCGAAGTTGTCCATCAGGGACCAGCAGAAGTAGCCGCGTACGTCGGCCCCGGCCGCGCGGGCGGCGGCGATCGCGGCGAGGTGGTCGGCGAGGTAGGCGGTGCGGTCGGCGTCCTGGATGTGGCCGTCGGCGTCGACCGGGGAGCCGCTGTCGTCGAAGGCGGCGCCGTTCTCGGTGATGTAGAGGGGGAGCGCCGGGTACTCGTGGCTGAGCCGGGTGAGGAGGGCGGTCATGCCCTCGGGGTAGATCTCCCAGGGCATGGCGGTGGCGGGGCGGCCGGTCTGCGGGACGCTCTGGTAGCCGTGCGGGGTGTCGGCGGGCCGGACGACCTCGCGGAAGTAGTAGTTCACGCCGAGGAAGTCCAGCGGCTGCGCGATCGTCGTCAAGTCACCTTCCCTGACCGGGAGTTGGGCGTCCTGGCGGGCGAGGTCGGTGAGCAGGTCGGCGGGGTAGCGGCCCAGGAGCACCGGGTCGAGGTAGATGCGGGTGCCGAGCGCGTCGGCGCGGCGGGCGGCCTCGACGTCCTCGGGGGCGTCGGAGGCGGGGTGCGCGACGACGGGGTTGAGGGTGAGGCCGACCTGGGTGGCGGCGTCGGTGACGGCCCGGATCTCCTGGACGGCGAGGCCGTGGCCGAGGAGGAGGTGGTGGGCGGCCTTGGTGAAGTCCGGGAAGCTGGTGCGGCCAGGGGCGTGGTCGCCGAAGTAGTAGCCCAGCATGGCCGAGCAGAACGGCTCGTTGAGGGTGATCCAGTGCTTGACGCGGTCGCCGAGGGCCTCGGCGGCGAGGCCCGCGTACTCGGCGAAGCGGTACGCCGTGTCCCGCTCGGGCCAGCCGCCGGCGTCCTCGAGGGCCTGGGGGAGGTCCCAGTGGTAGAGGGTCGCCCAGGGGGTGATGCCCTTGGCGAGGAGTTCGTCGACGAGGCGGTCGTAGAAGGCGATGCCCCGGGCGTTGACGCCGCCCTTGCCGCCGGGCTGGATGCGCGGCCAGGCGAGGGAGAACCGGTAGGCGTCCAGGCCGAGCCGCCCGATCAGATCCACGTCCTCGGGCATCCGGTGGTAGTGGTCGCAGGCGACGTCACCGGTGTCCCCGCCGGCGACCTTCCCCGGGGTGTGACTGAAGGTGTCCCAGACGGAGGGCGTCCGCCCGTCCTCGGCCACGGCCCCCTCGATCTGGTACGACGCCGTGGCGGCCCCCCAGACGAAGTCGGCGGGCAGCCCCCGCACCGCCGCACTTCCGGCGGGCTCCGTGCTCGTAGCGGTCATCCGTTCCGCCTCCCTCACATCGGCACACCCTCCATGGGAGCGCTCCCAAGCAGGGTTGCCCACGCGGGGTGGGGGTGTCAATCGGGGTGGGGGTGAGGGAGCCGCTCGCGTGAGCCGGGGTGGGGGGGAAAGGCTCTCCCCACCCCTCGCGTGAGCGCTAGCCGTCCATCCCCGCCAGCACCAGCGGCAGCCGGTCGGTGCCGTTCTGGGTCAGGTGGACCGGGACGCCCCAGTCCTGCTGGTGGACGTGGCAGGCGGGGTATTCGTTGGCCGGGTCGTCGTCGCAGGAGGCGGCCATGGCCGAGACGTGGAGGACGCCTTGGCCGACCTCCGGGTTCAGGGTCAGGGTCCGGGAGAGGTCCGTGCCCGCGCCCTCGCCCGCGAGGAGGAGTTCCGGCGGGGTCGAGGAGATCAGGAGGCGGGTCGACGGGCCGTACCGGGTGTCCAGCTTCTGGCCGCTGGGGGCCTGGAAGATGATGTCCAACTGGAGCTCGCCCGGGGCGACTTCGGTGGCCGCCCGCTGGGTGCGGTGGGCGACGGCCGCCACGCGGACCGCCTCTTCCGGGAGCCGCAGCCGGGTCAGCCGGTGGCGCGCGGACTCGACGACCACCAGGTCCTCGCCGACCAGGACCGCGTCGCTCGGCTCCCGCAAGTCCGTCGCCAGGGTGGTGACTTCGCCGGTCGCCGGGTCGTAGCGGCGCAGCGCGTGGTTGTACGTGTCGCTGACGGCCACCGAACCGTCGGGCAGCGCGGTCACCCCCAACGGGTGCTGGAACAGGGCCTGTTCGGCGGCGCCGTCCCGGTGCCCGAAGTCGAAGAGACCGGTTCCGACCGCCGTATGAACGGTTCCGTCCGTATCGACCCACCTAAGGGCTGACGTTTCGGAATCGGCCAGCCAGAGCCGGTCAGAAGTCGCCGCGAGCCCGGACGGCTGGGCGAACCACGCCTCCGCGCCCGGCCCGTCGACGAGCCCTTCGTTGGTCGTACCGGCCGTCACCCCGACCGTCCCCGTCCGCGGGTCGTACGCCCACAGCTGGTGCACGCCGGCCATGGCGATCCACACCTTGCCGCCGAAGAGGGCGACGTCCCAGGGCGAGGAGAGGTCGATCTCCCGCGCGGGCCCGTCGGTCGGGGACCCCTGCCACCACTGCCGGCCCGTGCCCGCGAGGGTCGTGACCTCACCGGTGGCCAGATCGAGCCGGCGCAGCGCGTGGTTGACGGTGTCGGCGACGACCACGCCGCCGTCGTCCAGGAGCGCGAGCCCCTGCGGCTCGCTGAACGACGCCTGGCCGGCCGCCCCGTCCCCGAACCCCCGCACCCCGCTGCCGATCCGCCGTACGACGCTCTCGCCGTCCCGCTCCAGCTCGACCAGCTGATGCCGGGTCGTGTCGCTGACCAGGAAGTTCCCGGAGGGCAGCAGGAGGGCCTTGCCGGGGAAGCGCAGGGCCGTCGGCTGCGGCTCGGGGGCGACGTACGGGCCGCTCCCCCGCCGCAGCGTCCCCTTCGCCGCGTGCTCCTCCTCCAGCTCGGCCACCAGGCGCTCGATCGCGTGCGCGTGCCCCTCGCCGGCGTGCTGCGCGACGACGTACCCCTCGGGGTCGATCACGACGAGCGTCGGCCACGCGCGCACCGCGTACTGCTTCCACGTCGCCAGCTCGGGGTCGTCCAGCACCGGGTGCTCCACCCCGTACCGCTCGACCGCGTCGACGACCGCCTGATGCTCCGCCTCGTGCACGAACTTCGGCGAGTGCACCCCGATCACGACCACCGTGTCCTGATGCTTCTCCTCCAGCTCCCGCAGTTCGTCCAGGACGTGCAGGCAGTTGATGCAGCAGAACGTCCAGAAATCCAGGATGACGATGCGTCCGCGCAGGTCGGCGAGGGTGTACTGGCGGTCGCCCGTGTTCAGCCAGCCGCCCTTGCCGACCAGCTCGGGGGCCCGGACGCGGACGCGGCGGGGAGTGGAGTCGTTCATGCGTACAAGGGTGCCATCCGGCACTGACAGTCCACCCTGCGAGGGGTGTGGCCGGTTACGGTCACCCCAGGGCGTGCCCCACCGTCGCGTCCACATGCCCCGGCACCTCCTCGTGCCGGTCCCCCACGCTCAGCGTGCCGCTCGGTTCGAGGACCAGGATGTCGGTCGGGACGGGGGCGTAGGGCTTGTGCTCGGTGCCGCGCGGGACGGTGAAGACGCTGCCCTTGGGGAGGACGACCGTGCGTTCCCCCGCGGGCTCCCTCAGGGCGATGTGCAGCTCCCCCTCCAGGACGAGGAAGAACTCGTCGGTGTGGTCGTGCGCGTGCCAGAGGTGTTCGCCCTCGACATGGGCGACGCGGACGTCGTAGTCGTTGACGGTCGTGACGATCCTGGGGCTCCAGCGCCGGTCGAAGGAGGCGAGGGCGGCGGTGAGGGAGATCGGCTGGTCTGTCATGGGGATCATGCTGGCTCTGGCCGGCGTGTCCCGGCGAGTGCTAGGAATCGCACATGCCGCAAGAATCCTCGCAGCCCCATCGGGTCGTCCTCCTGGTGGACGCCGGCTCCAACCCCTTCGAGATGAGCTGCGCGATCGAGATCTTCGGCCTCCCCCGCCCCGAACTCGGCCGCAGGCTCTACGACTTCACTCTCTGCGCGGCCCACCCGCACACCTCGATGCGCGACGGCTTCTTCACGCTCACCGGAGTCGCCGGGCTGGAGGCGGCCGAGACGGCGGACACCCTGATCGTCCCGAACCGGCCCGACGCCGAGACCCCGCGCGCGCGGGACGTCCTCGAAGCGATCCGGCGCGCGCACGCGCGCGGGGCGCGGCTGATCGGCTTCTGCTCGGGCGCGTTCACCCTCGCCGAAGCGGGCCTCCTGGACGACCGCAGGGCGGCCTGCCACTGGATGTGGGCACCGGCGTTCCGCAGGCGCTTCCCGCGCGTGCGGCTCGAACCGGACGTCCTGTTCGTCGACGACGGCGACATCCTGACCTCCTCCGGCAGCGCCGCCGCGCTCGACCTGGGGCTGCACGTCGTACGCCGCGACCACGGCGCCGAGATCGCGAACGCCGTCTCGCGCCGCCTGATCTTCGCGGCCCACCGGGACGGCGGCCAGCGCCAGTTCGTGGAGCGCCCCGTCCCGGACGTCCCCGACGCCTCCCTGGGCCCCCTCCTGGAATGGGCCCAGGAGCGCCTGGGAGAGCCGCTGACGGTCCCGGAGCTGGCCGCCCGCGCCGGAGTCTCCCCGGCGACCCTGCACCGGCGGTTCCGCGCGGAGCTGGGTACGACGCCGCTGGCGTGGCTGACCGGGGAGCGGGTGGCGCTGGCGTGCCGGCTGATCGAGCGCGGGGAGGCGCGGCTGGACGTCGTCGCCGCGCGGTGCGGTCTGGGGACGGCGGCGAACCTCCGCGCGCGCGTGCGGGAGGCGACCGGACTCAGCCCGTCGGCCTACCGGCGGCGTTTCGGGCCCGCGCGCGGGGAAGCCGTACCGGCATGAGATTCCTGGTGCGCGACCGCATCCTCGGCTTCGGCGAGGACTACTGGATCGAGGACGACCGGGGGCGGAAGGTGTTCCTGGTCGACGGGAAGGCCATGCGCCTGCGGGACACCTTCGAGCTGAAGGACCTCCAGGGGCACGTCCTGATCGACATCCACCAGAAGATGTTCGCGCTGCGCGACACCATGGTGATCGAGCGGGACGGCGAACCCCTGGCGACGATCCGCCGCAAACGCCTCTCCCTGCTGCGCAATCACTACCGCGTCCACCTGGTCGACGGCACCGAACTCGACGTCAGCGGCAAGATCATGGACCGGGAGTTCGCGGTCGAGTACGACGGCGAGCTGCTCGCCGTGATCTCGCGCAGGTGGCTGCACGTGCGCGAGACGTACGGCGTCGACGTGATCCGGGAGGACGCCGATCCGGCGCTGCTGATCGCGGTCACCGTCTGTGTCATCCACCTCGCGGAGAAGGAGCGGGAGGACGACTGAAATCCGACCGGGGTCCGGCTGAAAACCCGGCGGTCCCGATCCGGGAGCCGGCGCCCGCGATCCGGAAGCCCGGCGGTCCTGTTCCCGAAGCCGGCGTCCCCGGTCAGCGCCGGGGCGCCGCCACCCCCAGCACCCGGTCCTTCAGCGCCGGGAACACCTCCCGCACCTCCGCCACCTTCCCGGGCTCGAACTCCACGGTGAGGACCTCCTCGCCGTGCCCGGCCTCGCCCAGCACGACCCCCCACGGATCGACCACGATCGAGTGACCCGCCTGGGGAACTCCGGCGTGCGTCCCGGCCGTTCCACACGCAAGCACGAACGACTGGTTCTCGACCGCCCGCGCCTGAGCCAGCAGCGTCCAGTGCGAGCGGCGGCGCTCCGGCCAGCCCGCCGAGATGACGAGGGTCTCGGCGCCGGAGTCGACGAGACCGCGGAAGAGTTCGGGGAAACGGAGGTCGTAGCAGGTGGCGATACCGAGGACGGTGTGCGGCAGCGCGAGGGTGACCAGCTCGGCCCCAGCCCCCATCAGGACGGCCTCGCCCTTGTCGAAGCCGAAGCGGTGGATCTTGCGGTAGGAGGCGGCGAGTTCACCGGAGGGCGAGAAGAGGAGGGAGGTGTTGTAGAGGGCTCCGTCAGCGCCCCGCTCGGGGATCGACCCGGCGTGCAGCCAGACGCCCGCGTCGCTCGCGGCCTTGGCCATGACCTCGTGGGTGGGCCCGTCCAGCGGCTCGGCCTCGGTGCCGAACAGCTCGTAGGCGAAGGCTCCGGTGGTCCACAGCTCGGGGAGGACGACGAGATCGCAGCCGTGCTGCTCGCGTACGAGAGCGGCGGCGCGCTCCCTGCGGGCGGCGACCGATTCGTCCTCGTCCACGGAGATCTGGATCAGAGAAGCGCGCACAGTACCACCGTCCTGGCATTCGGGTAGTTCACATCGGCCTACGATCGTCACACGAAAGCACTGCCGGGGGCTCGCTCAGCAGCGTAACTTAGCGTGCTACGACACCACCTCCCGCTGGCAACGACGCCACCTAGCCGCTACCCGTGATCGACCGCCGAGGGGTCCCGTTCCTGTGAGTCTGCATCCCACCCTCCAGCCCTACGCCGACGCCTGGACCCACTCCATCGAAGCGATATCCGAGCTGCTGAGCCCGCTGGTGGAGGCCGACTGGAACCGCCGGACGCCCTGCCCGGGCTGGTCGGTGCGCGATGTCGTCTCCCATGTCATTGGCCTCGACTGCGAGATGTACGGCGACCCCCGCCCGATCCACTCACTGCCGCGCGACCTGTTCCACGTGACGACGGACCACCAGCGGTACATGGAGGTCCAGGTCGACGTCCGCCGCCACCACACCTCCCCCGAGATGACGGCCGAGCTGGAGTACACGGTCATCCGCCGCAACCGGCAGCTGCGCAATGAGAACCGCGCGCCGGGTCACAAGGTGCGCGGCCCGCTCGGCGCGGAGCTGACGCTGGAGGAGTCGATGCGCGGCCACGCGTTCAACGTGTGGGTGCACGAGCAGGATCTGCGCACGGCGCTCGGCGAGCCCGGCAACCTCGACTCGCCGGGCGCGCACATCGCGCGGGACGTCCTGCTCGACGCGCTCCCCGCGGTGGTGGCCGACCGCTCCGACGCCCCGCGCAGTTCGGCGATCGTCTTCGACGTGAACGGCCCGGTCGAGTTCCTGCGCACGATCCGCGTCGACATCCAGGGCCGCGGCACTCTGGAGACGGCCCCCGCGCTGGGCCCGGCCGCCGCGTTCACCCTGGACTGGGAGACGTACGTACGGCTGGCGTGCGGCCGGGTGACGCCGGAGGGGGCCGCCGACCGCGTCAAGGCGGAGGGCGACCCGACGCTGACGGCGGCGATCCTGCGGAACTTCGCGGTGACGAACTGACGCGCCGCTCCCGGTGTCACGCCGGGACGTGCACCGTCTCTATCCGCGACGCCACCAGCCGCTCCCGCTCCCGGCGCGCGGCCCGGGTTCGCAGCCGCAGGATCTGACTGATCCCGATCGCCTGGAGCACGAACACGACCGAGAACGCGGTCGCGTAGTCGTCGCCGGTGGCGTCGAGCAGCACGCCGATCGCGAACAGGGTCACCATCGAGGCGGTGAACCCCCCGATGTTGGTGATCCCGGAGGCGGTGCCCTGCCGCTCCGGCGGATTCGCGGGCCGCGCGAAGTCGAACCCGATCATCGAGGCGGGCCCGCAGGAGCCGAGCACGACGCACAGCAGCACCAGCGCCCACATCGGCGTACGCGCCCCCGGCCACCCGATCGCGAGCCCCCAGGCGATCCCCGTGGCCAGCACGGTCCCCAGCGCCAGCGGCAGCCGCGCCTCGTGATGCCGGGCGACGATCTGACCGTAGACAAGTCCGAAGACCATGTTGGAGAGCACGACCACCGTCAGCAGCTCCCCGGCCTCGCCGCGCGAGAGCCCCTGGTCCTGGACGAGGAACGGCATCCCCCACAGCAGCAGGAACACCATCGCCGGGAACTGGGTCGTGAAGTGCACCCACATGCCCAGCCGCGTCCCCGGTTCCCGCCAGGACGCGGCGATCTGCCGCCGTACGTAGGCGGCGCCGAGGTGCGGGAACGGCTCGGGCTCGTGCCCGTCCGGGTGGTCCTTCAGGAACAGCACCAGCAGGACGAGGACGACGCCGCCGAGACCGGCGCTGCCGGCGAACGCCCAGGTCCAGCCGACGCCGTTGAGCAGCCGGGCGATCACCAGCGTCGAGACCAGGTTGCCCACGACCCCCGCGAGCCCGGCGAGCTGCGCGACCAGCGGTCCGCGCCGGGCGGGGAACCAGCGCGTCCCGAGCCGCAGCACGCTGATGAACGTCATGGCGTCCCCGCAGCCGAGCAGCGCGCGCGAGGCGAGGGCGGTGCCGTAGGAGGGCGAGAAGGCGAAGCCGAGCTGTCCGGCCGTGAAGAGGATCACGCCGATCGTCAGGACCCGCTTGGTGCCGAGGCGGTCGACGAGGAGGCCGACGGGTATCTGCATGCCGGCGTAGACGAGGAGCTGGAGGATCGAGAACGTCGACAGCGCGGAGGCGCCCACGTGGAAGCGGTCGGCCGCGTCGAGCCCGGCGACGCCGAGCGACGTACGGAAGATGACAGCGACGAAGTAGACGGAGACGCCGATGGACCACACGGCGACAGCGCGGCGCCCGCCGGGCGGGTCACCCGGGAGAGTGGAGTTGCGCGACGACAGGCTCACCGCTCCTCACCCCGGGCGAGGTGCGCGAACCAGTCGACGTGCCGGCGGACGAGGGTGACGGCGGAGTCGGCGTCGCCGTCCCGCAGCGCCCCGAGGATCTCCTCGTGCTCGACGAGGGTCTTGGCGACCCGGTCGGGGTGGGCGTGCATGATCGCGACGCCCATCCTCAACTGCCGGTCGCGCAGCTGGTCGTAGAGGCGGGAGAGGATCTCGTTGCCGCCGCTGCGGACGATCTCGGCGTGGAAGCAGCGGTCGGTGACGGCGGCGGCGGCCAGGTCACCGCGCGCGGCCTCCTCCTTCTGCCGCTCCAGCAGCTCCTCGAGCCGGGCGACGAGCCCGGCGGGCGCGGGGACGGCCTTGCGCGCCGCGTGCTCCTCGACCAGCATCCGGGTCTCGACGACGTCGGCGATCTCCTGCGCGGAGACGGGCAGGACCAGCGCGCCCTTCTTCGGGTAGAGCCGGATGAGCCCCTCGCCCTCGAGCCGCAGCAGCGCTTCCCTGACCGGGGTGCGCGACACGCCCACGACGTCGGCGAGTTCGCCTTCGGTGAGGAGGGTGCCGCCTTCGTAGTGCCGGTCGAGGACACCTTGTTTGACGTGGGAGTAGACGCGGTCGGTGGCGGGGGGCTGCTTCAAGGAGGGCTGCTTCAAGGACGGGGGCGCTGACGGCATGAGGCACAGGATAGATACATCATGAACGCATGTGCGGGCCGTTCCACGATGCGGACCCCCCGCGCCCCGGCGGCGACTTGACGACCACCCTCCCCAAGAGTTCCTAAATTCCTGGGATCCGGCGTACAACTTTCTGTGCTACTTACGTGTCTTGCGGGTGCGGCCCCTTTGTTTGCCCCCAGTTGGAACAGGCCGCACCCAGGGCATTCAGACGGATAAGAAGCAATCGGGGTATTTCAGTTGATAACTGCACTCAAGGGCCGCCGCGTCCGCAGAGCCGCCGCCGTCACCGCGACGGCCGTCGCGATGCTCGCGACCGGCGCCCTCGCAGCGGCACCCGCGCAGGCCGCCACCGCGCCCACGATCGCCGCCAAGGCCGGCTACGTGATGAACAACGCGACAGGCACGTCGTACGGCAAGGCCGCCAGCACCAAGCTGTCCACCGGCTCCACCACGAAGATCATGACGGCTCTGGTCGCCGTGACCCAGTCGAACTTCAACCTCAACGACACGGTCGTGATCCAGAAGGCCTACAGCGACTACATAGTCGCCAAGAACGCCTCGTCCGCCCGCCTCATCGTGGGCGACAAGGTCACCGTCCGCCAGCTGCTGTACGGCACGATGCTGCCGTCCGGCTGCGACGCGGCGTACGCCCTCGCCGACAAGTACGGCACCGGCACCACCCGTGACGCCCGCGTCAAGAGCTTCATCTCCAAGATGAACGCCAAGGCGAAGTCGCTCGGCATGACGAACACCAAGTTCGACTCGTTCGACGGCATCGGCAACGGCGCCAACTACTCGACGGCGCGCGACCTCTCCGTCCTCGCGAAGAACGCGCTGAAGAACGCCAACTTCGCGGCGGTCGTGAAGACCAAGTCGTACACGGCGAAGACGATCACGAAGACCGGCACGACCCGCACGATGGCCGCGTGGGTCAACACCAACACGCTGCTGTCGAGCTACACCGGCACGATCGGCGTGAAGACCGGCTCCGGTCCCGAGGCGAAGTACTGCCTCGTCTTCGCGGCGACCCGCAACGGCAAGACGATCGTGGGCACGGTCCTGGCGTCGACCGACGCGAACGTCCGGGCCCAGGACGCGACGAAGTTGCTGAACTATGGGTTCGCGAATTTGAAGTAAGGGTTGTGCACGAGGGGCTCGCCGCCGGCCGGAGGTGAGCCCCTTCTTCGTACCGCTCAGCCCGCCTTCGCGTCCTGCCGGCAGTACACCCGGTAGCCGGCCGCCGTGATCAGCGCCGTGTACAGACAGAAGAGCAGCGTCGCGGGACCTGGCCCGAGCCCGGAGCCGACGAGCACCCGCGCGAAGGACCGGTCGTCGGCGGGGAAGGCCGAGACGTCGGTGAGCATGGCCCGGCCCACGGCGAACGGCAGCCATTCGCCGATCCCGTCGAACCCCGGCAGATACCCGAGCGCCCCGCCCGCCAGCCGCTCCAGGACCAGCGGCCACATGCACAGCACCAGAACGGGCACGACCCGGCTGCGCAGCAGCGCGACCAGCGCCTGGCAGAGCAGCGCCCAGCAGCCCGTCCACAGCACGAAGCGCAGACCCGGTACGACCGCCCCGGCCCAGTCGGGCACCGGCGCACCCGCGACGGCCAGGGCCACCGCCGCGGCTGGCGCCCCGAGCAGCAGACTCCCGACGGCGGCCCCCGCGGCGACGGCGGACCCGACCAGGCACTTGGCGGCGTAGGCGGTACCCCGCCCGTTGACGGCGAGCCAGGTCGTACGGGCCCCGCCGCGCACCAGGTCGGTGGAGACCGGACCGGTGCCGAGGACCAGCAGGAAGAAGGCCAGCAACGGGATCTGGGTGGCGAGCGGGGACCAGGTGAGGGCGTCCACGAGCGCACCGGCGCTCAACGCCCGCTCCGTGTCGGCGTCGACGAGCACCCCGGCGCCGCCCAGCAGGCTCAGTCCCCCGACGATCCCGAGCAGCACCCAGGTCGACCGCAGCCCGGCGAGATGCCGCCACTCGTAACGACAGGCCCGGAGGAGGGAGTCGAGGGGGGAGAGGGGGGTGGGGGCGCCGTCTGTGTGCGCGGGGCCGCCGGTGTGCGAGGGGCCGCCGGTGTGCGAGGCGTCGTCCATGTGCGGGGTGTCGTCCATGTGCGCGGTGCTCACGAGATCCTGAACTCCTCTTCCGCCATGCCCAGATAGAACTCCTCCAGCGAGGGCCCGGCCTCGTGCAGCCAGTACAGCGGCAGGCCCGCCTCGGCGGCGGCCGTACCGATCCGTACCCGGTCCAGGCCGGTGACGCTCGCGCCGGCGCCGCCGGCCGGGGTGAGCCGGCCGCCCAGGGGAGCGAGCAGCCGCGCGAGCCGGTCCAGGTCGGGGCACTCCACGCTCACCACCCGCTGATCCGCCGCGCGGGCCAGCAGCTCCGCCATCGGCGCGGCGACGGCGACCCGGCCGCGCGAGAGCACCACCACCCGGTCGGCCAACTGCTCCATCTCACCCAGGAGATGACTGGAGACCAGCACGGCCCGCCCCCGGTCGGCCTGGGCGCGCAGGAACTGCCGCAGCCAGCGGATGGAGTGCGGATCGAGCCCGTTGGCCGGTTCGTCGAGGACGAGAACGGGCGGATCGCCGAGCAAGGCCTGGGCGATGGCCACGCGCTGCGCCATGCCGAGCGAGAGTTCCGCGAGCCGCAGCCCGGCCGCCTGCGCGAGGCCGACCTCCGCGAGGCAGTCGTCGACGCGCCGGTCGGTCGCGGCCACTCCCGCGGCCACCATCCGCAGATGCGTCCGCACCCGGTGCCCGCCGTGCCCGGCGACCCCGCCGAGGACGGCTCCGACGACCGCTCCGGGCGCGCCCCAGTCGTACAGCGGCCGGCCGAGGTAGTGGGTGCGGCCCTCGCCGCGCAGCAGGCCCAGCATCAGCTGGATCGTCGTCGACTTGCCGGCCCCGTTGGCGCCGACGAAACCCGTCACCTCGCCCGCGCGGAGGGTCAGCGAGACGCCGTCCAGGACCCGCTTGGCGCCGAAGGACCTGCCGAGGTGAAGTGCCTCGGCCAGAACGTCACCGGGTTCCGTATTCATGGCGCGGTGGTTCATGTAGGGTCTCCCTGCGTTATCGCAAGGGGGAGGAAGCCCGCAATAGGCGGCCCGAACAGGCGTGGAAACCGAAGGGTCGTCACCGCAGGCCTCTTCCCCCGATCACTTCGCCGGATTTCCCGGCTCATTTCCTGAAGAGCGCGATCACTTGGGCCACGAACACCGCGTGGGCGAGAAGGCATACACCCCAGGCCGAGGCATTGCGCATCCCGTGCCGGAAAACCGCCGTCCAGCCGGCCGCCAGCAATACCGCGGACAGCGCGACGAACACACAGGAAATGCTGAACCAAAGGGTGGAGAGCTCCGTGAACAATGCGATGGCCGCCGCCGGGACGAGCACCAGCAGGGGCAGCGCCCAACTCCCTTCACTCGCGGAGCGGTCGGGTGCGGTGTCGGGCGTGGTGCCGGTCATCCGGCGCTCCGTTTCTGTCTGAGTACCTGTCGTGCGGGCCGGTCTGCGGGGGCCGGGTCCGTCCGGACGGACCCGGCCCCCGCACCGGGATCAGTGCAGGGCGTTGTAGATGTCGAGCAGCGTCAGACCGGGCGTGATGGCCTGTAGCGGCAGCCGCACCAGCAGGGGCAGGCCGTCGTACCACTTCTTGAAGTCGCTGTACTTGCCCGCGATGGCCTTCGCGAAGCCGCCGACCTTGCTGAACGCGGCACGGATCGCGGACCACCTGCTGGCGGCCGTGACCTCGCCATCGGCGATCTGCACGAGCTCGGCCCGCTCGGCGGCGGTCAGCTGAGCGGCGAAGGGGCTGTCCAGTACGGCGCGCGCGGTCTGCCGGGCGTCCGCCTGCTCGACGGAGGCGGGCGCCGGGGCGGAGACGGACACCGGCGATACGGTCGCGGGCGCCGGGGCCGCCTGGGCCAGCCCCGCGCCCGCGCCGACGGCAATAGCGGCGACAGCGGAAACGGCTGCCGTCCGAAGGGTGTTGCGATTCATTTTTCTTCCCTTGCGTCGTCGCAAGAGGGAGGAAGCCCTGACGGGCGACCTGAACAGGCGTGGAACCGAAAGGCCCCCCGGACTTCTTTCCCCCGATTACGTGATCGCCGCCAGACTCCTCTTGGTCAGAGAGGGGCAGGGCGTCGAGCACGAGTGAACGTTACCCACAAAACGATCACTTGACCATCGGTGAATTGGCCAACTCGCCCGCACCGGTACGTATATGACAGCGCGGACCCCGATATCTCCGGGGTCCGCGCTGCTTTGCCGTCCCATTACTTGGCTGAAAACGACAGATCCCGAAGGTGAGTTGACACAGCACCCCGGTGAAGGGACAGCCGCATATCCCGACCGCGGCCGTCCCTTCCTTCGCTCAGCTCACCTCACGCCCAGCTGATCAGCCTCTTCTTCGGGTCCTCCAACACCGCCGCCACATCGGCCAGCACCTTGGACCCCAGCTCCCCGTCCACCAACCGGTGGTCGAAGGACAGCGCGAGGGTCGTCACCTGGCGGGGCTTCACCTTGCCCTTGTGGACCCACGGCTGGAGTTTGATCGCGCCGACCGCGAGGATCGCGGACTCGCCGGGGTTGAGGATCGGCGTGCCCGTGTCGATGCCGAAGACGCCGACGTTGGTGATCGTCACCGTCCCGCCCTGCATCGCGGCCGGAGTCGTCTTCCCCTCGCGGGCCGTCGTCACCAACTCACCCAGGGACTGCGCCAGTTCGGGCAGGCTCCGCGCGTGGGCGTCCTTGATGTTCGGGACGATCAGGCCGCGCGGGGTGGCGGCGGCGATGCCGAGGTTGACGTAGTGCTTGAGGACGATCTCCTGGTTCGCCTCGTCCCAGGACGCGTTGACCGACGGGTTGCGGCGGATCGCGACCAGCAGCGCCTTGGCGATCAGCAGCAAGGGGTTGATCCGGAGCCCCGCCAGCTCCTTGTCCTGCTTCAGCTCCTCCACCAGCTTCAGCGTCCGCGTCACGTCCACCGTCACGAACTCCGTGACATGCGGCGCCGTGAACGCCGAACCGACCATCGCCTGCGCGGTGGCCTTACGGACGCCCTTGACGGGGACACGGGTCTCGCGGGCCGAGTCGTACGACTGGACCGGCGCCGGGGGAGCGGGGACGGCGACCGTCTCCGCCGGCGGCTGCGGCGGCGCCGACGGGGTCGCCGCCGCGTGCACGTCCTCCCGCGTGATGATCCCGTCCGGCCCCGACGGCGTCACCGTCGCCAGGTCCACCCCGAGGTCCTTCGCGAGCTTGCGCACGGGGGGCTTCGCCAGCGGACGGGAGCCGGAGACGTACGCCACCGTCGCAGCGGCCGGCACCTCCGGAGCGACGACCACCGGAGCCACGACCACCGGAGCCGCCGCCCCATGCCCGTTCAACTCCCCTTGCACAGCCGCCCGTACGACCGCCTGCACCGCCGGAGCCGCCGCCTTCGGCTTCTCCGCGACCCCCTTGCGAGGCCGCCGCTTCGTCGAGGACTCGGCCACCCCGTAACCGACCAGCACGGGCTGGCGCCCCGAACCGACGGCCGGCTTCTCCTCGGCGACAGCGGAGGCGGCCGGGGCGGCCGGGGCAGCCGGGGCAGCCGGGGCAACTGGAGCCGCCGGGACAGCCGGGGCAGCAGAAGCCGACGGAGCCGAAGAAGCCTCCCCAGCCGGAGCCGAAGCGCCCGCCGGAGCCGAAGCGCCCCCCACCTCCACCGAGATGATCGACACCCCCACATCCACCGTGGTCCCCTCAGGGAACCGCAGCTCCCGCACCACCCCGTCGTACGGAATGGGCAGTTCGACCGCCGCCTTGGCGGTCTCCACCTCGCACACCACCTGCCCGTCCGAGACCACGTCCCCCGGCTGGACATACCACTTCAGGATCTCCGCCTCGGTGAGCCCCTCGCCCACATCGGGCATCTTGAACTCGCGGACCCCGGCATCCGTCATCGTCGTCACGGCCATCTCCTCAGTACGCCAGGGCACGGTCGACGGCGTCGAGCACCCGGTCCAGACCCGGCAGGTACTCCTCCTCCAGGCGGGCCGGCGGGTACGGGGCGTGGTAGCCGCCGACCCGCAGCACGGGCGCCTCCAGGTGGTAGAAGCAGCGCTCGGTGATCCGCGCGGCGATCTCCGCGCCGGAGCCGAAGAAGACGGGCGCCTCATGGACGACGACGAGCCGGCGCGTCTTCTCGACCGACGCCTGGATCGCGTCGAAGTCCAGCGGCGAGACCGAGCGCAGGTCGAGGACCTCCAGCGACCGGCCCTCCTCGGCGGCGACGTCGGCGACCTCACGGCAGAGCTTGACCATCGGGCCGTACGCGGCCAGCGTCAGGTCGGTGCCCTCGCGGACCACCCGCGCCTTGTGCAGCGGGCCGGGGATCGCCTCCGTGTCCACCTCGTCGCGGTCCCAGTAACGCCGCTTGGGCTCGAAGAAGATCACCGGGTCGTCGCTCTGCACGGCCTGCTGCATCATCCAGTAGGCGTCGGAGGCGTTCGACGGAGAGACGATCTTCAGCCCGGCCACGTGCGCGAAGAGCGACTCCGGGGACTCGCTGTGATGCTCGACGGCACCGATGCCGCCGCCGTAGGGGATGCGGATGACGACCGGCATCTTGACCTTGCCCAGCGAGCGCGCGTGCATCTTGGCGAGCTGGGTGACGATCTGGTCGTACGCCGGGAAGACGAAGCCGTCGAACTGGATCTCCACCACCGGGCGGTAGCCGCGCAGGGCGAGGCCGATGGCCGTACCGACGATGCCGGACTCAGCCAGGGGGGTGTCGATCACGCGGCTCTCGCCGAAGTCCTTCTGGAGGCCGTCCGTCACCCGGAAGACCCCGCCGAGCTTGCCCACGTCCTCGCCCATGACCAGGACCTTGGGGTCCTCCTCCAGGGCGCGCCGCAGCGACTCGTTGATCGCCTTGGCCAGAGGCATCTTCTGCTGTGCCATGTCAGACCCCCTCCACGTCCTGCGCGTCCTGGAACGACGCCTGGTAGGCGGCGAACTGGGCCCGCTCCTCGTCGACGAGCGCGTGCCCGTCCGCGTACACGTTCTCGAAGATCGCGAACCGGTCCGGGTCGGGCATCGACCGGACCACTTCGCGCACTCGCCTTCCCAACGCCTCGGACTCGGCTTCGAGTTCCTCGAAAAATCGCTCGTCCGTGTGATTCGAGGACTCGAGGTAACGGCGTAGCCTGAGGATCGGGTCCTTCGCCTCCCAGGCCTGCCGCTCCTCGTCGCCCCGGTAGCGGCTCGGGTCGTCCGAGGTGGTGTGGGCGCCCATCCGGTAGGTGAACGCCTCGACCAGCGTCGGCCCCTCGCCGCCGCGCGCCCGCTCCAGCGCCCAGCGGGTCACCGCGAGACAGGCGAGGACGTCGTTGCCGTCGACGCGGACGCCGGGGAAGCCGTACCCCTGCGCCCGCTGGTAGAGCGGTACGCGGGTCTGCTTCTCGGTCGGCTCCGAGATGGCCCACTGGTTGTTCTGGCAGAAGAACACCACGGGCGCGTTGTAGACCGCGGAGAAGGTGAACGATTCGGCGACGTCGCCCTGGCTGGACGCGCCGTCGCCGAAATAGGCGATGACGGCCGAGTCCGCGCCGTCCTTCGCGACGCCCATCGCGTACCCGGTCGCGTGCAGCGTCTGGGCGCCGATGACGATCGTGTAGAGGTGGAAGTTGTTGCTGCCCGGGTCCCAGCCGCCGTTGTTGACGCCGCGGAACATGCCCAGCAGGTTCGTCGGGTCGACGCCCCGGCACCAGGCGACGCCGTGCTCCCGGTAGGTCGGGAAGACGTAGTCGTCCTCGCGGGTGGCCCGGCCCGAGCCGATCTGCGCGGCCTCCTGGCCCAGCAGCGAGGCCCACAGGCCCAGTTCGCCCTGGCGCTGGAGCGCGGTCGCCTCGGCGTCGAACCGCCGGGTCAGGACCATGTCGCGGTACAGACCGCGCAGTTCGTCGGGGGTGATCCCGGCGACGTACGCGTCGTACTGCGCGTTCTTGACCCGCTCGCCCTCCGGCGTCAGCAGCTGGATCAGGTCGGGGTCGGCGCTCTTCTTCTTCGCGGCGCCGCGCGCGGCGGCGGTCTTGCGGGTGGTGGCAGCCTTGCGCGGTGCGCGGGCGGCAGTGCTCTCCACGGTCACGTGTGCTCCTCCGTCGGTCCGGCCCCCGGGATTGCCGGGTTCCAGTGCGGCCTACCTGTTTCCGACACCCGTGCACGGGGTGGGTGCCACTCGGCCGGGAACAGGCGTGACAGGTGCCCGGCGAGCGCCCTGCGACGATTACGTTACCCAGTGCTCCACATATCTGTGAAACCCCCTCTGACCTGCAATTTTGCTTGGATATCCAAGTAAATCGAGCCAGGTCGGGAAGGGTCCTGGTCACAGCCTCGCAGGAGGCCGGGGCAACGGCACGTTATCCCGGCCTCCCGGCCCTTAGGAAGGGCCGCGTGTGACACTGCTCTCGTGCGCGAAACGGCGAAAACCAGGGTGTTTCTGCTCGACGACCATGAAGTCGTCCGGCGCGGGGTGAAGGAGCTGCTGGCCTTCGAGGACGATCTCGAAGTCGTCGGCGAGGCCGGCACCGCGGCCGAGGCCCTGGCGCGAATTCCGGCCATCCGCCCCGACGTCGCCGTCCTCGACGTACGGCTGCCCGACGGCAGCGGCGTCGAGGTCTGCCGCGAGGTGCGTTCCCTCGACCCCGCGATCCGCTGTCTCATGCTCACCTCGTTCTCCGACGACGAGGCGCTCTTCGACGCGATCATGGCCGGGGCCTCGGGTTATGTCCTCAAAGCGATCCGCGGGGACGAGCTGCTGTCCGCCGTCCGCGAGGTCGCCGCGGGCAAGTCCCTGCTCGACCCGGTGGCCACCGCCCGCGTCCTGGAACGGCTGCGCGAAGGCGCCCCCAAAGAGGACGAACGGCTGGCCCGGCTGACCGATCAAGAACGGCGCATTCTCGACTTGATCGGCGAGGGACTCACCAATCGTCAGATCGGCGAGAACCTCCATCTCGCGGAGAAAACCATCAAAAACTACGTTTCGAGCCTGCTGGCGAAACTGGGGATGCAGCGGCGTTCCCAGGCGGCGGCGTACGTGGCCCGGCTACAGGCCGGGGGCGGGAATCAGGGGGGAGATCAGGGGTAGGGCGGGGAAAAACCAGGGGCGGGATCAGGGGCGGAATCAGGGGGCCACCAGGGAGGTCACCGGGGAGGCCGCTGAGGAGGCCACCACCCGGTGACGCTTCCCATTCGGGACTTACGACCCTTTCTGCCGGGGCAGGAGCCCCTACCGGCGGCGCCGAAGGCACCGACACAGTGGACGCATGCCGACCGACGCCCCGCTCGCCGCCGACACCCGGCACGCCCTCGACCTGTTCGCCCGCACCGACCACGGCCACCTCGCCGCGACCCGGCGCGCCCTGCCCGTACTGGCCGGCGCCCGCCACCTCGTCGTCGGCGACCGGCTGCTCCTGCGGCTGCACGGCGGCGACGGCACCTGCGCCGGCCAGATCGTCGCGTACGGCACCGGCGACGCCGATCACTGGTCCGCCCAGGTCGTCGGGGTCTGCGCCCTGGCCGACCCGGCGGAGGCGCGGCGTACCGCGCTCGCGGCGGACGCTCCGGACGACGCGCTGTATCTGTGGGTGGCGCCCCAGTTCGCGACCGTCCATCCGGGGGCTTCGGGGGCTTCGGGGGGTACGGGAGCGGAGTGAGGCGCGCGTGGAGCGAAGAAGGAGCGCGTAGACGAAAAGGGGCGCTTGCATACCTCGCACGCGCCCCTTTCACACACCCAGGCCGCCCCGCTCAGCCCCCCGTCAGCCCCAGGCTGGAGCCGCTGGAGGTGTCGGAACCGCTCGTCGTCGAGCCCTCGGAGGTGTTGCCGGCCGTGGTGCCGGTACCGCTGGTCGTACCGGAGTTCGTCGAACCCGTGGACGTCGACCCCTCCGAACCGGAGCTGGTCGACCCCTCGGAACCGGAGCTCGTCGAGCCGGCGGAGGAGTTCTCGGAGGGCGACGTCGGCTCGGTGCTCGTCTGGTCCGTGGGCGTCGGCGTCGGCGTCGACTTGTAGGACGGGGACGGCGTGTAGTAGTTCTCGCCGCCCGTGCTGGAGCTGTTGCTGTCGGACGAGCCGTCGCTGGAGCTGTCCGACTGCTCCTCGCTCGGCGAGGGGGACGCCGAGTCGTCGGAGGCCGTCGGGGAGGCGGACGGCGACTGGGTCGTGTCGTTGTTGCCCTTGCTCGAGTTCGCGTTGTTCATCGCGAGGGCGACCCCGGCGGCGATCGCGATCACCGCGAGGACGGCGAGGATCCAGAGCTTGCCCCGGCCGCTGCCCTGATTGCCGTGGCCCTCGAAACCGCCGTCGTCCCGGCCGCCGTAGCCCTGGGGCAGGATCGGCTGGGGGATCTGGGACGTCGTACCGCCCGGACCCATCCCGCCAGGACCGCCCATGCCCTGCTGCGGCATGACCGTCGTGCTCGCGAAGCCCTGCTGGTGATGACCGGCCATGGGGGCGTCGACCGGGCCCGTGTTCCACGTGCCGGTGTGGCCGCCCTGGTCGTACAGCATCTGGAGCGCGTACTGGACCAGACCCCGCATCTCCTCGGCCGTCTGGAAGCGGTCGTCCGGCTCCTTGGCCAGAGAACGCATGACGAGCCCGTCGAGTTCCGGCGGGCAGACGCCCTGCGAGGACTGCGACGGCGGGACGGGGATGTCCTGGACGTGCTGGTAGACCACCGACAGCGGCGTCTCACCGGTGAACGGCGGGCGCAGCGCGAGGAGTTCGTAGAGGAGGCAGCCCGTCGCGTAGAGGTCGGAGCGGTGGTCGACGGCCTTGCCGAGCGCCTGTTCGGGGGAGAGGTACTGCGGCGTGCCCATGACCATGCCGGTCTGCGTCATCGTCGTCGACGCGCCGTGCAGCGCGCGGGCGATGCCGAAGTCCATCACCTTCACCGCGCCGTTGTGCGTGATGATGACGTTCGCCGGTTTGATGTCGCGGTGCACGATGCCGTGCTGATGCGAGTACGCCAGCGCCTCCAGCACCCCGGAGACGATGATCAGCGCCTGCTCGGGCCCCGGCGCCTCGGCGTTGAGCAGCAGATCACGGATGGTCCGCCCCTCGACGATCTCCATGACGATGTACGGCACCGCCTGGCCGCTCGCCATCACGTCCTCGCCGGAGTCGTACACGGCGACGATCGAATGGTGGTTGAGGCCCGCGACCGACTGCGCCTCCCGCGTGAAGCGGGCCTTCGAAGTCGGGTCCTCCGCGAGGTCCGCGCGCAGCAGCTTGACGGCGACGGTCCGCCCGAGGCGTACGTCCTCGGCGGCGAACACCTCCGCCATGCCGCCGCGCCCGAGCCGGCGCGTGAGCCGGTACCGGCCGTCGCCGACCAGCCCGCCGTTGCCCCATAGTTCCGGCGCGTCCGACATACCGCCGTCAGTCGCCTCGGGGTCGGACGGGCCCTGAGAGCGCTGCTGCTGTGCCATCAGTCCTCGCCGTCGTTTCTGCCCGCGGTGCGCGCGGTGTTGTCACGGTCTCCGTCGGCCACGCTACAGCCTCCGCACAGACCCACGGTCCGGACGGACGCCCGTGACCGGTCATCGTCCTCATACCTAACAGACGCCGACGTGCACATTCTGTGCACCAGCCGTACAGCCCGTGTGACGCGGGTGCGGCGCTTCTTTCGCGTACGGTCACGGATCGGGCATCAAGCTTGACGTGTGGGGGGCCTGAGGCAGACTTGGCCGAGATTGACACATTGGATCACCGGTGTCGTACGCATACGTACACCCGGACAGCGGCTACGGGGGACGCGCAGACATGAGCCAGGACGGGGGCCGGTACGCGGGGCGAGCGCTGGCCGGCGGACGCTATCAGCTGCGGGACCTGCTCGGCGAGGGCGGTATGGCCTCGGTCCACCTCGCCTATGACTCCGTGCTCGACCGACAGGTCGCGATCAAGACACTCCACACCGAGCTCGGCCGCGAGCAGGCCTTCCGCGAGCGCTTCCGCCGCGAGGCCCAGGCCGTGGCCAAGCTCACGCACACCAACATCGTCTCCGTCTTCGACACGGGCGAGGACGTGGGCGCGGGCGACGGTGCGCCGATGCCGTACATCGTCATGGAGTACGTCGAGGGCAAGCCGCTCGGCTCGGTGCTCGACCGGGAGATCCAGCAGTTCGGCGCGATGCCGGCCGACCAGGCGCTGAAGATCACCGCGGATGTGCTGGCGGCGCTGGACATCAGCCACGAGATGGGGCTCGTCCACCGCGACATCAAGCCCGGCAACGTGATGATGACCAAGCGCGGTGTCGTGAAGGTCATGGACTTCGGCATCGCGCGCGCCATGCAGTCCGGCGTCACGTCCATGACGCAGACCGGCATGGTCGTCGGCACCCCCCAGTACCTCTCCCCCGAACAGGCCCTCGGCCGCGCGGTCGACGCCCGCTCCGACCTCTACTCGGTCGGCATCATGCTCTTCCAGCTCGTCACCGGCCGCCTCCCCTTCGACGCGGACTCGCCGCTGGCCATCGCCTACGCGCACGTCCAGGAGGAGCCGGTCACCGCCTCCTCCGTCAACCGCGCGCTGCCGCCTGCCGTGGACGCGCTGATCGCCCGCGCGCTGAAGAAGAACCCCAACGAACGCTTTCCGACGGCCGTCGCGATGCGGGACGAGTGCCTGCGGGTGGCCGCCTCCTTCCAGGCGGCGCCGCCGAACATCGTGGCGGGGGCTTCGGCGCCGAGCGGGCAGGGGGTGGGGTCGGCGGTGTTTCCTCCGGTGGGGACGGAGGGGGCGGGGTCGGCCGGTCAGTTCGGGGGCTCTCCTCAGGTTGGGGGCGTGCAGACGCCGTATCCGCCGAATCCGTACGGTGCCCCGGCGCCGGCGGTGCCTGCCGCGTCGTACGGGTATCCGCAGCAGGGTGCGTACCAGGGGCCGCCCTCGGCTCCGTACGGCGGGCCGCAGGGGTACGGGAACGGGCCGTCGACTCCGCCGCCCGCTTCTCTCTCCTCTCCCGGCTCGGGTTCTGGCTCCGGTTCCGGTTCCGGGAAGGGCAGTCGGCCGGTGGTCATCGGGGCGGTGGTGGTCGCGGTCGTCGCGGTGGGGGCCTTGGTGGCGGCGCTCGTGATGAACGGCGGGGGGAGCGACGGCAGCGCCGGGGGCGGTGGGGCCACGACCTCGGCGTCCGCAGCGGCGTCGCAGGCCGAGGGGTACCGGGGTCCGGACACGTCCAAGACGATCGACGCGACCCAGTGTTCGGAGCCGGAGGAGTCGTACAACGACCCCGAGAAGGTGCGGGTGCCGAACTTCCAGTTCAAGAACATCGACTCGGTGAAGGCCTGTTTCCAGGCGGCCGGGTGGCAGATGAAGGTCGTCCGCGTGGATGAGAACACGTACGGGGACGGGACCGTCATGGAGCAGTTCCCGACGGCGGGGACGGATGTGGATCCGAAGGCGGTGCCGGAGATCCAGCTGAAGGTGTCGACGGGGAATCCGTCGTAAAGGGTGTCTTGAGGGGGCTGTCTCTTAAAGGGAAGGGCCCGGCGTTTCGGCGCCGGGCCCTTCTGCTGTGCTGGGGGTGTCTGGAGGTACGGCGTCTAGAGGTACGGCCCGCCGATCCGTCCGCCGCCGTGGGCGTCGTCGCCCTCATGGCCGCCGCTGCCGGGCGGGAGGGCCCGGCGCATCTGCTCCAGCTGGGCGCGGGCGGCCATCTGCTGGGCGAAGAGGGTGGTCTGGATGCCGTGGAAGAGGCCTTCCAGCCAGCCGACCAACTGGGCCTGCGCGATGCGCAGTTCCGCGTCGCTGGGGATGGACTCCTCGTTGAACGGCAGCGACAGCCGCTCCAGCTCCTCGACCAGCTCCGGCGCGAGCCCGTCCTCCAGCTCCTTCACCGAGCTGGCGTGGATCTCCTTGAGGCGGGCGCGGCTGGCCTCGTCGAGGGGGGCCGCGCGGACCTCCTCCAGCAGCTGCTTGATCATGCTGCCGATCCGCATGACCTTCGCAGGCTGCTCGACCTGCTCGGTCACCGGGATCTCACGCCCGTCGTCGTCCGCGTCCACTCCGCCGAGCGCCATGCCGTCCTGGCCCACGACCAGGATCTTCTGGACGTTCTCCGGCGACCCTTCGTTCCTCGGCATCTCCATACCGCCATTCTGTCCCACCCCCCTGAGCCCCGACTCCCCAGCCCCCGTTTCCGGCCTCCCGAAGTGCAGCGCCGGTGGCACGGTGTGAGTCTTGAACCACTGAGCGCCACCTTGTTTCTCGGAGAGGGGGTCACTTGTGGCCAGGAGCGGTTGGCGGGGAGGGGGGAGAGGGGTGGGTTCGGCGCTGGTGAGTACGGCTCTGGCGGGTGCGGTGCTGGCCGGTTCGGGGACGGGGCAGGCGTTCGGTACGGGGCAGGAGTTCGGTACGACTCTCCCGGCCTCGGCGAGACCGACTCCGACGGATTCGGCGCTGGCGGGCAACAGGGCAGGCGAGGGCAGAGAACACCCCGGCCGCGAGGAGGAACCGCCCGCGGAGGAGGAACAGCCTGCCGAGGAAGGGGTGGACGACGGAACCTCGGTACCGGAGACCCCGGTCGCGGCCACCCCCACACCACCCCCGGAGACAGAGGCAGCGGCAGCCCAAACCCGCCGCCACCACAGAAGCGGCCCGGTTCTCCAGATACTGCCGCTGGGGATGGGGTTGGTACTGCTGGGGATGGGGTTGGCGTTGGCTCGGTTGGGGGTGCGGCTGCGGAGGGGGTGAGGGGGTCTGGCGGCTGCGGGTGGAGTGTGGCTGGCTGCGGCAGAGCCGCGAATGGATACGGCCCCGCGCCCGTGATAGGCGGCGCAGCCGCCTGTTCAGGCGGCGCGGGGCTGTATCCATATGCGGCTCCGCCGCGTGGGCGCGACCAGCCACGACCCGCCCGCAGCCGCCAGACCACACCCCCGGCACCCCCAACTGCGCCCTACCTACTCCCCCACCACCAGCAACACCTTCCCCACATGCCCGCTCTCCTCCACCACCCGATGCGCGACCGCAGCCTCCCGCATGGGAATCTCGCGGTCGACCACCGGCCGGACATGCCCCTCCTCCACCAGCGGCCACACATGCTCACGCACCGCCGCGACAATGGCGGCCTTCTCCTCCAAGGGCCGCGCGCGCAGGGAGGTCGCGGTCACCGCACCCCGCTTGGCCAGCAGAGCCGCGATGTTCAGCTCCCCCTTGACACCCCCCTGAAGCCCGATGATCGCGAGCCGCCCGTTCACGGCGAGCGCCTGGACGTTGCGGTCCAGATACTTGGCCCCCATGTTGTCGAGGATGACGTCCGCCCCGGCACCCCCGGTCGCCCCCTTCACCTCGGCCACGAAATCCTGCTCGCGATAGTTGATCAGCACATCGGCGCCCAGCTCCGCGCACCGTTCGAGCTTCCCGGCGGTCCCGGCGGTCACCGCGACCTTCGCCCCGACCGCTTTGCCGAGCTGGATCGCCATGGTCCCGATCCCACTGGACCCCCCGTGCACGAGCAGCGTCTCCCCGGGCCGCAGGTGGGACACCATGAAGACGTTTGACCAGACGGTGCAGGCGACCTCGGGAAGCGCGGCGGCGGCGACGAGGTCGACGCCCTTGGGCACGGGCAGCAACTGCCCGGCGGGAACGGCGACCTTCTCGGCGTACCCACCGCCCGCGAGCAGCGCGCACACCTCGTCCCCGACGGCCCACCCGGACACCCCGGGCCCGACCTCGACGATCCGCCCGGAACATTCGAGCCCCGGGTAGGGGGAGGCGCCGGGCGGTGGGTCGTAGAACCCCTGCCGCTGCATCAGATCGGCGCGGTTGACGGCCGTGGCCACCACCTCGACCAGCACTTCGCCCTCACCGACGACCGCGTCCGGCACCTCAGTCCAGACCAGCGTCTCGGGCCCACCGGGTTCAGAAATCGAAATCGCACGCATGCCCCGACGCTACCCGCCGGGCCGGGGAAGAACGCCGAGCCCCCACCGAAGAGCGCGACCACCCGGCCCGACCCCACGAGCCCTCACACCTCCGTCCGCCGCTCACCCCCCGCCGCCCGCACGATCGTCACCAGCCGGTCCGTCAGCTCCAGCACCCCCACCGCCGGATCGTCGTACGCCAGCACCCGGTGCCCCCGCACCACGCTCACCACAAGATCATCCGTCTCCCGGGGGCTGCGCCCGGTCTCCGCCTTGGTCACCGGCCGCTCGACGATGTCCAGCCCGCTCCCCTGCTGCAACAGCCCCTCCATGACCAGACCGGCGGCGGGACTCAGCACGGAGAGCCCCAGCAGCCGCCCCGCCGCCCCCGCGCTGGTGATGACCTCGTCGGCGCCGGACTGCCGCAGCAGCGGCGCGTTCTCCTCCTCACGGACGGCGGCCACGATCATCGCCCCCTTGTTGAGCTGCCGGGCGGTGAGCGCGACGAGGACGGCGGTGTCGTCCCGCTGGGTGGCGATGATGATCCGCCCGGCCCGGTGCACCTCGGCCCGGCGCAGGACGTCACTGCGGGTGGCGTCCCCGACGACGCCCTCGTACCCCTCGGCGGTGGCCGCGTCGATCACCTTGGCGCTGGGGTCGACCACCACGACCTGCTCCTTGCGCAGCCCCGAGGCGCAGGCGGTCCGAATCGCGGAACGCCCCTTCGTGCCGAAGCCGACGACGACAGTGTGATCACGCAAGGGTGCCTCCGGAGTGTTCCGTGAATCATGGACGCGGACGGCGTGTGGCGCATATGCCGACCGGACGCCCGCCGGGAACCATGGTGCCCACCGAACCGATCACCACCCCAAGGGGGCACACCATGAAGGACCATCCACGGCCACCGGGCAAGCCGAGCAGACTCTCCCTCTTCCGGTCGCTGTGGTACCGCTCGCGCGCCGACGTCCGCGACGACGCCGAGGCCAGCCGCTCGGTGACGATGCCGATGCGCAACAGCGTCCCGCCGCTGGTGCAGGTCCTGCGCCGGCTGCTGATGGCGCTGCTGGTGCTGGCGGTCACGACCGTCATCGTCTACGTCGACCACGACGGCTACACGGACAACTCCGACGGCTCGGTCGACTTCCTGGACGCCGCCTACTACGCGACGGTGACCCTCTCCACCACGGGCTACGGCGACATCACCCCCGTGAGCGACGCGGCCCGGCTGGTGAACATCCTGGTCGTCACCCCCTTGCGGGTGATCTTCCTGATCATCCTGGTCGGCACCACCCTGGAGGTCCTCACCGAGCGCACCCGCCAGCAGGTCCGCGTCCACCGCTGGCGCACCCGGCTGCGCGACCACGTCGTGGTCGTCGGCTACGGCACGAAGGGCCGGCACGCGGTGGAGACCCTGGTCGGGCAGGGCATCGCGAAGGACCGGATCGTGATCGTGGACGCCCAGAAGAAGGCGGTTCTGACGGCCGCCGACGACGGCCTGGTCTCGGTCGCCGGTGACGCCACCCGCTCCGACACCCTCCTCAAGGCCGAGGTCCAGGGCGCGGCGCAGGTCATCGTCTGCCCCCAGCGCGACGACACCGCCGCCCTGGTCACCCTCACGGCCCGCCAGCTGAACCGGCGGGCGACGATCGTCGTGGCCGCCCGCGAGGACGAGAACGTACCCCTGCTCAAGCAGAGCGGCGCCAACACGGTCATCACCAGCTCCAGTTCGGCCGGCCGTCTCCTCGGCGTCGCCATGGTCAGCCCGGTCGTGGCGAACACGCTGGAGGATCTGATGACGCTGGGCAGCGGCCTGGACATCGTCGAACGCCCGGTCCACCCCGAGGAGATCGGCAGGACACCCCGCTCCTGCGCCGACCTGATCGTCGCCGTGGTCCGCCGCAGGAACCTCCTCGACTACGCCGACCCCCGGCTCAGCACGCTGGAGGCGGGGGACCGGGTGGTGACGGTGAGCCGGGCGAAGGTGGTGGAGCCGGCGTAACAGGCGCACGGGGCAGCACGTTTCACGTGAAACACGCCAACTGGCCTGATCGGAGGCTCTGTTTCACGTGAAACGTGCCAACTAGCCTCGCCGGAAGCCCTGTTTCACGTGAAACATGCGTCCGTGTTTCACGTGAAACCTCCCGATAGCTGCTGTTTCACGTGAAACAGAGCGGCTCACGTCAACACCCACGGCAGATCGAGCAGTTCGACCTCGCCCCCGGCCCCGACACCCCCCGGCGGCACCACGGCCAACGCGTCCGCCACCGCGATCCCCCGCAGCATCGCCGGCCCGTTGTAGTGCAACGGCACCGCCCGCTCCGCCCGCAACCGCACAGGCACCAGCCGGGTGTCGTACGGATGCCCGTGCACGGTGTCCTTCAGCGGCAGCCGGTACGGCTCGGGCGCCGGATGCGCGGTCAGCGTGCGCAGCAGCGGCTCGGCGAGGGTCAGCAGTCCGGACACGGCCGCGAGGGGGTTGCCGGGGAGTCCGACGAGGTACTGGTCCTCCCTCGTACGGGCCAGCAGCATGGGGTGCCCGGGGCGGACCTTGACCCCGTCCACCAGCAGTTCGGCGCCGATCCGGCTCAGGGTGGGGTGGACGTGGTCGACCGGCCCGGAGGCGGTCCCGCCGGTCGTGACGATCAGGTCGGCGCCGGACGCGGTGACGGCCTCGTACAGCGCCTCGGCGTCGTCCCCGAGCCGCCGCACCGCGACGACCTCCGCGCCCAGCGCCCGCAGCCACGGCGGCAGCATCGGCCCGAGCGCGTCCCGGATCAGCCCGTCGTGCGGCCGTCCCTCGGTGAGCAACTCGTCGCCCAGCACCAGCACTTCGACGCGCGGCCGGGCGCCGGCGCTCAGGCTGTCGTACCCGGCCGCCGCGGCGAGCCCGAGCACGGCCGGTGTGACGACGATCCCCGCGGGCAGCAGCAGATCCCCGTTACGGCACTCCTGTCCCCGGGGCCGGATGTCCTGCCCGTGCTGGAGGTCCCGGGTGGAGTGCAGCCGCCCCTTGTCGTCCCCGCGCCCGTGCTCGCTGCGCAGGACGGCCGTGGTGTCCAGCGGGATCCGGGCCCCCGTCGCGATGCGTACGGCCTCCCCGTCGGCGAGCCGCTCCGGCGCCGCGTGCCCCGCGAGCACCCCTTCGTCCCGTACGGCCCAGGGTCCGGGCCCCGCGACCGCCCAGCCGTCCATCGCGGAGGTGTCGAAGGAGGGGAGGTCGGTGAGGGCGGTCAGGGGGGCGGCGAGGGTCAGGCCGAGGGCGGCGTCCAGGGGGACGGAGAGGGGGGTGCGGCGGGCGGCGGTGGAGCGGGCGGCTCGGGCGGCGAGGGCTCGGGCTCGGGGCCAGGGGGTGGGGGGGCTGCCTGGGGAGTCGGCGGGGGAGTTGCCGGGGGTGTCCGAGGGGGAGTCGGTGGCGGGTTCGCCGGGCGGGGGGTCGTCGTGGCTGCCGCCGCTCCCCTTGCCGTCCCTGCCGCCGGCGCTACCGGCGTTGCCGCTGCTGCCGCCGGCCTCGCCGTTTCCGCTTCGGTCGGCGGGGGGCCGGTTGCTGTCGCGCACGAGGGCCAGTACCTCCTCGACGTCGAGATCCTCCGCGTCCGTGCCGCCGGCTTCGCGGATGCCGGGGGCGGTCATCTGGCACCCGGCCCGGAGCCGCCGGACAGGGAGCCGCCGGGCGAGGCGTCACCGGAGACGGAGAGGCTGGGCGGGGCGTCGCCGGACGCGGAGTCGGACTCGGCCTCCCCGGCCGCCTTACGCTTCCCAGCCGCCCCGACTCCCTCGGCCTTCCCAGCCTTCCCGGTCCCCTCGGCCCCCTCGGTTTTCCCGACTCCCTCGGCCTTCTCGGCCCCCTTCGCCTTCTCGGCCCCCTCCGCTTCCGCCGCCCAGCGCAGGGCGAGGGCGGCGGCCTTGCGGGAGGCCTCGGCGACGGCTTCGGGGCCGCCTTGGGCGCGGCCGGCCGCGTAGCCGACGAGGAACGTCGTCAGCGGGGCCGCCGGCCGGGCCACGCCGTGCGCGGCGTCACGGGCGAGGTCGAGCAGGAGGGGGGTGTCGACGTCGAGGTCGATGCCCAGCTCGTCCTTGACTGCGGAGATCCATTCATCCAGCACGTGGTCATGCTCCCTGATCCGGGCCCGGGCGGCGGCGATGTCGTCCCAGGTGTCGCAGTCGAAGGACGCGACGGTTCCCGGGACACGGGTGAGACGGAGCCGCGCGACGAGCTTCCGCAGCGGCAGCCCGGAGAGCCCGCCGTGCGCGTCGGCGAGCGTGGCGAGTTCACGGCGCAGGGCGGAGGCGCGGTAGGCGGCGACGAGGGGTTGGTCCCGGCCGTCGGGGTCGACGAGAAGGGCGCCTTCGGGCCCAAGATCAGCAGCCGGCGCCCCCTCCGCACCCCGGCCGGCGCCGGCCCCAGCCGTCGGCTCGCCCTGGCCGGCCCCCAGCTCCCCCAACAGCCCCCGCACCGTCCCCGCGTCCAGGAACGGCAGGTCGGCCGAGAGCACGACGACCCGTTCGGCGCCGGTCAGGCGGAGCCCGGCGGCCAGGGCCGCCACCGGACCCGCGCCCGGCGGATCCTCCCGGGTCCAGCGGACCGGACGGAGAGTGGGGCGTTCGGCGGCGACCACGATCGTCTCGGCCGCGTCGGCGCACGCCGCGAGCACCCGGTCCAGCAGGGCCCGCCCGCCGACCCGCACCCCTGGCTTGTCGGCGCCGCCGAGCCGCCGGGCGCCGCCGCCCGCGAGGACGACGGCGGCGTAGGGGCGCGCCTCGGGCGTCACCCCCCGGATATCGGAAGTCACCCCCCGAGTATGCGCGCCGGGCCGATCACCGGGAACCCGGTGTCACAGCGTGCGCAGCAGCACCGCCGGCTGCTCCACGCAGTCGGCGACGTACCGCAGGAAACCGCCCGCGGTGCCGCCGTCGCAGACGCGGTGGTCGAAGGTGAGGGACAGCTGGACGACCTGGCGCACCGCCAGTTCCCCTTCGTGCACCCACGGTTTGGCGGCGATGCGGCCGACGCCGAGCATGGCGGCCTCGGGGTGGTTGAGGATCGGCGTGGAGCCGTCGACGCCGAAGACGCCGTAGTTGTTGAGCGTGAACGTGCCGCCGGTCAGTTCGGCCGGGGTCAGGGTGCCCGTACGGGCGGACTCGGTGAGCCGGGCCAGCTCCGCCGACAGGCTCTCCGCGCTACGCCCCTGCGCGTCCTTGACGACCGGTACGACCAGCCCCCGCTCGGTCTGCGCCGCGAACCCGAGGTGCACGGCGTCCAGCAGCACGACCTCCCGCGCCTGCGCGTCCACCCGGGAGTTCAGCTCCGGATAGCGCGCCAGGGCGGCCGTGCAGATCCGCCCGAGCAGCGCCAGCAACGAGATCTTCGGCCCGCCGGCCCCGTTCATCACCGCCCGCGCCCGCAGCAGCTCGGTCGCGTCGGCGTCGACCCAGCAGGTCGCGTCCGGAATCTCCCGCCGACTGCGCGAGAGCTTGTCGGCGACGGCCCCCCGGACCCCCTTCAGCGGAACACGGGTGCCGACGACGGCAGCGGCGCCGCCCGGGCCCTCGGGCACGGCCTTCTCCACCGCGACGCGCACCTGGCTCTCCGCCACCCGCAGGGCATCCTCCACGTCCGCCCGCAGGATCAGCCCGTCGGGCCCGGACCCGGCCAACTCCCGCAGATCCAGCCCGTTCTGGCGGGCGAGCCGGCGGACGAGGGGGGAGATGACGGCGACGGGCCCGTCGGTGTCGGGGCGCTCCACGACCGAGGCGGCGGCCGGGACCGAAGCTCCGTTGAGAGCCGCCTCTCCCCGCGCACCCCCGGCGCCGCGTGACAAGGGGCCCGTCACAGAGACCCCCGGATACACCCTCCGGCGCCGCCGGGCCGTCGGTTCCGCCGTGCCGTAGCCGACCAGGACGTTCCCCGACCCGGAGCCTTCCGAGGCAGCGCCCCGGCTCTCCTCCGCCGATGCCGGGCCCTGCTCCTCCACCGGACCGACGGCGACCGTCAACAGCGGTGCCCCCACCGGGAGTTCCGTGCCCTCCTCGCCGTAGCGGGCCGTGACGACGCCGCCGTAGGGACAGGGCACCTCGACCATCGCCTTGGCGGTCTCGACCTCGACGACGGGCTGGTCGACGGTGACGACGTCGCCGACCTGGACCATCCAGTGGACGATGAGCGCCTCGGTGAGCCCCTCGCCGAGGTCGGGCAGCCTGAACTCCAGGACCTGTGCCATCAGCTCCCTTCCTCCCACTGCAATCGGGCCACGGCGTCGAGGACACGGTCGACGCCGGGCAGATGGTGACGCTCCAGCTTCGGCGGCGGGTACGGGATGTCGAAGCCGCCGACGCGCAGCACCGGCGCCTCCAGATGATGGAAGCAGCGCTCGCTCACCCGGGCCGCGATCTCGCCGCCCGGGCCGCCGAAGGAGCCCGCCTCGTGGACGACGACCGCGCGGCCGGTGCGCCGGACCGACGCGCAGACCGTGTCGTCGTCGAACGGCACCAGGGAGCGCAGGTCGACCACCTCCAGGTCCCAGCCCTCGCCCCGCGCCGCCTCGGCCGCCTCCAGGCAGACGGGGAGCGAAGGCCCGTACGTGATGAGCGTGGCACTGCGCCCGCTTCGCCGCACCACCGCCCGTCCTATCGGTTCAACGTCCGGCGGATCCTGCGGGTTCCAGGAATCCTTCGCCCAATAAAGCCGCTTGGGCTCCAGGAAGACGACCGGGTCGTCGGAGGCGATGGAGGCGCGCAGGAGGCCGTACGCGTCGGCGACGGTGGCCGGGGTGACGACGTGCAGGCCGGGTGTGGCGGTGTAGTAGGCCTCGGAGGAGTCGCTGTGGTGCTCGACGCCGCCGATGCCGCCGCCGTAGGGCACGCGGACGGTGATGGGCAGGGGCATCCGGCCGCGCGTGCGGTTGCGCATCCGGGCGACATGGCTGATGAGCTGCTCGAACGCCGGGTAGGCGAACGCGTCGAACTGCATCTCCACGACCGGCCGCAGCCCGTACATGGCCATCCCGACGGCCGCCCCGAGGATGCCGGCCTCGGCGAGCGGGGTGTCGGTGCAGCGGTCGTCGCCGAACTCCTCGGCGAGGCCGTCGGTGACGCGGAAGACGCCGCCCAGGGTGCCGACGTCCTCGCCCATGACGTGCACGGCCGGGTCGGCGGCCATCGCGTCGTGCAGCGCGCGCGTGAGGGCCTGCGCGAGGGTGGCGGGTTTGGCCGCGACGGTCGTCATCCCCGCTCCTCCTCGGCGTCGAGCTCGGCCCGCAATTGTGCCTGCTGTTCCAGCAGTTGGGGGGTGGGGTGGGCGTAGACGTGCGCGAACAGGTCCTCCGGGTCGAGCGCCGGTTCCTGGTTCATCCGCGCGCGCAGGGAGGCCGCCATCTGTTCGGCGTCCTCCTGGACGGCCGCCAGCCTGGCTTCGTCGAGCAGCCCGCGCGCGGTCAGTTCGCGCTCCACGAGCCGGATCGGGTCGTGGTCCCGCCAGGCCTCGACCTCCGCGTCGCCCCGGTAGCGGGTCGCGTCGTCGGCGTTGGTGTGCGCCTCGACCCGGTAGGTGATCGCCTCGACCAGCGTCGGCCCGCCTCCCGCGCGCGCGTGGCGCACGGCCTCGGTGAGCACCTCGTGCACGGCGAGCACGTCGTTGCCGTCGACCAGGCGGCCCGGCATCCCGTACCCCACGGCCTTGTGGGCCAGCGAGGGGGCGGCGGTCTGCTTGTCGAGGGGTACGGAGATGGCGAAGCCGTTGTTCTGGACCAGGAAGACGACCGGGGCCTGCCAGACGGCGGCGAAGTTCAGCGCCTCGTGGAAGTCGCCCTCGCTGGTGCCGCCGTCGCCGACCATGGCGAGCGCGACCACGTCGTCGCCCTTGAGGCGGGCCGCGTGGGCGAGGCCGACGGCGTGCGGCAGCTGGGTGGCCAGCGGGGTGCACAGCGGCGCCACGCGGTGCGCGAGGGGGTCGTAGCCGGTGTGCCAGTCGCCGCGCAGCAGGGTCAGGGCCTCGACGGGGTCCACGCCGCGCGCGACGACCGCGAGGGTGTCGCGGTAGCTGGGGAAGAGCCAGTCGCGTTCCTCCAGGGCGAGCGCGGCGCCGATCTCGCAGGCCTCCTGGCCGGTGCTGGAGGGGTAGACGGCGAGCCGGCCCTGGCGGGTGAGGGCGGTGGCCTGGGTGTTGTAGCGGCGGCCCCGCACCAGCTGGGCGTGGAGCCTCAGCAGCAGTTCGGGGTCGGCCTTGGCGGCGTCCCCGGTGCCGAGCACGCGGCGGGGTTCGGCGTCCGGCAGCAAAGGCGCGGGGTCCGTGCGGGGCTGCCAGGCGGGCGGCGGTGTGGGCCGGTACGCGTCTCGCTGCTCCATGACCGTCATGGCGGCACCTCCTCGTGGGAGCGGCTGGAGAGACGCCTTGGTGTGATGCGCCTCACCTACCGATTGTTCGGTCGTCGGCACATTTTGGCTACGGGTGCCCTCAGGCTGTGGACAAACGGTTATCCACAACCTGTGATGGACGCAGTACGTCCATGGTAGGGAGGCGGGGGGACATGGCACCTGAACAAATGGTCGAAAGCCCCGACCCCAGGTCCGACCTCCCGCCGCCCCGCCCCCTCGACGCCATCGACCACGACATCCTGCGCATGCTCCAGTCCGACGGCCGCGCCTCGATCCGCTCGGTGGCGGAACAGGTCCACGTCTCGCGCGCGAACGCGTACGCGCGCATCAACCGCCTCATGGAGGACGGTGTCATAAGGGGTTTCGGCGCGCGGGTCGACCATGAGCGGGCGGGCCAGGGCACCAGCGCCTACATCACCCTGAAGATCGTCCAGAACTCCTGGCGCACGGTCCGCGAACAGCTGCGCAGGCTTCCCGGCGCCTCCCACATCGCCCTGGTGGGCGGCGACTTCGACGTCCTCCTGCTGGTCCACACCCCGGACAACAGGGCCCTCAGGGAGGTCGTCCTGACCCGCCTACAGTCGATACCGGAGGTGCTGAGCACAAGGACGCTGCTGGTCTTCGAGGAGGAGGACCTGGAGCCCCAGGCGTGAACCGCGCGGAGGCAGCCCCTAGGCGCCCCGCAGCCCCCCGAACACCACCCGCCCCACCGCCTCGGCGACCTCCTGCTCCCCCATGCCCCGGCTCTCCGGCCGGTACCACTCCACCACGGAGTTGATCATCCCGAAGACGAGCCGGGTGGCCAGGCGTACGTCGATGTCCGCGCGGACGTCGCCGTCCTGGGCGGCGGCTTTGAGCAGCTCCGCCACCCGGTGGTCGAAGTCCCGCCGCCGCTCCAGGGCCCACCGCTCGGTGTCCGTGTTCCCGCGCACCCGCAACAGCAGTGTCACGTAGGGGAGTTCGGCGATGAGCACCTCGACCATCCGCTGGACGACGTACTCCAGACGGGCAAGGTGACGCCCCGCGCGCGCACGGTCCTCGTCGAGGATCCCGAACAGCCCGTCGAGCGCGCGGCTCACCGCCCGCCGCAGCAGCTCCTCCTTGCCGCTCACATGGTGGTAGATCGACGACTTGGAGATCCCGGCGGCCTTGGAGAGATGCTCCATGGACGTGCCGTCGTACCCGCGCTCGTTGAAGACCTGGACGGCGACGGTCAGAAGGCTGTCCGGGGTGTAGGTGTCCCGCTTGGCGGTGGTCATGAGGACCCGCCCTCCCGCTTGTCGGAGGCATAGGCGTGCCGGTAGAGCGCGAGGGAGGGCGCGTACCGCCCGCTGGGATCGCGCAGATGCAGGTCGTCGAGGAGGGCGTACGCCCAGTTGCGGCCGAGCCGCCGGCTCCATTCGAAGGGCCCGAGGGGGTAGTTGACGCCGAGCCGCATGGCGGTGTCGACGTCCTCCTCGGTGGCGACCCCCTTGGCGACGGCGTCATGGGCGAGGTCGACGATGCGGGCGACGGTCCGCGCGACGATCATCCCGGGTACGTCGCCCAGGACGCTGACGTCCTTGCCGAGCGCCTGGAAGAGCCCGATGGCCTCGGAGAGGGTCTGCGGGGAGGTGTCCTGGGAGGCGGAGAGGGCGATGCGGGTCGCTTTGCGGTAGTCGAGGGCGAGGTCGAAGTAGACGACGTCCCGGAACTCGACGGAGGTCTGCCCGTCGGCGAGGGCGAGCTGGCCGCCGCCCGGCAGGACGAGCCGGGAGCCGTGGTCCTCGTCCTCCTCGCGGACGTGTACGCCCGCCTCGCGGATCAGCGCGAGGAGTTCGGAGGCGGGGCCCAGGTCGCCCTCCGCGACGACGTAGGCGGGCGCCTGGGCGGGTTCCGCGGTGTGCGGCTCGGCGGCGTCGGCCTCGTCCCGGTAGTCGTACCAGCCCTGCCCGCTCTTGCGCCCGAGCCGGCCCGACTCGACGAGGCGGCGCTGGGAGAGCGAGGGGGTGAAGCGGACGTCCTGGAAGAACGAGCGCCATACGGAGTGCGTGACGGACTCGTTGACGTCCTGGCCGATGAGGTCGGTCAGTTCGAAGGCGCCCATCTTGAAGCCCCCGCACTCGCGCAGGACGGCGTCGATGGTGGCGGGGTCGGCGCCCTGGGCCTCGTACACGGCGAACGCCTCGGCGTAGAAGGGCCGTGCGATGCGGTTGACGATGAACCCGGGGGTGTCGGCGCAGGCGACGGGGGTCTTGCCCCACGCGCGGGCGGTCTCGTACGCGCGCGTGGCGGACGAGACGTCGGTGGCGAACCCGGAGACGACCTCGACGAGGGGCAGCAGCGGGGCGGGGTTGAAGAAGTGCAGGCCGACGAGGCGGCCGGGGTGGGTGAGGGCGCCGCCGATGGCGGTCACCGACAGGGAGGAGGTGTTGGTGGCGAGCAGGCAGCCGTCGCCGACGATGTCCTCCAGCTCCCGCAGCAGCTCCTGTTTGGCCTCCAGGACCTCCAGGACGGCCTCGACGACCAGCGCGCAGCCCGCGAGCCCGGCAAGGGCGTCCACGGGCTCCAGACGGGCTTTGGCGGCGTCGCGGCCGGCCGCGGTCATGCGGTCCTTGGCGACGAGCCGGTCCAGGCGCGCGCCGATCGCGGCGGCGGCCTCGCGGGCCCGGCCCGGCGCGGCGTCGTACAGCCGCACGGTGTGCCCGGCGGCCAGCGCGACCTGGGCGATGCCCTGGCCCATGGTGCCGGTGCCGACGACGGCCACGGGGCTGCTGAGGTCGAGTGCTGTCATGTGCGCGATCCTCCCGCACGGGGTTCTCCACAGATGCGGCAGGCCCCCTTGTCCCGACCGATCGTTCGGTTACTCTAACCGTGACCGGCTGTTCCCGCCCATGTTCCCGCCGAAATCGCCGCCCAGGTCATGGCCGCGCGGAAGAGCCACCACAGGCGTTCTCACCCCGAGGAGTGGTCCCGCATGGCCGCCGAACTCACCGCGCCCGACCTCATCGCCCGCCACCGGCCGACCCTCGACCAGGCCGTCGAGGCGATCCGCACGCGCGCGTACTGGTCCCCGCACCCCGAGCACCCCAAGGCGTACGGCGAGAACGGCAGCCTGGACATCGCCGCCGGCAAGGCCGCGTTCGAGGCCCTCCTGAACCGGCCCTTCGAACTCGGCCAGCCCGGCGACCAGGGCTGGACGGGCGCCGAGGTCTCCCCTTACGGCGTCGAACTGGGTGTCACCTACCCGCGCGTGGACGCCGACGTGCTGCTCCCGGCGATGAAGGCCGGGCAGAAGGCGTGGCGGGACGCGGGGGCGGAGATCCGCGCGCTGGTCGGTCTGGAGATCCTGAAGCGCATCTCGGACCGCAGCCACGAGCTCGCGCACGCGGTCATGCACACCTCAGGACAGGCCTTCATGATGGCGTTCCAGGCGGGCGGCCCGCACGCCCAGGACCGCGGCCTGGAGGCGGTCGCCTACGCGTACGCCGAGCAGGTCCGCACGCCGGGGACGGCGGAGTGGACCAAGCCCCAGGGCAAGCGCGACCCCTTGAAGCTCGCCAAGACCTACGCGCCCGTGCCGCGCGGCATCGGCCTGGTCATCGGCTGCAACACCTTCCCGACCTGGAACGGCTACCCGGGCCTGTTCGCGTCCCTGGCCACCGGCAACGCGGTCCTGGTGAAGCCCCACCCGCGCGCGGTGCTCCCGCTCGCCCTGACCGTGCGCATCGCGCGCGAGGTCCTCACCGAGGCCGGCTACGACCCCAACCTGGTCGCCCTGGCCGCCGAGTCGCCAGGCGAGGGCATCGCCAAGTCCCTGGCCACCCGCCCCGAGATCAAGATCATCGACTACACCGGCTCGACCGCGTTCGGCGACTGGCTGGAGACCAACGCCCACCAGGCGCAGGTCTACACCGAGAAGGCCGGCGTCAACACGGTCGTCATCGAGTCGACGAACGCCTACAAGGGCATGCTCGCCAACCTGGCGTTCTCCCTGTCGCTCTACAGCGGCCAGATGTGCACCACCCCGCAGAACCTCCTGATCCCCCGCGACGGCATCACCACCGACGAGGGCCCCAAGTCCTACGACGACGTCGTCGCGGACCTCGCCCGCGCGGTGGACGGCCTGCTGGGCGACGACGCCCGCGCGAACGGCGTCCTGGGCGCCCTGGTCAACCCGGACGTGAAAGCCCGCCTGGAGGCCGCCGCGGGCCTCGGAGAGGTCGCCCTGGCCTCCCGCGCGGTCACGAATCCCGAGTTCCCCGACGCGGTCGTCCGCACGCCCCTCATCGTCAAGCTGGACGGCGCCAAGCCCGACGCCGAGGCCGCCTACCTCAGCGAGTGCTTCGGCCCGGTCTCCTTCGCCGTCGCCGTCGACTCGGCGGCCGACGCGGTGGCCCTCCTCAAGCGCACGATCCGCGACCAGGGCGCCATGACCGTCGGCGCCTACACGGCCGACCCGGACGTCGAGGCGGCCGTCGAGGAGGCCTGCCTGGAGGAGGCCGCCCAGCTGTCCCTGAACCTCGTCGGCGGGGTGTACGTCAACCAGACGGCCGCCTTCTCCGACTTCCACGGCTCCGGCGGCAACCCGGCGGCCAACGCGGCCCTCACGGACGGCGCGTTCGTCTCCAACCGGTTCCGGGTGATCGAGGTGCGCAGGGAGGGCTAGGGAGGCCCTGCGGCCCTCAGACCTTGCCGGGGGACGCGGCCGGGAAACCGGCCGCGCTCCAGTGGTACAGCGTCATCGCCACGCTGGTGGCGAGGTTGTAGCTGGACACCTGGGACCGCATCGGCAGCGCGACCAGATGATCGGCCCGCGCGCGGAGTGCGCCCGAGAGGCCGCTGCGCTCCGACCCGAAGGCGAGGACGGCGTCGTCCGGGATCGTGATCCCCCGGATGTCGTCGCCCTCGGGGTCGAGCGCGAACACCGGCCCCGTGGGCAGCTCGGCGGCCTCCAGCCGCTCCACGGCGGTCGCGAAGTGCAGCCCCGCCCCGCCGCGCACCACCGTCGGATGCCAGGGGTCGAGCGTCCCGGTGGTGACCACCCCGGTCACCCCGAACCCGGCGGCCAGCCGGATCACCGCGCCCGCGTTGCCCAGGTTGCGCGGATCGTCCAGGACCACGACAGGCGCCGTACGCGCGCGCGTGGCGAGCGCCTTCAAGTTGGCCTCCCGGGACGGCCGTACGGCCAGCGCGGCGACGCCCGTGGGGTGGGGGCGCGGGACGAGGGTGGCGTACGACTGCGCCGTCACCTCCGTCAGCAGCTCCTCCAGGGCCGGGCGGACGTCCTGGGCGAGGTCGTCGGCGAGCGCCAGGGCCGCCACCCGGTCGACGGCCACCGCGCGGTGCACCCGCGCGCCGAAGCGCAAGGCGTGCTTGAGGGCGTGGAAGCCGTCGAGGAGGACGGCGTCGTCCGCGCGGCGGTGCCAGTCGGCCAGGTCGTTCATACGGCCGAGCCTACGGGGGCGGGCTCCGGCTCTTCCTCGGGCTTCTCCTTGGGCGCGCCCCGCCGCAGCAGCCGCCCACGCGCGCGTACCGCCCGCCCGCCCAGCCACAGCAGGAACGGCGTCGGCAGGAACACCGCGTCCGTGGTGATCATCGCGAGGGAGAAGAACGGCAGCCCCAGGACGACGGCGATGACGGCGTGCTCCAGCATCATCACCCCCAGGAGGACGTTCTTGACCCGCCGGTTGAACAGGGTGAACGGGAAGGCGACCTGCACGATGACCGTCCCGTAGGTCGCGATCATCACCATCGTGCCGCTCGCCGCCAGCAGATCCGCCAGCGCCGGCCAGGGCGAGAACGAACTCAGCTGGAGCGGGTAGTACACGGCCGTGCCGTCCTGCCAGCGCGAGCCCTGGATCTTGTACCAGCCGGCCGTGGCGTAGATCAGACAGGCCTCGGCCATGACGACGACCAGCGCACCGTTGTGGATCACGTTGCCGACGACGTCCAGCAGCACCCTGGGCTCGCTCGCGGCCCCCCGCCGCCCGGCGGCCCACCACAGCCCCTGCGCGCCCCACAGCGCCCACAGCAGCGCCGGGACGAACCACCCGCCGCCGTCGAAGAACCACCCGGCCCCGGTGGCGAGCACCAGCGTCAGCCCGGAGGCGCACCACAGCACGGGCCCCACCCGGTCGACGACGTGCTCCCCGCGCGCGCGGGCGGCGGCCGTACGGCGCTCCCTGCGCGCGTCCAGCGACCACACGCGCCCGCAGCGCACGAAGACCAGGTAGATCGACATCAGGTGGAGCACGTTGTCGCCGCCGTCGCCCATGAACACGCTGCGGTTCTGGAGCGACAGCACGCCCACCATGAACAGCGCCGACATCGCGCGCGTGCGCCAGCCGAGCAGCAGCAGGAGGCTCGCCAGGAGGGCGAGGAAGTACACGGCCTCGAACCACAGGCGCGAGTCCGACCACATCAGCACCGTGAACGCGCCGTTGACGTCGATCAGCCTGCGCGCCAGCTGCCAGCTCCAGGGCCCGTCGGGGCCGTACAGCTCGGTGCGGTGCGGGAGTTCGCGCAGCAGGAAGAGCAGCCAGGTGGCGCTGAAGCCGATGCGGATGACGGCGCTCTGGTGGGGGCCCAGGGCGGCTTCGGTGACGCGGGTGACCGCGCGGGAGAAGGCGAGGGAGAGCTTGCCGGCAGGCTCGGAGGGGCTGGAGAACCGGTTCACCGTACGGCTCCGTTCGTCTCGTCGGCCGGGACCTGCCACCAGGGCAGCACCCGCAGAACCGGTTCACCGGTGACCTTCTCGCCGCTCCACGCGGGCGGCGGCACATTGGTGGTGCGTGAGCGGACCTGCACCCGTTCGACGTCCCCGCCCGCGCCCGCGCGTTCGAGCCGCATCACGACGATCCGCCGCAGGTACGTCTCCGCGAGCGCGCCGCGCAGACCGACCGCGCGGTTGTCGTTGTCGTGCGAGGCGGTGTAGAAATCCCAGGCCCGCCGCAGTTCGTTCTGCTGCGTGTGGCTGGGCAGCAGGTTGCTGTCGATGGCCCGCCCGTCGGCCGCCGACAGGTCGTACCACCCGGTGGTCCGCGTGACCCCGTCCGCCGAGCGCACCTCGGCCCGCACCTGCACCCCGATGTCCTGCTGCAACGGGTTCGGCGCGAACAGCTTCCAGTTCTGCTCGAACTCCGGGTATATCCACTCCTCCACCGCTTTGCCGTGCGCCTTGCTGACGGTGTTGGCCGGGGCGACGTGCAGGAACACCATCCCGAGGTGGACGGCGACGACGACCGCGACGACGGCGACCGCGGCGGCGACGGCTATCTGGGAGCGGACGGGGAGGGCGGCGAGGCCGGTGGAGGGTGGGGGGGCCTCGGGGGGTGGGGCCTGTATGTGCGCGGCCTCGACGCCCGGCGACCCGGCCGCGGGCGGCGCGAGCGCCCCCGCCGGCGACCCGGCGTCCGGCGTCCCCCTGTCCCCCTCCGCCTCTCGCGTCCCCCCGAGCGGAGTGTCGGCGTCCCCGTCGCGCGTGTTCATTCCGCCCCGATCCTCGGTGTCTTTGGTCCGTCCGGCTGGTGTGGCCGCGGCGCGGCCGTGCGGAAAGCGGACGGTCGTCGTGCGGTGGTCCCACGGCACGGTACTCAGCCGCACCCGGCCGCGCAGCCCTCGGCCCCTTCTCGCGGCGCCCGCTCTTCTGCCGAAGGGCCCGAAGTTGTCCACAGGCGCCGAGTTATCCACAGCGGTTGACACCTTACCGACGGCCGTCCGACCATGAATGCACGGACCGAACGATCGGTCGGCTACCGGAAGCGGTACGGACAGCGGCTCGCAGCGGAGCCCGGAGGCAAAGGGGGAAAGCATGGCCACAGCAGCGGCCGAGCAACGGCCGGTGACGACGCGGCTCGCGCAGAGCGCGGCGGCGGAAGACGGCAGGCTGCGCGCCTTCGACGCGGCCGTCGCCGCCGAGGAGCGGATCGAGCCGCGGGACTGGATGCCGGACGCCTACCGGGCCACGCTGGTGCGCCAGATCGCGCAGCACGCGCACTCGGAGATCATCGGCATGCAGCCGGAGGCGAACTGGATCACGCGGGCGCCGTCCCTGCGCCGCAAGGCGATCCTGATGGCGAAGGTGCAGGACGAGGCGGGTCACGGGCTGTATCTGTACAGCGCCGCCGAGACGCTGGGCACCGGCCGCGAGGAGCTGCTGGACAAGCTGCACTCGGGCCGCCAGAAATACTCCTCGATCTTCAACTACCCCACCCTGACCTGGGCGGACGTGGGCGCGATCGGCTGGCTGGTGGACGGCGCGGCGATCACGAACCAGGTCCCGCTGTGCCGCTGCTCCTACGGCCCCTACGCCCGCGCGATGGTCCGTATCTGCAAGGAGGAGTCCTTCCACCAGCGCCAGGGCTACGAGCTGCTGCTGGCCCTGAGCAACGGGACACCGGAGCAGCACGCGATGGCGCAGGACGCGGTGGACCGCTGGTGGTGGCCGTCGCTGATGATGTTCGGCCCGCCCGACGACGAGTCGGCGCACTCCGCGCAGTCGATGGAGTGGAAGATCAAGCGGCATTCGAACGACGAGCTGCGCCAGCGCTTCGTCGACATCTGCGTCCCGCAGGCCGAGTCCCTGGGCCTCACCCTCCCCGACCCGCGGCTGAGGTGGAACGAGGAGCGGGGGCAGCACGACTTCGGTCCGATCGACTGGACGGAGTTCAAGGAGGTCCTCAAGGGCAACGGCCCCTGCAACGAGCAGCGGATCACCCAGCGCAGGCGGGCGCACGACGAGGGCGCCTGGGTACGGGAAGCGGCGGCGGCCCACGCGGCGAAGCACGCCAAAGAGACGGGAGCGCGGGCATGAACAGCGACTGGCCCCTCTGGGAGGTCTTCGTCCGCTCCCGCCGAGGGCTCTCCCACACCCACGCCGGCAGCCTGCACGCCCCGGACGCCGAGCTGGCCCTGCGCAACGCGCGCGACCTCTACACCCGCCGCGGCGAGGGCGTCTCCCTCTGGGTCGTCCCCTCGGCGGCGATCACCGCCTCCTCCCCCGACGAGAAGGACCCCTTCTTCGACCCCGCCGCCGACAAGCCCTACCGCCACCCGACGTTCTACGACATCCCGGAGGGGGTGAAACACCTGTGACGGCCCCGCGTACGACGACGGCGGCGCTCGCCCTGGGCGACGACGCGCTGATCCTCTCCCACCGCCTCGGCGAATGGATGGGCCACGCCCCCGTCCTGGAGGAGGAGGTCGCCCTCGCCAACATCGCCCTCGACCTCCTCGGCCAGGCCCGCGTCCTGCTCTCGACGGCCGGCGACGAGGACGAGCTGGCCTACCTCCGCGAGGAACGCGCCTTCCGCAACGTCCAGCTGGTGGAGCAGCCCAACGGCGACTTCGCGCACACGATCGCCCGCCAGCTGTACTTCTCCACCTACCAGCACCTCCTCTACGCCGAACTCGCCCAGGGCACCGGCGAGTTCGCCCCCCTCGCCGCGAAGGCCGTCAAGGAGACCGCCTACCACCGCGACCACGCCGAGCAGTGGACCCTGCGCCTGGGCGACGGCACGCCGGAGAGCCGTACGCGGATGCGGTCGGCGTGCGAGGCCCTGTGGCGGTTCACCGGAGAGCTGTTCCAGCCGGTGGAGGGCGTGGACGTCGACTGGGAGTCGCTGCACGAAGCCTGGCGGGAGTCCGTCGGGTCGGTCCTGGAGCGGGCGACGCTCACCCTCCCCGAGGGCCCCGACACCGGCGCCTGGTCCGCCGGCGCCGGCCGCCAGGGGCTGCACACCGAGCCGTTCGGCCGCATGCTCGCCGAGATGCAGCACCTGCACCGCAGCCACCCGGGGGCGACATGGTGACCCCCCTGGAAGCGGAGCTCCTGGAGATCGCCGGCGCGGTCCCCGACCCGGAGCTGCCCGTCCTGACCCTGCACGAACTGGGCGTGGTCCGCGCGGTGCACGTCCAGGAGGCGGGCGGGGTGGAGGTCGAGCTGACCCCGACCTACACGGGCTGCCCGGCGATCGAGACGATGTCGACGGACATCGAACAGGCGCTGCACGCGCACGGGGTGCGGGAAGTGACCGTCCGCCGGGTCCTCGCCCCCGCCTGGTCGACGGACGACATCACGGCCGAAGGCCGCCGCAAACTACGGGAGTTCGGCATCGCCCCGCCCCGGGTCCGGACGGCGGGCGGCCCGGTACGGGTCCAGCTGGGCCCGACACGGCAGTCACCCCACCCCCACCCCCAGCCTCACCCCCAGCTCTCGGCTGAGCCGCAGGCCCCGATCCCCTGCCCCCACTGCGGCTCCGAGGACACCGAACTGCTCAGCCGCTTCTCCTCCACGGCCTGCAAGGCGCTGCGGCGGTGCCGGGCGTGCCGGGAGCCCTTCGACCACTTCAAGGAGCTGTGATGGCCCGTTTCCACGCGCTCCGGGTGGTCGGGGCGGAGCGGCTGACCGACGACTCGGTGGCGCTGTCCTTCGCGGTGCCGCCGGAGCTGCGGGAGCGGTACCGGCACGCGGCGGGCCAGCATCTGGCGCTGCGGCGGCGGGTGGACGGCACGGAGATCCGGCGCACCTACTCCATCTGCTCCCCGGCGCCGGACCCCGCCGGGGAGGGGCCGGACGTCCTGCGGGTCGGGGTGCGGCTGGTGGACGGCGGAGCCTTCTCCACGTACGCGCTGAAGGAGATCTCCGTCGGCGACGAGGTGGAGGTGATGACGCCGGCCGGGCGGTTCACGCTGGAGCCGGCGCCCGGGCTGTACGCGGCGGTCGTCGGGGGCAGCGGGATCACCCCGGTGCTGTCGATCGCGGCGACGCTGCTCGCGCGGGAGCCGGCGGCGCGGTTCTGCCTGATCCGCAGCGACCGTACGGCGGCCTCGACGATGTTCCTGGAGGAGGTCGCCGACCTCAAGGACCGGTATCCGCAGCGGTTCCAGCTGGTCATGGCGTTGTCGCGGGAGGAGCAGCAGGCAGGGCTGCCGTCCGGGCGGCTGGACCGCGAGCGGCTGACCGGACTGCTCCCCGCGCTGCTGCCGGTGGACGCGGTGGCGGGCTGGTTCCTGTGCGGTCCGTACGGGCTGGTCACCGGCGCCGAACAGGCCCTGCGCGAGCTGGGGGTGCCCCGCGCGCGGGTCCACCAGGAGATCTTCCACGTCGACGCGGCCCCCGCCCCGGCGCCCGCCGCGTCCCCCGCGCACAGCACCCTCACCGCTCGCCTGGACGGCCGCAGCGGCACCTGGCCCGTCCAGGACGGCGAATCCCTCCTCGACACGGTCCTGCGCAACCGCTCCGACGCCCCCTACGCCTGCAAGGGCGGCGTCTGCGGCACCTGCCGGACCTTCCTCGTCGCCGGGAAGATCCGCATGGACCGCAACTTCGCGCTGGAACCGGAGGAGACGGAGGCGGGGTACGTGTTGGCCTGCCAGTCGCATCCGGTGACGGAGGGGGTGGAGGTGGACTTCGACAGATAGCGGACCGACAGCCCGACGGCGCCTCCCGGCGTTCCCTTCTCCTGGAACCTGTTCTATTTTGACGGACCGTCAGATACGGAGACCGTCGGAAGGACAAGGCCGTGGACTTCACCTTCAGCGAGGAGCAGCGGGCAGCGGCCGAGGCGGCGCAGGGGGTGTTCGCGGGGGTCGCGCCGGACGGGGTGCCCTCCCCGGCCCGGACCCAAGGCCGCCCGGTGGCCGAGGAGTTCGACCGGGAGCTGTGGGCGAAACTCGCCGCCGCCGACCTGCTCAGCCTCCTCCTGACCGAGGAACACGGCGGCGCCGGACTCGACCCGATCGCCCTCTGCCTGGTGCTGCGCGAATCGGCGCAGGTCCTGGCCCGGGTCCCGCTCCTGGAGAGCTGCGCGGCAGCGGCGGCCGTCCAGGCGTACGGCTCCCCCGAGGCGAAGGACGCCCTGCTCGCGCGCTCCGGCCGGGGCGAGACGGTGCTGACCGTCGCCGCGCACGGCCGCACCGGCCATGACGCGCCCGAACGCGCGGTCACCGCCCGGCGGGAGGGCAAGCAATGGGTGCTGGACGGGACGCAGACGGCGGTGCCGTGGGCGTACGACGCGGACCACATCGTCGTACCCGCGCACACCTCCGGCGGCCGGAGCGTGCTCGCGATCGTGCCGCGCGGCTGTGCGGGGACGCGGCTCGCGGAGCAGGTGTCGACCGCCGGGGAGCGATGGGGGGAGCTGCGGCTGGAGTCGGCGCGGGTCGCGGGGGCGTACGTCGTGGAGGCGGCGGGGGCCTGGGAGTGGCTGCGGGAGCTGCTGGCGACGGGGACCTGTGCGCTGGCGCTCGGGCTGGGGGAGCGGGTGCTGCGGATGACCGCCGACTACACGTCGCGGCGGGAGCAGTTCGGGCATCCGCTGGCGACGTTCCAGGCGGTCGCCGTCCAGACCGCCGACCGCTACATCGACCTGCGCGCCATGGAGGCCACCCTCTGGCAGGCGGCCTGGCGCATCACCGCAGCCGCCCCCGAAGCGCTCCCGGCCACCGGGGCTCTCCCGCCCACCGAAGCTCTCACGGCCACCGGGGCTCTCGCGGCCACCGGAGACTCCCCACCCGCCGGAGATCTCCCGTCCCCCCAGGCTCTCCCCGCCCCCGGGACCCTCCCGCCCGCCGGGGACGTCGCGGTCGCCAAGATCTGGGCCGCCGAGGGCGTACGCCGTGTCGTCCAGACCGCCCAGCATCTGCACGGCGGCTTCGGCGCCGACGTCGACTACTCCCTGCACCGCTACCACGCCTGGGCCAAACAACTGGAGCTGTCCCTGGGCCCGGCGGGGGCGCACGAGGAGGCATTGGGGGAGCTGCTGGCGGCGCACGCGCCGGAGTGAGGGGGCGGCTACGACGCGGAGGGCGCCGTAGCCGGGCCCGGGTGCCAGGCGATTACGCCACGACCCCCTACGCCACGAACCCCGGCTCGCCCGCGTCCGTCACCACCGCACGGCCGCCGGCGGCCCACGCCTGCATTCCGCCGTCGACGTTCGCCGCGTCGAGGCCCTGCTGGACGAGGTACATGGTGACCTGCGCGGAACGTCCGCCGGACCGGCAGATCACGTTGACGCGGCCGTCCTGCGGGGCGGCCTCGGTCAACTCGCCGTAACGGGCGACGAATTCGCTCATGGGGATGTGCAGCGCCCCTTCGGCATGACCCGCCTGCCACTCGTCGTCCTCACGGACGTCCAGCAGAAAGTCATCCGCCCCGAGATCCGCGATCCCGACGGTGGGCACACCAGCTCCGAAACTCATGCCCCGACGCTACCTGAAGGGGGGAGGGGGTTGGGCGGGGGATGCGGGACGGGGGATGCGGGATGCGGAGGGAGGGGAGAACGGGACGCCGGGGGACGGGTTTGTGCGGACGGGAGTCGGGAGGCGGAGGCGCGGGACGCGGCTGGCCCTCGGCACCCCGCACCCCTGGCACCCCGCACCCCCGGCACCCGGCACCCGGCACCCGGCACCCGGCACCCGGCAAGCACAGCCAAGGCCGACCCCCGGCACAGCCGAGACCGGCCACACCGACTCCGCGCAACCCCTCACTACCCCGGCATCCCCCCGACTCGCTACCCCGGCATCCCCCCGACCAACTCCGCCAACTCCGCCTCCCTGGCCGACACATCCGCCAGCAACTGCTCCGCGATCTCCTCCAGCAACCGGTCCGGATCGTCCGGCGCCAGCCGCAGCATGGAGCCGATCGCCCCCTCCTCCAGCTCCTTGGCGACCTGCGCGAGCATCTCCTTGCGCTGGGCCAGCCATTCGAGGCGGGCGTACAGCTCCTCGCCGGCGCTCGGCTGCCGCTCCGGCGGGACCGGCCCCGCCGCCCACTCCTCGGCCAGCTGCCGCAGCAACCCCTCGTCGCCGCGCGCGTAGGCGGCGTTGACGCGGGTGATGAACTCCTCCCGGCGCAGCCGCTCGGCGTCCTCCTGGGCGAGGTCGGGGTGGGCCTTGCGGGCCAGCTCGCGGTAGAGCTTGCGGGCCTCGTCGCTGGGCCGCACCCGCTCCGGGGGCCGCACCGACTGCTCGGTCAGCATCGCCACCGCCTCCGGGAACAGCCCCTCCCCGTCCATCCAGCCGTGGAACAGCTCCTCGACCCCCGGCATCGGCAGCACCCGCGCCCGCGCCTCGGCGGCCTTGCGGACGTCCGCCGGATCACCGGTACGCGCCGCCCGCGCCTCCGCGATCTGCGCGTCGAGCTCGTCGAGCCGGGCGTACATCGGCCCCAGCTTCTGGTGGTGCAGCCGCGAGAAGTTGTCGACCTCCACCCGGAAGGTCTCCACCGCGATCTCGAACTCGATCAGCGCCTGCTCGGCGGCCCGCACGGCCTGCTCAAGCCGCTCTTCGGGCCGCGCCTGCTCAGCTTCGGGGGTCGTCACTCGTCCAGCCTAAGGGCTCCGCCGGGGGCACCAGGTCAGACCGCCTCCGGGTACGACGCTCCCGGCGAAGCACCGGTACAGCTCCCTCCCGGCGAAGTGCCGGTACGGCTCTGCCCCGCGGAGCGCTTACGCGACAGAGCCGCACATCAACACAGCCCCGCCCCCGCCAGCCGACCGACCGCCCTACCTCCAGCCACCCACCCCCTCCAGCCGACCGCCCTACCTCCAGCCACCCACCCCCTCCGACCAGCCGCCCCACCTCCAGCCGCCCCCTCAAACCCCCATCTCCGCCGCCACCCTCCCCACCCGCACAGCCCCCACCAACCCCGCATGATCCGCCTCGGTCCGGTCCGCGTAGGCCACCGCGAACGCGGCCACCGCCTCGTCCAGTTCCTCGCTCTTGCCGCAGTACCCCGCCACCACCCGGGGATCGGCGCTGTGCGAATGGGCCCGGGCCAGCAGCGCCCCCGTCATCCGGGCGTAGTCGTCGAGCTGGTCGGCGGCCAGCGCGGCCGGGTCGACGCTCCCCTTGCGATTGCGGAACTGCCGTACCTGGAAAGGCCGTCCCTCGACGGTGGTCCACCCCAGGAGGATGTCGCTGACGACCTGCATCCGCTTCTGCCCGAGCACGACCCGCCGCCCCTCGTGCTCGGCCGGCCCCGCCTCGAAACCGGCCGTCAGCAGATGCGGGACGAGCACGGAAGGCCGGGCCTCCTTCACCTGGAGGACGAGCGGCTCGCCCCGGTGGTCGAGGAGCAGGACCACGTACGAGCGCGTCCCCACACTCCCCGTCCCCACGATCCGGAACGCGACGTCATGGACAGTGTGCCGGGCGAGCAGCGGGAGACGGTCCTCGGAGACGGTCGTCAGATAGTGCTCGAGGGACGCCGTCACGGCCGCCGCCTCCGCGTCCCCCACCCGCCGCAGCACGGGCAGCGCGTCCACGAACCGCCGCCCGCCGTCCTCCGTCGGCTCGGTCGACCGCGCCGCGAACCGCCCGCTGGTGTTGGCGCGGGCCTTCTCGGAGACCCGCTCCAGGGTGCCGAGCAGGTCATGGGCGTCGGTGTGGGAGACCAACTCCTCGTCGGCGATGGCGTTCCAGGCGTCCAGGACAGGCAGCTTGGCCAGCAGCCGCATCGTGCGCCGGTAGGAGCCCGCCGCGTAGTGGGCCGCCGTACGGCACACGTCCTCATCCGCGCCGGCCTCCCGCCCGGCCAGCACCAGCGACGCCGCCAGCCGCTTCAGGTCCCACTCCCAGGGGCCGACGACGGTCTCGTCGAAGTCGTTCAGATCGATGACCAGGCCGCCGCGCGCGTCGCCGTACAGGCCGAAGTTGGCGGCGTGGGCGTCGCCGCAGAGCTGGGCGGTGATCCTCGTGGACGGCGTGCGCGCGAGGTCGTACGCCATGAGGCCCGCCGAGCCGCGCAGGAACGCGAACGGCGAGGCCGCCATGCGGCCCACCCTTATGGGCGTCAGTTCCTCGATGCGGCCCTGGTTGGACTCCTCGACGGCCGCCACCGCGTCCGGGCGGCCGGCGTCGGCCTCGAACTCCCGGTGAGCCGACCGCGGCACCAGCCGCCGCAGCGCCTTCCCCTCCTCCTTGCCCGCCCCACGCCCCTCTTCGGCGAACCCGGCAACCCGCGGCAACCGCCGCCCCGCACGCCCACCTTCGGCCACGACAACCGCCTCCCCCACACACGCTCGAACATCAACTCGCCCCGACGCTACAGCCCCCACCCAAAACCCGTCACTCCCTGTGGATAACCCCCTACTTGTGGAAATCCTCCCCACCCACCCGAAGCGACACCCCACCGGCCACCACCCCAGGAAGCCCCCCGCCACCGCAGTGAGAACTTCCTCACAGCGGCACCCGAAGAACAACACCACCCCGGCGTACCGTGAGCGCGTGCCGACGCAGCAGTGGAGCAACAGGTTGAGCGACGAAGGGCTCGCGCGGCTCCAGGCCTCCCTCGTGCAAGGCATGCTCATGTTCACGGCCGCCCCCCTCGGCGGCGGCCCGACCGTACGCGGCGTCCTGCCGGCGTCCGGCGTACGCGGCACCGGACGCGTCATCGTCTGGGACGGCCAGGACATCGAGACCTCGGCCTCCTACGACCTGCCCTTGGTGGACCACCACGGAGACAACATCCCGGTGTCCACCCTGGCCGCGGCCCTGCGCCAGGCAGTACGCCGGAGCCCCGCCCCCACCGCCGAAGAAGTACGGCAACACCTGGAGACCGGCCCCGAGTTCGACCTCACCGACGCCCTCCACTCCGCAGTAGCCGGAATCACCCCCGCAGGCCCCCGCGACGAAGCAGGCGCCGTGAGCCCAGGCGTCACCGGGCTCGCCGCCGCCCTGCCCTCCCTCATCTCCGCCGACCAGCTCCGGTACAACCCCTCGGACGCCGTCGACCCGTACTGCTCCGAGGTGTTCGACCTGACCCACTGGTGAGAGACACCTCACACCAAAGGAAAATCACACAACCGCCGCCCCACCAACAAACATCAACACACAACGAAAAGACCCCCCAGCTCAAAGAGCTGAGGGGCCTCACTGTGCGCGAGGGGGGAGTTGAACCCCCACGCCCTTGCGGGCACTGGAACCTGAATCCAGCGCGTCTGCCTATTCCGCCACCCGCGCATTTGGGTGTGTCTTCCGGTTCCGCACCCTTTCGGGCTGGCCCCTTCCGACATGCAGAACATTAGCACGCCCCGGACGGAGGAATCACCTCGCTTCCCAGCCCCCCACGACCCCCCGTCCCCGCAGGTCCGCACCCCCCGAGCACCCCCCGAGCACCCCCACCGCCCGCCCCCCTGTCCCACCCCGATGCCCATCACGTATCAACCTCGTACCGGTGTCCCCCCCTTCTCCCGGCAAGCAGGGGCAAGCAGGGCGAGCTCCACAGTCGGGTGCGGGACACTGGTCCTTGAGCGCCTCTACGATCCAGGGCAGCGGCTCTCCACGGGGAACCGGCTGATTCACCGCCACGTGGATACGATCAGTAACACCAGCTACGACGGAGGAGGTGCCCCATGGGAGTCCTGAAGAAGTTCGAGCAGCGCCTGGAAGGGCTGGTCAACGGCACCTTCGCCAAGGTGTTCAAGTCCGAGGTCCAGCCCGTGGAGATCGCCGGCGCGCTCCAGCGCGAGTGCGACAACAACGCCCAGATCTGGAACCGGGACCGCACGGTCGTACCGAACGACTTCATCGTCGAGCTGAGCACGCCCGACTACGAGCGGCTCAGCCCCTATTCCGGACAGCTCGGCGACGAACTGGCCGGAATGGTGCGCGACTACGCGAAGCAGCAGCGCTACACGTTCATGGGCCCGATCAAGGTCAGCCTGGAGAAGGCGGACGACCTCGACACCGGCCTGTACCGGGTCCGCAGCCGCACCCTCGCCGGGTCCAGCAGCAGCGAGGCCCCCGTACCCGGCGGCAACAGCCCGTACGGCGGCCAGCCGCAAGGCCAGCAGCACCCCGCCGCGCCCCCCATGCCCCCCGGCCCTCCCCCCGGCGGACGCCCGGGCGGATACGGCTACCCGCCTCCTGGACAAGGAACCGCCGGACAAGCACAAGGCGGCGGCCTAGCCGGCGCCCCCGCCCCCGGCTCCCGCACCCGCCACTGGGTCGAGATCAACGGCAACCGCCACCAGATCACCCGCCCCACCCTGGTCCTCGGCCGCTCCACCGAGGCCGACGTCCGCATCGACGACCCGGGAGTCTCCCGCCGGCACGCCGAGATCCGCACCGGATCGCCGTCGACCGTGCAGGACCTCGGCTCCACCAACGGCATCGTGGTGGACGGACAGCACACCACCCGCGCTACGCTCCGCGACGGCTCGCGGATCGTCGTGGGCAGCACCACCGTTATCTATAGGCAAGCCGAAGGGTGAAGCGGGGGCAATGTCAGAGCTGACCCTCACGGTCATGCGGCTGGGTTTCCTGGCCGTCCTGTGGCTGTTCGTGATCGTGGCCGTGCAGGTCATCCGCAGCGACCTGTTCGGTACGCGCGTCACCCAGCGCGGCTCGCAGCGCGGCGGGCGGCGCGGTGACGGCCGCGGCCAGCAGCAGGCCCAGCGCCAGCAGACCGCAGCGCCACCGCAGCAGCGCCAGCAGCAGCCCGCCTCCGGGGGGCGCAGGGGCCGTAACGCCCCGTCCAAGCTGGTCGTCTCCGAGGGCACCCTCACGGGCACCACGGTCGCGCTCCAGGGGCAGACCATCACGCTGGGCCGGGCGCACGACTCGACGATCGTGCTGGACGACGACTACGCCTCCAGCCGCCATGCCAGGATCTACCCGGACCGCGACGGCAACTGGATCGTCGAGGACCTGAACTCCACCAATGGCACGTACCTCGACCGAACGCGGCTGACGACCCCCACGCCGATCCCGCTGGGCGCGCCGATCCGCATCGGCAAGACCGTCATCGAGCTGCGGAAGTAGTGCTGCATCATGAGTGAGCGCGAGCGGAGCGGGCACACAGCGGGAGGGTGGGCGGCGTGGCGCGACACGACCGGCTGTACCCGGAGCCGACGGGCGGGGTGCGCATGAGCCTGTCACTGCGCTTCGCCGCCGGATCGCACAAGGGCATGATCCGCGAGGGCAACGAGGACTCCGGTTACGCGGGCCCCCGCCTGCTCGCCATCGCCGACGGCATGGGCGGCGCCGCCGCCGGCGAGGTGGCCTCCTCGGAGGCGATCTCCACGATCGTCGCGCTCGACGAGGACATCCCCGGCTCCGACGTCCTCACCTCCCTCGGCACGGCCGTCCAGCGCGCCAACGACCAGCTGCGCTCGCTGGTCGACGAGGACCCGCAGCTGGAGGGCATGGGGACGACCCTCACCGCCCTGCTGTGGACCGGCCAGCGCCTGGGCCTCGTCCACGTCGGCGACTCGCGCGCCTATCTGCTGCGCGACGGGGTGCTGACCCAGATCACGCAGGACCACACGTGGGTGCAGCGGCTGGTCGACGAGGGGCGGATCACCGAGGAGGAGGCGACGACCCACCCGCAGCGCTCCCTGCTGATGCGGGCGCTCGGCTCCGGCGACCATGTCGAACCCGACCTCTCCATCCGTGAAGTCCGGGCGGGCGACCGGTATTTGATCTGCTCCGACGGCCTCTCCGGCGTCGTCTCCCACCAGACCCTGGAAGAGACCCTGGCGTGCTACCAGGGCCCCCAGGAGACCGTCCAGGAGCTCATCCAGCTCGCCCTGCGCGGCGGCGGACCCGACAACATCACCGTGATCGTCGCGGACGTCCTCGACCTCGACACCGGCGACACTCTCTCGGGGCGGCTGTACGACACCCCGGTCGTCGTCGGCGCCGTCGCCGAGAACCAGCATCAGCAGCCGCACGACAACGGGATCATGCAGACCCCGGCCGGACGCGCGGCCAGCCTCGGGCGCCACCGGGCCCCCGGCGGCGGCGAGTTCGGGCCGCCCGGCTCCGGCGACGTGACCGGGTTCATCCCCGCGGGCAGCTTCGGGGAGTACTCCGACGACGACTTCGTGAAGCCGGGCGCGGGCCGCAAGTGGCTCAAGCGCTCCCTCTACACCGCCCTCGCCCTCGCCGTCATCGGCGGCGGGCTCTACGGCGGCTGGCGCTGGACGCAGACCCAGTACTACGTCGGCGCCAAGGGCGAACACCTCGCCCTGTACCGGGGGATCAGCCAGGACCTGGCCTGGCTGTCGCTGTCGCAGGTGGAGAAGGACCACCCCGAGATCGAACTCAAGTACCTGCCGCAGTACCAGCAGAAGCAGGTCGAGGCCACGATCTCGGCCGGCAGCCTCGGCAACGCCGAGAAGAAGATCGACGAACTCGCCGTCCAGGCCTCCGCCTGCAAGAAGCAGACGGAGGACGCCGGTTCGGGAACCGGATCGTCCTCGTCCACGTCCAAGGCATCGCCCAGCCCGTCGACCTCGACCTCACCGGCCACACCCGCTCCGAGCACGTCGGCGAAGGCCACCCCGTCCGCCGAACCCAGCCCCGGCCCCACCCTCTCGGAGGAAGAGAAAGAGGTCGTCTCGCTGTGCGGCAAGCAATAGGCAAGCCGTGAGAGGCCCCGTCACACGATGAGCAGCACTACCAACACGCCGACGCACCACACGTCCACGATCGGTGCCATCGGCGCGCCGAGCAGACGCAACACCGAGCTGGGACTGCTGGTCTTCGCGGTCCTCATCCCGGTGTTCGCCTACGCCAACGTGGGCCTCGCCATCAACGAGCAGGTGCCGTCCGGGCTGCTCGCCTACGGCCTGGGCCTCGGCCTGCTGGCCGGCGTCGCCCACCTCGTCGTACGGAAGTTCGCGCCCTACGCGGACCCGCTGCTGCTGCCGCTGGCGACGCTGCTGAACGGTCTGGGGCTGGTCGCCATCTGGCGGCTCGACCAGTCGAAGCTGCTCCAGCAGATCAACCAGGCCGGGACCGCGGCGCCCCGGCAGCTGCTGTACACGGCGCTGGGCATCGCGTTCTTCATCGTGGTGCTGATCTTCCTCAAGGACCACCGGGTCCTCCAGCGCTACACGTACATCTCGATGGCCGGCGCGATCGTCCTGCTGCTGCTGCCGCTGGTGCCCGGCCTCGGGCAGAACATCTACGGCGCGAAGATCTGGATCTCGGTCGCCGGATTCTCCATCCAGCCCGGTGAGTTCGCGAAGATCGTGCTGGCGATCTTCTTCGCCGGCTACCTGATGGTGAAGCGCGACGCCCTGGCCCTCGCCAGCCGCCGCTTCCTCGGGCTCTACCTGCCGCGCGGACGCGACCTCGGGCCGATCCTGGTCGTCTGGTTCCTGTCGATCCTGATCCTGGTCTTCGAGACCGACCTCGGCACCTCGCTGCTGTTCTTCGGCATGTTCGTGATCATGCTGTACGTCGCCACCGAGCGGACCAGCTGGATCGTCTTCGGTCTGCTGATGTCCTCGGCCGGCGCGGTCGGCGTCGCCAGCTTCGAACCGCACGTCCAGCAGCGCGTCCAGGCGTGGATGGACCCGTTCAACGAGTACAAGCTCTCCCAGGCGGGCCAGGCGGGCCACTCCGAGCAGGCCATGCAGGCGCTGTGGGCGTTCGGCTCCGGCGGCACGCTGGGCACCGGCTGGGGCCAGGGCCACTCCGAGCTGATCCGGTTCGCCGCCAACTCCGACTTCATCCTCGCCACCTTCGGCGAGGAACTGGGCCTGGCCGGCCTCATGGCGCTGCTGCTGCTGTACGGGCTGATCGTCGAGCGCGGCATCCGTACCGCCCTCGCCGCCCGCGACCCCTTCGGCAAGCTCCTCGCCATCGGCCTGTCCGGCGCGTTCGCCCTCCAGGTGTTCGTCGTCGCCGGCGGTGTCATGGGCCTGATCCCGCTGACCGGTATGACCATGCCGTTCCTCGCGTACGGCGGTTCGTCGGTGATCGCCAACTGGGCGCTCATCGGCATCCTCATCCGGATCAGCGACACGGCCCGCCGCCCGGCCCCGGCCCCCGCCTCGAACCCCGACGCCGAGATGACCCAGGTGGTCCGTCCCTCATGAACAAACCCCTGCGCCGCGTCGCGGTCTTCTGCGGCCTGCTCATCCTCGCCCTGCTGGGGCGCGACAACTGGCTCCAGTACGCCAAGGCGAACGAGCTGGCGAGCGACACCAACAACCGCCGCGTCAACATCACCCGCTACTCGATCCCGCGCGGCGACATCATCGTCGACGGCAAGGCGATCACCGGCTCGGTGGAGACCACCGGCGACTACAAGTACAAGCGGACCTGGAAGGACGGCGCGATGTGGGCGCCGATCACCGGGTACTCGTCGCAGGCGTTCGGCTCCACCCAGCTGGAGAAGCTGGAGGACGGCATCCTCTCCGGCACCGACGACCGCCTCTTCTTCCGCAACACCCTGGACATGCTCACCGGCAAGCAGCGCGAGGGCGGCAGCGTCGTCACCACCCTCAACGCCGCCGCGCAGAAGGCCGCGTACGAGGGCCTGGGCGACAAGAAGGGCGCGGTCGCCGCGATCGACCCGGCCACCGGCAAGATCCTGGCGCTGGTCTCGACGCCGTCGTACGACCCCTCGACGTTCGCGGGGAAGTCCGACAAGGACTCCGTGGCGTGGAACGCGCTCCAGAAGACGAAGAACGCCGACGACCCGATGCTGAACCGGGCGCTGCGCGAGACGTACCCGCCGGGGTCGACGTTCAAGGTCGTCACGGCCGCCGCGGCGCTGGAGAACGGCGTGGTCTCGGGGATCGACGACGCGACCACCACCCCGGACCCGCTGCCGCTGCCGCTGTCCACGAGCAAGCTCACCAACGAGCACGGCACCTGCGAGAACGTCAGCCTGCGCGAGGCGCTGCGGATCTCCTGCAACACCGTCTTCGGCAAGATGTCCGACGACGTCGGCAACAAGAAGATGATCGCGCAGGCGGAGAAGTTCGGCTTCAACGAGGCGAAGCTGGACACCCCCGTGCGCGCCGCCGAGTCGGTCTTCCCCGAGGACAACCGGCCGCAGAACATCCTCGACGGCATCGGCCAGGGCTCGACGCGCACCACGCCGCTCCAGATGGCCATGGTCGCCTCCGCGATCGCCGACGACGGCAAGCTGATGAAGCCGTACATGGTCGACTCGCTCAAGGCGCCGAACCTCGACACCCTCTCCACCACCGAGCCGCAGGTCCTGGACCAGGCGGTCTCCTCCGCGACCGCGCAGAAGCTCCAGCAGATGATGGAGACGGTGGTCAAGACGGGTACCGGGACCAACGCCCAGATCGACGGCGTCACCGTCGGCGGCAAGACCGGTACCGCCCAGCACGGCCTCAACAACAGCGAGAAGCCGTACGCCTGGTTCATCTCCTACGCCAAGCTGTCCGACGGCTCCTCGCCGGTCGCGGTCGCGGTGGTCGTCGAGGACGGCTCCGCCAACCGTGACGACATCTCCGGCGGCGGTCTCGCGGCGCCGATCGCGCGGGACGTGATGAAGGCAGTCATCGGCAGCAAGAAGTGACCCCGCTCACGTCGGCACCGGATCGGCGCACGTTGCGATACCGGTCCGGTATCGAGTAACAGGCTTGGCCAGGTCACACAGAGCGAGCCGGGTAGCGTATGCCCGGACGGCAGCCTCGGGCCCGCGGGCCCAGACCGACGGAGAGGGCTGGTAGTAGACATGGAAGAGCCGCGTCGCCTCGGCGGCCGGTACGAGCTGGGCCAGGTGCTCGGCCGTGGTGGCATGGCGGAGGTCTACCTCGCGCATGACACCCGCCTGGGACGCACCGTGGCGGTGAAGACGCTGCGCGCGGACCTCGCGCGCGACCCTTCCTTCCAGGCCCGGTTCCGCCGGGAGGCCCAGTCGGCCGCCTCTCTCAACCACCCCGCGATCGTGGCGGTCTACGACACGGGCGAGGACTACATCGACGGGGTCTCGATCCCGTACATCGTCATGGAGTACGTCGACGGCTCCACGCTGCGCGAACTCCTGCACTCCGGGCGCAAGCTGCTGCCGGAGCGCTCGATGGAGATGACGATCGGCATCCTCCAGGGCCTGGAGTACGCGCACCGCAGCGGGATCGTGCACCGCGACATCAAGCCGGCGAACGTCATGCTGACGCGCACCGGCCAGGTCAAGGTCATGGACTTCGGCATCGCCCGCGCGATGGGCGACTCCGGGATGACGATGACGCAGACCTCCGCGGTCATCGGCACCGCCCAGTACCTCTCGCCGGAGCAGGCCAAGGGTGAGCAGGTGGACGCGAGATCCGACCTGTACTCGACGGGCTGTCTCCTCTACGAGCTGCTGACGGTCCGGCCGCCCTTCGTGGGCGACTCCCCGGTGGCCGTCGCCTACCAGCACGTCCGCGAGGAGCCGCAGCCCCCGTCGGTCTTCGACCCGGAGATCACTCCGGAGATGGACGCGATCGTCCTCAAGGCCCTCGTCAAGGACCCCGCCTACCGCTACCAGTCGGCCGACCAGATGCGCGCCGACATCGAGGCCTGCCTCGACGGCCAGCCGGTCCAGGCCACGGCCGCGTTCGGCGCGGTCGGGTACGGCGGCTACGGCGACGACCAGGCGACGACCGCGATGCGGGGCGCCGACGCGGGCGCGACGACGATGATGCCGCCGATGGGCGCGGGCGGTCCCGGGGACGACGGCTTCGGCTACGACGACCGGCAGGGCCGGCGCCGGCAGCAGCAGAAGAAGTCGAACACCTCGACGATCGTGCTCGTGGTCGCGGCGATCCTGGTGCTGATCGGGGCGATCTTCATCGGGAAGCAGTTCTTCGGGAGCGACGGGGTCAGCAACAACTCCTTCCCCGCGCCGAACTTCGTCGACCAGACGGAGACGCAGGCGCAGCAGATGGCGACCAACTCCGATCTCAAGCTGACGATCACCAAGAAGCCCTGCGAGAACACCGAGACCGGGAAGGTCTGTTCGCAGGACCCGAAGGCGGGGACGACGGTCGACAAGCAGTCGACGGTCACTCTGGTCGTCTCGACCGGGGCGCCGAAGGTCGCGGTGCCGAGTGTCCTGGGCAAGGACGTGGACGCGGCGACGTCGCTCCTTGAGGGCGACGAGTACCAGTTCACGGTGAAGACGAAGACCCAGGTCTCCTCCGAGACCGAGGGCACCGTCCTCGACCAGGACCCGAAGCTGGGCAGCGAGGTCGAGAAGGGCACGACGATCACCCTCACGGTCGCGAAGGCCGAGGAGAAGGCGACGGTCCCTGACGTCTCGGGCCTCAACTGCGCGGACGCCAAGTCGCGGATGCAGCAGAACGGGCTGAGCGGCAACTGCACCGAGGTGGACGTCCAGGACCAGAACCAGGTCGACAAGGTCGTCTCGACCAGCCCGTCCATCGGCTCCCAGGCCGACAAGGGCTCGACGGTCCAGATCCAGATCGGCCGGAGCGTCCAGACCCAGGTCCCGAACAACCTCCAGGGCCTGTCCCTGAAGGACGCCAAGCAGGCCATCCAGAACGCGGGCCTGAACGTCGGCAACATCACCGGCTCCCAGGACGACAACGCCCAGGTCATCGGCTCCGACCCGAGCCCGGGCAGCACGGTGAACAAGGGCACCACGGTCAACCTGATCGCCATCGCCACGAACAACGGCAACAACGGCGGCAACAACAACGGGGGCGGCACCTTCTTCGGCGGAGCGACGGGGACGTCGCTCCGCACGGAGGACTAGCCGAGTTCCTTGGGCGGGGTCCGGGCCGCGTCGACCTTCTCGGTCCGGACCAGTTCGCCCCAGACCACGTACCGGTAGCGGCTCGTGTAGACCGGGGTGCAGGTGGTCAGGGTGATGTAGTGGCCCGCCTTCTCCGTGCCCGCTTCCTTCGGGATCTGGGAGAGGACCTTGACGTTGTACTTCGAGGTCTCGGGGAGGATCGAGAAGACCTTGTAGACGAACCAGGTGTCCCGGGTCTCGAAGACGATCGGGTCGCCGTTCTTCAGCTTGTCGATGTCGTGGAACTTGGCGCCGTGGCCGTCGCGGTGCGCGGCGAGGGTGAAGTTGCCCTCCTTGCCGCTCGTGGGGAGCGTGGCCGCCACGGGGTCGGTGTAGTAGCCGGCGACACCTTCGTTGAGGACGTCGGAGTCGGTGCCCTTCTCCACCAGCACCTCGCCGTTCTTCATGGCGGGGACGTGGAGGAAGCCGATGCCCTCCTTGGTGTCGAGCGCGCCCGGCGTCTCGGGCTTCGCCCAGTCCTCCCGGACCTTGTCCGCCTCCCGCCCGGCGTTGCGGTCGGCGATGACGTTGGTCCACCACAGGGAGTAGGCGACGAACAGGCCGAGGATCAGCCCGGCGGTGATGAGCAGTTCCCCCAGGACGCTGACGGCCGTCGCCAGCCGCCCGCCCCGGCGCCGGGGCGCGGGGGTGCCGGTGTGCGGTACGTCGGTCGTCGCTGTCACGTGTCTTCGCCCCTACTCGACGAGCGCATCCGGCTTCCCCTTGCTGCGCGGCCGTTCCTCGACCATCTTGCCCCAGACGATCAACCTGTACTTACTGGTGAACTCCGGGGTGCACGTCGTCAGGGTGATGTAACGGCCGGGCCGCGTGAACCCGGAACCGGGCGGAATCGCGTCCAAAACGCTGGTATTACTGGGCGAGGTGACCGGCAGCATGGAGGCCATCTTGTAGACGTAGTACTCGTCCTGCGTCTCTACGACGATCGCGTCACCGGGCTGCAAACGGTTGATGTAGCGGAACGGCTCGCCATGGGTGTTGCGGTGCCCGGCGAGCCCGAAGTTCCCGGTCTTCGCGTCCGGCATGGCCGTCGTCAGCGCGCCCTCGCCGTAGTGCCCGACCATCCCCTTGTCGAGCACCTGCTTGTTGCTGACGCCCTCGGCGATGGGGACGACGACGTCGAGCTTGGGGATGTGCAGCAGCGCGAACCCCTGTCCCGCGGAGAACGTGCCGACCTCGCGCTTGCCGCTGGACCAGTCGTCCTGGAGCTTGCTGGCCTCGCTGCCGGCCTGCGCGTGCGCGCGGACGTTCGTCCACCACAGCTGGTAGCTGACGAACAGCAGCATCAGCACACCGGTCGTGATGAACACTTCCCCGACCGCCCGGCTCGCGACCACCGCGGCCCCGGGCTTGCGCGCCTTCGCCTGCCGCCGCGCCTCGACCCGCGACAGCGGCGCCGAGGATGCCTGCGGCAAGGCGGCTGGCTCACCACCACGCCTACGACGGCCCCCGTGCCCCTTGGCGGCCTTTCTGCGGGCCGCGCGCCCCCCGAGCGGCAGCAGAGCGCCGGAGCCGTCTGCGGTCCCCGCAGAGGCGGATATGGGCTCACCGCCGAAAGGGAGCCCGGATATCCGCAGCGCCACGGTCTCCTCGTCGGCCGGACCGTCGTAACCGCCGTAGCCGTACGCGGCCCCGCCCCCGTACGACTCCTCGCGCTCGGGGCGCAGCGCGGTCACGCCGTGGCCCTGCCCACCACCGGGGCGAGCCCCGCCGACCTCGCCACCGCGTCGTGGTCGCCGCACTCGGTGAGCCAGTTGGCCAGCATCCGGTGCCCGTGCTCGGTGAGGACCGACTCGGGGTGGAACTGGACGCCCTCGACGGGGAGTTCCCGGTGGCGCAGGCCCATGATGATGCCGTCCTCGGTGCGGGCGGTGACCTCGAGCTCGGCGGGGACGGTCGCGGGTTCGGCCGCGAGGGAGTGGTAGCGGGTCGCCGTGAAGGGGCTGGGCAGGCCCGCGAAGACGCCCTTGCCGGTGTGCTCCACGAGGGAGGTCTTGCCGTGCAGCAGCTCGGGCGCGCGGTCGACGACGCCGCCGTAGGCGACCTGCATGGACTGCATACCGAGGCAGACACCGAAGACGGGGACGCCGGTCGCGGCGCAGTGCCGGACCATCTCGATGCAGACGCCGGCCTCCTCGGGGGTGCCGGGGCCGGGCGAGAGCAGAACGCCGTCGAAACTGTCCTGGGCATGCGAGGTGGAGACCTCGTCGTTGCGCAGGACCTCGCACTCGGCGCCCAGCTGGTACAGGTACTGGACCAGGTTGAAGACGAAGCTGTCGTAGTTGTCGACGACGAGAATGCGCGCGCTCACTGGTTGTCCACCGTCACATCGTTGAAGGGAAGCAGCGGTTCGGCCCACGGGAAGACGTACTGGAAGAGGACGTAGACGACAGCCAGGACCAGCACGATCGAGATCAGTGCCTTGATCCACGCATTGCCTGGCAGATGCCGCCAGATCCAGCCGTACATGCCGTCCCTTCCGTCGTACCACGGCACCAGACTCACGCCGTACCGCACCAGACTAACGGCGCAGGGCGGCGGGCTTGCCTTCGTCCACAGGCTGTGTGGAGTCGAGGTGCCCCCAGACGATGAGCCGGTGGCTGTGGCCCCATTCCGGATCGCACGTGGTCAGCGTGAGATACCGGCCCGGGCCGGTGTACCCCGAGGTACGTGGGACAGGGTCGATCACCTCAACGTCGGTGGGAACGGTTTTGTAGGGGCCTTTGTCGATCCGATACGTGAACCAGGTCGTGCCGTCGCTGAGCACGACCGCGTCGCCGGGGCGCAGTTCGGGGAAGTCCTTGAAGGGGTCGCCGTAAGTGCGGCGGTGGCCCGCGACGGCGAAGTTGCCGATCTGGCCGAGGGCGGCGGTGTCCGCGTAGTGGCCGAGGCCCTTTTGCAGGGTGGCGGTGTCGGTGCCCTGGAGGACGGGCTTGTTCCACGTGAAACCAAGGCGGGGGATGTACATCACGGCGAAGGGCTGCCCCTGCGCATATGTCTTCGGTATCGCTGGGGACGCCTGGGGCCGGGGTTGCTGCCAGCGGGTTTCGAGCCGCTGGACCTGGACCGCCATGTCGTGGTCGGCCCGGACGCCGGTCCAGAAGAGCACGTAGACGACGAAGAGGACGATCAGGGTGCCGGCGGTGAGGCACAGTTCGCTGACGGTCCTGACGATCCCCCGCAATGACACGAAGGCCCCCTGGCGGCGTGAGCTACTCCACGGGCTTGGCGTAGTGCAGGTCCACTGTGCCCGAGTAGCCGGGCAGAGTCACCGTGCCGTCGTCGGTGACCTTCCAGCCGAGGCCGTAGACGTCGACGTAGACCATGTAGTTCTGGATCGCCTTGGCGGCGCCGAGGGCCTCTTTGAGTTTCTGGGGGTCGCCGACGGCCTGGATCTTGTAGGGCGGGGAGTAGACGCGGCCCTGGAGGATCAGGGTGTTGCCGACGCAGCGGACGGCGCTGGTGGAGATGAGGCGCTGGTCCATGACCTTGATGCCCTGGGCGCCGCCCTGCCAGAGGGCGTTGACGACTGCCTGGAGGTCCTGCTGGTGGATGACCAGGTAGTCGGGCTGGGGCTCGGGGTAGCCGGGGAGCTTGGCGGTGGCGTTCGGCGGGGCGTCGTCGAGGGTGACGGTGAGGGCCTTGCCCTTGAGGGGTTCGGTGCCGGCCACGGCCTCCAGGGCGGCGAGTTTTCCGTCCTCGGCGGCGCCCGGGGTCTTGTCCGCCTCGGTCAGGGTCTCGATCTGCCGGCGCACGCCCGCGTTGGCCTCGTCCTGCTCGCCGTTCTTGCGGCTGCGCTCCTGGATCAGGTCGCTGAGCTTCAGCAGGGAGGCGTCCGTGCGGATGTTCGTACCCTTGGCGGTGTCGAAGCTCGTGAAGAAGATCAGCCCCGCGAGAGCGAAGACGGCGGCCGTCAGCATCCGCATCGGCCGGACCCGGGCCGTGCGGCCTGGGCGGGAACCCGTTGATCCTGTCCCGGGGGAGTCGGCAGAATTGCTCAACGTACCGTTATCTCCTTCGGCGCCGTAGAAGCACTACGCTAACGGACGCCCGTGGGAGCGCTCTGTGTCCCCCTTGCCAGCAGGAGAGACCCTCGTGCCGAAGTCACGTATCCGTAAGAAGGCCGATTACACGCCGCCCCCGGCGAAGCAGGCGACCAGCATCAAGCTGGGCAGCAGCTCCTGGGTGGTGCCGGTGATGCTGGCGATGTTCCTGATCGGGCTGGCCTGGATCGTGGTCTTCTATGTCACCGACGGTTCACTGCCCCTGGACGCGCTGGGGAACTGGAACATCGTGGTCGGCTTCGGTTTCATCGCCGCCGGGTTCGGTGTCTCCACACAGTGGAAGTAGCCCGCTGAGCAGGCTCTGACCACAGCTGTTCGGTGAGTTATCCACAGGCCAGGGCTTGTTGTCCACACGGTGGGGAAAAAGAACGACGATCTGTGGATAACCTCTCGGGTGTTGACGCCGGTACGACGAATCAACCGGTCTTCGAAAACCCGTACGCCCCCTGTCCGACCTGCGAAAACGCCGGTCGGTGACAGGGGGCGCAGCTGTTCTCGCACAATGTGCACAGGACCTGCCACACACTGTGGACAAGTGGTCGCTCAGGTGAGCTGAGCGGTCCTCAACAGCGTGACGACGACCACGGCGGCCAGCACCAGCGCACAGACCCCGTACTGGATCAGCGCCCGCCGCTCCCGGGGCGCGTAGACCATCGCGACGCCGATCCCGACGCCCGCGACGAGCCCGCCGATATGGGCCTGCCAGGCGATGCCGCTGAACCCGAACGTGATGATGAGGTTGATCACCAGCATCGCGATGATCGGCCGCATGTCGTAGCGCTGGCGGCGGACCAGGACCGCGATCGCGCCGAAGAGGCCGAAGATCGCGCCGGACGCGCCGAGGGAGGCCGCGTTGGGCTCGGCGAGCAGATACGTCAGCGCGGAACCGGCCAGACCGGAGACGAAATACAGCGTGAGGTACCGGGCCCGGCCGAGCGCCGCCTCCAACGGGCCGCCGATCCACCACAGGCTCAGCATGTTCGACAGGATGTGGATGTAGCTGCCGTGCAGGAACATCGAGGTCACCAGGCGGTACCACTGGCCCTCGGCGACGCCCTGGATCTGGGTCTCGCTGAGGTAGGGCACCCAGGCGCGGCCGATGAGGTCGAACCGGTCGGTGAACGCGTTGCCCTTGGCCTGCTGGACCAGGAACACGGCGACGCAGACGCCCAGGATGATCTTCGTGACCAGCCGGGGGTCGGACGCGATGGTGCCGCCCGCGATCGTGCGCGGCCGGTTCGCCGTCGGCGCGTGTCCCGTCCCCGAGCCGGTCCGTACGCACTCCGGGCACTGGAAGCCGACCGAGGCGCTGACCATGCACTCCGGGCAGATCGGACGCTCGCAGCGGGTGCAGCGCACGCCGGTCTCACGGTCCGGGTGGCGGTAACAGCCGGACAGCCCGGGGGCCTCCGGCCGCCCGCCTTGCGCCTGGTCCACAGGGTCCCCCTCGCGGGTCATGGGTGGGTCGTATGCAACACATTGCCCCGCTCTTCCCTACGGACGAGCGGGGCGAAAGGTTCCCGGGGATCCTCCCAGGAAGGGGTGCCGTTTGAGAAGGTCAGCGCTTCTCGACGACGACGGACTCGATGACGACGTCCTTCACCGGGCGGTCGTTGCGGCCGGTCGGGGCCTTGGCGATCGCGTCCACGACCTCGGCGCCCTGGGTGACCTTGCCGAAGATGGTGTGGCGGTTGTTCAGGTGCGGGGTCGGGCCCACGGTGATGAAGAACTGCGAGCCGTTGGTGCCCGGACCGGCGTTGGCCATGGCCAGCAGGTAGGGCTCGCTGAACTTCAGCTCGGGGTGGAACTCGTCCGCGAACCGGTAGCCGGGGCCGCCGGTGCCATTGCCCAGCGGGTCACCGCCCTGGATCATGAAGCCGGAGATAACCCGGTGGAAGACGGTCCCGGCGTACAGGCTGTCCGTACGCGGCTGGCCGGTCTTCGGGTCGGTCCACTGACGCTCACCCGTAGCGAGCCCGACGAAGTTCTCGACCGTCTTCGGGGCGTGGTTCGGGAACAGTTCGATCTCGATGTCGCCGTGGTTGGTCTTGAGGGTGGCGTAGAGCTTCTCGGCCACGGGTGTGCCTTTCGTCGACTTCTTTAACCCCCCGATCCTCGCACGGCCGCCCGGCCCCCGTCTTCCGGCACCCGTATGCCCGCCTCCGCGCGCCCCGGGCGCCGGAAACAGGCATGATCCGCAAAGGGGTGGACAGCAGATAAAAGGGCTGAACCCCCAACGCCACCGAGAAGGAGGTTGTTGTGACCCGCATCGACAGCGTGCGCGCCGCGACCGGTACGGCGAAGGACAGCGTGCTGCACGCCGCGGAAGCGGTGGCGCCCTACGCCGACACGGCCAAGGAACTGGCCGCACAGTACGCACAGGAAGCCCGTGTCCGGCTCGCGCCGAAGATGTCCCTCGCCGCCGAGCAGGCCCGGGCCCAGTACGGCACCCATGTGGCGCCGCGGATCGAGCAGGCCCGCACCCATGTGCCGCCGAAGCTCGACCAGGCCGCCCAGGAGACCGCGGCCCGGACCATGCTGGCCGCCCGGCAGGCCGCCGAGTACTCCCGGCCCCGGATCGAGCAGGCGGTGGCCGCGGCCGGGCCCGCCCGGGAGGAGGCCGCGCTGCGGGGCGCCGCCGCGCTGGCCGCGCTGCGCGGCGGGGTCACTCCGCAGCAGATCGAGAAGCTGGCCCGCGCGAACCGGCGGCGCTGCCGGGCCGCCGGGTTCGCCAAGACCGCGCTCGTCCTCGGCCTCGTCGCCGGCGGTGCCTACGCGGCCTGGAAGTGGTGGGACCGGCAGGCCAACCCCGACTGGCTGGTCGAGCCGCCGGAGGCCACCGAGGTGGGGCTCAAGTCCGTCGACGGGCTCGATCCTGAGGTGGCGGCGAAGGAGGCGGAAGAGGCGGCGCACCGGGAGGGGCGCGGCTGACTCGGATCGCCTGTACAGGGCCCGGTGTTTCACGTGAAACACCGGGCCCTTTGGCGTGCGTTGGGTGATCCTTCGCGCACCGGACCTCCCCAACTTGCCGCGCGGCAAGGAGAGCTACGGTAAAGTTATTTACCGAATACTTACGCGAGATCGCATACCTACGCGCGTTGGACGAGAGGGGCGTGACATGTACCAGGGCATTCGTACCGTACGTGTCGACAACGCCGCCCGCGACGGCGTACCTGATACCGACCGCAGCCTCTAGCGCTGCCGCAGCCGCCGGTCCCCTCCCCGCGACCGGCGCCCGTCTGCCGTATCACCACTGACTCGCCAACTCCCCTTCCGCACCGCCCACTTCACACGTCGCCCGTACGACGTGCCCACGACCGCGCCGATCCGACGGAGGTCACCCACCCGTGCACGACACCACCGCCATGCTCATAGAACTCGGGGCGATGATCCTCGCCCTGGGTCTGCTGGGACGCCTCGCCGGACGCGTGGGCTTCTCCCCGATACCCCTGTACCTCCTCGCCGGGCTCGCCTTCGGCCAGGGCGGCATCTTCCCCATGGAGGCCAGCGAGGAGTTCGTCGCGACCGGCGCCGAGATCGGCGTCGTCCTGCTGCTTCTGCTGCTCGGCCTGGAGTACAGCGCGTCCGAGCTGGTCACCACCCTTCGCACCCAATACCCCTCCGGCGCAGTCGACTTCGTCCTCAACGCGACCCCCGGCGCGGTGATGGCGCTGCTGCTCGGCTGGGGGCCGGTGGCCGCCGTCGCGCTCGCCGGGGTCACCTGGATCTCGTCGTCCGGGGTGATCGCCAAGGTCCTCGGGGAACTGCGCCGGCTCGGCAACCGGGAGACGCCGGTCGTCCTCGGCATCCTGGTCATGGAAGACCTCGCGATGGCCGTCTACCTGCCCATCCTCACCGCCGTCCTCGCCGGGGTGAGCCTCGCGGGCGGGGCGGTGACGCTGCTGATCTCGCTGGGCACCGTGGGCGCGGTCCTGTACGTCGCGCTGCGGCACGGCCGGCTGGTCAGCAGGGCCGTCGCCTCCGACAGCGCCGAACTGCTGCTGCTCGTCGTCCTCGGCCTGACCCTGCTGGTCGCCGGGATCGCCCAGCACCTCCAAGTCTCCGCCGCCGTCGGCGCGTTCCTCGTCGGCATCGCCCTGTCCGGCGAGGTCGCGGAGGGCGCCGGAGCCCTGCTGACCCCGCTGCGGGACCTCTTCGCGGCCGTCTTCTTCGTCTTCTTCGGACTGCACACCGACCCCACGGCCATCCCCCCGGTCCTGCTCCCCGCCCTGGCCCTCGCGTTCGTCACCAGCTGCACGAAGATCGCCACCGGCTACTGGGCCGCACGCCGGGCGGGCATCTCCGTCGCGGGCCGCTGGCGGGCCGGTGGAGTTCTCGTCGCGCGCGGCGAGTTCTCCATCGTCATCGCCGGCCTCGCGGTCGGGGTGGAACCCCGCATCGGCCCGCTCGCCACCGCCTACGTCCTCATCCTCGTCCTGCTCGGCCCGCTCACCGCCCGCTGGACCGAACCCCTGGTCCGCCGGCTGCCCAAGCCGGCCCGCGTCGGCGCCGCCCAACGGGAGGCCGCCCATGCGAGCGGCTGAACGCACGGTACGCCGATCCGTCCCCCGCCCGGCCCGCCGTACCGGCGCCCAGAACCCGGGTGCCCCCGGCAGGCGTCGTAGCGCACAGGTGACCAGTGAGGAGGCGTACGGCGTGGAGGGGGTACTGGGTGTCGGTGAGGCCCTGTTCGTGGAGGGGTTCGCGGAGATGCTGGTGGACGCCGCGGGGACCGGGCGGCGGCTCACCCGCGACGAGATCGAGTCACGGCGCGCGCTCGGGGCACGCGCCGCGGAGGCCGGCGTCGGCTGGCGGCAGCTGGTGCGGGCCTATCTCGCCGCCGGCCGCGCACACCGGCCGCCCCGCGCCGACCTCGACAGCGTGCTGAGCGTCCTGGAACAGGCCGTCGACGCCTTCGCCGACGGCTACGACCGCGCCCAGCGGCTCGTCGTGCGCAAAGAGGAGGCCGCGCGGCGGGAGTTCATCGACGATCTGCTGCACGGCCTCGGCGATCCCGGCCAACTCGCCGCCCGCTCCGAACGGTTCGGACTGCGCCTCTCCCGCGCCCACGCCGTCGCCGTCGCGGAGGGCCCCGAGGTCTACGACGAGACCGACCCCGTCCCCAGACAGGTCGCCGGCGAGCTGTTCGCGCGGTTCGAGGGCCGGCGCATCCTGTTCACCACCAAGGACGGACGGATGGTGTGCGTGGCCCCCGGCGACCAGGAGGACGTCCTCGTCCACTTCGCCAAACTCGTGCACGCCACGACCGAGGGGGCGGGCCAGGTCGCGATCGGCCGCACCCGCACCGGCCCCGTCGGCATCGGCCACTCCTACGAGGAGGCGCTGAACGCCCTCGACGTCGCCCAGCGGATGGGCTTCGACGATCCCCTGCTGCGCGCCGCCGACCTCCTGGTCTTCCCCGTACTGGCCCGCGACCGCCAAGCCCTCGTCGACCTCGTCCACCACACCCTGCACCCCCTGGAGCAGGCGCGCGGCGGGGCCCAGCCCCTGCTGGACACCCTGACCGCCTACTTCGACACCGGCTGCGTCGCGGCAGCCGCGGCCCGGCAGCTCTCGCTGAGCGTGCGCGCCCTGACCTACCGGCTGGAACGCATCCACACCCTGACCGGCATCGACCCCGCCGACCCCGCGCAGCGGTACACCCTCCAGACGGCCGCCATCGGGGCACGGCTCCTCAACTGGCCTTCCAGACCGCTGTGATGAGCCGGACAGATCTCAACTGACCGCAGTGGATGGGAGAATCGGGTGCCCTGTGGGGCGCGAAAGGATGTGTCGGCATGATCGAGTGGACCCACTTCGGCACCGGTGCCCGGCCCGTGCCCGAGCCGGTGGCGACGCCGCTGGTGTGGGCCGGGGCGTCCGCGGGCGCGCTGCTGCTGGTCGCGGTGCTCAACACCACCGTCGGCATGGACCGTCCGGTCCTCGCCCTGACCGTCCTCTCCGCCCTCGCCGCCCTCCTCGGCCTCTGCGCCCGCTTCACGGCGGCTCCCGGTACGGCCGTCCTGTGCTGGCTCTTCCTCAACGGCTTCGCGATCCCGCCGACGGGGATTCTGACGTGGACGGTCTCCCGGGATGTGTTGTGGCTGTGCTGTCTGTTGGGGGCAGCGTTGTTGGGGACGGCGTTGGCGCGGATGCTGGATGCGAGGGCGGCGTATCGGAGGGTTTCGCCGGGGGTGGAGTAGGGGGGTGAGGGGCGCGTTGGGGGGCGGCGTTGGGGGGTGTGTTTCACGTGAAACGTCGCCGGAAGGGTGTTTCACGTGAAACACGGCTGAGCGGGGCCGGGGGGTTCAGGGGGGCTTCGGGTTCCTGGAGTTGCTCGGGCTAGGGCACCCTCGGGATCGTCTCGTGCGGTCTGTTCGTCGGCTCGTAGCGGTCTCCTGTGCGCTCCTCCGGCGTCAGCGTCGTATGCACGGCCCGGGCGATCCGCTGGATCGTCGTCACGCCGTACTCCATGCTGTCGTTGCCGTGGGTCAGGACGGTGATCGTGTATGTCCGGCCGCCGCCGATGAAGACCCCGCTGCTGTGCACCCGCCAGCCGTGCGACTCCCTCGGGAGCCAGCCGTTCTTGACGTGCGCGGTGACGGTGGCGGGGGCTCCGGCGGTCGTACCCCACTTCTGGTCCTTCACGACCTTGCTCATCAGGTCGAGGACGTAGGTGCGTGAGGTGGCCGTCAGGACCTTGTTGGGGGTGGTGAGGAGGGCCGTGAGGCGTTGCTGGTCGCGGACCGTGAGCTGGGTCAGGCCCCAGTAGCCGTAGGGGTTGGGGTCGGTCTGGGTCATGTCGGCGGCGGTGAGGAAGCGGCGGATCTTCGTGAGGCCGAGCTGGCTCCAGAGGGTGTCCGTCGCGCTGTTGCTGGACTTCGTGATCATCGATGTGGCCAGGGATCTCTCCTCGGCCGTCAGGGAGCGGTCGTGGTTCTGGGCGTCCCAGAGGAGGGCGGCCAGGACGCTCACCTTGACGACGCTCGCCGCGTCGAAGGGGGTGGTGGTGCGCAGGGAGCAGCGGGAGTTGGTGGTGCGGTCGTGGACACCGACGGCGATCGTGCCTTCGCGGCCGGAGAGGGCGGTGCCGATGCTTTTGCGGAGTCGGTCGGCTAGGGGTGGGGTGTCGGAGGTGCAGGAGAGTTGGGGGGCGGTGTGGGTTTTGTCGGTGTGGGTCTTGTCGGTGTGGGGCGGGGGTGTCTGCGGTGTTTCGGTGTGGGGCGTTGTGGCGCGAGCTGTCTCGGGGTGGGGCGTTGCAGCGTGGGGCGTTGCGGCGTGGGGCGTTGCGGCGTGGGGCGTTGCGGCGTGGGCCGGGGGTGCCGTGGTCAGGATCGCTGCGGCGCACAGGGCGGGGAGGGCGTGCCAGGCGGGCGGGGGCTTCATGCGTGGGCCGGGTTCGGGGGTGGGGTGATGACGGCGGGCGGGGGGTCGTACGGCTGGGGGACGTCGTACGGCTGGGGGTGCGGGGCGGTTCTCTCCGTGCCCGGTTTCACGCCGTAGACGTAGACCGCGTCCTCCAGCTCCAGGTTCGTCCAGAGTCTGCGGGCGTCGGCGTAGCGGAGGTTGACGCAGCCGTGGGAGCCGCCCGCGAAGAGGTCGCCGTAGGTGCCGTGCAGGGCCTGGCCTCCGTCGAAGAACTGGGCGTACGGCATGGGGGCGTTGTCGTACAGGTCGGAGTAGTGGTCCTCGTCGCGCCAGTACACGCGGTGCCAGCCGGTACGGGTCTCGGCGCCGTCGCGGCCCGAGCGGACCGGGACCGGCGGGTAGGTGATATCGCGGCCCCGCTGCACCCACATCAGCTGACGGGTGAGGTCGACACAGGCGACCCGGTAGGAACGGACCGGGCACTTCCCCGCGGCGTTCGGGTTCTTCGCGGCCTCGACGACCAGCATCATCCGGTACGTCGCGAGGCCTGCGTAGCCGTTCGCGGGGCGGAGGGACTGGCGGGTCTGGAAGGCGCGGATCGCCTGGCAGTCGGCGGGGGATTGGCGTCCGTCGACCGGGAGCTTGAGGTGGGTTTCCAGCTGGCGTTGGTAGGGGCCGGTGCCGGCGGTGCAGGGGGCGGGGGCTTGTGCGGGGGTGGGGGTGACGGCAGCTTGCGCGGGGGCGGGGGCTTCGGGGGCTCGCGCGGGGGCGACGGCTCGCGTGGCAATGGGGATCTCGGGGGGTCGCGCGAGGGTGGGGGATTCGGCGGCTCGCGCGAGGGGTTCGACATCGGCTCGCGCGGGAAGTGCGGCATCGGCTCGCGCAGAGATGGGGGCCTTGGGGGCTCGCGCGGGAAGTGCGGCGGCAGCTTGTGCGGGGGTGGGCGATTCGGCGGCTCGTGTGAGAGCGGAGGCCATGGCAGCTCGCGTGGGAGCGGGGGCTGCGGCGGCTTGCACAGGGGGGTCGACCTCTGTTTGCGCGGGGGATGCGGCCTCGGCCCGCGCGAGAGGTTCGACCTCGGCATGTGCGGGAGGCGCGGCCTCGACCTGCGCGGGGGTAGGCGATTCGGCGGCTCGTGTGAGAGCGGAGGCCATGGCAGCTCGCGTGGGAGCAAGGGCTGCGGCGGCTTGCGCAGGGGGGTCGACCTCTGCTTGCGCAGGGGATGCGGCCTCGGCTCGTGCGAGGGGTTCGACCTCGGCATGTGCGGGAGGTGCGGCATCGGCTCGCGCAGGGATGGGGGCCTCGGGGGCTCTCACGGAGGTGGGGGCTACGGCGGCGCGCGCGAGTGGTGCGGCCTCAGCTTGCGCGAGTGGTGCGGCCTCGGCTCGTGCAGAGGTGGGGAAGAGGGCGGCGCAGAGGAGGAGAGCGGGGAGGGGCAGTGTGGCGGATATGCGGGAGGTCGGGGGGTGGGGCACTGCTGCCTCCTGGGGGTGGGGGTGGGGGTGGGGAAGCAGCCTGCCCTTGTCGCTGACCAGAGCTGACGGGAGCTGTGCAACTTTGTCGCTGACGCGGGCTGTGCAGCTGCGTAGCTCTGGAGCTCTTGGGGGCCGGCCGGTGAACGCAGAAGTTCCACTCCCGTGGGGCGCTCATTCGGCCGGGGTGCGGTTTCCGCCCGATCGGCTCAGGTGCCGAGAGCTGGCCTGGACCGCTGGGGCCGGGCCGGACCGCCGGAGTCGCGCCAGACCGCCGGGGCCGCGCCGGACCGCCGGGGCCGGGCCGGACCGCCGGGGCCGGGCCGGACCACTGGAGTCGCGCCGGACCAAGGGTGGGCGCGCCGCTCGCCGGCAAGCCTTGCTCCACGCCCCGGCAAACTTCGCCCCCACGCAGATCGGCCCCCGCCTTCCTCTGCCCCCGCCCTCCTCGACCCCGCCCTCCTCAGCCCGCCCCCTCCTCAGCCGCCCCCAATTCCCCTCGCCCCCTCACCCTCCTAACCACCCCATTCCCCCTCGCCTCCACCTTCCTAGCCGCCCCGTTCCCCTCGCCCCCTCCCCCTCCCAGCCAGCCCCGTTCCCCCCGCCCCTCACACCCCTCCCCCGCACTCCATCCCCCACCCCCGCACCGGCTCATACGAATCATTGATCCGCGCCGGCTCCGAAGGTTTCCTCTTCGAGTCCGCCGGCGTCAGCTCCCTGTCCTCCCGCAGACGCCCGAACACCTCTGCCGCCCGTCTCTCGTCCCAGCGCAGGGTCGAACCCACGCCGGGGATGTTCTCGTTGAAGCCGCCGATCGGGACGGTCGCGAACTCCATTGCTGAAGGGGGCAGCTTTGTGAGGGTTCTTGCCAGGGACAGCAGGTTGGTGTCCTTGAAGCCCTGGTCGACCTTGACCGCGCCTAGGACGGTGCGGGTCAGGGGGAGGAGGTCTACGGGGTGGGAGCGGAGCCGTTTCAGGACGCCGACCAAGAAGCGCTGCTGGCGTTGGACACGGCCGATGTCGGCGGCGCCGTCGTACTTGCGGGAGCGGACGTACTGGAGCGAACCGCCGCCGTTCAAGTGGTGCACGCCGGGGGACAAGTCCAGCTTCGTGCCCGGGTCCTTGATCGGGTGCGCCGGGCAGACGTCCACCCCGCCCGCCTGGTCCACCGCGTCGATGAAGCGGCGGAAGTCCAGCTGGAGGTAGCGGTCGATCCGCAGCCCCGTCATCTCCTCGACCACCCGCACCGACAGCTTCGGCCCGCCCTCCTTGAACGCCGCGTTGATCTTCGCGTCGTGCTCGGGCACCTGCTCGCCGGTCCCGTCGTCGCGGTGGGCCGGGATCCGCGCGAGGGTGTCCCGGGGCAGACTCAGCACGCTGACCCGGTCCTGCGCGGCCGAGACATGGACCAGCATCAGCGTGTCCGTGCAGTGACAGGCCTCACCGCCGGCGTGATAGCGGCGCAGCTCGTCCCGGGTGAGGCCGATGCGGTCGTCGATCCCCATCAGAAGGATGTTCGTACCGGCACCGGCACCAAAGCCGACGCCAGCACGGGCACGGGCACCAACGCCAGCCCCAGCCCCAGCACCAGCACCAGCACCAGCACCAGCACCAACGCCAACACCGGCACCAACACCGGCACCAACGCCAGCCCCAACACCGGCACCAGCACCAGCACCAGCACCAGCACGGCCGCGCGGCAGACCCGAGCCCGAGCCGGAAACCAAGCCGCCGCCCGAACCCACCCCCAAGCCCGCCCCCAACCCCCCCTCCTCAGAAATCACCCCCACCCGCTCCACCGGCAGCACACTCGCACTCCCCAGCCCCGGCACCCCCACCCCGGCCAACAGCACCACCCCAACCGCCACCACCCCCTTCCCCCCGCCCCGCACTCCCCTCATCGCCGCCCCCACCCCCGCCGCCGCATCCCGAACATCGCGAGGCAGATCAAGAACCCGGACACCGTCAACCCCACCGCAACCAACGCCCACAACGAGTTCGGATCCCGGCTCCCACCCGTCGCCGGCAACTCACCCGACGGCGAGGGAGACGGCGACGGCGGCGTCAGCGGAACCGCCGTCGCATTGCAGTCCGCCGCAGTCGCCCCGGCAGGGCAGTTGCTGGCCCCAGGCCCCCCGACGACCGGTACGTCGACGGTCGTCCCGGGCGGCGGCGACGTCTTGTACGTCACCGTGAACGTGATCTTCGCCGGATGCGCGCAGTCCGCAGGCGCCGTGCCGGTCCAGCCGACCTTGCCGCCGCTGTAGGAGACGGTCCCCGTCGAGGCGCTCGCGTCCTGGTTGTACGTCGCGTACTTGAGGACCTGCGCGAGATCCGCCGACGCCGTCGCCCCGCTGTACGGCGAGCTGGTCGCGCTGCACACGGTGATCGTGTACGTCACCTTGTCGCCAGGCTTGGGATGCGGATTGTCGGTCGTGATCTTGACGTTGAGCTTGCCCTCGCTGACGTCGACCCTGAAGTCCTCGACCTGGCCCTCGCCGCCGTACCCGGTCGGCCGGGGGTCGGCCGGGAGGGCGCGCTGGAGCGGGATCGAGCGGAGCTTGCCGCCGACGCGGACGCTCACCGAGCGGCCGAGGGACTCACCGGCCGGCAGGTCCGGGTCGTGGCCCGCGGCGACCTGGTCGCCGTAGAGCCGCAGCCGCAGATACGTCGTGCCGGCCTTGGCGAAGTGGGCGTCGGGCCAGCTCAGGACCGTCGACTGGGTGCCATCCGGGATCTGGCGCAGGATGCGCTCGCTCTGGTCGAAGCGGCCGTTGAAGTCGTAGTCGAGCCAGGCCGCGAGCACGGCCGGTTTCCCGGTGGTGTTGGTGAGGTCGACGGTCGTCTCGTAGCCGGTGCCGCCGGAGTAGGCGACGGGGAGGCTGCGCGGGCCGCGGCCGCTCTCGTCGAGGCGCGGGCCGCCGGGGTGGCCGTCGGTGTCGGCGAAGGAGCCCTTGCCGAGGAAGAGGCCCGGGACGATCACGTGGTACGGGCCGTCCGAGGCGAGCAGCGTGCTGTAGCTGTCGGGGGCCTCGCCGAACTCGTACTCCGGCGCGGTGAGGGTCGCGCCGCAGCCGTCCGGGTAGCTGCCGTCGGCGGTGTTGCCGAAGCAGGTGGTGTTGGCGCTGGCGGCCGTGATCTCGTTGACGATCTTCCGGCTACCGGTCGTCGGGATCGCGTTCGCGCGGTAGGTGTACGTCACCGTCACCGTCGCGCCCGCCGCGATGTCACCCTTCCAGGTGAAACTGAAGGGGTCGCCGTCGGTGATCGTCCCCGAGGTCGCGGCCGGCGCGGTCACCGGCTGCCGGTTGAGCAGGCCCGCGCCCGAGAACAGCTGGTCGGTGAAGGTGGCGCCCGGGTAGTCCGCGCGGCTGTCGTTGGTGACGACGACCTTGTACGGCAGGTCGTCACCCGGCAGCGGGTCCTTGGCGTCGGTCGTCTTGACGATCTTCAGACGGGGAACCAGCGAGCCGGTCCCGTCCGTTCCCGTCGTACAGGCCCGGTCCGCCGAGCCCTCAGGGCAGTTGGTGCCGGGGACCGAGGAGACGACGGTGTTCTTGAGGCTGCCGTCGCCCTGGTCAGTGCTGGAGACGGTCACCGAGTAGGTGAGGGTCACCACCGAACCTGCCGGGACATCACCCGACCAAGTGAGCTTGGGGGTGGCCCAGCTGACGGTCCCCGAGCCGGCCGCCGCGTCCTCGTCGTACGCCGCGTCGTCCAGGACCTCCGTCAGATCGTCGGTGAGGGAGGCCTTCGGGTAGTCCGAGGTCGTCGGGTTCTCGATGGTCACCTTGTACGCGACCTTCTGGCCCGGCAGCGCCGCCGGGGTCGTCTGGGTCTTGGTGATCTTCAGGGTGGGGATCTGGCCGGACGTCGTCGAGCAGCCCGCGTTCGCGGCGGCCGTGCAGTTGTTGCCGGGCGAGGTGGAGGTGATCGCGTTGGCCAGGGTGCCGTTGCCCAGCTGGGCCGGGTCGGACTTCACCGTCACCGTGTAGGTGACCGTCGCCGAACCGCCGGCCGGGACATCACCGGTCCAGGCCAGCTTCGGGGAGACGTACGTCGTCGTCCCCGTCGAGGCGGTGGCGTCGTCGCCGTAGACCGCGTCGTCCAGGACGTCCGTCAGGTCGTCCGACCAGGAAGCGCCCTTGTACTCGACCGTCCCGGTGTTCTGGACGGTCACCGTGTACGTGACCTTCTGGCCGGGCAGCGGGGCCGAGGTGGACGACGTCTTCGTGATCGAGAACTGGGGGATGCCCAGGGCCGAGGCGCAGTCCGAATTCGTCGTCCCCGCCGGGCAGTTGGTGTCCGGGGTCGAGGTGACCTTGTTGGTGAGGGACTGGGTCGTGGTGGTGGGGTCGTTCAGGGTGACCGTGTAGGTCGTGGTCACCGTCCCGCCGACCGGGATGTCGCCGGTCCAGCTGAGCTTCGGGCTCGTGTAGCTGACGCTGCCGCCGGAAGCCCGGGCGTCGTCGTTGTAGACGGCGTCGGCCAGGACACCGGTCAGATCGTCGGACCACGTAGCCGCCGTGTAGGCCGCCGTCCCCGTGTTCTGCGCGGTGATCGTGTACGTCACCGTCGAACCCGGCGCCGCCGTCCCCGAGCTGACCGTCTTCCTCAGCCGCAGTTCGGGGATGCCGTTGCCCGGCTTGTCGCCGGTCGAGCACTCCGGACCGCGCTTGCCCGCCTGGCAGTTGGAGCCCGCCGGGCCGGTCACCGCGTTGGTGAGCTTCTTGTCGCCGGTGTCCGGGTTGTCGACGGTCACGCTGTAGGTGACGGTCACCGAGGCGCCGGCCGCGAGATCGCCGGTCCACTTCACGACCGGTTTCGCGTACGACACCGAACCCGCCGTCGCCGCCGCGTCGTCCCCGTAGGCGGCGTCATCCAGGACACCGGTCAGGTCGTCGGACCACGAAGCCCCTGGGTAGAGGGCCTTGCCGGTGTTCTCCACGGTCACCGTGTAGGTCACCTTCTGGCCCGGCACCGGAGTCGTCGAGGACGCCGTCTTCGTGATCGCCAGCGCCGGGACGCCGGCCGTCTTCGCCGGGCAGACGTGGCCGGGCGTGCCGTCGGCGCAGGTCATGTCGGACGTCCCGGTCACCGCGTTGGCCAGCTCCTTGTTCCCGGTGGCCGGGTCCTTGAGGGTCGCCGAGTAGGTGACGGTCGCCGTGTCTCCGGCGGGTACATCACCCGTCCAAGTGAGCTTGGGGGAGGTGTAGTTGACGGCGCCGAGGGTGGCGGAGGCGTCGTCGTCGTACACGGCGTCGTCGATGACGTCGGTCAGATCATCGGACCATGAAGCACCGCTGTACACCGCCGTGCCCGTGTTCTTCGCCGTCACCGTGTACGTCACCTTCTGGCCCGGCAGCGGGTTGCTCGGGGAGTACGTCTTGCTCAGGACCAGCTGCGGCGAACCCGTGCTGGTCTTGCAGGCCGGCGCCTCCTTGCCCGAGGCGCAGTTGGAGCCGTCGGGGCCGGTCACCTGGTTGGTGAGGATCTTGTTGCCGGTGTCCGGGTTGTTGACGGTCGCGCTGTAGGTGACGGTCGCCGAGGCGCCCGCCGCCAGGTCACCGGTCCAGCTGATCTGCGCGGTCGCGGAGTACGTCACCGTCCCGGAGGTCGCCGAGGCGTCCTGGTCGTACGTCGCGTCGTCGACGACGTCCGTCAGATCGTCGGTGAACCCGGCCGCGCTGTAGAGGGCGGCGCCGGTGTTCTTGACGGTGATCGTGTACGTCACCTTCGTCCCCGGCACCGGGTTCTTCGGGCTGACCGTCTTGCTCAGCGCGAGCTGCGGGACGCCGTCGCCGTCGCCCCCGCCGGTCGAACAGGCCGAACTCTGCTTGCCGGACTGGCAGTTGGAGCCCGCCGGGCCGACCACACTGTTGGCGATCTTCCCGTCCCCGGTGTCCGGGGTGTCGATGGTGACGCTGTAGGTGACGGTCGCGGAACCGCCGGCCGGGATGTCCCCGGTCCACTTCACGACCGGCTTGGCGTACGACACGCTGCCGCTGGAGGCGGAGGCGTCGTTGCCGTAGGCGGCGTCATCCAGGACACCGGTCAGATCATCGGACCAAGTCGCCCCGCTGTAGACCGCCGTACCAGTGTTCCGCGCGGTGACCGTGTACGTCACCTTCGTCCCCGGCGTCGGCCGGTTCGCGGACGCCGTCTTCGTGATCTCCAGCGTCGGGACGCCCGCCGGGACCGGCGCGCAGGCCGAGTCGGTGGAACCGGCGGCGCAGTTGGAGCCCGCCGGGCCGACGACCGCGTTGCTGAGCTTCTGGTCGCCGGTGTCGGGGTCGTTCACGGTGACGCTGTACGTCACCTTCGCCGAGGCCTTGGCCGCGAGATCACCCGTCCAAGTGAGCTTCGGTTCGGCGTAGTTGACGCTTCCGGCGGTCGCGGCGGCGTCATTGTTGTAGGCCGCGTCGTCCAGGACGCCGGTCAGATCATCGGTGAACGTCGCCCCCGGGTACGTCCCCGTCCCGGTGTTCTCCACCGTCACCGTGTACGTCATCGGCGAGCCGGGCTTGGCCACCTTCGGGCTGTACGTCTTGACGATCTTCAGGAAGCCGATGCCGCTGGAGGTGGCGCAGTCGGCGTCGGTCGAGCCGGACTCGCAGTTGGAGCCCTGGGGTCCGGTGACCTTGTTGGACAGCTTGCCGTCGCCGCTGACCGGGGAGTTGACGGTCACCGAGTAGGTGGTGACCGCCGACGCGCCCGCCGCCAGATCGCCGGTCCACTTCACGACCGGTTTCGCGTACGACACCGAACCCGCCGTCGCCGCCGCGTCGTCCCCGTAGGCGGCGTCATCCAGGACACCGGTCAGATCATCGGACCAGGTAGCGCCCTTGTACGTCGCGCTCCCCGTGTTCTCGACCGTCACCGTGTACGTCGTCCTCCCGCCCGCGACCGGGCTCGCCGGGGACGCCTTCTTGGTGATGTGCAGCTCGGGCAGGCCGTCGATGGCGGCCGAGCAGCGGTTGTCCGTCGAGCCCTTCTTGCAGTTCGAACCGGGCGGTCCGACCACGCTGTTGACGAGCTTGCTGTCGCCGGTCTTGGGGTTGTTCATCCTCATCGCGTACGTGACGGTCACGGAACCGCCGGCCGGGACGTCACCCGTCCACTTCACGTCCGGCCTGGCGTACGTCACCGTCCCGGCGGACGCCGTCGTCACGTTCGACCAGGTCGCGCTGTCCAGCATGTCGGTCAGGTCGTCGGTGAACGCCGCGTTCGGGTAGTCGGCCTTGCTGCTGTTGACCAGGGTGACCGTGTAGGTGACGGTGTCGCCGGGGAGCGGGCTGCCCGGGGAGACCGTCTTGGTCATGGTCAGCGAGGGGATGTCGTACGGGCCGGCCGTGCAGGCCGCGTCCGTCGAGCCCGCGCGGCAGTTGGCGCCGTCCGAGGTGGTGACCAGGGCGTTCTTGAGGGTCTGGTCGCCGGTGTCGGGGTCCTTGAGGGTGATCGTGTAGGTGGTGGTCGCGGTCGCGCCGACGGCCAGGTCGCCGGTCCACTTCAGCGTGGGCGAGGTGTACGACACGCTGCCGCTGGAGGTGGTGGCGTCGTTGCCGTAGTCGGCGTCGTCGATGACGTCGGTCAGGTCATCGGACCACATAGCCCCCGTATAGGCGGCCGTCCCCGTGTTCTCGACGGTCACCGTGTACGTGACCTTGTCGCCCGGCTTCGGGGCCGTCGAGGAGGCCGTCTTCTTCATCGTCAACTGCCGCACCGGCACCGGAGTTTGATCACCGCAGGCGGTGTCGGTCGACCCGGTCGCGCAGTTCGTGTCGGTCGTCGAGACGACCTTGTTGACCAGCTTCTTGTTCCCGGTCAGCGGGTTGGCGAGCGTCACCGAGTACGTGGTCGTCGCCTTGGCGCCGGAAGCCAGATCACCGGTCCAGGTCAGCTTGGGGGAGGTGTAGGAGACAGAGCCGTCCGTCGCCGAGGCGTCGGCGTCGTACGTCCCGTCGTCGATGAGGTCGGTCAGATCGTCGGACCAGGTCGCGCCCGGGTAGGCCGCCGCGCCCGTGTTCTGCGCGACCACCGTGTACGTCACCTTCTGCCCCGCCGCCGGGTTCGCCGGGCTGAACGTCTTGGTGAGCTTCAGCTGGGGCACGCCCGCGCCGGGCTCGCCGCCCGTGGAGCAGGCCGGGTCGGTCGAACCGGCCGCGCAGTTGGAGCCCGCCGGGCCGGTCACCGCGTTGACCAGCTTGCCGTTGCCGGTGTCCGGGGTGTCGACGGTGACCGAGTAGGTGACGGTCGCGGTCGCTCCGGCGGCCAGGTCGCCGGTCCAGCCGACCTTGGGCTTCGTGTAGTTGACGGTCCCGCTGGTCGCCGAGGCGTCGTCGCCGTACGCGGCGTCGTCCAGGACGTCCGTCAGGTCGTCCGACCAGGAGGCCCCGGTGTACAGCGCCGTGCCGGAGTTGGTCGCGGTGACCGTGTACGTCACCTTCTCGCCCGGCTTCGGGTTCGCCGTGGACGCCTTCTTCGCGAGGGTCAGCTGGGGGATGCCGTCGCCGGTCTTGTCACCGGTCGAGCACTCGGGCGCCTTGCTGCCGGAGCGGCAGTTGGAACCGGCGGGGCCGGTCACCGCGTTGGCGAGCTTGCCGTTGCCCGCGAGGGGCTTCTTGACGGTCACCGAGTAGGTCACCGTCGCGGTCGCGCCCGCCGCGAGGTCACCGGTCCAGGTCAGCTTGGGCGACGCGTACGAGACGCTGCCGGAGGAAGCCGCCGCGTCGTTCCCGTAGGAGGCGTCGTCGATGACGTCCGTCAGGTCGTCGGACCAGGAAGCGCCCTTGTACGCGGCCGTCCCGGTGTTCTCGACGACCACCTTGTACGTCACCTTCGAGCCCGGCGTCGGCCGGCTCTCCGAGGCCGTCTTGGTGATCGACAGGGTGGGCACCCCGGCCGGGGTCGGCGCGCAGGCCGGGTCGGTGGAGCCGGCGGCGCAGTTGGAGCCGGCGGGGCCGACGACCGCGTTGCCGAGCTTCTTGTCCCCGGTGTCGGGGTCGTCGACGGTCACCGTGTAGGTGACGGTCGCGGTCGCGCCCGCCGCCAGGTCACCGGTCCAGGTGAGCTTGGGCTTGGTGTAGTCGACCGTCCCGGTGGTCGCCGACGCGTCCGCGTTGTACACGGCGTCGTCCAGGACCCCGGTCAGGTCGTCGGTGAAGGAGGCCCCCGGGTACGTCCCCGTCCCGGTGTTCTCCACGGTCACCTTGTACGTCAGCGTCGAACCCGGGGTCGCCGTGTCCGGCTCGTACGTCTTGGTGAACTTCAGCGTGCCGACCCCGCTGGAGGTCGAACAGCCGGTGGCCGTCGCGCAGTTGGAGCCGGCGGGGCCGGTCACCGCGTTGGTGAGCTTCTTGTCCCCGGTGTCGGGGGCGTTGACGGTCGCGGAGTAGGTGGTGACCGCCGACGCGCCCGCCGCCAGATCGCCGGTCCACGTCACCTTGGGCTCGGCGTAGGAGACGGTCCCTGCGGTCGCGGAGGCGTCCTTGCCGTACGTCGCGTCGTCCAGGACGCCGGTCAGGTCGTCGGACCAGGTCGCGCCCGCGTAGGCGGCCGTCCCGGTGTTCCGCGCGGTGACCGTGTACGTCACCTTCGTCCCCGGCACCGGGTTCGCCGGGCTCACGCTCTTGCTGAGCGTCAGCTGGGGGATGCCGTCCCCGGTCTTGTCACCGGTCGAGCACTCCGAACCCTGCTGGCCGGAGCGGCAGTTGGAACCGGCGGGGCCGGTCACGGCGTTGGCGAGCTTGCCGTTCCCTGCGAGCGGCTTCTTGACGGTCACCGAGTAGGTGACCGTCGCGGTCGCGCCCGCCGCGAGGTCGCCGGTCCACTTCAGCGTGGGTGACGTGTACGAGACGCTGCCGCTGGAGGCGGTGGCGTCGTTGCCGTAGTCGGCGTCGTCGATGACGTCGGTCAGATCATCGGACCACGCAGCCCCTGTATAAGCGGCCGTCCCCGTGTTCTCGACGGTCACCGTGTACGTCACCGTCGCCCCCGGCACCGGCCGGTTCTCGGACGCCGACTTCACGATCTCCAGCGTCGGCACCCCGGCCGGCGCCGGCGAGCACGCGCTGTCGGCCGAACCGGCGGCGCAGTTGGAACCGGCGGGCCCGACCACGGTGTTGGCCAGCTTCTTGTCCCCGGTGTCCGGGTCCTTCACGGTCACGCTGTAGGTGACCGTCGCGGTGGAACCGGCGGCCAGGTCACCGCTCCAGGACACCTTCGGCGAGGCGTACGCCACCGCGCCCGCCGTGGCCGACTCGTCGTCGTTGTAGTCCGCGTCGTCCAGGACCCCGGTCAGGTCGTCGGTGAAGGAGGCCCCCGGGTACGTCCCCGTCCCGGTGTTCTCGACGGCCACCGTGTACGTGATCGTCGCCCCCGGCGTCGCGACCTTCGGGCTGTAGCTCTTGGTGAACTTCAGGAAGCCGATCCCGCTGGTGTGCGAGCAGTCGGCGTCGGTCGAGCCGGACTCGCAGTTGGAGCCCTGGGGTCCGGTGACCTTGTTCGCGAGCCGCCCGTCGCCGCTGACCGGGGAGTTGACGGTCACCGAGTAGGTGACCGTCGCCGAGGCGCCGGCCGCCAGATCACCGGTCCACTTCACGACCGGTTTCGCGTACGACACCGAACCAGCGGTCGCCGAAGCGTCGTTCCCATAAGAGGCGTCATCGAGCACGCCCGACAGGTCGTCCGACCAAGTGGCGCCCTTGTAGGCGGCGTTGCCCACGTTCTCGACGAGGACCGTGTATGTCACCTTCCCGCCCGCTACCGGGCTCGCCGGGGCGGCGCTCTTGGTGATGTGCAGCTCGGGGACGCCGCCGACGTCGGCCGAGCAGCGGTTGTCGGCCGAGCCGGACTTGCAGTTGGAGCCGGCCGGTCCGACGACCGTGTTGACCATCTTGCCGTCGCCGGTCTTCGGGTTGTTGATCTTCAGCGCGTAGGTGACGGTCACGGTCGCGCCCGCCGCGACGTCACCCGTCCACCTCACGCTCGGCGCGGTGTACGTCACCGTCCCGGCGGACGCGGTCGTCACGTTCGACCAGGTCGCGTCGTCCAGGATGCCGGTCAGGTCGTCGGTGAAGGAGGCCCCTGTATAAGCGGCCTTGCTGTCGTTCACCAGCCGGACCGTGTAGGTGAGGGTGTCGCCGGGCAGCGGGGCGGCGGGGGAGACCGTCTTGTACATGGTCAGCGAGGGGATCGCGTACGGGCCCGCCGTGCAGGCCGCGTCCGTGGAACCGGACTCGCAGTTGGCGCCCGGGGAGGTGCTGACCAGCGTGTTCTTGAGAACCGCGTCCCCGTCGTCCGGGTCGCTCAAGGTCACCGTGTAGGTCACCGTCGCGGTCGCGCCCGCATCGAGGTCGCCGGTCCACTTCAGCGTGGGTGACGTGTACGAGACGCTGCCAGAAGAAGCCGCCGCGTCGTTCCCATAGGTGGCGTCGTCCAGGACGTTGGTCAGATCGTCGGACCAGACAGCCCCTGCGTAGGCGGCCGTCCCCGTGTTCTCGACGGTCACTGTGTAGGTGACCTTGTCCCCGGGCTTCGGGGCCGTCGAGGAGGCGGTCTTCTTCATCGTCAACTGCCGCACTGGCACCGGAGTTTGATCACCGCAGGCGGTGTCGGTAGACCCGGATGCGCAGTTCGTGTCGGTCGTCGAGACGACCTTGTTGACCAGCTTCTTGTTCCCGGTCAGCGGGTTGGCGAGCGTCACCGAGTACGTGGTCGTCGCCTTGGCGCCGGAAGCCAGGTCACCGGTCCAGGTCAGCTTGGGGGACGCGTACGACACGGACCCGCTGGACGCCGACGCGTCCGCGTTGTACGTCCCGTCGTCGATGAGGTCGCTCAGATCGTCCGACCACGTGGCCCCGGTGTAGGTCGCCGCGCCCGTGTTCTCGGCGACGACCGTGTAGTCCACCGTCTGCCCCGCCGCCGGGTTCGCCGGGCTGGACGTCTTGGTGAGCTTCAGCTGGGGCACGCCGTCCCCGGCGTTGCCGCCGGTCGAGCAGGCCGCGTCCTTCGTACCGGAGCCGCAGTTGGAGCCAGCGGGCCCGGTCACCGCGTTGAGCAGCTTGCCGTCGCCCGTGTCGGGGCTGTTCACGGTCACGCTGTAGGTGGCCGTCGCCGTGGCCCCCGCGGCCAGGTCTCCGGTCCAGCTCAACTTCGGCTTCGTGTACGTCACGTCACCCACAGTGACAGAAGCGTCGGAGTTGTACGTCGCGTCATCCACAACCCCGGTCAGATCATCGGACCAGGTTGCCCCCAGGTACGCCGCGGTTCCCGTGTTCGTCGCGGTGACGGTGTACGTCACCTTCTCCCCGGGCTTGGGATGCGCGCTGGACGCCGACTTGGCGATCTTCAGCGCCGCGACGCCGTTCGTCGTCGTACAGGCCGCGCAGTCCGCGTCGGTGCTGGAGGTGATCCGGTTGACCAGCTTGTTGTTCCCGTTGTCGGGGTTGTCGACGGTCGCGCTGTAGGTGATCGTCGCCGTCGCGCCGGCGGCCAGCGAGCCGCTCCAGGTCAGCTTGGGGCTGACGTACGAGACCGAACCGGCCGTCGCCGAGGCGTCGTCGCCGTACGTCGCGTCGTCGAGGACGTCCGTCAGGTCGTCGGTGAAGCCGGCGCCCGTGTAGGTGGCCGTCCCGGGGTTCTTCACGGTCACCGTGTACGTGACCTTCTGCCCCGGGTGGACCGTCCCGCCGGCGTCGCTCGCCTTGCTGATGGTGAGGCGCGGGACGCCGCCGCCGTTGTCGTCGGAGCAGGCCGAATCGGTCGACCCGGAGGCGCAGTTGGTCCCGGGCGCGCTGATCTTGTTCCTCAACACCTGGTTCCCGGCCGGGGGTTGGCCGACCTTCACCTGGTAGGTGACGGTCACCGTCGCGCCCGCCGCGACCGCGCCCTTCCAGGTGAGCGTCTTCGCGGCGGCGTCGTACGTCCCCGTCCCGCCCGCCGGGGCGGACGTGACCGATCCGGCGACGAACGTCGCGTCGTCCACGACGTCGCTCAAGTCATCGGTGAAGACAAAGGAGTTGGCGTCCCCGCTGCCGGTGTTCCGCATCGTGACCGTGTACGTCACCGTCTGCCCGGCCTTCGCGGGGCGCGGCGCGGAGGTCTTGCTCAGCTGGACGCTCGGCCCGTTCGTGACGACCGAAGCGGTGCAGGACGAGGCGCAGTTGGTGTCCGTGGTCCCGCTCGCCGGGGTCACCGTCGCGGTGTTGGTCTGGTTCCCTGCGGTCGAGGAGGACACCGTCCCGCTGACCGTGTAGGTGATCGTCCCGCCCGGCGCGACCGTCGGCCGGTCGGAGATGTTCCCGCTCCCGGACGCCGCCCCGCACGAACTCCCGCTGCTGGCCGCACAGTTCCAGCCGAAGTTCGAGAACCCGCTGGGCAGCGTATCCACGACGGTGGGCGAAGTCGCGTTGGAGGGACCGGAGTTCTTCACCGTGACGGTGTAACTGAACGTCTCCCCGGGCTGGTACGACGTCGCGGAACCGGTCTTCGTGATGGCCAGGCCCGTCTTCGCCGCCGTCACCGAGGGCGAGGACGACGTGGAGGTGTTGTTACTGGTGTCGGGGTCGGGCGTGGTCGTCGTGGAGGTCGCCGTGTTGGCGATGTCGGAGCCGTTGCCGGTGTAGGCGGGGTCGACCTTGACGGTGATCGTGAACGTCTGGCTGGAGCCGTTGGCCAGCGACGCGATCTGCGGGCACGTCACGTTCTGCCCCGCCGCCGTGCAGCCCGACGCCGACGACACGAAGCTCAGCCGGGCCGGGAGCGTATCGGTCACGACGACCGAACTCGCCGCCGAGGGACCGTTGTTGGTGACCTTCAGCTGGTACTGGAACGTCTCGCCGGGCGCGATCGGCGTCCCCGTGTTGGTCTTCGTCGTCGCGATGTCGGCAGCGATCGGAGTGACCGTCGTCGAGGCGCAGTTGGCGGGGTTCGCGGTGGTGCAGGGGCTCGGGTCGGTGCCGTCCGAGGTCGCCTGGGTGACCGCGTTGGTCTGGGCCGTCGTACTGCTCATCCGCGCGGTGATCTTCAGCGTCGCGGACTTGCCCGCGGCGACCGAACCCGCCTTCCAGACACCGGTCGTCGGGGTGTAGGCGCCGGAGGAGTCGTCGCTGACGTAGGTCAGGCCGCTCGGGAGCTGGTCGGTGAGCTGGACGTTCGTCGCGTCCGAGGGGCCGTTGTTGGTGACGGTGACCGTGAAGACCGTGTTCTCGCCGTAGTTGACGTTCGCCGGGCTCGAAGTCTTCGTCAGGGAGAGGTCGTTGACCGCGCCGGAGGTCTTCACCACCGCGTCCGCCGTGTTGTTGGCGGCGACGTTGTCGTTCGGCCCGGACACCACGATCCCGCCGGCCTTCGTCAGCGTGCTGTTCGGGGGCGCGCTCGGCGAGACCAGCACGCTGATCGGCAGGTTGACCGAGGAACCGTTGCCGAGCGAGGCCGCCGGGACCGTACAAGTCACCACGGTGCCATCGGAGTTGGCGGTGCAGCCGGAGGGCTGGGTGCCGGACGCGGTGACGTTCGCCGGAAGCGTGATGGTGACGGTCGCGTTGCCCTGCGCGTCGGCGGGCCCGTTGTTCTTGACGACCACCGGGATCGTCGTCTTCTGCCCGGGCGCCACCGTCCCGCCCTGACCGCTCGGCGTGACGTCGAAGTCGTCCTGCGCGACGATCGGCGGCGGCGCCGAAGTCGCCGTGTTGTTCGCGGTGTTGGGGTCGGTCGTGGACGAGGAGACGGTCGCGGTGTTGCCGATGTCGGAGCCGGTGCCCTTGTAGGAGGAGGCCAGCTTCACGGTGATGGTCCACGTCTGCGTGGCCCCCACCGCGAGCGAGGCGACCGTCCCGCAGGTCACGCTCTGCCCCGACGCCGTACACCCCGAACCCGACTGGAACGTCACGCCGTTGGGGAGCGTGTCGGTCATCGACACGCTGGAGGCGACCGACGGCCCGTTGTTGGTGGCCGACAGCGTGTACGTGTACGTCTGTCCCGGCGAAACCGTCGCCGTGGACGCCGACTTGGCCGCCGACAGGTCCGCCCGCGGGCTCGCCGGGGTCGTCGCCGTCGCCGAACAGCTCGTGCCGCACGCCGTGTCGCTGACGCCCGAGGGCGGGGTGACGGTCGCGGTGTTGCTCAGCGCCGCCGTCGCCGTGCTCGCCGTGTTGCCGGTGACCGTGTACGTCGCGCTGCCGTTCGCCGCCAAAGTGGCCGTCGTGTTAAGGGAGTTGCCGCTTCCGGAAGCCGCTGCGCAGGAGCTGCCGGTGGTCGCCGAACAGGTCCAGGTCACGCCGGTCAGGGCCGCCGGAACCGTGTCCGTCACGGCCGCGTTGGCCGCCGGGGCCGGGCCCGCGTTGGAGACGGTGATCGTGTACGTGACCTTGGCGCCGGGGACGTACGGGTTCGGGGACGCCGTCTTCGTCACGCTCAGCTTGGTCTGCGTGACCCACTGGATGACGACCGCGCCGTTGCCGCCGCGCTGGGAGTCCGCGCCGCCGACGCCGACGCCCGACGGGTACTGCGCCGACCCCGTGCCCGCCGCCGCGCCGCCGGTGTTGTTGGCGGTCGGGCTGGAGCCGTTCGCCGTCGAGGCGTTGCTGACCCCCGAGCCGCCGATGTACCCGGAACCGCCGCCGCCCGGACCGTTGTACGCGGTCCGGGGCCCCATCAGCTGGCAGGAGCCGCCGCCACCGCCGTAGTAGCCGCCGCCGCCACCGCCGCCGCCCTCGCCCTCCCGGCCGCTGACCGCGCCGAAGCCGTTGCCGCCGTACCACTGCCGGCCCGCCGTGTTCGCGGTCGTCGCGCACTGCGAGCCGCCGGTGCCGTTCGTGGCCGCCGTGCCGCCCGCCGACTGCGTGCCGCCCTGCCCGGAGAGGGAGGGCTGTCCGTCGCCGCCGCCGTTCGTGCCGCCGCCCGCGCCGGGGCGCGGGTTGTTGGTGTCGGCGCCCGGCGAGGCGCCACCGCCGCCGCCCGCGATCAGCAGCGGGGTGCCGAAACTGGCGCCGTTCCACAGCGCGGACATGCCGCCGCCGCTCGCGCCGACCGCGCCCGAGGTCTGCGTCCAGCCGCCGGCGCCGCCGCCGCCGTACGTCACCGCGGTCGAGTTGACCGCGCCGCCCTGGCCGGCCATCACCGTCAGGGACTGGTTGGGGGTGACCGCGACCGTGCCGGTCGTGTAGCCGCCGGCGGCGCCGCCGACCTGGCCGGTGTAGTAGGTCGCGTTGTCACCGCCGCCGCCGGCGCCCCAGAGCTGGAGGTTCAGGCTGCTGACGCCGGCGGGGACGGTGAAGGTCTGGTCGGCGGCGGTGTAGCTGAAGAGGGTGCAGTTGGTGAAGCCGGAGGAGGGGGTGCAGGAGGTGGCTCGGCGGGGGGAGTTGGGGGTGGTGTTGGGGGCGTGGGGTGGGGTTGCGGGGAGCTTTTTGCCGGGGGCTTTGGGGGAGGCGTTCGCGGAAGGGTCTGCCGATGCCTCGCCGGAAGGTTTCTCGGAGGCTTTCCCGGAGGGTTCGGCGGAAGGTTTCCCGGAAGATTCATCGGAGGCTTTCCCGGAGGGTTTCTCAGAAGGTTCCCCGCCGGCTTCCTCCCCGGCCTTCCCCTCCTCCGACCCGAACGGGCCCGCCAGCACCAGCCCCTCCGGCGCCCCCTCCGTGACGGTCAGCTCGATCGTCCGGACCGGCTTCGTGAAGACGAGGTCCGCGCCTCGGGCCCGCCGGTCGAAACGGTTGTCGCGGCGGGCCGCCGCCTCCCCGCCCCCGGCGGCGAACACCGCGTCGGCCCCGTCCCCCAGCACCGAGACCCACGCCGGCCGGGCCTCGGGGAGGGTGAAGGTCACGGTGTAGGGGTGGCCGTCGGCGGCGGCGGGGAGGCGGATGCCCTGGGCGGCGGCGCGGCCGGAGATCTCGCGGGGGAGGCCGGTGGTGCGCCAACGGGGGCGGGGGGTACGGGACTTGGCGTCGGGGGACGATTCTGTCGTGGGCGCCGGGTCCGCCGTAGGCGTCGATTCTGGCGTAGGCGTCGGTTGCGGCGTGCCCGTCGGGTCCGTCGTACGCGGCTCCGCGCGGCGTTGGCCCTCGTGGGTGCCGGAGGTGAAGGTCACGCGGTGGCCGGCGGGGTCGGTCAGGGTGTCGTCGAGGGTGCCCGACGAGCCGGCCGGCCAGTCGGCGAGGAGGGTGGGGCCGCCGAGTCCGAGGGAGTCACGCAGACCGGTCGGCTCGCCGAGGGCGGGGGCCGTGCCGAGGGCGAGGAACAGCACGACGAGTGCGGCGAGCGTGCGTCCGGGCCAGCTGGTGTACTTCTCGAACATCGGACCCCTGCCGTAAGACCTGTGACATGCGTAAAGCTGACGACTAGTCAGCAGTCGGGGTATTTACAGAATCTGAACGTATTGATCATGAGAGTCCGATTAATCCCTCATCTGGGTGTCAGGATCACCGTGTCGCGGGAGCGGGGGGACGGGTCCGCACTTGACTCCGAGCGTTCACGCTTGCCTGTTCTGCCTGTGCCTGCCCGTGTCTGCCCGTGTCTGCCTGGGAGCCGTCCATGTCACGCCGTCTCGCCGCCCCCCTTCTGCTCGCGGCCCTCGCCCTGACCGGCTGTTCGGCCGGACCGTCCGCCTCCACCGAGGACGCGAAGGCCTCGCCCGGCGTGCGGGCGCTGCCGGAGGTGACGTCGAAGTCGTTCGAGGGGGCGCTCGGGGGCCGCTGGAAGCTGACGTACCGGGACATGCCCGGCGCCGACGGCCGGCGGATGGGCAACGGCTCGCCCGAGGAGGGGCTGCGGGTCGGGGTCGTCGAGACCCGGGGTCCGGCCGGGATGGAGTCGGTGGCCTGCCAGGCGTTCGGCAAGCGGGCGGAGGCGGCCCGCCGCTTCCTGCTCGCCTGCGCGGACGCGGCTTCCGCGGCCCCGGAGTCGGTACGGGACTGGCTGACCGCGCACGTCGACCGGGCCAGCACGGGCTCGGGGCACGCGATCAGTCATGGGCCGGTGGATTATCACCTCGGGATCAATAAGGACCAGGGGGTGCGGGTGCTGTACATCAGTCCTGGGGGGCCGTTGGGGAGGTGAAGTGGTTTGTTGTACGGGGGAGTTGGGGGGCGGGCGGGTCGGCTTGGGCGGGCCGGGTCGGGGTACGGGGGCCTGGGTCGGGGTACGGGCGGGCTCGGCTCGGAGGCCCCGGATTGAGATGGGCGCGGCTCAGCTCGGGTGGCCCGGGATCTCGGGTGGCCCGGGTTGGGGTACGGGCGGGCTCGGCTCGGAGGCCCCGGATTGAGATGGGCGCGGCTCAGCTCGGGTGGCCCGGGATCTCGGGTGGCCCGGGTTGGGGTACGGGCAGGTCAGCTCGGGTGGCCCGGGTGGACCGTGGCCGGCGTCCTGGCCGACCATGTCGCCAGCTGGGGTGCCGTGATCAGCGTGGAGTCGCCGTCGGTCTCGGTGTTGACGCAGACCCCGCCGTACTGGCCGGACAGGATCTGGGCGGCGGGGAAGTCGCCGAGGGGCTTGCCGTCGACGAGGACCTTGTCGTAGGTGATGGTCGTCGACAGGGCGGAGGGGAGGTGGAGTTCGGTGATGGCCTCGACCTGGGTGGGGGTGGCGGGGCCGGTGGCCTGGACTGTGCGGGTCCAGTTCTGGGTGACGTTCGTCAGGGTCATCGTGTAGTTGCTCTTGGCGGTGGCCGATCTGGGGGCAGTAGTCGGCTGGGGGGCGGTGATCGACGATGTCATGACGTCGCCGGCGTTCACCGGGTCGGTGTAGTTGACCGGGTCGGACGGGAACTGCTCCCACCACGCCCAGTACGACGCGACCCCGTTCTCGCAGGCCGCGCTGGTGCCGGTCTGGTTCAGCGGATCCCGCCAGCTGTCGCCGCTGCCGAAGCCGATCCACTGGTCGATCAGCCCGTCCCGGGTCGCCGCACACTTCGCCGTCGGGACCGTCCACTGCGCGCTGATGCTGGAGTGGGCGCCGTCGAGCTGCATCCCCGTCCAGTTGCTCACCGGGGCGGTGCAGTCGGTGCCGGCCGCGGCGGCGGGCCGTACGAGCAGCAGCGCGGCGCAGGCGAACGAGCCGGTCAGCGCCATTCGTTGTCTTGTACGCATGTCCGGAAGGTCAGCATGTGTGTGGGCGGGGGCAGTTGCTGTCACGGCCGCCGCCGAACGAGGTTCACCCTCACGGCCCACCGGGCCCGGCTGCCCTTTTCCGGGGGCTGGAGGGGGCTGGGCCCGGTGGTGGGCGTTACTTCTTGGGGGCGGTGAGGTCTTTGGTGGGGGTTGCGGGGGCAGAGGGTACGGCGGGGGTGGTGGGGGTGGTGGGGGGTTTGTGCCAGGCGGCGGGTTTGGTCTGGTGGTGGTGGGTGGGGGTGTCGGGGGCGGGCTTGGCCGGGGCGGGGTTGGTTTGGGGGGCGGGGTTGGACTGGGGGGCGGGGTTGACGGGGGCCGGCTTGGACTGGGTGTTCGGCTTGGCCGGGGCGGGCTTGGACTGAGGGGCCGGCTTGGCTGCGGCCGGCTTGGACTGAGAGGTCGGCTTGGCTGCGGCCGGCTTGGACTGAGAGGTCGGCTTGGACTGAGAGGTCGGCTTGGACTGAGAGGTCGGCTTGGCTGCGGCCGGCTTGGGCTGGGTGGCCGGCTTAGCTGCGGCCGGCTTCGACTCGGTGGCCGGCTTGGCCGTGCCGGGCTTGGTCTGGGGGTGCTTGGACGGTTTCGTGTCCGGCTTGAGGGGGCCTGCCGTCGGCTGCTTCTGGGCGGTCGCTTCCGGGAGGGTGTCCAGGTCGGTCGCGCAGACCGTGGGGTTCTTCGCTCCGTCGACGTACGCGCAGACCGTGCTGGCGATCGCCCTGGCCGACTTGGTGGGCGTGCGCAGTTCGGCGGTCGAGGTCAGCTCGGTCTTCGAGTTGGCCTTGGCCTCGGTCGTCCAGATGACCGTCCCGCTCTTGTCGCCCTTGCCTGCCTGGCCGCCGTTCGAGGCCCGCGTCAACTTCGCGCCGTCCGGGAGGCGCTGTTCGATGCGGAGGGATTTGAGGGGGTGGCTGCCTTGGTTGTGGACGGTGATCCGGTATGCGAGTTTGTCGCCGGCTTTGGCTTTCTGGACGTTGTCCGTGATGGCGATGGACATGGGTGGGGCGGCGTTGGGAGGGGCGGCGGGGGTGGTGGGGGTCGGTTTGGCGGGGGGTGCCTGGACGGTGGGGGTGGTGGAGGTCGGCTTGGCTGTGCCGGGCTTGGGATGGGGGGCTGGTTTGGCGGGGGCCGGTGTTGCGGGGGCGGGGGTTGTGGAGGCCGGTTTCATGGTGGTGGGCGTAGCGGGGGTTGCCTGGGTGGCGGGCTTGGCGGACGCCGGCTTCATGTTGGTGGGCCTGGCGGAGGTTGCCTGAGCGGCCGGCTTGGCGGACGCCGGCTTGGCGGACGCCGGCTTGGCGGACGCCGGCTTGGCGGACGCCGGCTTGGCGGACGCCGGCTTCATGTTGGTGGGCTTCGCGGAGGTTGCCTGAGCGGCTGGCTTCGCGGACGTCGGCTTCGTGGACGTCGGCTTCGCGGGCTTGGCCGGGGTGACCTGGGCGCTGCTCTGGGTGTTGCCCTGCGCGGTCTGGGCTGACTGGCCGGACTGGGCGGAGTTGTTGCCGCCGTCGTCCGACCAGGCTGTGGCCGGTGCGAGTGCGGTGAGGCAGAGGGCGGCGGAGACGGTGAGGGCGGCGTGGGCGGCGAGGGTGGGGGTGAGGCGGGGACTTCTGGGCGTCACTGTGCTGATCCTCCAACTCGATTCGAACGCGTCGCACAATTGCGCGGCGCGGCCATAGCAACACGGCCGCCCATCCGCCATCGGGAGCCCGTGCCGCCCGGCCCACGAGGGTTCACCCGACCGACGGCTTGCGCGTTCAGCGTCGGTGGGGGGGGTGGTTCGCCGGGTGCGGCTGGGGGGGGCTGGTCGCGCAGTTCCCCGCGCCCCTGAGGTACGTGCGCCTCGCCGGGGTTCTTTTGCGGGGGCAGGCTTTCGGGGGTGGGCTGATGTGATCTGGCCCGTGCGGCTGCGTCGTAGCTGATCGCGCAGTTCCCCGCACCCCCAGTCCCGTCCAGCATCTCCCCACCCTCCCCGCACCCCGCGCCTTTCCCCCCCCGGCCCCCCCTCCAGCCCATCCGACACCCACGCCCAAACCCAAGCTCGCCCCTCCACCCCCGACCAACACCCCCCGCACCCTCCCCCCAGCCAACCCCCTCCAGCTCCGCCCCTCCCCCTCCCCTTTCACCCCCGGCCGACAAATTCCAGCCCGTCCGGCGTTTGAGGACAAGGCCCGTTCAGGGCCGACAGCGGGGTCGAAGGGGCGGCAGCCCCTTCAGGGGGACCCAAGGCGAGGGCGAAGAACCTCGACATGCCAACCCCACCCCTCTGGTCCATCCTCAAAACACCCCAACCCCTTGGCGAAGAACATGCACAAACTCCCCCTCCTCCTGGCGGCAGCCCTCCTCACCACGGCCCCCACCAGGGCCACGGACTCCCCCCAACTCTGGGTCGACCCGAACACCCCAGCCGCCCGGCAATCCGCGGAATACCGCCGCGAAGGCCGCCCGGCCGACGCGGACCGTATCGACCGCATCGCCACCCGCCCCCAGGCAACCTGGCTGACCGGCGCAAACCCCGCGGACGCGATCCGCACCCTCACCACCACCGCCGCCGAAGCGAACCGCACCCCCCTCCTGGTCGCCTACCGCATCCCCGACCGAGACTGCGGATCCTTCTCCGCGGGCGGCGCCCAGGACGCGCAGGACTACCACGCCTACGTCGACTCCTTCGCGGACGGCCTCGGCGACCGGCCCGCATGGGTGATCCTGGAACCCGACGCCGTCCCGCAGACCCTCACCGGCTGCAAGCAGGAGGCGAGAACGACGGACAAACTGGCCCTCCTCTCCTACGCGGTCGACCGCCTCAAGAAACAGCCGCACACCCGGGTCTACGTCGACGCCGGCCACCCGGGCTGGATCACCGACATCCCCTGGCTGGCCCGAGCCCTCCGCCAGGCCGGCGTCGACCGCGCGGACGGCTTCTCCCTGAACGTCTCCAACTTCGAGACGACGGAGACGACCGTCTCCTACGGCCGCCGCCTCACCGAATCCCTCGGCGGCAACACCCACTTCGTCATCGACACCAGCCGCAACGGCAACGGCCCCTACTCCGGCCCCGAAGCATGGTGCAACCCCCCGGGCCGCGCCCTCGGCACCCCGCCCACGACCGACACCGGCACCCCTGACGTCGACGCCTACCTCTGGATCAAACGCCCCGGAGAGTCCGACGGCACCTGCCGGGGCGGCCCGGAGGCGGGGAAGTGGTGGCCGGAGTACGCGCTGGGCCTGACAGCGGGTACGGAGACGACGGGTACGGAGACGGGCTAGGAAGCCTTACGCAAGGTGTACGCCCGAACCGCCCCATACGGATACACCGGCACCCCTCCCTGAGCCACCCCCCACTGAGGCCCCCCTCGCTGAGCCACCCCCCGTTGAGGCGCCCCCAGCTGAGCCACCCCCACCTGAGAAACCCCCCACCGACCCCCACCCCTCTCCCGATCCACCCCCACCCCGCACCCCCGTTCCCACCCCACACACCCATCCGACCCCACCCACCCCTCCGCCTGAGCCCGGAAAATAGCCGCAGCCTCCTCCTTGGTAGGCCCAGTCCAGGGCCGCGACCAGGGACTTTCAGGTACGACGGGCTCCACCTCAGGAGGCAGCGAGTCGAAGTAGGCGCAGCTGTGGCGACCGGGACGGGACCGCGGAATTACAGCGCACAGCACCCAGACAAGGGCGCGGACGATAGCATCACGCATACGTAAGTCAGCTCCTTCGAAGCGACCTGCGAGCCCCGTTGGACCGGGCCTAATCGGTCTAACGGGGCGTCTTCATTGGCTCGTTGGCCCGAACGTAGAGCCAACTGATCGCAACGACACAGCCAATCAGGCGCAATTCACCCTCAGGAGTGACGAACAGTCACGAACACCCTTACCCGCTAGGGGTGTTGAAGTTCGCACATAGGGGACTAAAACCCCCACCGCTCCGGATGCTCCGCAAGATCCCGAGCCAACGCCTCGTCGGTCGGATCGAACACCTCCCACGAGTGCCCGCCCTCATGCAGGAAGAACAGCCCACACCCATCCCCACTGGGCGCCTCCTCAGGACACCAGATCAGCGTGTCGTACCGATACCTGGAGTCCGAACCCCCCTCGACGACCCCGACCCCCGAACCACCCGCACCCCCCTCCCCATCCCAGAAGAACCACCGCGCCCCAGCCCCACCATCACAATCCGCGTCCCACAACAGATCCGCATGCTCCCCCGCATGCCCCTCCTCCAACTCACAAGCCGCGTACCCCTCGGCGATCTCGGAGGTCTCCTCGGCCGGCACCTCCTCCGCCTTCAGCAACTCAAGCGTCTCTTCGAGCGGCAACAACCGCACGGCGGTGCACTGCAACATGGCGACCTCGACTGATCAACTGGACTGCGGACGAGATCCGCGGCGCCCCAGAGGGACACCCCACTCGCGCTTCATCCCACTCTCCCGGTTCCGCACCAACTCCGCGCGAGATTCCCGGACTTCATCATGCGTACAACCTTCACCATGCATACGACGCGACACGCGCCGGCTCACGACACCTCGCCCCTGCCCCGGGCGTTGGCGCGGCTGAGCGCGTTGACACGAGCGACCCTGGCCGCCAACTTCTGCTCAGGAGTGGCGAGTTCGGCGTTCTCGGGATCGACTTCCCACTCCCGTCCGCCTTTCACGGGCCGCAAGGACCACCGGCCGGCCCACTCACCCCGGAATTCGCCGATCTGATTTTTCGTGATGTCCACGAGAAGCGTGCCTAGTTCTGGTGTGCTTCGCTCAGGCACGACAGCTCCTCTCCGTAGCGGCTTCACTACCAAGCGGTTTCAGAGTGCCGCAGGAACGGGAACTACTCAACGTAACAATCAGGAACGGAAAGTCGGTGAACCCCGCTTGAACATCAAGGAGTTGGACCCCGACAGCTCCCCGCAGGCCAACTTCGGCGCACGTTTACGCAGCGCGAGGGAGGAGCGCGGCTGGACGCAGGAACAGTTGTCCGAGCGGATGGCATATGCCGCCTCGCATATTTCGGCTGTGGAAACTGGTCGAAAGATTCCGACTTTGCGGTTCGCGCGAAGCGCGGACAAAGCGCTGGGGGCGGGCGAGGAGTTCGAACGGGCGTGCCTCAAACTGAGGAGCGGGGGTCTGCTGGAGGGGTTCCCGCAGTTCCTCGTGCACGAGGCGAAGGCCGCGGAGATCAGGCTGTTCGAGGTCGGGTTGATACCAGGCCTGCTACAGACGCGGGAATACGCAACCGTGATCGCGCAGAGCGAGCTGCAACGGGGGTCGATCTCAAACGAACAAGCAGCGGAACGGGTCGAGTTGCTCGCCGAGCGGCAGGCGACGCTGACTCGAACACCTCCGCCGCACGTCTTCGCGGTGCTGGACGAAAGCTGCCTCCGCCGCTCCTTGGGCAGCCCCGCAATCATGGGTACGCAGTTGGACCGCCTGCTGGAGTTCGCCGAGTCGCCGGACGCGACATTGCAGGTGGCGCCGTTCGAGATGGGAGAGCGGCGTTCATTCGATCTGCCGGTCTACATCCTGACGTTGCAGGACCGTTCTCTGGTTTCATACGCGGAGTCAGCGCATCGAGGTTCTCTCGAACGGGACAACACATTCGTACTGCCGTTGCTGCGGGCCTACCATCAACTTCAGGCCGAGGCGCTGTCCCCAACGGAGTCGGTGGCCATGATCAGAAAGTTGCGAAAGGGCACCACGTGAGTACCGAATCCCCGAGCTGGTTCAAGTCGTCGTACAGCAGCAATGGCGGCGCATGTGTAGAGGTGGCCACAAACCTGGCCATGACGGAGGGCATGATCCCGATCCGTGATTCAAAGTGGACGGATGCCTCATTCCTCACTATTTCCGCCGCTCCATTCGAATCCTTCGTAAGCGAAGTGAAGTTTGGCGTTTTTGGCAAAATCTGACCGGCTGACGCCCCAAAGTGCCTCGCACGCTGGGGCTTCAGTCACCCTTTCGAGCGAACCTTCCTCCCGCGAACGGCCGGAACAACTCCCGCAACACCCCCTCCTCCACCCCCCACCCGAACTCCCCCGGCGACGGCAGCGCCCCGTCCACCCGCCGCCGCGAAAAGTACTGGGGGTTGTTGAGGAACGGCCGGTACACCCCGAGCGCCATCCCCAACCGCCGGTCCGCCGCGCTCAGTTGCCCGGGATCATCGGTGAACTCCGGCTCGGCGGCACCGCAGTTGGCGGCGAGCGCCCGCAGCAGCGCACCCGTCGTGGGCGGAGTCGGGTTGGTCAGGTGGAAGATGCCCCGCGCGGCGGCCCCCCGCCGGCTCAACGCGTAGGCCTGCCGCGCCACATGGTCGACCGGCACCAGATTGAACGGCTCGTCCGGCATCGCCTGGACCCGCGCCGCGCGCCGCCCCGCGGGCACTTCCCGGTAGTAGGCGGCGAGCAGCCGCTGAATCGTGTACGCCCCGCTCGGCGCCCCCGGATACCGCAAAGTCCGGCTGTGCCCGACGACCACCCCGGGCCGCAGCACCCGCACCGGGAAGCCGGAAACCCCCAGCACCATCCGCTCGGCGGCGACTTTGCTCGCCTCGTACGGGGTCCGCACAGTCGACGCGTCCACCGCCCGCTCCAGCACCGGCCCCCGCCGGCTCCCCGCGACATACGCGGTACTCAGATAGTTGAACCCCCGTGTCACGAACCCTCGTTCACTGCCACCCCGTGCCAAGAGCCCCCACCCCAGTTCGCCACCCCGCGCCAACTCCAGCACCCGCCGAGTCCCCCGCACATTCGCCGCGAACGTCTCTCTCCACCGCGCCCGCCGGAAGTCCAGCCGCGCGGCGGAGTGCCAGAACTCGACCTCCGTGCATGGGAGTCGCAGCTCAAGCCCCGGACGCGCGAGGTCGGCGGAGACGGCCCGAGTCCGTCGTAGCGCCGATTCGAGGACGTCGGCCGGGGTGTCGTACGCGGCGGCCGAGCGGGTCAGGATCTCCGTCAGGCGGGCCTCGGGGTGTTCGCCGCGGACGAGGCAGATCATCTCGTCGTGGGTGCGTTCGGCGAGTACGAGGACCAGGGCGGCGCCGATCAGGCCGGTCGCGCCGGTGAGGACATGGGTGGTGGGCATGGGGACTCCTCGTTCGTGTACGTCGGTCAAGTCGCCTGCGGTCGCCGTCAGTTCAGGCTCCGGAACACCAACACCGCGTTGTGGCCGCCGAATCCGAACGAGTTGCTGACCGCCAGCGACACCCGCTGCCTCCGCTCGGCCCCCACCACCAGATCCACGTCCACCGGCTCCGCGCACCCCACCCCCGCCGTCGGCGGCACCCGGCCCCGCGCGACCGTCAGCGCGGTGACCGCCGCCTCGACCGCCCCGGCGGCCCCCAGCAGATGCCCCAGCGCGCCCTTCACGGACGTCACCGACGGCCCCCGGGGAAAGCACCGCTCGATCAGCGCGGCCTCGGCGGAATCGTTCAACTGGGTAGACGTGCCATGCGCGTTGACGTGCTCCACCTCCGAGCAGTCCGCCCCCGCCGCCTTCAGCGCCCCCCGCACCGCCCGCTCGGCGCCCCGCCCGCCGGGGTCGGGGGCGACGGCGTGATGGGCGTCGCCGGTCGCCGCGTACCCGGCGAGCAGCGCGTACCCGGGCCGGCCCCGCGCCGAGGCGGCCGAGGCCCGCTCCAGGACCAGCATCCCGGCGCCCTCGCCCATCACGAACCCGTCCCGCTCGACGTCGAAGGGGCGCGAGACACCGGTACGCGACAGCGCGCCCATCCGGTCGAACCCCTCGGCCCACAGCGGGTGCAGCGCCGCGTCCGCACCGCCCGCGACGGCGACGTCGCACGCCCCCGACCGCAGCAGCTCCCACGCGAGCCCGATCGCCGTCGCCCCGGACGCACACGCGGTCGAGGTCCCGAACACCGGCCCACGAGCCCCCAGTTGGAGCGCGACCTGACCGGCGGCCATGTTGGGCAGGAACATCGGCACCAGCAGCGGGGAGAGCGCGGCGCCGGACAAGTGCCGCTCATGCTGCGCGAGTTGGGAGACAGTCCCCCCAAAGGCCGTCCCTACGACGACGGCGACGCGCTCCCCGTCCCAACTCCGCTCCCCCCACCCGGCGTCGGCAACAGCCTCCCCGGCTGCGGCCAACGCGAACTGCACGCACCGGTCGTACTGCCACACCCGCCCCCCAGGCACCGCCCGCTCGGCCTGGAACCCACCGACAGGACACCCGAACTCAGCCCGCAGGCCCCGGAGTTGAGGGAGGCGCGAGGCGGTAGGACGCCCAGCAAGAACCCCGTCCCAACTGGCCTCGCGCCCCACCCCGGCCGGCGTCACCAACCCCACCCCGGTCACCACAACACCACTCACCCCGCCAACACCCCCTCCACCAACTCCACGGTCTGCGCGACCGTCAGCTCCGGCGCGGCCTCCCCATCGTCCAGAACGATCGAATAGTGCTCGGACAGCGCCAGGAACAGCTCCACGGCGGCCAGCGAGTCGAGATCCAGCTCCTCCAGGGTCACCTCGGGGCGCACGTCCCCGGGGTCGACCTCGAACTTCTCGGTGAGGAGGTGGGAGAGGTAGGCGTAGACGGACGCGGGTGCGGTCATGACGAGCACTCCTTGAGTCGGACGATCACAGATCAGGCCAGGTCAACGCGGCCGAACCCCACGTGAGCCCGCCACCGAAGGCGGTCAGCAGGGTGCGGGTGCCCTTGGGGACGACGCCCCGCGCTGCGGTGTCCGCCAGCGCCAGCGGGATCGAGGCGGCGGCCGTGTTGCCGACGTCGGCGAGATTGCCGTACCGGCAGCCGGGCGCGATGCCCAGGCGGTCCGCGACGGCGTCCAGGATGCGCTGGTTGGCCTGGTGGCCGACGAACGCGCCCACCGAGTCCGGCGGCCAGCCCGCCGCCGCCAGGACCCGCTCCCCGGACGCGCACATCCGCCGGACCGCCTGCCCGTACACCTCGCGGCCCTTCATCCGGAACCAGCGGCAGCCGTCGGCGGGCCGCAGCGAGCCGCCCGCCTCGATCATCACGTGGTCCGCGCGCGCCCCGTCGCTGCCCAGCTCGATCCCCGCCAGCGCGCCCGGTTCGTCGGGAGAACCCCTGGTCAGGAGGGCCGCGCCGGCTCCGTCGCCGAAGATGACGGCCGTGTCCCGGTCGGCCGGGTCGATGATCGTCGAGTACGTCTCGGCGCCGATCACCAGCACCGACCTCGCCGCGCCCGACCTGATCCACGCGTCCGCCGCCGCCAGCGCGTACACGAAGCCGGAGCAGACCGCGGCGAGGTCGAAGGCGGGGACGTCCGTCAGGCCGAGCCTCGCGGCGACCGCCGGCGCGGTCGCCGGGCAGCGGTGGTCGGGGGTGGTCGTCGCGAGGATCAGCAGGCCCGGGGGCGGCTGTCCGCGCAGTGCCTCGCGGGCCGCGCGGGTCGCCAACTCGCCGGTGCCGGTGCCCGGTTGGGCCCTGCGGCGGCGGTGGATGCCGGTGCGGGTGCGGATCCATTCGTCGGAGGTGTCGAGGCCCGACCGTACGAGGTCGTCGTTCGTCACGACCTCCTCGGGGAGGCAGGCGCCGACGGCGCGCAGCACGGAGGCGGAGGGGAGGGGGGAGGGGGAGACGGACATGGGAGTCCCTGTCGACGAAGCCCGGAGCGAGCAGCTCGGTGGGGCGGTGGGGGCGATATATCCGCCCTGCCCGTCAAGGCAACCACCTCGCCCACCTGTCCTGCATCACCCACAAGGGGCGTACCAGGGGCACGGGTTGAACGAGCGCCCCTTGTGCCGCCGCTACGGGGCCGCCCACACCTCCTGTGCGCCGGTCAGCGTCCGGTGGGGGTTGCGGGGGGGGCGGGCTTCGTAGCCGGCGGCGGGCGGTCCCGGCGTCTTTGCCTGCGGCGGCGGTCCCGGCGCAGACCTGCTCCCGCCGGGACCGCCGCCCCTCTCAGCTCAACTCCCCTTCCCCATCAGCCCCTTGTCAGCCCCTCCGGCGCCGCGCCAGCAGCCACAGCCCCAGGCCCGCCGCCAGCGAGCCCACCGCCGCCAAGCCCCACAGCGGGTCCAGGCCCCGGCTGCCGCCCGTGTCCGGCAGCGGGTTCGGCTCCGGCTCCGGGGTGGGGGTCGGCGACGGCTTCGGCTGGGGGACCACCACCGCGTTGCACTCCGGACTCGTCGCCCCCGGCGGGCAGTTGGTGCCGGTCGGGCCGCCGGTGATCGGTACGTCGACCTGCGTGCCCGGCGGCGGGGTCGTCCGGTACGTCACCGTGAACGTCACCCGCGCGGGGTGCGCGCAGTCGCCCGGCGCGGTGCCCGTCCAGCTCACCTTGCCGCCCGCGTAGGACACCGAACCCGTGCTCGCCCGCGCGTCGTTGCCGTAGGTCGCGTACTTCAGCGCCTGGCTCAGATCGGCGCTCGCGGTCGCGCCGACGTACGCCGTCCCGGTCGGGCTGCACACCGTGATCGTGTACGTCACCTTGTCGCCGGGCTTGGGGCGGGGGTTGTCGGTGGTGATGCGGACCTGGACCTCGCCGGGCTCGACGGTGATCCTGAAGTCCTCGACCTGGCCGGCGCCGCCGTATCCGGTGGGGCGGGGGTCGGAGGGGAGACCGGCGGCCCGCGCGGACGCCTGCGCCGCCGGGATGCCGTGAGCCGGAGTGCCCTGAGCAGCCGGCGCCCGCTCGAACAGCGCCGCCCGCTGAACCGACGCCCCCTCGGAGTCCGCCGCCCCCCGAGCAGCCGGCACCCGCTCGAACTCCACCGACCGCGCCTTCCCGCCCACCTTCACCAGCGCCCGCGCCGACTCCCCCACCGGCAGATCCGGCCGCACCCCCTCCGGAACCTGCGCCCCGTACAGCCGCAGCCGCATGTACGTCGTCCCGCTCTTCGCGAACACCGCGTCCGGCCAGCTCAGGGTCGTCGACTTGGCGCCGTTCGGGATGGTCCGCAGGATGCGCTCGCTCTGGTCGAAGGTGCCGTCGAAGCCGTGGTCGAGCCAGGCCGCCAACAGCACCGGAGATCCAGTGGTGTTGGTGAGGTCGACCGGGACCGTGTACCCCTGCTGCCCCTGGTGGGCGACCGGGATCGACGTCGGCCCGCGCCCCGTCTGCTGCGCCAGCCGCGCCCCGTCGGGACGGCCGTCGGTGTCGGGGAAGGTCCCGTCGCCGAGGAAGAGGCCCGGGACGATCACGTGGTACGGCCCGTCGACCGCGGCCGTCGTGCGGTAGCCGTCGGGCGCCTCGCCCCACTCGTACCGCGGCGCGGTGACGGTCGCCCCGCAGCCCGCCGGGTACGCGCTGTCGGCGGCGGAGTTGCCGTAGCAGGTGGTGTTGGGGCTGGTGTCGGTGATCTGGTCGACGATCTCGCGGCTGCCGGTCGTCGGGATCGCGTTCGCCATGTACGTGTACGTCACCGTCGACGACTCGCCCGCCGCCAGATCACCCGTCCAGGTGAAATCGAACCCGGTCCCGGCGGTGACCGTCCCGGAGGTCGCCGCCGGCTCGGTCACCGGCTGCTTGTTGATCAGCCCCGCGCCCTGTGTCAGCCGGTCGGTGTAGGTCGCGCCCGGGTAGTCCGCGCGGCTGTCGTTGGTCGCGACGACCTTGTACGTCAGCAGGTCACCCGGCAGCGGGCTGCTGTTGTCGACGGTCTTCACGATCCGCAGATGCGGGACCAGGGCGCTCGGGGTGCCCCCGGTCGAGCAGCCCGGATCGGCCGACCCGGCGGGGCAGTTGGAGCCGGGGACCCCGGAGACCACCACGTTGGTGAGGACCCCGTCGCCCGTGTCGACCGCGTCGACGGTCACCGAGTACGTCACCGTCACCGTCGCGCCCGCCGGGACGTCCCCCGTCCAGGTGAGCTTGGGAGTCGCGTAACTGACGCTCCCGGAGGTCGCGTTGGCGTCGTCGTTGTACGCCGCGTCGTCCAGGACGCCGGTCAGATCATCGGTGTAGGACGCGCCCGGGTAGTCCGACGCCGACGGGTTGGTCACCGTCACCGTGTAGCTCACCGGGCGGCCGGGGAGCGCCTGCGTCGTGGACTGGCTCTTGGTGACCGTCAAGGTCGGGACCGGGTTCGACGTCGTCGAACAGGCGCCCGCCGCCTGGCAGTTGTTGCCCGGCGAGGAGGACGTCACCGCGTTCCTCAGCACCCCGTCGCCCAGCCGCGCCGGGTCCGGTTTCACGGTCACGCTGTAGGTGACCGTCACCGTCGCGCCCGCCGGGACATCGCCCGTCCAGGTGAGATGCGGTGCCGCGTAGCTGACGCCGCCGGCCGTCGCCGTCACGTCCCCGCCGTACGTCGCGTCGTCGATGACGCCGGTCAGATCATCGGTGAAGGTCGCCCCGTTGAACGTCGCCGTCCCGTCGTTCAGCGCGGTGACCGTGTACGTCACCTTCTGGCCGGGCAGCGGATGCGTCGTCGAGGCGGTCTTCGTGAACCGGATGTCGGGGATGCCGCCGGTCGCGGTCTCGCCGCACGCCGGGTCCTTGGAGCCGGCCGCGCAGTTGGTGTCGGCCGTCGACACCACCGCGTTGGTCAGCTTCTTGTCGCCGGTGTCCGGGGAGTTGACGGTCACCGAGTAGGTGACGGTCGCGGCCTGGCCGGCCGGGACGTCACCGGTCCAGGACAGCGTGGGCGCGCTGTACGACACCGTCCCAGCCGAGGCCTCGGCGTCGCCGTTGTAGGTGGCGTCGTCCAGGACGTCCGTCAGATCATCGGTCCACCGGGCGCCGGAGTACGTCGCCGTCCCCTTGTTGACGGCCGTGATCGTGTACGTCACCGTCTGCCCCGGCAGCGGATTCGGGTTCGACGACGTCTTCCTGAGCCGCAGATCCGGGATGCCGTTCCCCGGCCGCCCGCCCGTCGAGCAGCCCGGATCCGCCTTCCCCGCCTCGCAGTTGGACCCCTTCGGCCCGGTCACCGCGTTGACGAGCTGGTGGTCCCCGGTGTCCGGGTCGGCGACGGTCACCGAGTACGTCACCGTCACCGTCGCCCCCGCCGCGACATCCCCCGTCCAGGTGAGCTTGGGGGTCGCGTAACTGACGCTCCCGGAGGTCGCGTTGGCGTCATTGCCGTACGCCGCGTCGTCCAGGACGCCGGTCAGATCGTCGGACCAGGACGCGCCCGGGTAGCCGGCCTGCCCGTTGTTGGTCAGCGTCACCGTGTACGTGACCTTCTGCCCCGGCACCGGGGTCGTCGAGGACGCCGTCTTGCTGATGTCCAGCTTCGGGATGCCGGGTGCCGTCGGCGAGCAGCCCGACTGCGAGGCGCCCGGCGAGCAGTTGGTGCCGGTGCCGGACGAGGTGACGGTGTTCATGAGCCTGCCGTCCCCGGTGCCGGGGTCGTCGACCGTCACCGAGTAGGTGATGGTCACCGTGTCCCCGGGCCCGACGTTCCCGGACCAGGACAGCTTCGGCGCCGCGTACGCCACCGAACCGCCGCTCGCCGCCGCGTCGTTGTCGTACGCCGCGTCGTCCAGGACCCCGCTCAGGTCGTCGTCCCAGGACGCGCCCGTGTAGACGGCCGTGCCGGTGTTCTTCACGGTCACCGTGTAGGTCACCGTGTCCCCCGGCACCGGCGCGGCCGGCGTGAACGTCTTGTCGATCCGAAGCTGCGCGACCCCCGAACTCGACGAGCAGTCCGCACTCTTCTTCCCGGCCGCACAGTTCGAACCCTGCGGCCCGGTCACCGAGTTGACCAGCTTCTGGTTCCCGGTGTCCGGGTTGTCCACGGTCACCGAGTAGGTCAGCGTGACCGTCCGCCCGCTCGGCACATCACCGGTCCACGACACCTTCGGCGCCGCGTACGCCACCGAACCGGCCGTCGCCGAGGCGTCGTTCGCGTACACCGCGTCGTCCAGGACGTCGGTCAGGTCGTCGGAGACCACCGCGCCCCAGTAGTCCGCCGTCCCCGTGTTCTCGATCGCCACGCTGTAGCGCACCACCTGCCCGGCGGTCGGCGTCCTCGGCTCCTGCGTCTTGGTGATGTGCAGCTCGGGCACGCCCGGGATGTCCGCCGAGCAGCGGCTGTCCGTCGACCCCTTCTCGCAGTTGGAGCCCTGCGGACCGGTGACCGAGTTCTTCAGCAGCTTGTCCCCGGTGTCCGGGTCCTCGACCTGGAGCGCGTAAGTGAAGCTCTCCGTCGCCCCCTTGGCCACCGCTCCGGTCCAACTGACCGTCGGCGCGCTGTAGTTCACCGTCCCGGTGGTCGCCGTGGTCCGCCCCGACCAGGTCGCGTCGTCGAGCACCCCGGACAGGTCGTCGGTCACGACCGCCCCGGCGTAGTCCGCCGTACCGGTGTTCTTCACGGTCACCGTGTACGTCAGCGCCGACCCCGGCAGCGGCGCCGCCGGCGACACCGTCTTCGTGATCGCCAGCGTCGGCACCCCGGTCACCGGCGGCGCACACCCCGGATCGGCCGACCCCGCCCCGCAGTTGGACCCCGGCGAGCCCGAGACGACCGCGTTCACGAGCTGCTGGTCGCCGGTGTCGGGGTTGTTCACGGTCACCGAGTAGGTGACGGTCGCCGAGGCCCCGGCCGCGAGGTCCCCCGTCCAGGAGACCTTGGGCGCCGCATAGGACACCGACCCGGCGGTGGCGGCGGCGTCCCCGTTGTAAGCGGCGTCATCGAGGACACCGGTCAGATCGTCCGACCAGGACACCCCCGGGTACGCGGACGTCCCCGAGTTCGTCACGGTCACCGTGTACGACACCTTCGACCCCGGCAGCGCGTTGCTGCTGGACGCCGTCTTCTTGTACGTCAGCTGCGGCACCCCCTGCGGCGTCCCCGAGTTCCCGCAGGCCGCATCCGTCGACCCTGCCCCGCAGTTGGTGTCCGGCGTGGACCGCACGACGTTCGACAGCATTTTGTTCCCCGGCATCGGATTCCCGAGCAGCACGCTGTACGTCACCGTCGCCGAAGCACCCGCCGCCAGCGTCCCGTTCCAGGACAGCGTCGGCGCCGCGTACGCCACATCCCCGGAACTGGCGGACGCGTCGTCGTCGTACGTCCCGTCGTCGATCAGGTCGGACAGATCATCCGACCACCGGGCCCCCTCGTAGACGGCCGTCCCCGTGTTCGTCGCCGTGACCGTGTACGTCACCTTCTGCCCGGCCACCGGGTTCGCCGGCGTCTGCTTCTTGGTCAGTCTCAGTTGCGGCACCCCCTGTCCAGGCTTGTCCCCCGTCGAGCAGCCGGCGTCGGTCGACCCGGCCGGGCAGTTGGACCCGGCGGGCCCGACCACCTTGTTGACCAGCTTCTTGTTCCCGGTGTCCGGGTTGTTCACGGTCACCGAGTAGGTGACCGTCACCGTCGCGCCCGCCGCCACGTCCCCGGTCCACGTCAGCTTCGGCGCGGAGTACGCCACCGAACCGGAGGTGGCCGAAGCGTCCCCGTCGTAGACGGCGTCGTCGATGACATCGCTCAGGTCATCGGACACCACCGCCCCCGGGTACCCGGCCGTCCCCGTGTTCTTCACGGTGACCGTGTACGTCGCCTTCTGCCCCTGGAGCGGCGCCGCCGGCGACATCGTCTTGCTGATGCTCAGCTGCGGCACCCCGGCGATGACCGCCGAGCAGTTGGCGTCCGTCGACCCCGCCTCGCAGTTCGACCCCGGCGGCCCGGTGACCGAGTTGACCAGCTTCCGGTCCCCGGTGTCCGGCGCGTTCACCTGGACCTGGTAGGTCACGGTCACCGTCCGCCCCTGCGGCACGGTCCCGCTCCAGCTGACCTTCGGCGCGCTGTACGCCACCGTCCCCGCCGTGGCCGACGTCCGCCCCAGCCAGGCCGCGTCGTCCAGCACCCCGGTCAGGTCGTCCGAGAACGAGGCCCCGGCGTAGTCGGCCCGCCCGCCGTTGGTCAGCGTCACCGTGTACGTCAGCGTCTGCCCCGGCACCGGGTTCGAGTCCGACACCGACTTGCGCATCGTCAGCGCCGGTACCCCGGCCGGGGTCGCCGTGCACTCCGGATCGGTCGACCCCTGCGGGCAGTTCGTGCCCGGCGAGGTCGCGACGACCGTGTTGGTGAGCAGCTTGTCGCCGGTGTCCGGGTCGTTCACGGTGACGCTGTACGTCAGCGTCACCGACGCGTTCCCGGGCACACCGCCGGACCAGCTGAGCTTGGGCGCGCTGTAGCCGACGCTGCCGGAGGAGGCCGAGGCGTCCCCGTTGTAGACGGCGTCGTCCAGGACGCCGGTCAGGTCGTCGTCGTACGAGGCGCTGGTGTAGGGCGTCGCGCTGCTGTTGGTGACCGTGACCTTGTAGGAGACCTTCGAGCCGGGAGTGGCCTGGCCGGTCGAGGTCTGGATCTTGGTGATCCGGAGGGTCGGCACGGGGTGGGAAGCGGTGGAGCAGCCGGCCGCCGTCGCAGCCGAGCAGTTGGCTCCCGGTGACGTCGAGGTCACCGCGTTCCTCAGCACCTTGTCGCCCATCTGGGACGGCACGGTCTTCACGGTCGCGCTGTAGGTGACGGTCGCCTTGCCCTGCGCGGGGACGTCACCGGTCCAGCTCAGTTCCGGGGCGGAGTACGAGGCGGTCCCGAGGGTCGCGCTCGCGTCGTTGTCGTAGGTCGCGTCGTCGATCACTCCTGTCAGGTCGTCGGTGAACGTGGCCCCGCTGTACGGGGAGTCGCTCGGGTTCGAGACGGTCACCGTGTACGTGACCTTCTCGCCGGGCTGCGGGTCGGCGGTCGAAGCGGTCTTCTGGATCTTCAGCTGCGGGACGGCTGTGCTGGTGGAGCAGTCCGGGTCCTTCCCTCCCGGTCGGCAGTTCGAGCCATTTGTAGAGGTAACGGCGTTGCCGAGCACTTGGTTCCCGGTGTCCGGATTTTTCACGGTGCCCGAGTAGATGACGGTCGCCGTCGCCCCCGCCGCCAGGTCATCCGCCCAGGTCACCTTGGGTGCGCTGTACGTGACCGTCCCCACCGAGGCCGCCGCGTCCCCGCCGTACACCGCGTCATCGACGACATCCGTCAGATCATCGGTGAAGTTCGCCCCGCCGTAGACCCCGGTCCCGGTGTTCCGGACCGTGACCGTGTACGTCACCTTGTCCCCGGGCTTCGGCGCCGAGTCCGACACCGTCTTCTTGATCTGAAGCTGCCCGACCCCCTGCGGCGTCCCCGAGTTCCCACATGCCGAATCGGCGGACCCCGCACCGCAGTTGGTGTCCGGCGTCGACACGACCACGTTCGTCAGCCGCTTGTTCCCCGCCATCGGATTCCCGAGCGTCACACTGTACGTCGTCGTCACCGCACCGCCCGCCGGCACGTCCCCGCTCCAGCTCAGCGCGGGCGCCGCGTACGACACCGTCCCCGAAGAGGCCGAAGCGTCACCGTTGTACGTCCCGTCGTCGATCAGATCCGCCAGGCTGTCCGACCACCGCGCCCCCGTATAGACGACCGTCCCCGTGTTCCTCGCGACGACCGTGTACGTCACCGTCTGCCCCGCCACCGGATGCGCCGGACTGGACGTCTTCGTCAGCTGGAGCGCCGGGAAGCCCATGGTCACCGAGCAGGCCGAATCCGCCGTGCCCGAGCCGCAGTTGGAGCCGGCGGGGCCGGTCACCGCGTTGGCGAGCCGCTTGTTGCCGCCCGGCGGGTTGTTCACGGTCGCCGAGTAGGTGATCGTCCGCGATCCGCCGGCCGCGATGTCGCCGCTCCAGCTGACCGTGGGCGCGGTGTACGACACCGTCCCGCCGGACGCGTTCTGGTCGTTGTCGTAGGTCGCGTCGTCGATGACGTCGGAGAGGTCGTCGGAGAAGGAGGCGCCGGTGTAGGTGCCGGTGCCGACATTCCTGACCGTCACCGTGTACGTGACCTGATCCCCCGGCTTCGGCGCGGACGTCGACGCCGTCTTGCTGAACCGGAGGATCCCGACCGGCACGGTCACCGAGCACTTCTGATCGGCCGACCCCGCCGCGCAGTTGGTGTCCCCGGTCGACACGACGGTGTTGACCAGCGCCGCGTTCCCCGTGTCCGGCGAGTTCACGGTCGCCGAATAGGTCACGGTGACCGACGAGTTGGCGGGCACGTCGCCGTTCCAGGACAGCGTGGGCGCGCTGTACGACACCGTCCCGGCCGAGGCCGCCGCGTCGCCGCCGTACGTCGCGTCGTCCAGGACGCCCGTCAGGTCGTCGGAGAACGTCGCCCCGGGGTACCCGAAGTTGGTCGCGTTGGTGACCGTCACCGTATACGTGACCTTCGTGCCCGGCGTCACCGGTCCGCTCGGCGAGGCCGACTTGCGCATCGTGATCCGCGCGGAGCCGCCCCCGTTGGAGTCCGAGCAGGCGCTGTCGGCCGTGCCGGTCTCGCAGTTGGTGCCCGGCGCGGTCAGGGCGTTGTTGAGCACGCCGTTGCCGGCCGGCGGGACGTTCACCCTGACCTGGTAGGTGACGGTCACCGTCGCCCCGGCGGCGACCGGACCGGTCCAGGTCAGCTTCTTGGCCGAGGCGTCGTACGACCCCGAACCCGTCGTGGACGTGATCGACCCGGTCACGAACGTCGCGTCGTCCACGACGTCCGAGAGGTCGTCGGTGAACGTGAACGCGTTCGCGTCGCCCTTGCCGTTGTTGGTCGCCGTGACCGTGTACGTCACCGTCGCGCCCGGCTTGGCGCCCTGCGGGGCGGACGTCTTGGCCAGCGTGATGTCCGGCCCGTTCACCGTCACCGCCGATGAACACGTGCTCTTGCAGTTCGCGTCGTCCGTGCCCGAAGGCGTCGTCACCGTCGCGGTGTTGCCGATCTGCCCATGCGCCCCCTGGCTGACCTCGCCCGACAAAACGTAAGTGACCGTCCCATTCACCCCAACGGTCGGCCGGTCACTGAGGTTCCCGCTCCCCGAACCCGCCCCGCAGGAACTCCCCGAGGACGCCGTGCACGTCCACGTGAACGACCGGTTCTGCAACGGCAGCGTGTCCGCGACCAGCGGCCCGGCCGCGACCGAGGGCCCGGCGTTCGACACGGTCACCGTGTACGCGTACGCCTGCCCCGGCTGGTACGACGTCGCCGAGCCCGCCTTCGTCACCGACAGCGCGGTGGACGGCGACCCGACCGGCGGCGGCGAGGCCAGCGGCGAGGTGTTGTTCCCCGGCGTCGGATCGGTCGTCGCCGCCTTCGACACCGCCACGTTCCCGATGTCCGACCCGTTCCCCGTGTACGCCGCCGACAGCCGCACGGTGATGGTGTTACTGACCGACGCCCCGTTCTTCAGCGTCGCGACCGTCGGACAGGTCACGTTCTGCCCGGAGGCCGTGCACCCGGTCGACGACGACACGAAGCTCAGCTGCGAGGGCAACGCGTCGGTGACGGCCACCTGTTGGGCGTCGGACGGCCCGTTGTCGGTCGTCGTGATGACGTAGTCGAAGGTCTGCCCCGGCACGATCTGCGCGCTCGACGCCGCCTTCTTGGCCGTCGACACGTCCGCCGAGGCCGCCCCCACGTTCGGGTACACCGGCGTCGAGGTGTTGTTGTCCGGATTCGGATCGTCCGAACCCCCGCTGACGATAACGGAGTTGCCGAGATCGGACCCGTTCCCGGTGTACGAGGACGCGATGAGCACGGTGAGCTGAGCGGTCACACTCTTCCCCGCCGCCGCGCTCAGCCCCGTACAGGTGACCGTCTGACCGCTCGCGGAACAGGCCGAGTTGGACGACGAGACGTACGAAGTCCCGGCCGCCAGCGTGTCGGTGAGGGTGATGTTGCCGACGGCGTCCGAGGGCCCGTTGTTCGTCGCGCCGATCGTATAGACGACCGGCTGCCCGGGCGCGACCTGCTGCGTCGTCCCGAGGACCTTCGTCCCCTGGAGGTCGGTGCGCGGGGCGCCGACGTTCGGGGAGGACGGCGTGGACGTGTTGTTGCCCGGCGTCGGGTCCTGCGTGTTCGACGCGGACGACGCCACGTTCTGGATGTCCGAGCCGTTCCCCCTGTAGGAGGAGGCGAGTTGGACGACGATCCGGTACGCCTTCGAGGCCCCGGCCGCGATGGTCGCCGCCGGCCCGCAGCTCACCTTCTGCCCGACCGCCGTACAGCCGTCCGGCGAGGAAACAAAGGTGAGTTGGGACGGCAAGGTGTCCGTGACGGTCGCCTGCTGGGCGTCCGAGGGGCCGTTGTTGGTGGTGGTGACCGTGTACGTGAACTGCTGCCCGGGGAGGACCTGTCCGGCCGGCGAGGTCACCGACTTGGTTGTGGTCAGGTCGGCTTGGGGCTGCGAGACGTTCGGCGGGACCGAGGTGGAGGTGTTGTTGCCCGGGTTCGGATCGGTCCCCGGGCCGCTGCCGGTGGCCGAGTTGGGGATGTCGGAGCCGGTGCCCGTGTAACTGGCGGAGATCTTCACCGTCAGCGTGATCGCGACCGAACTCCCCGCAGGAACCGACAGGTTGGCGCACGTGATCTTCTGACCGCTCGCGGTACAGGCGGAGTTGGACGTCGACACGTACGTCATCCCGGCCGGCAGCGTGTCCGTGACCGTCACCCCGGTCGCGTCGGACGGCCCGTTGTTGCCGACGACCAGCGTGTACTGCACGTTCGAGCCCGGCGGCACCGCCGTCGTCGTGTTCAGCGCCTTGGTGACGTACAAGTCGCTCGACGGGCTGCCCATGTTGGGCGACGACGGGGTCGAGGTGTTGTTCGCCGTGTTCGGGTCGGGCGTGGTCGAGGAGGTCGCGGTCGCCGTGTTCTGGATGTCCGAGCCGGTGCCGGTGTACGACGACGCCGTCTTCACGACGATCCGCCAGGACGCCGAACTCCCGGCGGCGATCGACGCGTTGGGCCCGCAGGTCACGGTCCGCCCGGCCGCCGTACAGCCATCTGGCGAGGAGATGAAGGCCAGTTGGGAGGGCAGCGTGTCCGTCGCGGAGACGTTCGCCGCCGCGCTCGGGCCCGCGTTGCTTGCGGTGACCGTGTACGTGAACGGCTGCCCCGGCGCGATCTGTCCCGTCGGCGAGGTCACCGTCTTCGTGGTCGAGATGTCGGCCGCGATCGGCGAAACGGTCACGGCAGGGCCGCAGTTGGCGTTGGAGGACGTACACGGCGTCGGGTCGGCCGCGCTGGACGTCGCCGACTGGACCTGGTTGGTCTGGGCGCTCGTACTGTTCATCTTCGCGGTGACCGTCAGCGTCGCGCTCTGCCCCGGCGAGAGCGTGCCCGCGCTCCAGACCCCGGTGGAAGCGTTGTACGCGCCGCCCGAGCTGTCGCCGACGTACGTCACCCCGCTCGGCAGCCTGTCCGTCAGCGTCACGCTGTTCGCCCAACTCGGGCCGTTGTTGGTGACGTTGATGGTGTAGGTGAAGTTCTGCCCGTAGTTGACCTGCGTGGTGTTCGCGGCCTTGGTGATCCGGAGGTCGGCGTTGGCGGCGCCGGTGTTGACGACCGCGTTCGCCTGATTGTTGCCGGCGACGTAATCACCATAAGCACTGCTGACGACGATCCCGTTGGCGGCCGTCAGCGCGGTGTTCAACGGGGCGCTGGAGTAGACGGTCACGGAGATCGGCAGGCCGACGCTCGCGCCGGAGGCGAGGGAGGCCGCCGGGACCGTACAAGTCACCGACCCGCCACCGGAGTTGACCGTACAGCCCGACGGCTGGGACGAGTTGGCGATGACGTACTGCGGCATGGTGACCGTGACGGTCGCGTTGACCGGCGCGTTGTTGGGCCCGTTGTTGCGGACGACCACCGGGATGGTCGTCGCGTTGCCCGGAACGGTCGTCGCGCTGCCGCCACTTGGGGTGACGTCGAGGTCGTCGCCGTAGATGACGGTCTGGACGCCGGACGTCAGATAGGCGGTGGTGTCGACGAAGTTGCCGTCAACGTTGGAGTAGGCGCTGGCGAGTTGATAACGCGCCGTGTTCATGATGGTGCCCGGACTGACCGCCGTGCCCCGCACGGTGACGGTGTCGGTCCCCCCGATCGGAAGACCGGCCAGCACATTGACGCTGTTGCCCGATCCCGAGGACGAGGTCTGCCCGCTCTGCCCGCAGTAACCGCCACTGCTCGCCGAGCAACTCCAGGTGACAGAGCCGATGTTGGACGGGACGGTGTCGACGATGTTGCCGTACGTGCCGTTGATGGAGTCGGTCTTGTCGGTCGCGGTCAGCGTGTACGACACCGGCTGCCCGACCCACACCGAAGAGGTGCCGTTCTTGGTCATCGACGCGTTGGTCGGCAGGGTGACCTTGACGTTCCTGATGTTGTTGGCCTCGAAGGCACCGCCGGTCGAGGCTGCGAACCCGATCTTCATCGCGGCCGGCAGCGCGGCCTGGCCGGAGACGTTGCCGACGTTGTAGTTGCTGATGATGGTCGTCAACTGGGAGGCGGAGGGCCCCTGTTGGACCGTGACGACGCTGCCCTTGATGATGACGCGCAGGTGCGCGAACGTCGTGTCGTTGGGCTGGTTGAAGCCGTTGTTCACGCCGACGCCGGTCAGGTACTGGTACCCGCTGTTGCCCTGTCCCGAGCCGCGCAGCACCACGTTCTGCGGGTAGTTGCCCGGGCCGGTGTTGTTGCCCGCGAGGCCGGTGCTGTAGTTGCCGTAGTTGTCGATCCCGATGCCGAGCCAGCCGCCGTTCATGCCGGGGACCGTGCAGGGGCCGTTCTGGCCCTGGGCGATACAGGCGTAGCCGAGGCCCGCGCCGGAGCCGCCCATCTGCGTCGGGGAGGCGTTGGCATCCATGTAGAACATCGAAATGCCGTCGCCGTTACCGGAGTTGATGTTGTAGTCGAAGTCCGTGACGACGCCGGCGCCGGAGGTGAAGTAGTCGTTCAGGACGTACGCGCCCTTGAGGCCGGGGCCGTTCGTCGTGAGCTGGAGGTAGGGGTTGCCGACGGAGGCGTGCAGGTAGGCCTGGCTGCCCTGCACCGCGTTGATCGCGACCCAGCAGTTGGTGAGCTGGTTCGTCTGGGAGACGGTGAAGCTTTCGCTGACCGGGAATTGGAGGTTGCGGGGGGAGCTGGAGCAGTTGCCGACGTTCTGGGTGGTGTCGCGGCGGCGGGGGGTGGGGGTTTTGCCGGGGGCGGCTTTGGGGGAGGGCTTGGCGGAGGGGGAGGGGGAGGGGCCGATGGGGGAGGGCGAGGGCGAGGGCCCGCCGGGGGAGGCGCTGCCGCCCGCAGGCGCGCTCACAGAAGCCGACGCCTTCGGGGAGGGAGCGGCGCCGCCGACCGCCGTGGGAGCCGCCGAGGCTTCCGGCGACCCGGAACTCCCGTCCCTGTCAGGGGACTTGGCAGCCTCCGGCGCCTTGGAACCCCCGTCGGCCTCAGGTGCCTTGGAACCCCCGCCCGCCTCAGGCGACTCCGACGCCCCCGGATCCCTGCCCCCCTCCGACCCCCCGGCCCCCTTCCTCTCCCTCTCCCTCTCCCTCTCCCTCCCGAACGGCCCCGCCACCGTCACCCCGGACCGCACCCCCGCCCCCACCCCGAACACCACCTTCTTCACCCCCCGCGAAAACACCACATCCGCACTCCGCCCAGGCGCCCAAACCCGCTTCCCACCCCCGTCCCCGCCATCCCCCCCGGTCAGCGCCACCCCCTCCCCCACCCGAGTGAGCCGAGGCGAAACCCCCTCCACGAACGGCTCGGCGTCCGCCCGGACCGCCTCCCCGTCGGCCGAAACCCCCCGCACACTCACCGCCCCGCCCCGCAGACCCCCCACCGAGAACCACACCGGCCCGGCCTCGGGAAGCGTGAGCGTGACGTCGTACGGGGCATCCGGCGCCGCCGGCAGCCGCAGCCCCTCGGCGCCGGACGCCCCCGCGACGGCCGTCGGCAGCTCCACGGTCCGCCAGGCGCCCTTCGCCGTCGCGCCGGAGAACGTGACCGTGTGACCGGAGGTCAGGGAGCGCAGGGAGCCGGTCAGGGAGCCGGACGCGCCCTCGGGCCAGTCGGCCAGCTGGGCGGCGGCGGTCGTACCGATGCCGAGACGGTCACGCAAGGAGACGCCGGGCTGCCCCTCGCCGAGCGCGGGGGCGGGGCTGATGCCGAGGAACAGCACCAGCAGGACCACGAGCAGGCGCTCGGGCCGACGGCTCGACTTCACACGCATCTGAAACCCCGTCAAGGAAGGGCGGACAGATCTGGATTACTCCGGACCTTCCCTGACGGATCATCAGATGATCGCTAATGGAGGTTATCTCATCCGGTCGGCTGCACCTCTTTTTGCCCTTCACGCAATCAATACTTGCGCAACCCTTAAACTGTCCGCGTGAACACGACGACGGAGTGGGAGTCCGCCGTGCTCGACGGCGGTCCGGCGGACGGAGTGCGGATGCGGGTCATCGGCCGCCCGAGGGTGGTGCAGGTGACGTATCCCTGCGAGGTGGACGGCTCGACGGTCCAGGCGGACGGGGTGTACGTGTACCGCCTGGACTATCGGGCGACGGGCGAGCCGTTGCGGTACGGCTATGACATCGCGAGCCCTTAGCGCTCCCGGCGCGGGGCTTACGCGGCCGGCTTGGAGTCCGTGGCCGTCGGACGGGCGGTGGCCGTCTCGCCGGGCGCGGACTGGATGACGCGCGGCGCGGCGGCCCCCGCCGCCCCGGAGGAGGCGCCTTCGGAGGAGACCGGAGCCTCGGCGGCGCCGTCCTCCTTCATCGCCTTCGCCTCGCTCTTCAGGATCCGCATCGACTTGCCGAGCCCCCGCGCCGCCTCGGGCAGCTTCTTCGAGCCGAACAGCACGATGATCACGATCGCCACGATCAGCAGATGCCAGGGCTCAAGTCCGTTGCGGAGCATCCGACTTCACCTCGTCTCCAGGGTCTGCCCGAGCGCTGTTCCCCAGCGTTCTCCAGCATCAAAATTCCTTGCTACATTGCGCAACCATACAACCTTGGGAGGGATGGGCGCAGGATGACGACCACCACCGAGACCGCGCCCTCCCGTCGCCGCAGGCGCGCGGAACCGCCCCCGCGGAAGGGCGGGAGCCGTAAGAAACAGCAGCGTGGCCCCCTCCGTACCGTCCTGCTGATCGGCCTCGCCGTCGCCGTGCTCGGCACGGCGGGACTGGGCTGGATCTACCTCAAGCTGAACGGCAACATCGACACCTTCGACGGCGGCGGACTCTCCAAGGACCGCCCTGCGGACACCTCGAAGGGCGAGAACGTCCTGGTCATAGGGTCGGACGCGCGCACGGACGGCAACGCGGCGCTCGGCGGCGGCAACAAGGACGACGTCGGCCGCTCCGACACCGCCTTCCTGCTGCACGTCTACGCCGACCACCAGCACGCGATCGCTGTCTCCATCCCCCGCGACACCCTGGTCACCATCCCCGCCTGCAAACTCCCGGACGGCACGTGGACGCAGGAGCAGAACAACACCATGTTCAACTCGGCGTTCTCGGTGGGCCAGACGGCGAAGGGCAATCCGGCCTGCACGCAGAACACCGTCGAGAAGCTGACCGGGCTGCGGGTCGACCACACGGTCGTCGTCGACTTCAAGGGCTTCGCGGCGCTCACGGACGTCGTCGGGGGCGTCGACGTCTGCCTCCCCAACGACATCTATCAGAAGGACCTCAACCCCAACCGGGCCACGCGAGGCGACCTGCTCTTCAAGAAGGGCGAGCAGACCGTCGCCGGCGAGAAGGCCCTGGACTACGTCCGCATCCGGCACGGCATCGGCGACGGCTCCGACATAGGCCGTATCAAGCGGCAGCAGGCCTTCGTCTCCAGCCTGCTGAAGAAGATCAAGAGCGACGGGCTGACCCCGACGAAACTCCTCCCGCTCGCCGAGGCGGCCACCAAGTCGATGACCGTCGACCCCGGCCTCGGCTCGGCCGAGAAGCTGATCTCCTTCGCGATGTCCATGAAGGACATCGACCTGCACAACACCAAGTTCATCACCGTCCCCTGGCGGTACGAGGGCGCCCGCGTCGCCGTCGTCGAACCCGACGCCTCGGCCCTGTGGGCGGCCCTCAAGGACGACCGCACCCTGGACGGCCAGGACGCGAGCGGCACCAGCAAGAAGACGGCCACCCCCGCCGCCACCCCGGCCGCCGTCTCCGGCGCGGGCATCCCGGTCGGGGTCTACAACGGGACGACGACGGAAGGGCTCGCGGGACAGGCCGCCGCCGACCTGACCTCGCACGGCTTCACGGTCACCGGCACCGCCAACGCGGGCAGCCGCGACCACGCCACGACGATCGTCCAGTACGGCACCGGCCTGCGCGCCAAGGCGGAGACGGTGGCCAAGCTGTTCCCCGGCGCCGAGCTGGCGGAGATCTCGGGGACGTCCGTGAACGTCGTGCTGGGAGCGTCGTACACGTCCTCCTCGGCCGCCGCCAGCCCCGCGCCGACCTCCGTGCCCACCTCCGTCGCCTCCGAGGCCCGCTCGGCTGACGACGACCTGTGCTCGAACCTGTCCTACGGGGGCTGAAGTGCGGAGTTGATGTCCCAAGTCCGTGACAGACATGAGGAAGCCCTGGCCAGGCGGGCCAGGGCTTCCTTAGTTTGGAGAGGCGCCTTGGGAATTGCGCAACAGAGCAACCGTCAACACCCGACCTGACCGTAGGAGGTCATACCGTGGGCATCATCGGCTGGATCATCCTCGGCCTGTTCGCTGGAGCGATCGCCAAGATCCTGCTCCCCGGCCGCGACCCGGGCGGCCTCATCGGCACCACCCTCATCGGCATCGCGGGCTCCTTCATCGGCGGCTGGCTGTCGTCCCGCTTCCTCGACCGCCCGGTGCAGAACCAGTTCTTCGACCTCTACACCTGGGGCGCGGCGATCGCGGGGTCACTGGTCCTGCTGATCGGCTACCGGATCCTGTTCGGCAACTCACGGGACTGACAGAGCCGGCAGACCTGTCAGAGGTGCGTGGAGATCGCCGGCAGCAGATCCTGGAACGTCCGCCCCGTCGCCGGCTCCCCGATCGCCTGCACCTGCCAGCCCCCACCGGTCCGGTACAGCTTCGCCATCACCTGCGCGGTGTAGTTCCCGCCCCCGCTGAGCGTGTACCGGGCCAGCTCCTGCCCGTTGGACTCGTCGACGACCCGGCAGAACGCGTCCTCGACCTCCGAGAAGGTCTGCCCGGTGAACGAGTTGACGGTGAACACGATCTGATCGACGTGCACCGGCACCCGGGCGAGGTCCACGATCACGACCTCGTCGTCACTCCCGCCGCCGCTGCCCCCGACGAGGTTGTCCCCGAGGTGCCGGACCGACCCGTCGTCGCTGGTCAGATGCTGGAAGAAGACGACGTCCGCGAGCTGGCCCCCGGCGAACAGCAGCGCCGACGCGTCGAGGTCGATCTCCTTGGGCCCCGCCAACTTCGCGAGAAATCCCTTCCGTTGAGCGGCCCGCCAGCCCAGCCCCATCCGTACGGCCGTCAGCGCGCTCCCGTCGTTCTTGCTGAGGCTGACCTGCTGACCCTTGCTGAGGTTGACCGACATGAGGCGCTCGCTTTCGTCGCTGATGGCTCTCTGAAATCTACAACACTGTAGAAAGTTGGGGATGTTTCACGTGAAACGAGGGGTGCGCAGGGAGGCATGTTTCACGTGAAACAGGAGGCCCGCCGAGGCTCGTTTCACATGAAACAGGGCCCGGTGTTTCACGTGAAACACCGGGCCCTGTCCGATCAGCCGGCGACTACCTCCGGCGCCTCCTCTGCCGCGCCGCGAGGAGCAGTCCGCCACCCGCCGCCAGCAGCGACACCGTCAGCCCGATCAGCATCGGGTTGAACTCATCTCCGGTGTCCGGCAGTTCGGGGCTCGGCGGCGGCTCGGTCGTGACCGTCACCTTCGAGGTCGTGGGAACCGGCGGCGGCCCGTCCCCCGGCACCTTCGCCGTCCCCGTCGCCGCATTGCTGAGGCTCCCGGACTTCGCGTCGGCCTCGGTCACCTGATAGGTGGCCGTGCAGCTGACCCGCTGACCGGGCAGCAACTTGGCCGCGCCCTCAGGGCAGTCGATCGCGGAGACCTTGCCCGTACCCGAGAACTCGGTCTCGACCGGCTTCGCGTCGAGGAGTGTGACGTTGCCGGTGTTGATGAGCAGGAACGAGTAGGTGATCGTCTCGCCCGTCTTCACCGCCCGGTCCGGGCTCGCCGTCTTCTCGACCTTCAGCGCCGGCTTGCGCTGCGAGGGGAGGGTGGTCTTGCCGGGCGGCGAGGTGATCGGGGTGCTGGTGCCGGTCCCGGTCGGCGGAACCCCGGTCACGGTCGCGGAGTTGGAGAGCGTCCCCGCGTCGACGTCCGCCTGGACGACCGTGTACGTCGCCGTACAGGTCACCGAGGCACCGGGCGCGATCGACTTGACCGCGTCCGGGCACGAGACGTCGGAGAGCGTGCCCGCCCCGGTGAAGTCGCCCTCGTGGACGGCCACATCGGTCATCGTGACGTTGCCGGTGTTGGTGACGACGAACGAGTAGGTGACCGTCTCGCCGAGCACCAGCTCGTTCTTGTCGGCCGACTTCACGACCGTCAGCGCCGGCTTGGGGTCGGTCGGGACCTTGGTCGTGCCCGGCGGGGAGGTGATCGGGTCACCGCCCAGCGGGGGCTGCCCGGTGACGGTCGCGGAGTTGGAGAGCTGCCCGGCGTCGACGTCTGCCTGGGTGACCGTGTACGTCGCCGTACACGTCACCGACGCTTCCGGCGCGAGCGTGGTGCTGGGGCAGCTGGGCGGCGAGAGGGTGCCGGTGCCGTTGAAGTCGCCCTCGTGGACGGTGATGTCGGTGAGGGTGACGTTGCCGGTGTTGGTGGCCTTGAACGAGAAGGTGATCGTCTGCCCGGCGACGAGGTCGTTCCGGTCGGCCGTCTTCTCGACCTTCAGGCCCGGGGTCTGGGTGCCGGTGATGGTGTTCGTCGGGGTCGGCGGGGACGTGATCGGGGTGTCCGTGCCCGGCGGAACCCCGGTCCCGGTCGCGGTGTTGGTGAGCTTGCCCGCGTCGACGTCGGCCTGCGTGACGGTGTACGTCGCCGTGCACGTCACCGACGCTCCCGGCGCGAGGGAGGCGGCCTCGTCCGTGCAGACGATCGCCGACATCTTGCCGGTCCCGCTGAAGTCGCCCTCCTGGACACTGACGTTCTTCAGCGTCACGTTCCCGGTGTTGGTCGCCACGAAGGTGTAGGTCATGGTGTCCCCGGCGACGAGGTCCGTCTTGTCGGCGGTCTTCGTCACCTTCAGACCCGGGGTCTGGGTACCGGTGACGGTGTTCGTCGGGGTCGGCGGGGACGTGATCGGGGTGTCCGTACCCGGCGGAACCCCGGTCCCGGTCGCCGTGTTGGTCAGCTTCCCGGCGTCGACGTCGGCCTGGGTGACGACGTAAGTCGCCGTGCACGTCACCGAGGCACCCGGCGCGAGCGGCCCGCTGGGGCAGCTGATCGCGGACATCGTGCCGGTGCCGGAGAAGGTGCCCTCCTGGACGCTCACGTTCTTCAGCGTCACATTGCCGGTGTTGGTCGCCTTGAAGGAGTACGTCACCGTCTGCCCGGCGACGAGGTCCGTCCTGTCGGCCGACTTCTCCACCGTGAGCCCCGGCTTCTGGGTCCCCGTCAGCTGCGTCGTACCCGGCGGGAAGTCCTGCGGGGTGGTGGTGTTCGGCGGAGTGCCGGTCGGGGTCGCGGAGTTGGTGAGCTTGCCCGCGTCGACGTCGGCCTGCGTGACGGTGTAGGTCGCCGTGCACGTCACCGAGGCGCCGGGCGCGAGCGACTTCGCCGCGTCGGGGCAGCTGATCGCGGACATCCTGCCGGTCCCGCTGAAGTCGCCCTCCTTCGCGCCGACGTCCGTCATCGTGACGTTCCCGGTGTTGGTGATCTTGAAGGAGTAGGTCACCGTGTCGGCCAGCACCAGGTCGGTCTTGTCCACGGACTTCTCGACCTTCAGGCCCGGCGTCTGCGTACCGGTGACCGTGCTGGTCGGGGTCGGCGGGGAGGTGACCGGGGTGTCGGTGTTCGGGGGCACGCCGGTCGCGGTCGCGGTGTTCGTCAGCTTGCCCGCGTCGACGTCCGCCTGCGTGACGACGTACGTCGCCGTGCACGTCACCGAGGCGGCGGGCGCCAGGGTCGTGCTGGGGCAGGTGATCGCGGAGAGAGTCCCGCTGCCGCTGAAGTCGCCTTCCTGGACCGCCACGTTCTTCAGCGTGACGTTGCCCGTGTTGGTGACCTTGAAGGAGTACGTCACCGTCTGCCCGACGACCAGGTCGGTCCGGTCCGCCGACTTCTCCACCTTCACCGACGGCTTCTGGTCCACCGTCACCGTGGTCGTACCCGGCGGCGAGGTGATCGGGGTCGTCGAGTTCGGCGGAGTCGCCGTGGTGGTCGCGGAGTTGGTGACCTTGCCGGCGTCGACGTCGGCCTGCGTGATCGTGTACGTCGAGGTGCAGGTCACCGAGGTGCCGGGGGTCAGGGAGCCGCCCGGGCAGGTGATCGCGGACATCTTCCCCGAGCCGCTGAAGTCGCCCTCCTGGACGCTCACGTCCTTCATCGTGACGTTGCCGGTGTTCGTCACCACGAACGAGTAGGTGACGACGTCCCCGACGGCGACCTTGGTCTTGTCGGCGGCCTTCGTGACCGACAGGGCCGGCTTCTGGGTGCCGGTGACCGTGTTGGTCGGGGTCGGCGGGGCGCTGATCGGGGTGGTCGTGCCCGGCGGGACGCCGGTCGCGGTCGCGGTGTTGGTGAGCTTGCCCGCGTCGACGTCGGCCTGGGTGACGACGTACGTCGCCGTGCACGTCAGCGCCGCGCCCGGGGCCAGCATCGTACTGGGGCAGCTGATCGCGGACATCTTGCCGGAGCCGCTGAAGGAGCCCTCCTGGACCGCCACGTTCTTCAGCGTCACGTTGCCCGTGTTGGTGACCTTGAAGGAGTACGTCACCGTCTGCCCGGCCACCAGGTCCGTGCGGTCCGCCGTCTTCTCGACCTTCATGGCCGGGGTGCGGGTGCCGGGGATCGTGGTCGTCGAGGGGGTCGACGGGGTGATCGGGGTCGTCGAGTTCGGCGGGGTGCCGGTCGTGGTCGCGGAGTTGGAGAGGGTGCCCGCGTCCACGTCGTCCTGGGTCACCTTGTAGGTGGCCGTGCAGGTCAGCGAGGCGCCGGGGGCCAGGGAGGTGCTGGGGCAGGCCGGGGTGGGTGCCGTGCCCGTACCCGTGAAGTCGGTGTCCTTCGCGGAGATGTTGCTCATGGTGACGTTGCCGGTGTTCGTCACCTTGAACGTGTAGGTGACGGTGTCGCCGAGGACGAGGGTGGTCTTGTCGGCGGACTTGACGACGGTCAGCGCGGGCCGCTGCGTGCCGGTGACCGTGGTCGTGTTGGGCGTCGAGGTGACCGGGGTGCCGTTGTTCGGCGGGGTGCCGGTCGCCGTCGCGGAGTTGGAGAGCTTCCCGGCGTCGACGTCCGCCTGCGTGACCGTGTAGGTCGCCGTGCAGGTCAGCGAAGTGCCGGGCGCGAGCGCGACGTTGGGGCAGCTCGGGGTGGGGGCGGTGCCGGTGCCGGAGAACGCCGTCTCGTTGATCTTCACGGGGGAGAGGGTGACGTTGCCGGTATTGCTGACCTTGTAGGAGAAGGTGACCGTCTGCCCTGCGGTCAGGTCGGTCCTGTCTGCCGACTTGGCGACCGTCAGCGCGGGTCGCTGCGTGCCGGTGACGGTGTTCGTCGGGCTCGGCGGCGAGCTGATCGGGGTGGTCGTACCCGGCGGGACGCCGGTCGCCGTACCGGAGTTGGTGAGTTTCCCGGCGTCCACGTCGGCCTGCGTGACCGTGTACGTCGCCGCGCACGTCACCGAGGCGCCCGGGGCCAGTGCGCCGCTCGGGCAGGACACGGCGGGGGCGGTGCCGGTGCCGCTGAAGCCGGTCTCCTTGACCGTGACGCCCGTGAGGGTGACGTTGCCGGTGTTGGTGGCCTTGTAGGTGTAGGTGACCGTCTGGCCGGCCACCAGGTCCGTGCGGTCGGCGGTCTTCGTGACCGTCAGCGCGGGTTTCTGGGCGGGCGTCACCGTGGTCGTCGCGCTCGGCGGCGAGGTGACCGGGGTGGTCGAGTTCGGGGGGACGCCGCTCGCCGTCGCGGTGTTGGCGAGTTTCCCGGCGTCCATGTCGGCCTGCGTGACCTTGTAGGTCGCCGTGCAGGTCAGGGAGGTGCCCGGGGCGAGGGAGGTGCTCGGGCAGGACACGGACGGGGTGCCGCCGCTGCCGGAGAAGTTCGTCTCCTGGACGGCGATGTTCCTCATCGTGACGTTGCCGGTGTTGGTCACCCTGAAGGTGTACGTCACCGTGTCACCGACGGCCGGGCTCGTCTTGTCGGCCGTCTTCGTCACCGTCAGCGCGGGTTTCGCGGTGAACGGGACGACGGCTGTGGAGGGCGAGGAGGTCACCGCGCTGCCGTTCGGCGGGGTGCCGGTCGCCGTCGCCGTGTTGGAGATCCTCCCGTTGTCGACGTCGGCCTGGGTGACCGTGTAGGTCGCCGTGCAGGTCAGCGAGGTGCCGGGGGAGAGCGCGTAGCCCGGGCAGGAGACGGACGGGGTGCCGCCGCTGCCGGTGAACGCCGTCTCGTTGATCTGGACCGGGTAGAGGGTGACGTTGCCGGTGTTGTTGACGGCGAAGGAGTAGTGCAGGGTCTGGCCCGCGTTCAGGTCACCGGTCTCGGCGACCGTCTTGTTGACGGTCAGCGCCGGGGACTGGGTCGCCGTCACGGTCGCGGTCGAGGAGTTCGACGTCGGGGCGGACATGCCGCTCGGCGGGGTCGCCGTCGCCGTCGCCGTATTGGTGATCTGCCCGGCGTCGATGTCGGCCTGGGTCGCGGTGTAGGTGACCGTGCAGGTCACCGAGGCGCCGGGGTCGATGCTGCCGGGGCAGGAGGCGGAGGGCTTGCTGCCGGTGCCGGAGAAGGAGGACTCGTTGATGGTGGGGTCGGTGACCGTCACCTCTCCGGTGTTCGTCACCTGGTAGGAGTAGGTGACGGTGTCGCCCGCCTTGGAGATCCGGCTCGGGGAGGCGGACTTGGTGAGGGAGAGGGAGGTCCTGGCCGGGGTGATGCCGAGGATCATTCCCCAGTAGTCCAGCGTGGTGCCGCTGCCCTCGTAGCCGAAGTTCAGGGTCAGGCTGGTGATCGACGCCGTCGCCGTGTTGACGTCGTAGGCGCCGCAGCCGAAGGCGCTACAGCTGGTGGTGTCGACGGCGGAAGTGCCGTTGTACTGGTTCGCGTTGACGATGCCGACCGTACGGCCGCTGTTCCAGATCCCCATGCGCGGGCTCTGCGAACCGGGGGAGTCCAGGCTGAAGGTGCCGGACGAGAGCGTCATCGGGTGGTCGTGGTACCCGAAGACGGGGGAACCGGTGGTCCCCGCCGCGCCGAAGTCACCGACATAGACGATCGGGGTCTTCACCGGCCGCGAGAAGGTGTAGGTGATCGAACCGCAGCCGTTCACCGCGGTGTTGGTGCAGTTCTGCGCCCCGTACCGCAGGGCCGCGCTGGACGTGTTCGGCAGATAGGAGGGCCGGCCGCCGCTGTAGATCACGTCTCCCGGCTGGCTCATCGACGCCGCCCCCGAGAGGGTGGCGGTCACCACGACCCCGCTCGGTGTCGTACCCGTCGCGGTGCTGCCGTTGACGGACCAGCTGGCGGGGTACTCCGACCCCGCCGGCACGGCCGCCGCCGGTGTCATGTCCCACATCGGGGACACCAGGGAGAGCAGTACGGCGAGGACGGCCAGGACGGACAAGGGGACGGCAGGTCTGCTTCGGTCGACTCCGATCACGAGCGATATTTATGAATACCGGGACGTAATAAAGCAGACAGACACAATGAAGTACTGCGGAAGTTCCCCCGTAGGGACCAGCCCTGACGCCTCGTCAGCACCTCTGACCTGCATGAACCGTAGAGATTAAAGTACTTATCGGCCCTGGTCGCGAGGGCGGTGCGGCATCTCAATTCAGACCGCGAGCGACCGGGGCGCGGCGACCCGGCTGACCGAGCTGCACCGGCGTATCACCGGCGAACTGAACGGGGTGCCCGCGTCCGAGGAGGATTCCCTCGTTCTCGAAACCCTCGACCGGATCCCGGAACGGCACCGGGACGTCCTGCTCCTGCGCTACTGGGACGGGCTGAGCACGGCCGAGACCGCCAAGGTGCTCGGATGCGGTGGTCCGGCGGTGTGGGTCCGGCCGCACCGCGCCCGTGAGGCATTCCGGGACGTCTACACCTCACCCGTGTCCCTCTCACCCGAGGAGTCGGCATGATCGGCAAAATCCATGTGAAGTCCCTTGTCCGGCAAGCCGATCCGGTACCGGACACGACAGCGGGCGGCCTGTCGGCACGGGCCCGGGAGGAACTCGCCGGGCTGGTCGGACCCGCGGCGGCGCGGCAGCCGGCACCGGCACGGCGGCCGGCCCGGCGCGCGATCCTCGTGGCCGCCGTCGCCTGCACGGCCGCCGCGGTGGTCGCGACGGCCGCCGAGCTGGAGAACGCCTCCGTGCTCATCGTCCGCGCGCGCCTGGGCGCCGGGCGCGAGGAGACGGCCGGCGGTCTCACCGAGACCGTCGCCACCGCCCAGGTCCTGGCCACAGCCAAGGGCACGCCCCCCGCGGGCGACCGCACGGTCGCCGCCAGCGCCAACGGCGTCGCCCTGAGCACGGACGTACTCAGGGCGCTGCGGCTGACGCGCTGAAGACGAACGGAGGGCGTTCTCACGTCCCCGGCCCCGGAACGCCCCGCCCCCGCCCAGGGATTGATTACCCCCTGGATCCGACTTACTGATCAACCCCCGCGGCCCGGAGATTCGGTTGTGCCTGAACCCGACCGGACTGAAAGGAGCGGGGCCATGTCCCGTTCACTCCGTAAGAGACTCGCCGGCGCCCTGGCCACCGCCGCCATCGCGGGAGGGTCGCTGACCCTGGCCACCGGTACGGCCAGCGCCGCGACCCCGACCTGCAACGCCCCCGTCTTCAACGCCTGCGTGAAGATCGTCAACCAGAGCGTGGACGCGTACAGCTGGCGGATCAACGTCACGCAGCCCAACGGCCACACGTGGAACCGGTGTCTGACCGGCAGCCAGCCCCGCCAGACGAGCTACTGGACGAGCGTCTGGTACTCCAACAGCGACAAGGTCTCGCTGACGGCCTACCGCGGCCGCAACTGCGAGGGGTCGACCAGGAACGACCAGTGGTGGGGCGACTGGAGCGACACCCAGGACCAGTACCACATGCTCGTCGCCTACCGGCGATGACCGCAGCGCACCGCTCGCGCGCCTGACGGCTCCCCCTCGTTGACCCAACTCCCCACAAGGAATCAACGCCATGCGCCCTCTCCCCACGGCAGCCCCCGCGGCTGAGACCACCGTGAACAAGAAGAAGAACTTCCGCCGCTGGCTGACGCCGGTGCTGAGCCTGGGCCTCGCCCCGCTGGTCCTGCTGGCCTCGCCGGGCTCGGCCTCCGCGGACACCTGGTGCTGGAAGCCCGACGGCTACGACATGCGCAAGGGCGACACCACCTGGGCGAAGTCGCAGACCCAGGCCGCCAACACCTACCAGGACTGGGTGTGGCGCGGCCCGACGTTCCGCTGCCCCACGAACGTCCCGAGCTGCTCCTACGCCTGGGGCCAGCAGAAGACGACGGGCTGGCAGTGGTCGGTCGGCTTGAGCATCAGCAACCCCATCCCGTACCTGAACCAGGTGCTCGGCAGCATCACCCCGTCGTACGGGCGCAGCGGGTCGACGACCACCTCGTTCACCTTCACCACGAACCTGAGCCCGGGTCAGTACGGCCAGCCCATCCAGGTGGTGGAGCGCCGCTGGACGCAGGGCACCTTCGTCGGCGCCTTCCGCACCGACCACTCCAGCTGCGGCCGGGGCGACGAGCGGTACTGGTGGGACGGCAACTACCAGTTCGGCAGGTGGCAGACCAACCTCAAGGTCAACGACTACGGCACGTACAACGTCTGGAGCTGACGCCCAGGTGACCGGCTGACGCCGCGTACCGGCCTGGCCCCCGCGGCCCCCCATGCCACGGGGGCCAGGCCCCTGCCCAGCCTCACTCAAGGGAACCCGTTCATGAACCCCCGCCGTCACCCGCGCCCCGCCCGCCCCGCGACCGCCGCCGTCCTCGGCGCCCTGTGCGCCCTGCTGACCGCGTGCACCTCAGGCGGCGCCCACCCCTCCGCCGCCAGCGCCTCCCCCACCCCCACGCAGGCCCAGCCCGCCCCCGCCGTCAGCTCCTCCCCCAAAACCCTGCCCCCCTCCGCCCTGTGCACCGCCCTCGACCGCTCCACCGCCGCGCGGCTCCTGACCGCCCCGAAGCAGGCCCCCCGCGTCGCCCCCGCCAAGGGCACGGCCCCCGACTCGTGCGGCTACATCTCCGGCGACGGCACCGCCATGCTGACCCTCACCCCCTCCGCCCGCGGCTACGACGCCGAGGTAGCCGCCGCCCGCAGCCTGGCCGGCGACCCGGCGTCGGCGGGCCTGCGCGAGGTGAAGGTCACCGAGGTCGCCGGGCTCGGCCGGGGCGCCTTCCGCGAGACCGCCCAGGTGGTGAACCCGCCGCAGGCCCTCACCTACGTGGTGTGGCACACGGCGTCCAGGACCTGGGTCCTCACCCTCGCCGACACAAGCGGCAAAACAGAGGGCGACGACCAACTGGCGCCCCTGGCCCGCCGGATCACCCCCCGCCTCCCTGACTGAGCCCCCCGCCGCCCCCACAGACCCGCCGATACCCCGCCCCCGGCACATACGTCCGCCACAGCTCCCGCGACAGATCCGCGGCCACCCGGTCACAGACCTGCTGCACCGCCTGCCCCGGATCGACGGTGTACCGCTGAAGCGGAACATGCCGGCTCCCCGCGTACAACGCCGTCCCGTCGGGAGAGAACGCCAGCGACTCGATCCCGTCCCCGGGCGTGATCAGCGGCGTACCGAGCGGCTGCCGGGTCGCCACGTCCCACAGCTGCACGCTCCCCGCGTCCCCGCCCACCGCCAGCGTCCGCCCGTCCGGGCTCACCGCCACCGCGCTCACCGCCTCCGGGGTGTCCCCGAGCGGCGAGGGGAAGACGTTGCGCAGCACGCCCGCGCGCCGGCCGACGCCCCCGTCCCACAGGGCGACCCGGCCCGTCTGGTCGCCGACCGCGAGCAGCGAGCCGTCGGCGGAGAAGTCCGCCGCGCCGATCTGCTCGCCCTGGACGAGGTCGCGGCCCGAGACCGCGCCGGAGGGCAGCGCGGCGAGCCGCCCGTCGCCGACGAGGAGCCGGCCGTCGGGGCGCACGGCGAGGTGGGTGCTGTTCAGCCCGGACAGCACCGAGGTCCTGCGCCCGGCCGCCGTGTCCCACACCTCGTCGTACAGATCGCCGCCGGACAGGAGCGTGCGGGCGGTGTGCAGGGTGCGTCCGGCGGGGCCCAGGGCGGTGTTCAGCACCGGGTCGCCGAGCAGGTCGAGGTGTGCGCGGGTGCGGCGGCGGGCGGTGTCCCAGACGGTGAAGGGCTGGCCGACCGCCTCCTGTCCCGGCGCGGAGACGCCGTACCCGAACGCCGTGCCGTCGGGGCTGAACGTCAGCAGGGGGAAGGTGTCTTGAGGGCGGACGGGGAGGAACGGGTTGCGGGAGACCGGTACGTCGGCCGGGGGCGGCGTGCTCAGCAGGCGGCCGTCGGCGGTGGCGCGCAGCTGGAAGAGGTAGCGGTCGCCGGTGCGTTCGGCGGTGGCGTACGTGCGGCCGTCGGGGCTGAGGTCCACGCCGTCCAGCGGGGCCGGGCGCCAGGCGGGGGTGACCGCCGGGCCGAGGTCGAGGCAGTGGACGGTGCCGCCCTCCAGGTAGCGCAGGGTGCGGCCGTCGGGGTCCCAGGCGAGGCCGTCGTAGAGGCGCTGGTTGTTCAGGGAGTGGCGGAAGACGGGCGCGTCCGGGGCGGACAGCCGCCATACGCGGATCTCACCGGCGCCGGCCGTCGCGAGGAAGGCGCCGTCCGGGCTGAAGGAGGCGTAGTGGGTCTGGGTGTCGTCGAGGTCCGCGATCTGGTGGCCCGTCGCGGTGTCCCAGACGCGGACGCCGTCGGCGGTGGCGGCGGCCAGCCGGCCGGCGGCGAGGCCGAAGACGGTCGACTCCTCGGCGCACAGGCGGTCCTTGCGCCAGTCGCCGGGCAGGGCGCGGCCGGCGGCGGTGTCCCACAGCTGCGGGGCGCCCGCGTCCGGGCAGACGGCCGCCCGCCGCCCGTCCGCGCTCAGCGCCGTGAGCGGCGTACCGGGCGCCGGGGCCTGGAACAGGACGCGGCCGTCGGCGACCGAGCGCAGCCGCATCCGGGTGCCGTCGGTGGCCAGGAAGGCGCGGGCGTCGGCGGTGAAGCGGACCTCGGTGTCCGGGGGCAGCGGCGCGGCCGGGCCGGTCCAGCGGCCGGTGGCCGTGTCCCACAGCCGTGTTCCGTGGTCGTCGCTGATCACGAGGACCCGGGCGTCGGGGGCCGCCTCGACGACCGTGCCGTCCGGCAGCCGGCCCGAGCCGGTGCGGCGGGCGGTGGTCACCTGCCAGGTGCGCCAGGTGCCGTCGGAGGTGCTGAGCAGCGTGTGGCCCGAGTCGGCGAAGGAGCGCCGGATGGGGTAGCCGGACGCGGGGTCGGTGAAGGTGCTCGTCTCCGGCTGGGTGAGGGAGCCCAGCAGGGCGCGGCGGGTCTCGGGCAGCTCGGCGATGCGCCAGGCGGCGACGCCCAGCAGCAGCGCGGTGCGGGGGTCGGTGGTGCGCAGCGCGTCGGCGACGTCGGCGACCCTGCGGGCCGCTTCGTGGGTGTCGCGCCGCTCGTTGTCCTCGTCCAGGTGCCGGACGCTGACGGCCGTCATCAGCGCCACGGCCAGCACGGCGGTCAGCGACACGGTCAGGAGGCGGTGCCTGCGTACGGTCCTGGCGGCGGCCCGGCGTTCGGTCGCGCGGGCGGTGAACGCGGCGGTCAGGAAGGCCCGTTCCGTCGCCGACAGTTCCGTGTTCCTGTCGTGGTCCGGGAAGAGCTCCTGCGCGCGGTCCAGCCGGATGCCCCGGTAGAGGTCGCCGGGGTCGCGGTCGTGCTCGCGCCAGGTGCGGGCGGCGGCGCCGAGCGTGCGGTGGTGGCGCAGCTGTTCGCGGCTCTCCTCGATCCAGCCGTGCAGCCGGGGCCAGTGGGTGATCAGGGCCTCGTGGGCGAGCTGGACGCCGTCCTCGCCGGCCGTCAGCAGCCGGGCCCGGGTCAGCCGTTCGAGGACCGCCCGCGCGTCCGCGTCCGCCCATTCCTCCAGGTCGGGGCGGGAGAGGGGGCGCCGGGTGTCGGGGGTGCCCAGGCCGGGCTCGATCATCCGCAGCAGCAGCCGCCGGGCGGCGTCCGCCTGGGCCGGGGAGAGTCCGCCGTACACCTCCTCGGCGGTCGTCGCGATCGCGCCGCGCACCCCGCCGGCCGCCTCGTACCCGGCGAGGGTGAGCATCCGGCCCTTGCGGCGGCGCCAGGTCTCCAGCAGGACGTGCGAGAGCAGGGGCAGCAGGCCGGGTTCGCCCCGGACCTCCTCCAGCAGCCGGGCGGTCAGCGTCCGCTCCACCCGCACCCCGGCCGCCCGCGCCGGCCCGGTCACCGCCTCCCGCAGCTCCTCCGCCGTCATCGGCCCGAGCAGCAGCCCGGCCCCGCACAGCGCCTGCGCGAAACCGGGGTGCTCGGCGCAGCGGGCGTAGAAGTCGGCGCGTACGGCGACCAGGACGCGCAGCCGGCTGTCCGGGGCGCGGGCGGCGAGCAGCAGATCGACGAAGCGGGAACGTTCCTGCGGATCGTGGCAGAGGGTGAAGACCTCCTCGAACTGGTCCACCACCACCCACCCCTCCGGCCCGTCCGCGCCCGGGCTCAGCAGATGCCCGTACGTCGTGGCCGGGGTCGCCCCCGGGGCCAGGATGCGCAGCGCCGCCGGGATCCCGCGCGCCGCGATCTCCTCCCGCAGCCGGGGCAGCAGCCCGGCCCGCAGCAAGGACGACTTCCCGCTCCCCGAGGCGCCGAACAGCACCGCGAACCGGTGCTCGCACACCAGGTGCCCCAGCTCGGCGACCATGCGGTCGCGGCCGAAGAACAGGTGCCGGTCGCCGGGTTCGAACCGGGCGAGGCCGCGGTAGGGCGCGTCCTCGGCGTCCTGCGCCGGCGCCCGGTCCGCCTCGGCGGCCTTCCACCGCACCTCCCACTCGCCCGGGTCCCCGCCGCAGGCCCGCACATACCCCTGGACGACAGCCAGCGAGGGCAGCCGCTCCCCGGCGGCGGCGAGCGACAACGCGGTCGCCGAACACCCCGCCACCCGCGCCATCACCCGGTACGAGGGACTCCCCGCCGCCCGGCGCAACGCCCGCAACTCACACGCGAGCCGCTGCACGGGCCCGGCCTGCGGATCCACCGGTCTTTCGGGACGCCCCATGACACTCGCCTTCGCACGACCGCGCTCATGACATTCCTGGCATTTGAACGATGACCATACTGAGGGGGTGGTGTCGGGGGGTTGCTTGGGGGTGACGGGGAGGTGACCGGGGGTGGGGGCCGAAATGCCCTCTGAGCGGGCGTTTTTGCGGTTCAGGGGGTGTTTACACCGATCTGCGACTTCACCAACGAGTCAGGGCAAAACGCCCGCTTCCATCCCGCTCAAACCCCCCTCGATCCAGCTCGACCCTGAAGGCGCGCCCATCAGCGGGCACACCTCACCGCATGTTCACATTCGCTAATGCCACATCGCGCCTTGACCTGGCAGCTGAAATTACGGGTTCAGCGAGCACCTTGCCAATGGACGCCACAGACGACGAGGGCGATCTGAACTTTGCTGAGCAAACTGCCGACCCTGACGCCAGCAGACAGGGGGAGGCTCCTCCGGCGATCAACGCCAATCGATAAGGTTGCCCCCGGCATCAGGAGATCGATGCGCCTCGCACCCTTGACCAACAAAGGCGCTGAAACGTGATGCCCGATGCCGCACCGCCGACACAAGAACCCATTGCCACCATTTCGGAAACTTTCAACCTTTTGACCCCTATGCCCATTTCTTTAGAAGTAACGAAAAACAGCCCAGCGGCCAGATAAAGCCCCAGCCCACAGACTGTGGTCCCCGCGCACGCGGGGGTGGTCCCCACAAGATCGGGACGCCGTCGTTGTAGCCCCAGTGGTCCCCGCGCACGCGGGGGTGTTCCCTCCGGCCGGTCCCCATTTCCTCTCGCTCGACAGTGGTCCCCTCGCACGCGGGGTTGAAGAGATTCCGGTTCCTCGCTCTTCCCAGCATCAAATCCAACTGGAGAGATTCTCTCGGAAACTTCCGGGAACCGGACACACCATCACTCTGGCGCATATAGCGTACCCAGGCACGCCGGGGTGCAACGCAAAGCAGGGTCGGCTTGTGCATGCCCTGCCAGAGGGTCAGCACAGGTCCGGCCCGCCTCAATTGATCGCGATCGAGACATGGAAAGCCTACCGATGCGCTCGAACGAAGCAGCCGCCGAACCGTCCGGCCAGGCAGCGTTATCCGTCGTGGCCGGTCTTGGTGCAGCCGTAATCCCGGCCTGCCCGACACCCCTGTCCGGACATGCACCGTGGGTCTGGCTGGCCATCGTCGTCCTCGTGATCCTGTCGTTCCGGTCGAAGACGTCGAAGCCACGCCTCGCCTGAATCCAGTCACCCTTGGGGCGACCGTTCAGCCACAGTCAAGCCAGCCGCCCCTTTTCCCCGGAGGTCCCCTCCCGCCCGAGAGGGACCTCCACTCCGGCGTGCAAGAAATGGGAGCCATGCCTGAAGCAGCCAAGGATGCAGACTCTTCGGACATCCCGTTCCCCTGGGAAGAATTATCCGCCTCCACCAGGTCGGCTTGGGCGAAGTCCGAGATCAAGTCGGGCGGCTGGCTTCCGCTTTGGCGGCACATGGCCGACAGCGGAGCAGTCGCCGGCCGTCTGTGGGCGGAATGGCTACCCCGTTCGATCAAGGAATTGGTGACGGAGGAGCTGCCTGGCGGAGAAGACGACGCCCAGAGGCTCGTCCGATTCCTGGCCAGTGTCCATGACGTGGGGAAATCCACCCCCACCTTCGCCTGCCAATTCGATGCGTCGGCCAATTCGATGCGTGACGCCGGACTCGAAATGCCGATGGCCAAGGATTACGGCCAGGACCGCCGGATCGCGCCCCACGGCCTGGCCGGGCAGTTGCTGCTCCAGGAATGGCTGGCCGAGCGCTACGGCCTGCGCGGACGGGTGTCGGGCCAGTTCGCGGTGGTGGTCGGCGGCCACCACGGCACGTTCCCCGATCACGAACAGATCCACGACCTTCAACTCCGCCCGCACCTGATCCGACACCCCGGACCGAGCGAAGAGGTCTGGCGACGAGCCCAGTTCGAGCTGATGGACGCGTGCGCGGCTGCGGCGGGCGTGACCGACAGGTTGCCGAAGTGGGGGGAAGTACGGCTGTCGCAGCCCACGCAGGTGATGCTGACGGCGGTGGTGATCCTCGCGGACTGGATCGCGAGTTCACCCGAGTTGTTCCCCTACGACCCCGAGACGTGGGAGCCGGTGGGGCCGACCGGCGAGCGGCGTCGACTCGCCGCCGCCTGGGCGGGGTTGGACCTCCTCCCACCGTGGGCACCGGAGGAACCTACCCAACCGGCCGACGAGTTGTTCGGACAGCGGTTCGCCCGGCTGAAGGGCAAGACCGTCCGGCCGGTCCAGACCGAGGCCGTCCGGATGGCCAGGGAGATGCCCGCGCCGGGGATGCTGGTGATCGAGGCGCCCATGGGTGAGGGCAAGACGGAGGCCGCGCTCGCGGCGGCGGAGATCCTGGCGGCACGGTCCGGTGCGGGCGGCGTACTGGTGGCGTTGCCGACGCGTGCGACGGGGGACGCGATGTTCCCCCGGCTCTTGGAGTGGCTGGAGAGGCTCCCGGACATCAACAGAACGCGGCACTCCGTCGCGCTCGCCCACGCCAAGGCAGCCCTGAACGACGTATGGGCGGGCCTCCTGCGCCAAGGCCGGCGGACGATCGTCGCCGTCGGCCTGGACGACCAGGAGATGGAGAAACTCGATCCCCGGTCCCGGCACGCCAAACCGGCCGGATTCCACGCCCACCAGTGGCTGCGGGGCCGCAAGAAGCAACTGCTGGCCTCGTTCGCGGTGGGAACCATCGACCAGGTCCTGTTCGCAGGGCTGAAGAGCCGTCACCTGGTGCTGCGGCACCTGGCGGTGGCGGGCAAGGTCGTGGTGATCGACGAAGCACACGCGTACGACGCCTACATGGGCCGCTACCTGGACCGGGTTCTGGAGTGGCTGGCGGCCTACCGGGTGCCGGTCGTGGTGCTGTCGGCGACACTCCCGTCGGACCGCAGGCGCGCGCTGGTGGCCGCGTACACGGGCTCCTCCGAGAGCAGCGACGTAGAAACGGCCCCCGACGCTTACCCGTTGATCACGGCCGCGTCCCCTGGCCACCCGGTGCTGACCGCGCGCCCTCCGGCGGCCTCCGGGAGGAAGACCGCCGTCGTCGTGGAGCGCACGGACGACGACCCGGCCGAACTGGCCGACCGACTGGAACGTGAACTCACCGACGGCGGCTGTGTGTTGGTCGTACGGAACACGGTGGACCGCGTGCTGGAGACCGCCGGCGTACTGCGCGCCCGGCTGGGGGACGAGGCGGTCACCGTGGCCCACTCCCGTTTTCTCGCGGCGGACCGCGCGGCCAACGACGCCGATCTGCTGCGCCGCTTCGGCCCGGACGGCGGCCGACGGCCGTACCGGCATGTCGTGGTGGCCAGTCAGGTGGCGGAGCAGTCCCTTGACGTGGACTTCGATCTGCTGGTCACCGATCTGGCCCCGGTGGACCTGGTGTTGCAGCGGATGGGCCGCCTGCACCGGCATGTCCGCAGCCGACCGGCCCGTCTGGCTCAGGCGCGCTGCCTGATCACCGGCGTGGACTGGGAAGCCGTTCCCCCGCAGCCGGATGCTGGGACGGTCGCCGTCTACCAGAGCGAGTACATCCTGTTCCGCTCGCTGGACGTGCTCGACCCGTTCCTCGACGGCCGGACACTCGAACTCCCCACAGATATCAGCCTGTTGGTGCAGGCCGCCTACGGTGATCCCTCGCCGGAGGAGCAGCAGCGGCTGGCGGAGGCGTACCGCACTCACCGGCAACTGCTGGAGAAGAAGCGGGAGAAGGCCGGCTCCTTCCTGCTGGACTCGGCACGACGGCCGGGCCGCCCTGTGTACGGGTGGCTGGCGGCCTCGGCCGGTGACGCGGACGACAGCCCCACGGGTCGTGCCCAAGTCCGGGACAGCGAAGAGACGTTGGAGGTCCTGGTCGTCCAGCGGCAGGCCGACGGCCGGCTGACGACCGTACCGTGGCTGTCCGACGACAGGGACGGAAAGCGAGGCGGTCTGGAGCTGCCCGTCGACTTCATGCCAAGTCCGCGCGCGTGCAAGGCGGTCGCGGCCAGCGCTCTCACACTTCCGGGCCGCTTCAGCAAGCCGTACATGGTCGACCGAACCATCGCGGAACTTGAGCGTTTCCTGGTCCCCGCCTGGCAGGTAAAGGAATGCCCTTGGCTGGCGGGGGAGTTGATCCTCGTTCTCGGCCCGGATTGTCAGACCTCTCTGGCAGGCTTCGTTCTCACCTACAGCCGCGCGGACGGACTGCGGGTGACGTCCGCCGACGCGATCGCCGTGGACGGACAAGCGGGGACAGGGGAGGAAGAAGGTGGGGGCGACGAGCAGCTGCCAGACGAGCGACGGCTTAGCCAGGAACCCGAGAGGGTCACGGTGAACGAGGATCCGCCGGGGCCGCCCTCCTTCAACCTGGCTGTCGAGCCGTGGCTGCCGGTGCAGCGCACGGACGGCACGACCGCGCAGCTCTCGCTCCTCGAACTCTTCCAACAGGCGGATTCCATACGCAGGTTGGTGGGTGACGTCCCGACGCAGGAGATCGCCCTCCTGAGGCTCCTGCTCGCCGTGCTGTACGACGCGTCGGACGGCCCGGCGGAGATCGAGGACTGGGAGGACCTGTGGCTGTCGGCGGACCCGTTCGCGGCCGTCACGGACTATCTCGCCCGACACCAGGACCTCTTCGACCTGTTCGCCCCCGAGCGCCCCTTCTACCAGGTCGCCGGTCTGCGCACGGCGAAGCACGAGGTCGCGCCGCTCAGCCGGATCGTCGCGGACGTCCCGGTGGGCGAGCAGTTCTTCACCATGCGCCGTCCGAACGTCGAGACGCTGTCGTACGCGGAGGCCGCCCGCTGGCTGGTGCACGCGCACGCCTTCGACACTTCGGGCATCAAGTCCGCGATGGCCGGCGACGACAGGGGGAAGGCCGGCAAGGTCTATCCACTCGGGGTGGGCTCGCTGGGACATCTCGGCGGGGTGTTCGCCGAGGGGGCCACCTTCCGGGAGACGCTCCTGCTCAACCTGATCGCCCTGGAGGAGCCGGAGGCAGGTTTCGACGACCGGACGGTGAAGGACCTGCCGGTCTGGCGCCGTCCGGAGCCGCTGAGCCCCGGTGAACGCGAGCAAGCCGCTCCCACCGGCCTGCGGGACCTCTACACCTGGCAGTCCCGCCGCATCCGTCTACACGCACAGGCAGGTGCCGTGACCGGGGTGGTCCTCGGCTACGGCGACCCCCTCTCGCTCGCCGCCCCGTGGAAGAGCGAGCCGATGTCGAGCTGGCGGCGCAGCGAGGCCCAGGAGAAGAAGCAGGGCCGCAAGCCGTTCTACACGCCGTTGCGGCACGACCCGAGCAGGGCGGCCTGGCGGGGGCTGGAGGCGTTGCTTCCGGCGCGCCGTCAGGCTGCCGACGACGGCCGGCGCGGTGAACCCGACCGCATCCTGCGCGCGGGGGTGGCCCGCTGGTTCACCAGGGTGATCACCGCGAGCGAGATCCCGGCGGGCACGCTGGTGCGGCTGCGGCTGGTGGGTGCGGTGTACGGCACCCAGCAGTCGGTGGTGGACGAGATCGTGGACGACTCCGTTGTGCTGCCCGTCGTCACCCTGCACGAGACGAACCGGTTCTACGGCGCCGCGGCGGTCGACGCCGTGAGTGACGCGGAGCTGGCCGTGGTCGCCCTGGGGCAGCTCGCGGGGAACCTGGCACGTGCCGCCGGCACCGATGCGGCGACCCCTCAGGCGAGCGCCCGCGACCTGGGCTTCGGCGCGCTGGACGGACCGTACCGGGCCTGGCTGAAGGACCTGCTCAGCTTCCCCAACCTGGAGACCGCACGCCGGGAATGGAAGACCACCGTCCACCGCCACATGCTGCGCCTCGGCCGGCAGCTCCTCGACTCCGCCGGACCCGCCGCCGACGAGGGCCGCCTCACCGACGTACCCGGCCTCGGCATCCGCCTGATGGACACCGCCCGCGCCGACCAGTTCTTCCGCCTGCGCCTCCACAAGGTCCTGGGCCCCCTTTCCGCCGAAGCCAAACGTCCGGAGAGCGATTCATGAGTACGACGACCGAGGCGGCCAAGGCCAAGACCAAGGACGAGCCCCGATCCCTCACCGAGGCAGCCGCTCGCAGCACCGTGGAGCGGTTGCAGGGCGGCTACCGCAGGGACAACGCCGCAGCCGTGGCAGCCGTCGCCCGGCTACGACGGGAAGCAGGCCGCGAACCTCACGCCTCGCCCACCAGCTGGGGACTCGACGACCTGGAAACACTCACCGAACTCCGCGCGAAACAGCGGGAGGAGAGCGACGACACCGCGCACTGGTTCGTCTCCCGCAAGCGCCGTGAGCGCGAGGCGCAGGAGGAGCGCGAGGACCGGGCGGTGCACCTGGCCGTGACCATGTGGGCGCTTCACCAGCAGTCGGTGCGCGAGGAGGCGATGCACATCCGCGGCTGGTCCCTGGGCCGCGCCGTACGCATGCTCGCCCAGAAGAAGGGCACGGAGGACGACGGCCAAGGTGCCGTCGAGAACGCCAACTCCACCTTGCGCCAACGCTTCGTACGCCTGGGCACCTCCTCCGACATCGACGTTCTGAGCCGCCGCCTGCGCGAGATGGTGCTGCTGCTGCGCGAAGCCCGCATCCCTCTCGACTACGGACGGCTGGCCGACGAACTCGACCGCTGGCAGGACGACAGATGGCAGGCCGACGTCCGCCGCGCCTGGGGCCGCGAATTCCACCGCGTGTACAGGACAGCCGCCTCCCAGGACGACGCGGGCGAATGACCCACAGCCGACCGAGCAGAACGGAATCACGGTGACCCGCACCATCCTCGACGTCCACATCCTCCAGGTGGTCCCGCCCAGCAACCTCAACCGCGACGACACGGGCACGCCGAAGTCGGCGTACTACGGCGGGGTGCGGCGAGCCCGGGTGTCCAGCCAGGCGTGGAAACGCGCGACCCGCAAGACGTTCGACGAACTGCTGCCGCCCGAGGAACTCGGCGTCCGCACCAAGAAGCTCGCCGGGGCGCTGGCGGAGCGGATCACCGCCAAGAGCGGGTTCACCGAACCCGTCGCCATCTCCCTGGCCGTCGAGACGCTGAAGACGGCGACCGGCTCCAAGATCGAGCCTCCGAAGCGGAAGGCGAAGGACGGCGAAGAGGCGAACACAACACCTGTCTCGTCGTACCTGATGTTCCTGAGCAGCCGCCAGTTGGACGCTCTCGCCGACCTGGCGATCGAGCACAGCGGCCCGGAGGGGGACGTCAAGCGCCTCGCGGAGTACCTGAAGAAGAACAAGGCCGAGGCGAAGAACGCCGTGGACGCCCGGCACTCGGTGGACATCGCGCTCTTCGGCCGGATGGTCGCCGACTCCGCCGACCTGAACGTGGAGGCCGCGACGCAGGTGGCCCACGCCATCAGCGTGCACAAGTCGGACATCGAGTCCGACTACTACACGGCGGTGGACGACCTCAGCTCCGACGACGAATCCGGCGCGGGGATGATCGGCACCGTCGACTTCAACTCCGCGACCCTCTACCGCTACGCGGCCGTGGACGTCGACGAACTGCACCGCAACCTGGGTCTCGGGCTTCAGGAGAACGAAGTTCCGAGCACCCCTGCGGAGAAGGCGGTCACCGCGTTCCTGGAGGCGTTCATCACCTCCCTGCCGACCGGGAAGATCAACACTTTCGGCAACCACACCCTGCCCTCCGCCGTGCTCGTGAAGCTGCGCGACCGGCGGCCGGTGAGCTTCGTCAGCGCCTTCGAGGAGCCCGTGCCGCAGGGAGCGAAGGGCGGGTATCTCCGGGAGAGCTGTCATCAACTCGCCGAGTACGTACCGAACTTCGAGAAGCAGTACGGCATCGAGACGGCCCAGGACCAGACCTGGGTCTTCCGCGTCGGCAACGAGACCGAGGCGCTCGCCCCGCTCGGCCGGGCCGTCTCCTTGAAGACCCTGCTGGAGGAAGTGCGCGCGGCGGTGGCGCGGCGGGTGGGTTCCGGAGCGGGGGCATGACGGCTGCGAGCCCGGACCGGTCGACGATGCTGCTGCGGCTCGCCGGCCCACTACAGTCCTGGGGCTCATCGGCCCGCTTCACCCGCCGCGGCACCGAGAACGCCCCCACCAAGAGCGGGATACTCGGCCTGCTCGCCTCGGCCGAAGGCCGCCCTCGGGGTGCGGACCTCTCCGACCTGGCCGCGCTGCGGTTCGGCGTACGGATCGACCAACCCGGCTCCCGGCTGCGGGACTTCCACACCGCGCACCATGCCGACACAGGCAAGTCCATGCCGCTGTCCGAACGGTTCTACCTCGCGGACGCCGTGTTCGTGGCGGGAGTCGAGGGCGACCCGGCGCTGCTGCACCGCCTCTACGACGCCGTACGCGCACCCCGTTTCCTGCCCTTCCTCGGGCGGCGCTCCTGTCCCCCTTCTCTCCCTCTCGACCTGGGCCCGCCACTCCCTGACACGGACCTGGAGGAGGCTCTGCGTGCCGCGCCCTGGCAGGCGTCCCCCTGGTACAGGAAACGCACCAACCACGATCCGGGACCTCTGGACCTGCTGCTCGACTGCCCGCCCGCCGACGTCCCGCACCTGTCCCTGCGGGACACACCGGTGAGCTTCGACCCCCGGCACCGGCAGTACGCGCTGCGTGGCGTCGTCACCGCCCACACCGACCTGCGCACCGCCCACGACCCGACCACCGGCCTGCGCCCCCTGCCCGTCCCGAGGACCCCCTGATGTACCTGACCCGCTTCCGCATCAACACCGCACGGTCCGGCGCGCGCCGGCTGCTCGGCTCGCCGAACTTCATGCACGGCGCGGTGAACATGGCCTTCCCCGACCCGCCATCGAGGGACGGGACCGGCCCGCGCGTCCTGTGGCGGGTGGACCCGGCCGCCGCGGGCCGCGCCGACCTGTTCATCGTCAGCCCCGACCGCCCCGACCTGACCCACCTGGTCGAGGAAGCGGGCTGGCCCGGCCTGCCGGACCCCGGCTGGACGACCTTCGCCTACGACGAGTTCCTCGACCGCCTCGCCCCCGGCAGCACCTGGGCCTTCCGCCTCACGGCCAACCCGGTGCACAACATCCGCCGGGACGTGGACGCGAGGGACACTCCCACGAAGCGGGCCGCACACGTCACGCCCCGCCATCAGATCGGCTGGCTGCTCCAGCGGCAGAAGAACGCGGGCTTCGAGGTGACGGAGACCCCCGCCGACCGCAGGCTGACCGAACACGGCCACCAGCACGAGGTGATCGTGCACGACCGGATGCCCTTGCAGTTCCGCAAGACCGGCTCCGCCGCCGGCCGCCCGGAGGTCCGCATCACCCGGGTCACCTTCGACGGCCGCCTGCGCGTCACCGACGCCGACACCTTCCGCCGCACCCTCACCAACGGACTGGGCAAGGCCAAGGCGTACGGCTGCGGCCTGATGACCCTCGCGCCCGCGTCATGAGCACGGTCGGACGACGGCCCACCTCAACTCCCCGGGAACTCACCAGGGTCGGCGACCGCGTCTCCTTCCTCTACCTGGAACGCTGCACCGTCCACCGCGACGACAACGCGATCACCGCCACCGACGCGGACGGCGTCACCCACATCCCCTCCGCGACCATCGGCACCCTCCTCCTGGGTCCCGGCACCCGCATCACCCACCAGGCCATGTCCGTCCTCGGCGAATGCGGCGCGGGCGTCGCCTGGGTCGGCGAACGAGGAGTCCGCCACTACGCCGGCGGACGCGCCCTCACCCTCTCCAGCCACCTCGTCGAAGCACAGGCCACCGCCTGGGCCAACCGCCGCACCCGCCTGGACGTCGCCCGCGCCATGTACCGCCTGCGCTTCCCCGACGAAGACCCCTCGACCAAGACCCGCCAGCAGCTCCTCAGCATGGAAGGCCACCGGGTCAGGGACTGCTACCGGCGCGAGGCCGCCCGCACCGGCGTCCCCTGGCACCGCCGCGAGTACCACCACGGCGACTTCACCGCCGGCGACCCTCCCAACCAGGCCGTCACAGCCGCCGCCCAGTGCATGTACGGCATCGCCCACGCCGTCGTCGCAGCGCTCGGCTGCTCTCCCGGACTCGGCTTCGTGCACTCCGGGCACGAACGCTCCTTCGTCCTGGACATCGCCGACCTCTACAAGACCGACATCGGCATCCCGGCCGCCTTCGACGCAGCCGCCCAGGGCGACCAGGACATCGCCACCCGCACCCGGCGCGCCCTCAGAGACCGCATCAACACCACCGGCCTCCTCGACCGCTGTGTGAAGGACATCAAAAACCTCCTCCTTCCCCACCACACCACCCCACCACCGGACGACACGACGGACCGGGTGACCCTCCAGTCCGACGGCGGCAGGTTCCTGCCCGTCCAGTCCGACGGCGGCAGGTTCCTGCCCGCCGGCCACAACCACGCCTCGCCTGCGGAGCACACCACCCCGCAGGACCTCACCTGGGAGGACCCCATCTGGTGACCGTCATCGTCCTCGCCAACTGCCCCGCCGGCCTCCGCGGCTTCCTCACCCGCTGGCTCCTGGAAATCTCCCCCGGCGTCTTCCTCGGCGCCCCCTCCGCCCGCGTCCGCGACATCCTCTGGGAAGAAGTCCGCCAGTACCGCGGCAAGGGCCGAGCCCTCCTCGCCCACCAGACGAACAACGAACAAGGCTTCACCTTCGCCACCCACGAACACACCTGGCACCCCACCGACCACGAGGGCCTCACCCTCCTCCACCGCCCCACCACCCCACCACCCCACACTCCCCAACCACCAGCCCACCCCGCCAAGGCTGGAGCAAAGCAGCCAAAAGACGAACCTTCGGAAACCAGTAGACCCAACCCGACTCACCCTCAACCCACCACCCCGAGAGGCGATATGCCCGTTTCTCAGGAAGCAAGCAAAATCCACTTCCCTCACGGATAAACCCCCAGATCACATGCCGTGGTCCCCGCGCCTGCGGGGGTGTTCCCCGCGTAAGGGTCCTGGCCTGCGCAGACAGTTCGTGGTCCCCGCGCCTGCGGGGGTGTTCCCGGGTCGCTGGTGACGGACTGCAATGTCAAGATGTGGTCCCCGCGCCTGCGGGGGTGTTCCCCACCACCAGGTGGGAGCTGGGCATTACCAGGGGTGGTCCCCGCGCCTGCGGGAGTGTTCCCGATCTCCGCGACCACCGTGTCCGGCACGATCAGTGGTCCCCGCGCCTGCGGGGGTGTTCCCGCCAGGGCGAAGGCGGTCCTGTGGAAAGCCAGGTGGTCCCCGCGCCTGCGGGAGTGTTCCCGCCGGCAAGATGGGTGCTGTGGAGTCCATGGCCTATGCGACAGCAGCCATGACCTCGTCGTCCAGAGCATCCAGAAGATGCCCGTACCGGTCCACGGTCGTCGTGATGGACTCATGCCCCAGCCGGGCCTGGATCGCAGGCAGCGGCACCTTCGCCGCGATCAGCCAAGCAGCGTGCGAGTGACGCAGATCGTGCACCCGGGGCCGCTTGATCAGCCCGAACCTCTCCGCCGCCAGCTCGATCGCCGGGAGCCACCGCAGCCGGCGAAACGTTCCCGCATCCCACCGCCCACCCTCGGGCCCGGTGAACAGCAGATCATCAGGCGCCTTCCCCTTCGCCCGCCGCCGCAGCATCCGATCGAGCTTCCAGGTGATCACGACCGTACGACGGCTGCGCTTCGTCTTCGGAGCCCCCAGATACGGCTTCCCGTCCTCGTCCCGCTTCCACGCCCGCTGGATCCGCAGAACCGGCCGCCCGTTACGACGCTGGATGTCACGGGGCTGGAGCGCGGTCCCCTCACCCCACCGGACACCCGTCTCCGCGAGGGTGTCGGTGAGATCCTGCGCGTCCTCGGCCATGCACTCGTAGACCCACCGGTACTCCTCCCGCTCGAGGAAGACCATCTCCTCCTCGACCTGCTCACCGTCCAGACGCGGCAACCGGGTGTACGAGCAAGGATTCGTCGCCCGCAACTTCGGCTCCGCGTCAACAGCGGCCTGGAGGATCGCGTGGAGCAGCCCGTGCTGATTGGACACCGTCTTCGGCTTGTACTTCGTACGCGCCCTGCGGTCCGGCGGATCCAACGGAGCGGCCTTCCCCTCCGCCAGGTCGTTGACCCACTGCTGGATCATCTCCCGGCTGATCCCACCCTCGCCATCGCGCACCGAGTAGCCCTTGAACCACGGCGACATGTTCTGCTCCACCAGCCGCCGGTACTTCGCCCGGGTATCCCCCTGGATCCCCGTCAACAGCCCGATCTGCTTCATGGCGAACACCTCGAACATCTCGCCCTCCGACCGCAGATCGGCGACGAACCCCCGCCCCCGTATCCACCCCGGCGGCCACTGCTGCCCGAACCCGTTCACCAGATCCCTGAACCGCTCGGCAGCATCAGGATCGGTGAAGACCTCCGACTCCCTGCGGCCGTTCCGAACCCCTCCCGCGCGCCAGCGGACGGTGTGCGAGACCTCTCCCTCGGCGAGCTGCCGAACCTCGATGTGTGCCATGCGCGGGACCGTAGGCAGGGGCCCGGGAAGAGATCACATGCGCTCGGACACCCCCACCGCACGTCCGGGACAGTGCAAAGGCTCCCCGCACCCCGATCTGAGCCCGTGTGCCCACATCGTGCCCACATGAAAAAGAAGAAGACCCCCTCCGCCCCACGTTTCCGCAGGTCAAAGGGGGTCCAAAAAAGTGGAGCCTAGGGGAGTCGAACCCCTGACATCCGCCATGCAAAGACGGCGCTCTACCAACTGAGCTAAGGCCCCGAACAAGCCCACCCCCGGACCACCCCGGGCGAAGACCAGACACCAGAGTACCGGTTCCCCCAACCGATCTCGTCAACAGATTGCCCTCCCCGCGCCCGACCACTCTCCGTAAGATGCTCGTCGTGGTTCGCTACAGCGAACCGTGGATTTTTTGGGGAAGCGATGGGGAGACGCAATGGACGCCGCACAACAGGAAGCGACCGCCAGAGCGCGGGAACTTCAGCGGAACTGGTACGGGGAGCCACTGGGGGCGCTCTTCCGTAAACTCATCGACGATCTTGGCCTCAACCAGGCTCGTCTCGCAGGGGTGTTGGGACTTTCCGCGCCGATGCTGTCCCAGCTGATGAGCGGTCAACGCGCGAAGATCGGAAACCCCGCGGTGGTCCAACGGGTGCAACTGCTCCAGGAGTTGGCGAATCAGGTCGCCGACGGGAGCGTCAGCGCCGCCGAGGCCACCCAGCGGATGGACGAGATCAAGCGCTCCCAGGGGGGCTCGGTGCTGAGCAACACCACGCAGACGACGAGCAGTTCAGGTGCTCCGACCGTCAAGCGCGTGGTCCGCGAGATCCAGTCGCTGCTGCGCTCGGTCGCTGCCGCCGGCGACATCATCGACGCCGCCGACACCCTCGCCCCGACCCACCCCGAACTGGCAGAGTTCCTCCGGGTCTACGGCGCGGGCCGCACCTCGGACGCGGTCACGCACTATCAGTCCCACCAGAGCTGAAACCGTACGGCCCGGCCGCCGAGGGGGTCGGCGCCGGGCCGCACGGCACCCCTCAACACCCCTTCAGGGAAGCCCCGTTAAAAGCCCCCGCCAAGGGAGCCCCCTGCGAGGGAGCCAACCCCCGTCCAGAGCACCCCCTTTCAAGAAAAGGGAGCAACGCACCACATGGGTGAGGTCTTCGCCGGACGCTACGAGCTGGTCGACCCGATCGGCAGAGGAGGAGTGGGCGCGGTCTGGCGCGCCTGGGACCACCGCCGCAAGCGGTACGTCGCCGCCAAGGTCCTCCAACAGCGCGACGCCCACTCCCTCTTGCGCTTCGTCCGCGAACAGGCGCTGCGCATCGACCACCCCCACGTCCTGGCCCCCGCCAGCTGGGCGGCCGACGACGACAAGGTCCTCTTCACGATGGACCTGGTCCGCGGCGGCTCCCTCGTCAGCCTCATCGGCGACTACGGCCCCCTCCCCCCACCGTTCGTCTGCACCCTCCTCGACCAGCTCCTCTCGGGCCTGGCCGCCGTCCACGCCGAGGGCGTCGTCCACAGGGACATCAAACCGGCGAACATCCTCCTCGAAGCGACCGGCACCCGCCGCCCCCGCCTGCGGCTGTCCGACTTCGGTATCTCGATGCGGCTGGGCGAACCCCGGTTGACGGACACCAACCTGGTCGTCGGCACCCCCGGCTACATCGCCCCCGAGCAACTCCTGGGCGCCGACCCGGACTTCCCGGCCGACCTGTTCGCCGTGGGCCTCGTCGCGCTGTACCTCCTGGAGGGCAAGAAGCCCGACGCGAAACGGATCGTCCAGCACTTCGCCGAGCACGGCACCCCGAGCGCGCCCCAGGGCGTCCCCGAGCCCCTCTGGCAGATCATCGCGACGCTCCTGCAACCGGACCCCCCGACCCGCTTCCGCACCGCGACCGGCGCCCGCAAAGCCCTCCTCACGGCCGCCGAACTCCTGCCCCCCACCGAGGACGACGACCAGATCGAGATCTTCGACCAACTCTCCCCCCTCCCCAGGGGTTTCACCCCGGACGGCCCGACGACGGTCCCCACCCAGCCCCTGAAACCCCACGCGTACGACACCCCCCACACCCCCGTCAGCTCAGCCACCCTCCGCATCCCCCCCAAACCCCTCACCTCCCCACCCACAGCCACCTGGCCGGGCGCCACCCCCCACACGGCGTCGGTCTCGGCGGGGTGGGGACCGGTACGAGCACCGGAAAACCCGGGAAGCCCGGGAAGCCAGGGGAGCCAGGGAAGCCAGGGGAACTCGGCGTTCTCGGGCCCCCCGGAAATCTCAGAGCGCCCGAGAACCCCGGCAATCCCCCCGCTCCCGACCCACACCCCCACCCACACCCCGACCCCCACACCCCCCACCGCCCCCTACACCCAACAAACCCCCGCCCCTGCCCCTGCGCCGCCCCCCACCCTGGGCCGAGCCGCCGCCCGCCGAGCCGCCACCCGCCGCCGCCCCGGCCCCCCGGCAAAAATCGCGATCCCCCTCCTCCTCCTCGCCCTCACCAGCTACGCGATCGGCTTCTGGGCCCTCACCCGCATCTGACGCCGCCCGACCACCCCCCACACCCCCAGCACGGCCACCACAAGCGTCCCCACCCCGAATCCCCCCACAGCCACGGCGACCATCACCGGATCCCCCCCACCGGCGGCCCGCGCACCACCCCCCACCCCAGAAGGCGAAGCCCCGCCGACAGCACCCCCGAACATCCCGGCAGGCACAGAGTCCCCCACATAAGCCGGCCCCACCCCGACCACCCCCTTCACCCCCACCCGCAAGGTCACCCCATAAGGCCCCGCCCCGAACTTCTCCCCGACCGCGGCGGCCAGATGGACGACGACGTAATAGTCCCCGGCGAACCGCATCCCGCCCACGGAGTCGTCCCGAGCGAACCGATTCGCGTACGACACCGGCGGCACCGCCCGCAGCACCCCCGCCTTCTGCTCCCCGCCGTACCCGATCCGCTCCTCCACGACCTTCGCCCGCACGGGGTTGTAGAGCACGACGTCGAGCGCGGAGGCGACGAACCCGGACCCGGACCCGCCGCTGCCGAGCTCGGCGCTGACGGAGACCTGCTGCCCCCACTCCAGCGGAACGGCGTAGAACAGGGTCTGACCTGGAAGGACGTCATCGCGCCAGACCCCTTGCTCCAGATCGGTGGCCGACGCGAACCCGGCCCCGCCGGGCCGCCGCCGCGCCTCCCCGGCGACGGCGGCCGGCGTGGCGGAATCCCACCGCTCCGGCGCGGCGGAGGGCCCGCCGGAGGCGACGGCGGGCTCGGAGACGGTCACCAGCTCCAGCTCCCAGGAGTCGTCCGACGCGGACTTCGCCGAACTCCGGTTGCGCTCGACGACGACGTAATAGGCCCCCGCCGCCCGGCACACCGACCGCCCGCCCCCGCCGTCCCGCTCCCCCCACGCCACGATCGGATGCGGACTGGTCACGGACCCGAAGTTCACGGAGTCGGTGGAGCAGTTGAGCCCGTTGGCGTCCTGCACGACCACCTTGATCCCGTCACTGACGGCCGGCTCGGCGTCCGCGCCCGGCACGGCGGTCACGGACACATAGGCGGTGGACACGGCATCGAGATCAAGCCGGTAATAGACCTTCTCCCGCCCCTCCAGCACACTCCGGTACGCCCGCCCGACCTCCAGCCGTACCGCATCCGCCGTGGCGAGCGCCCCGCCGACGGTACGAGCCCCGGGCACGAAGGCGTACGACGGGACATCCGCCGCCCGCGCGACGCCCCCCACCGCCAGCGCGACCCCGACCACACCCGCCCCCACGGCCGTACGCCACCCCATGCCGCCTCCGATCCGCGCGCCTACCCGCCGCCGACCATCTTCGCCAGTCGGACGCCACCGGCACCGCCGTTTTCCCGCCTACGGCCGAACAGGGGGCCGCGTTCCCCGCGCGGGCACGCAAAGACCCCGGCCGCTCGGGGCGGCCGGGGTCGGCAGGTACTCGGGATACGGCGCTCAGGAACCCGTGGGCACGGAGTCAGTCGCCTCCGTCCACAGATCCTGCTCGGCGCGATCCGCCTGGATCTGGCGGTACACGAGGAGCCCGCCGATGGCGGCCAGTGCGACCAGGAGAAGCTTCTTCACCGCGCGACCTCGTCTTTCCTTGACGTAGGGGACCTCTGCCGCCCGACTATACACACCGACCGATATCGATCGGTGACCTGCGTCCGCCCCTCAACTCCCGCCCCCGGACGCCGAGTAGACGCATATGAGCCCCCTCGGACCGCAGGGTGATCACACCCCCACGGACGGTCACTTTTCACCCCACCCGAACCACCTTGTCCGACTTTCGGGCCTGATAGGTCCATCCGGGTGGTGTTCATCAGAACATCGCCACGCCACGACGCCGGGTGCTTTGCATCACGTCGCTCATACACATGATGAGGAAAGTACGCAAATCGCCCCATCCGAAAGCAGAGGGACCATGAACCGCTTCCGTCACCTGTGGACCACGATCATCACCGCTCTCCTCGCCCTGTGCACGGCCCTCGGCCTGATCACGACCACGGCGGCAGCGGCGACCCCCACGCAGACGACGGCAGCGACGACAGCCCCTCAACCACTCACGGCCCCCCTCCCCGCCTGGTCCCGAGCCCTCCCCCCGACCATGAAGCAACGCATCACGGCGGAGGCCCACGGCTCCTCCCCCTCGGTCCGCCACCTCGCCGACCCGGACGACCTCTGCGCCCCACCGGGCTGCACCTTCCAGGACCCGGACCTCCTCACCCCACAGGGCTGGACCTTCTCCCCGGCATAGCCGCACAGCCGCAGCGCGGCTTAAGCGACACGGAACAACGGCGACTTGCGTACGCCCAGCACACAAAGGCCCGGCGGCTCCCCAGAGCCCCGGGCCTTCGCCGTGCCCGCCCCCTTTCCCGGCCGTTTCCTAGCCACCCCTTGGGCGCTCCCTGGCCAGGAAACTACTTTCCAATACAGAAAGTAGATGCCAGTCTGGCGGGCATGACGGACTCCACCACCCCGGCAGCCGCCGAAGCCGCCCTCGCCGCAGCCCGCGCCGCCCGGTCCGCCGCGCGCGAGGCCCGCCGCATCCCCGCCTGGCACCCGCCGGCCGCAGGCCTCCTCTTCGCCACGGGCTTCACGTGCTACGCCGTCGTCGCCGGCCACCCCCAAGGCCGGGCCTGGCTGGCCGTGTTCGCGGTGCTCTGCATGCTCGCCTGCCTCGCGCTGAACGTCGCCACGACCAGGGCGGGCGGCGTCCTGCTGTGGCCGGCCGGCACGACACGCGAACGCCGGCTGCGGCAGGTGCCGTTCCTCGTACTGACGGCCGTGGCCGTCCTGATCGGCCTGCTCCTGGGCTTCCCCGCCGGCCTCGCCGTCTTCGGCGTCGTGGGCGGCGCCCTGACCTGGTACCAGACGCAGCAGCGCAGGAAGCCGACGGCATGACCCCAGATCCCCGGACTCCCGGCCCCCAGTTGGACGCCGCCATCCAGCACCCCACCCGCCTCGCGCTCGCCGCCTTCCTCTCCGGCTGCCTGGAAGCCGACTTCAGGACCGTGCGGGACGGCCTGGGCATGTCGGACTCGGCGCTCAGCAAGACGGTCTCGGCGCTGGAGGAGTCGGGCCACGTCAAGGCACGCAAGGGCTTCGTCGGCAAACGCCCCCGCACCTGGCTGTCGCTCACCCAGGAAGGCCACGCCCGGCTGGCGGCCCACCTGGAGGCCCTCCAGCAGATCGCCGACCGGGCACGGACCCAGGCGAGCGGATCAGCGCCCTGACAGAGCCAGCCAGTGAGCGACCCGACGGACGGTCGTCTCGTCGAGCCGGTCCACCAACTCGCGTACGGCGGTGACGTCGGCGTCGCCGAGCTCGTGCACGCCCGCCTTGGCGAGCCCGGCGAGGAGGGCCTGCTGACGGCGGTCCTGCATACGTTCCTTGTGGCTGGCGGAGCCGGCACCGGGCTCGGGCGGGGCGGCCTCAGGAGTGGGCGTCTGCGCAGGGGCGGCCGTCTCGTACCGGTGCCAGGCGCCGTCCCTCGGCCCCCACAGGGCGATGTCGAGGCGGTCGGCGCGGGCGCGGGTCATCTCGCCGAGGGCGTAGAGGACGGGCGCGCGGTACGGGGACTCGGCGGCGACGCGCCAGGAGTCCGCGGCCGGCGGGCGGAAGAGCGCGACCCAGCGCGGCTCCCCGGGAGGACTGATCGACTCCACGTGCGCTCACCTCCGAAGAAGGCAACGGCAACAGCCACGCGGACGATAACTGAGGCCCCTTCAGATGACCAGCCCCCGCCTGTCCGGCACCGGTCCCTCCCCACGTGGGGACCGGTGCCGGACCAAGCGGCGAAGCCGATTCACTGCGCATGAACCGTCGGGTCGAGATCGTGCCAGCGTTGTCCGGTTCGCAGGAGTCCCCAAGGGGTAAGCGGACGTTATCGTCGCAGGTCAGCCCTATAAAGTGGGTTTTCCGGTCCGGATTTCGAGCGCGGGGGAAGTAAGGGGTGGAACCTTGAGTTCCGGCTCAGGGGCACGTACGGCACTCGCCGAGCGGCTCGCTCTGCTGTACCGGGAGGCGGGAAACCCGCCCCTGAAGAGCGTGTCCGAGGCGGTCGTACGGCTCCAGCGCGTCGACGAGCGCGGACGCCCGCTGCGGGTCTCCGCGCAGCGGATCAGCGACTGGCGGCGGGCACGGAACGTGCCGGCGCAGTTCAGCGCGCTGGCGGCGGTCCTGCACGTCCTCATACCCGCGGCCCGGCGGACACGCGCGGTACCGGTCTCGCCGGGGCTCTACGACTTCGCGCAGTGGCAGAAGCTGTGGGAGCGGGCGCTGACGGACCCGGTCGGCGCCGAGCCCCCCGCACCCGCCGGCACCGCCGAGCCGGCTCCGCTGCCGGGGAGCGTCTGCCCGTACCGAGGGCTCGCTTCCTATCGGCAGCAGGACGCGGGCTGGTTCTTCGGCCGGGAGCGCAGCACGGACGCCCTGCTGACCCAACTCCGCGCCGCCGAGGGCACGGGCGGGCTGGTGATGCTGGTCGGGGCGTCCGGGGCGGGCAAGTCGTCACTGCTGCACGCGGGACTGGTGCCCGAGGTGGAGGCGGGGGCGCTGGGGGAGGGGAGGGGGGTACTTCATGTCGTACCGGGGGCTGATCCGCTGGCAGCGCTGGGGGAGCATATTGCGGGGCTGCGGGAGGGCGATGTTTCACGTGAAACGGGGGAAGGGGCTCAAGTAGGCGATGTTTCACGTGAAACAGGTGAAGCTCCGCAAGGTGACGGTGTTTCACGTGAAACGGGAGATGCGCGGCGAGCGGGCGATGTTTCACGTGAAACGGACCCCGACCCCGAAGAAACCTGGCCCGACCTCGAAACCGTCGTAGAGGAGTGGGCCGCGGCCCAGCCCGCCCCCCTCCCCATCGTGGTCGTCGACCAGTTCGAGGAGACCTTCACCCTCTGCGCCGACGACCCCCTGCGCCGCACCTTCGTCCGCCTGCTGCACACCCTCTCCGCCCACACCCCCGTGGTCCTGGGCATCCGCGCCGACTTCTACGAACGCTGCCTGGCCCACCCGGAGCTGGCGGACGCGCTCCAGAACCGGCACATGGTCCTGGGCCCGCTCACGGCGGCGGAGCTGCGGGAGGTGGTGACGGGACCGGCGAAGGCGGTGGGCCTGGAGCTGGAGACGGGGCTCGCGGAGCTGATCGTGCGTGAGGTAGGCGTCGAGGGCCCCGGCGTCCTGCCACTCCTCTCGCACGCCCTGCTGGCGACCTGGCAGCGCCGCAAGGGCGGCCGGCTGACGCTCGCCGGGTACCGGGCGGCGGGCGGCATCCAGGGCGCCGTCGCGGCGACCGCCGAGCGCGCCTGGTCCGACCTGGACCCGGCGGCCCGCTCGGCGACCCGGCTGCTCCTGCTGCGGCTGGTCCGGCTCGGCGAGGACACCCGCGCCACCCGCCGCCGCGGCACCCGCCGCCAGCTCGCGCACGAGGCCACCGACCCGGGCAAGACCGAGGAGTCCCTGGAGGCACTGGTCCGCGCCCGGCTGGTGACCCTGGACGCGGAGACCGTGGAGATCACCCACGAGGCCCTGCTGAGCGCCTGGCCGCGGCTGCGGGACTGGATCGACGAGGACCGCTCCGGCAACCTCCTGCGCCAGCGCCTGGAGGACGACAGCCGCTCCTGGGAGGAGCTGCACCGCGACTCGGCGCTGCTGTACCGGGGTTCACGCCTCGAACAGGCCCACACCTGGGCGAAGTCCGCGGGGGACACCTTCCTCACCCGGGGCGCCGCCGACTTCCTGGCCGCCTCGGTCCGGCTGCGCCGCCGCACCCTGTGGCTCGGCCGGGCCGCCGTCTCCGCACTGGTCGTGCTGACCGTGCTCGCGGCGGGCGCGGCCGTGCTGGCCTGGCAGCAGCGCAACGACGCCGTCTTCGAGTCGGTCGTCGCCGAGGCGGACCGCTTCCAGTACACCGACCCCTCACTCTCCGCCCAGCTCGACCTGGTCGCCCACCAGCTGCGCCCGGACGACGAGGGCGCGCGCGGCCGGCTCATCTCCATCGTCAACGCCCCGCTGGCCACCCCGCTGTCGGGCCACACCGGCGCGGTCTACCTGACGACGTTCAGCCCCGACGGCAAGCTCCTGGCGACGGCGAGCTACGACCGCACGGTCCGCCTGTGGAACGTCACCGACCGCAGCGCCCCGAAGCCGCTCACCACGCTCACCGGCCACACCAGCTGGGTCAGCAGCGCCGTCTTCAGCCCCGACGGCAAGACCCTCGCCAGCGCGGCGGACGACGGCACGATCCGCCTCTGGAACGTCACCGACCCCGCCCACCCCCAGCCGATCGGCGCCCCGCTGACCGGCCACACCGGCACGATCTACCTGATCACGTTCAGCCCCGACGGCAAGACGCTCGCGTCGGTCGGCGAGGACAAGACCGTACGCCTGTGGAACGTCGCCGACCCGGCGAGGGCGTCCGCGCTGGCGACCCTGACCGGCCACACCGCGGCGGTCCGCTCGGTCTCCTTCAGCCCGAACGGCGAACTGCTCGCGGCCGGGGGCGACGACAACACGGTGATGTTCTGGGACACGGCCGACGTCCGCCACCCGACCCGGCTCCCGACCGTGCTGCGCGGCCACACCGGGACGATCCACTCCGTCGCCTTCAGCCCCGACGGCAAGACCCTGGCGACCGGCAGCTCCGACGACACGATCCGCCTCTGGGACCTCACCGACCCCGTGCACGCCGCCCTGATCGGCACCCCGCTGACCGGCCACACCGGCCCGGTCTGGTCGGTGGCGTTCAGTCCCGACGGCACGAAGCTGGCGGCGGCCAGCGCGGACTCCACGGCCACGCTGTGGAACGTCAGCGACCCGGCCTACCCCTCCCAGATCGGCGAGCCCCTCGCCGGCGGCAGCGGCGAGATGTACGCGCTCGGCTTCAGCCCCGACGGCCGCACGCTCGCCACCGGCAGCGGCGACAACAAGGTCCGTCTCTGGTCCATCCCGGCCTCCGACGTCGTCGGCCGCACCGCCGCCTTCCGCCCCGACGGACAGGTCCTCGCCACCGCCGCGCGCGACGGCCGGATGCGGATGTGGAACGTGGCGAAGACGTCCGCGCCGACCGCCCTCAGCGGCCCTTTCATGCCGGCCGACGGCGGCGCCCGGGACATCGTCTTCTCCCCCGACGGCCGCTCCCTGGCCGTCCTCACCGCCGACCGCTCCGTCTACCTCTGGAACGTCACCGACCCCTCCCACCCCGTCTCCTACGGCCCCCCGCTGATCCTCGGCACCCGCTTCTCGGGCCCCAACTCCATCGCGTACGGCGGCCCTTCGGGACACACCCTGGCCACCGCCGTGGCCGACCGGAACATCCAGCTGTGGAACGTGGCGGACCCCGCCCACCCGACCCGCGTCGGCGCCCCCCTCACCGGCCACAAGGGCTACCTGAACGCCCTGGCGTTCACCCCCGACGGCGAGACCCTCGCCAGCGGCAGCGCGGACGGCACGGTCCGCCTCTGGGCCCTGACCCCGACGGGCGCCCGCCTGACGAACGTCCTGACCGGCCACAAGGGCCCCGTGAACGTCCTGGCCATCGCCCCCGACGGCAAGACCCTGTCCAGCGGCAGCGACGACGACACCGTCCGCATCTGGACGGTCCCCGAAGGCAGGCTGGCCGCGACCCTCACCGGCCACACCGAGGCGGTCGTCTCCCTGACCTACAGCCAGGACGGCACCACCCTGTCCAGCGGCGGCAACGACAACACGATCCGCCTCTGGAACGTCAGCACCCCGTCCCAGGCCTCCCCCATCGGCCAGTCCATGAGCCCCAGCGCCAAGACCGGCAACTTCCTCGCCTTCAGCCCCGCCGACCACCTGCTCGGCGTCTCCAGCGGCTCAGGAACCGTCCGCCTCTGGGACCTCGACGCGGCCGACGCGATCACCCACATCTGCGCGACCACCAAGAACGTCCTGACGAGGGCCCGTTGGCACGACTACCTCCCGCGCCTCGACTACGACCCCCCATGCCCGAAATAAAGAGTGATCCCAGTCACACCGCCCCATTCCACCTGAAGAGTCACCCCCCACTTCCCCAACACCCTTGTTAGCCTTGGCCATAGCTCGGTCGCTGGTGCATCCCCCGTCGCCAGCGACCGAGCCTCCCCCTGCCCCGGACCCCACAGCCCGGGGCTTTTCCATACCCACACCGCCCCCACCCCTCGGCAACGCGAAAGACCCCCAACCGAACCGGTTGAGGGTCTTCAAAAAGTGGGGCTAACAGGATTTGAACCTGTGGCCTCATCCTTATCAGGGATGCGCTCTAACCAACTGAGCTATAGCCCCGCCGCGCTTGCGGTGTGTCTCCCGCGCGCTGACTCCTGAAGATTAGCGCACGACCGGGGCAGTCCCAAAATCGGTTGAGACAGGCCCGCCCCGGAGGGTTTGGGCGCAGCTCACTCGCCCTCGTCCAGGACCGTCACTCGTCCTCGGCCAGCGTCAGTTCGACCCCGCCCACGAACCCCGCCGCCAGGTTGTAGATGAACGCCCCCAGCGTCGCCAGCGCCGTCGCCAGGACCACGTCGATGACCGCGATGATCATCGAGAACATCAGCACGTGGGGGAGCGACAGGAAGGACTGGAGGTCGAAGCCGTTGGACTCGTTGGAGCCGGTCGCCTCGGAGATGGTGCTGCCGACCGAGGAGAAGACCCCCATCGCGTCCATGACCATCCACAGCACCGCCGCCGCGACGACCGTGCAGATCCCCAGCGCGATGGAGAGCAGGAAGCTGACCTTCATCACCGACCACGGGTCCGCCTTGGAGACCCGCAGCCGGGCCTTGCGGACACGCGGCGCGGTGCGGGCACCGGTGCGGGGGTGGCGGACGGCCTCGGCGGGGCCGTCGTACGCCTGCGGCGGGTGGTAGGGAGCCGACTGCTGCTCCTGCGGCTTGCGCTCGCCCGGGAGCGGAGACGCGCCCCCCTTAGACGAACCCCCCGCAGACGAACCGCCCGCAGACGAACCCCCCGAGCCCTTGACCGAAGGCTCGTCCTTGATCGCCTTCAGCTGAGTCGTCTGCATGTCCCGGGGCTCGCCCGCCACCGGCGAACCCCCCGCAGACGAACCCGGTGCCGCGGCGGAGCCACGGCCGCCGCCGTCCTTCTCCGAACCGGCCGTACCAGCCGACGTACCGGCCGTACCGGCAGACGTACCGGCGCCCGTGGCTCCGCTCACGATGACTCTCTCCTCGTGCTACTCGGCCGAGGGCGAGTCACCCTCGTCCGTGCCGGCCGCTGCGGAGTCCTCGACGGCGTCAAGGTCTCCCTCGACCTCCTCCGCCTCACGCCCCGCCTCGGCGTTACGGGCGATGCCGACCACGGCATCGCGCTTGCCCAGGTTGATCAGTTGGACGCCCATGGTGTCACGGCCCGTCTCCCTGATCTCGTTGACTCGCGTACGAATCACACCGCCGCCGAGCGTGATGGCGAGGATCTCGTCGGTCTCCTCGACCACCAGCGCACCGACGAGCGAACCGCGGTCCTCGACGATCTTGGCGGCCTTGATACCGAGGCCCCCACGCCCTTGGACGCGGTATTCGGCGACATTGGTTCGCTTGGCGTACCCGCCGTCGGTGGCGGTGAAGACGAAAGTACCGGGTCGCACGACATTCATCGAGAGCAGCTCATCGCCCTCGCGGAAACTCATGCCCTTGACACCCGAGGTCGCGCGGCCCATGGGACGCAGGGTGTCGTCGGTGGCCGTGAAGCGGATGGACTGGGCCTTCTTGCTGATCAGAAGCAGGTCGTCGGCGGAGGAGACCAGCTCCGCGCCGATCAGCTCGTCGTCCGAACCGTCCTCGCGCTCACGGAGGTTGATCGCGATCACACCGCCGGAGCGGGGCGAATCGTAATCCTTCAGTGGCGTCTTCTTCACCAGACCCGCCTTGGTCGCGAGGACCAGGTACGGCGTCGCGTCGTAGTCGCGGATCGCGAGGATCTCGGCGATCGACTCGTCCGGCTGGAAGGCGAGGAGGTTGGCGACGTGCTGGCCACGCGCGTCCCGGCCCGCGTCGGGCAGCTCGTAGGCCTTCGCGCGGTAGACGCGGCCCTTGTTGGTGAAGAACAGCAGCCAGTGGTGGGTGGTGGAGACGAAGAAGTGGTCGACGATGTCGTCTTCCTTGAGCTTCGTGCCCCGCACGCCCTTGCCGCCGCGCTTCTGCGCCCGGTAGTCGTCCGTCTTGGTGCGCTTGACGTAGCCGCTGCGCGAGACGGTGACGACGATGTCCTCCTCGGCGATCAGGTCCTCGATGGACATGTCACCGTCGTAGGGCACCAGCATCGTCTTGCGGTCCTCGCCGAACTTCTCGACGATCGCGGCGAGTTCCTCGCTGACGATGCCCCGCTGGCGCACCGGCGAGGCGAGGATCGCGTTGTACTCGGTGATCTTCGCCTGGAGCTCGTCGTGCTCCTGGATGATCTTCTGCCGCTCCAGGGCCGCGAGCCGGCGCAGCTGCATCTCCAGGATGGCGTTGGCCTGGATCTCGTCGATCTCCAGCAGCGCCATGAGGCCCGTACGCGCGATGTCGACGGTCTCGCTGCCCCGGATCAGCGCGATGACCTCGTCGATCGCGTCCAGCGCCTTCAGCAGCCCGCGCAGGATGTGCGCCCGCTCCTCGGCCTTGCGCAGCCGGAAGCGGGTGCGGCGGACGATGACCTCGATCTGGTGCGTCACCCAGTGCCGGATGAACGCGTCCAGGGACAGCGTCCGCGGCACGCCGTCCACCAGCGCCAGCATGTTGGCGCCGAAGTTCGTCTGGAGGTCGGTGTGCTTGTAGAGGTTGTTGAGGACGACCTTGGCGACCGCGTCCCGCTTCAGGACGATGACGAGCCGCTGGCCGGTGCGCGACGACGTCTCGTCCCGGACGTCCGCGATGCCGCCGATCTTGCCGTCCTTGACGAGGTCGGCGATCTTCTGCGCGAGGTTGTCGGGGTTGACCTGGTAGGGGAGTTCGGTGACCACCAGGCACTGGCGGTTCTGGATCTCCTCGACCTCGACGACCGCGCGCATGGTGATCGAGCCGCGGCCCGTGCGGTAGGCCTCCTCGATGCCCTTGCGGCCGACGACGAGCGCGCCGGTGGGGAAGTCGGGGCCCTTGATCCGCTCGACGAGGGCGTCGAGCAGCTCCTCGTGCGTGGCCTCCGGGTTCTCCAGGTACCACTGGGCGCCGGCGGCGACCTCGCGCAGGTTGTGCGAGGGGATGTTCGTCGCCATGCCGACCGCGATCCCGGCCGAGCCGTTGATCAGCAGGTTCGGGAAGCGGGCGGGCAGGACGGTCGGCTCCTGGGAGCGGCCGTCGTAGTTGTCCGTGAAGTCGACGGTCTCCTCGTCGATGTCGCGGACCATCTCCATCGACAGCGGCGCCATCTTGCACTCGGTGTAGCGCATGGCGGCGGCCGGGTCGTTGCCCGGGGAGCCGAAGTTGCCGTTGGAGTCGACGAGCGGCATCCGCATCGCCCACGGCTGGGCGAGGCGCACCAGCGCGTCGTAGATCGAGGAGTCGCCGTGCGGGTGGTAGTTGCCCATGACGTCGCCGACGACGCGGGCGCACTTGTAGAAGCCGCGCTCGGGGCGGTAGCCGCCGTCGTACATCGCGTACAGGACCCGGCGGTGGACGGGCTTGAGGCCGTCGCGGACGTCGGGGAGCGCGCGGGAGACGATGACGGACATCGCGTAGTCGAGGTACGAGCGCTGCATCTCGGTCTCGAGCCCGACGGGCTCGATCCGCAAGGTGCCTTCCTCGGGGACGGAAGGGGTGTTCTCGTCGGTCATTGCTGGTCAAGATCCTTTCTGCTGCGGTCAGCTGAGACCGACTCAGATGTCGAGGAAGCGGACGTCCTTGGCGTTGCGCTGGATGAACGCGCGGCGGGCCTCGACGTCCTCGCCCATGAGGACGGAGAACAGGTCGTCGGCCTGGGCGGCGTCGTCGAGGGTGACCTGGCCGAGGACGCGCAGGTCCTGGTCCATGGTCGTGACGCGCAGTTCCTCGGCGTTCATCTCGCCGAGGCCCTTGAAGCGCTGGATCGAGTCCTCGCGCACCCGCTTGCCGCGCTGGCGGCCCATCTCCAGGAGGGCGTCGCGCTCGCGGTCGGAGTAGGCGTACTCGACGTCCTCACGGCCCCACTTGATCTTGTACAGCGGGGGGCGGGAGAGGAAGACGTGGCCGGCCTCGACCAGGGGGCGCATGAAGCGGAACAGGAAGGTCAGCAGCAGGGTGTTGATGTGCTGGCCGTCGACGTCGGCGTCCGCCATCAGGATGATCTTGTGATAGCGGAGCTTCGAGATGTCGAAGTCCTCGTGCACACCGGTGCCGAACGCGGAGATCAGCGCCTGGATCTCCTGGTTCTGGAGGATCTTGTCGATCCTCGCCTTCTCGACGTTCAGGATCTTGCCGCGGATCGGGAGGATCGCCTGCACCTGCGGGTTGCGGCCCGACTTCGCGGAGCCGCCGGCGGAGTCGCCCTCGACGATGAAGATCTCGCACTTGGTCGGGTCGTTGGACTGGCAGTCCGACAGCTTGCCCGGCAGCGACGCCGACTCCAGCAGGCCCTTGCGGCGGGTCAGGTCGCGCGCCTTGCGGGCCGCGACCCGCGCGGTGGCCGCCTGGATGCCCTTGCGGACGATGTCCGCGGCCTCGTTGGGGTTGCGGTCCAGCCAGTCGTTGAGGTGCTCGTAGACGGCCTTCTGGACGAACGTCTTCGCCTCGGTGTTGCCCAGCTTGGTCTTCGTCTGGCCCTCGAACTGCGGCTCGCTCAGCTTGACCGAGATGATCGCCGTCAGACCCTCGCGGATGTCGTCGCCCGTGAGGTTGTCGTCCTTCTCGCGCAGCAGCTTCTTGTCGCGCGCGTACTTGTTGATCAGGTTCGTGAGCGCCGCGCGGAAGCCCTCTTCGTGGGTGCCGCCCTCATGCGTGTGGATGATGTTGGCGAACGAGTAGACGCCCTCGCTGTAGCCGCTGTTCCACTGCATGGCGACCTCGAGGGACAGGCTCTTGTCCTTGTCCTCGGCCTCCAGGTCGATGATCGTCGGGTGGACGACGTCGCCCTTGCGGGAGTTGAGGTACTTCACGAAGTCGACGATGCCGCCCTCGTAGTGGTACGTGACCGTCTTGACCTCGGCCCTGTCGTCCCCGCCCGCCTCGTCCGCGCCCGTGACGGCCTTCGCCGACTCGCGCTCGTCGGTGAGCTTCAGGGTGAGGCCCTTGTTGAGGAAGGCCATCTCCTGGAAGCGCCGCGACAGCGTCTCGAAGGAGTACTCGGTGGTCTCGAAGATGTCCGGGTCGGCCCAGAACGTGACCGAGGTGCCGGTCTCGGAGGTCGCCTCGTGCTGCGCGAGGGGGGCCGTGGGGGCGCCGAGCTTGTAGTCCTGCGTCCAGCGGTGGCCGTCGGTCCTGATCTCGACGGCGACCTTGCTCGACAGGGCGTTCACGACGGAGACACCCACGCCGTGCAGACCGCCGGAGACCGCGTAGCCGCCGCCGCCGAACTTGCCGCCCGCGTGCAGGACGGTGAGGACGACCTCGACGGCCGGCTTGCCCTCGGAGGGCACGATGCCCACCGGGATACCGCGGCCGTTGTCGATGACGCGGACCCCGCCGTCGGGAAGGATCGTCACGTCGATGGTGTCCGCGTGTCCCGCCAGCGCCTCGTCGACCGAGTTGTCCACGACCTCGTAGACGAGGTGGTGCAGACCGCGCTCACCGGTCGAACCGATGTACATGCCGGGCCGCTTGCGGACCGCGTCAAGACCTTCGAGGACGGTGATCGCGCCGGCGTCGTACTTCGCGGTGACCTCGCCGTTCTCGCCGACTTCGGTGGACGGGTTGTTCTCGTTGGGGTTGCCGGAATCGGCCACGAAGCGCCCTTTCTGGCACAGCACGAGCCAGGACCACCGGCGGGTTGCCGGAGCGGCTGCGGCATGTTGCGTTGGTAAGCCTTGATCAGCGTTGCTCAGCTTTTCCCGGACGGTCCCCACGTTGGGGCGGGATTGGCTTCCAGTCTACCGGTAGCACCGACAGTGATGGGGGTTTGCCGGTACCTGAGTCCCCATGTGCCGCCCTCAACCGGCCTCTCACGACTCCCGATATTCGGAAGGGGGCTCCAAGAGCCGTACGGCGCCACTCAGCGCTTCCAGGTGTCAACCCTTGGCTACTGACCAGTCAGGTGGGAATTCGCCCTGGTTCGCAGGGCTTTGACGGGTAGATCGGGAGTCATTTGTATGTACGGTCCCGGAGGCCGCGTCCGTTCGACTCCGGGCGGGGTGGAGGCGGCGTGAGGTACGTCACCCGTAGGTGTCGCCGGGCCCCGTGCTGCCCGGCGCCCGCAGCGGGCCGTACCGCCGGACCGGACCGCCCGGACCGAGCACCTTGATCCGCGTCACGGCGCCATGGCCGAGGTCCTGGTTGAGCCGGGCCACCAGGGTCGGCGCCAGCAGCCGCAGGTTCGTCGCCCAGGCCGTCGAGTCGCAGCGCACGACCAGCTCGCGCTCGTCCTCGTCGTAGCGCTCGGGCACGCAGTGCTTGCCGACGTCCTCGCCGACGATCTGCGGCCAGCGGCCCATCACCCCGCCGACCGCCGCCGGGGCCTCCCAGCCGCGCTCGGTCAGCAGCCGGTTGATCGCGGCGCCGAGCGCCATGGGGTCACGGCCGTCCGCGCGCGCGCCGGAGCGCAGCCCGCCGCCCCGGCGGGCCTGCTTCTTCTGCTGGACCGCGTCCCCCCGCGCGCGGGCCTGCTCACGGGCCGCCTTGAGCGCCACCCGCGCGAGATCGACACCGGAGGGCTCGGGAACTTTCCCGGACGGCCGTTCGTCAGGACCGGTACCAGCAGGATTCACACCAGAAAGGGTCATACCCGCTCCACCGTCCCCCCGGAGACCGAGAACCGCGCCCCAACAAGGACATCCGGTACGTCGTCGTCCACCGCCGCCGTCACCAGCACCTGCTCCCCGGGCGCCACCAGCTCCGCCAGCCGTTCGCGCCGGCGGGCGTCGAGCTCCGCGAAGACGTCGTCGAGGACGAGCACCGGCTCGTTGCCCTCGGCGCGCAACAGGTCATATGAGGCGAGACGGAGAGCGAGGGCGTAGGACCAGGACTCGCCGTGCGAGGCGTAGCCCTTGGCGGGCAGCTGCCCGAGCCTGAGGAGAAGGTCGTCGCGGTGCGGGCCCGCCAGGGTGACGCCGCGTTCGATCTCCTGCTTGCGGACGTCCGCGAGAGCGGCCAGGAGCTGCTCGTACAGCTCCTCGCGGGTGTGCGCGGCGCCGGGGGCCGACGGCTTGTACTCCAGGGTGACCGGGCCGCCGCCGGGCGCGAGCTGCTCGTACGCCTTGTCGGCGAGCGGCTGGAGGGCGGCGAGCAGGTCGAGGCGCTGGGCGAGGAGTTCGGCGCCCGCGCGGGCGAGGTGCTGGTCCCAGACGTCCAGGGTGGACAGGTCCATGGACCGCCCGCCGTGGCGGCGGGCGAGCGCGGCCGTCTTCAGAAGGGTGTTGCGCTGCTTCAGGACCCGCTCGTAGTCGGAGCGCACGCCCGCCATCCGGGGCGTGCGGGCCGTGACCAGCTCGTCGAGGAACCGGCGGCGCTCCCCGGGGTCGCCCTTGACCAGGGCGAGGTCCTCCGGCGCGAACAGCACCGTGCGCAGGATGCCGAGAATGTCCCGGGGCCTGCTGTGGGCCGCGCGGTTGATCCGCGCGCGGTTGGCCCGGCCGGGGTTCAGCTCCAGCTCGACCAGCTGCTGCCGCTCGCCCTGGCGGACCTGCGCGCGGACGATCGCCCGGTCGGCGCCCATCCGCACCAGCGGGGCGTCGGAGGCGACGCGGTGGCTGCCGAGGCTGGCGAGATAGCCGACGGCCTCGACGAGGTTCGTCTTGCCCTGCCCGTTGGGGCCCACGAACGCGGTGACACCCGGGTCGAGCGGGACCTCGGCCCGGGTGTAGGAACGGAAGTCGGCCAGCGACAGATGCGTGACGTGCATGGTCGTCGGCCGACCTCCCCCGGGGGTTGTGGATCGCGGGCGGCCCTCGTGGACCGAGGGCCGGTGGACTGCGGGGGCCGCGGGGCGGCCCTGTGGACTACTTCGACTCGACGGCGTGGCCGCCGAACTGGTTGCGCAGGGCCGAGATCATCTTCATCTGCGGCGAGTCGTCCTGGCGGGAGGCGAACCGGGCGAAGAGGGAGGCGGTGATCGCGGGGAGCGGTACGGCGTGGTCGATGGCCGCTTCCACGGTCCAGCGGCCTTCGCCGGAGTCCTCCGCGTAGCCGCGCAGCTTGTCCAGGTGCTCGTCGTCGTCGAGGGCGTTGACGGCGAGGTCCAGCAGCCAGGACCGGATGACCGTACCCTCCTGCCAGGAGCGGAAGACCTCGCGCACGTCGGTGACGGAGTCGACCTTCTCCAGCAGCTCCCAGCCCTCGGCGTAGGCCTGCATCATGGCGTACTCGATGCCGTTGTGGACCATCTTGGAGAAGTGTCCGGCGCCGACCTTGCCGGCGTGGACGAAGCCGAACTCGCCCTCGGGCTTGAGGGCGTCGAAGACGGGCTGGACCTTCGCGATGTGTGCGGCGTCGCCGCCGACCATGAGGGCGTAGCCGTTCTGGAGGCCCCAGACACCGCCGGAGACCCCGGCGTCGACGAAACCGATGCCCTTGGCGGCCAGCTCTTCGGCGTGCTTCTCGTCGTCCGTCCAGCGGGAGTTGCCGCCGTCCACGACCGTGTCACCCGCCTCCAGGAGGCCGCCCAGCTCGTCGATGACGGACTGCGTCGGGCCGCCGGCCGGGACCATCACCCACACCACGCGCGGGGCCTGGAGGGTGTCCACAAGCTCCTTGAGGCTGTGGACATCGGCGAGGTCCGGGTTGCGGTCGTATCCGACGACGGTGTGGCCGGCGCGGCGGATCCGCTCGCGCATGTTGCCGCCCATCTTGCCGAGTCCGACGAGACCGAGCTCCATCAGTGGTTCCTTAGGTTGCGGTGCTGGCGGGAGAGGCACGTCCGTACCCCGGTCCGAGCCTAAACCTGGACGGCCGCGCACAGCTGTGGGCATACCCGCTCAAACGCGTACGGCCGGGAGCGGGGGGCTCCCGGCCGAGGGCGCTGCTGGATCAGCCGCTCAGACGCACCGGCACACTGCGCCTTGTGGGGGATAACCCCTACACCCCCAGCAGATCGCCCGCTGAACGTCATCCGCTGAGGCGGACCGGCATGATCAGGTACTTGTAGGCGTCGTCGGCCTCGGCGTCCAGGGCCGGACGGCCGCTGAGCAGGGCCGGCTTCGTGGACGTCGTGAAGGCCAGCTGGGCCACCGGGGAGTCGATGGCGCTGAGGCCGTCCAGCAGGAACGTCGGGTTGAAGGCGATCGAGATGTCGTCGCCCTCCAGGTTGGCGTCGACCCTCTCCACAGCCTGTGCGTCGTCGCTGGAGCCGGCCTCCAGGATCAGCACACCCTGCTCGAAGCTGAGCCGCACCGGGGTGTTGCGCTCGGCGACCAGGGCGACGCGCTTGACGGCCTCCACGAAGGGGGCGGTCTCGATCACGGCGACGGAGTTGAACTCGGTCGGGAACAGCGTCCGGTACTTCGGGAGGTCGCCCTCCAGGAGCCGCGTGGTCGTACGGCGGCCGGCGCCCTCGAAGCCGATCAGGCCCTCGCCGGAGCCCGAGCCGGAGAGCGCCAGGATGACGCTGTCGCCGCTCGTGAGCGCCTTGGCGGTGTCCAGGAGCGTCTTGGCGGGGACCAGGGCGACGGCGGACGCCTCGGGGTTCTCCGGCTTCCACAGGAACTCGCGGACGGCGAAGCGGTAGCGGTCGGTGGACGCCAGCGTCACCGTGTCGCCCTCGATCTCGATGCGGACGCCCGTCAGGACCGGCAGCGTGTCGTCACGGCCGGCCGCGATGGCGACCTGGGCCGCGGCGGCGGCGAAGACCTCACCGGGGACGGTGCCCGTCGCGTTCGGCATCTGCGGCAGCGAGGGGTACTCCTCGACCGGCAGCGTGTGCAGCGTGAACCTGGACGATCCACAGACCACCGTCGCCCGTACACCGTCTGTGGAGATCTCCACCGGACGGTTCGGCAGCGCGCGGCAGATGTCGGCGAGCAGGCGGCCGGAGACCAGCACCGTGCCCTCCTCGTCGACCTCGGCCTCGACGCCCACCCGGGCCGAGACCTCGTAGTCGAAGCTCGACAGGCTCAGCTGGCCTTCCTCGGCCTTCAGCAGCAGCCCGGCGAGGACAGGCGCCGGCGGGCGGGCCGGGAGGCTGCGCGCCGCCCAGGCCACGGCCTCCGCGAGTACGTCGCGTTCCACCCGGATCTTCACTCTTGCCGCCTCCTGCTGCTGCCGGCGCTCTCGGCCTGCTTCGCCTTCGTCGTCTTCTGGGTGTCACGGCCCTCGGCGAGGGGAAGGACACCGGGGACCAGTCTGACGCACCCCACTGACAGCTGGTGCCCCTCGGGGTCAAGTCGTGACCAGGGGCAGCCGGAGACCTCGGAGCGAGTTGTGCACAGCCCCCGCTTCGAAACGATTCCCGTGCTCTCTCTAGTTGGTCTTAGTAGTAGGGGCTGTGGATACCGTGGATAACCCCGTTTTCCCAGCTCAGGGGCGGTTTTTTATCCACTGGTCCTGTGGAGGGCGCCGGTGGACAACCGGCGTCTTCTGTGGAGAACAGAAAGTTCTGCACACTCCGTCCCCAGGCAAGCCCTACTTGTCCCCAGAAGCGTCCCCAGTTTTACCCCCGTTTCCCACAGCCCAACCCGGCAAGTTCGTGTGACGCCTTTCACTCGACCCGGTGAGGGCGCGCGTCGCGTTGCCGAACAGTGGACAGCTCTGTGGAGAAGCGGACGATCACTGGGGACAAGCGCCCACAACCTGTGGGCGAGGCGTGGATAACTTTTCGCACAGCCTGTGGACGGAGAAGTTTTCCACAGCCTGTGGAGATCGGTTGTCCACGAATCCACAGCCACATGACCAGCCCTGATGTTCCATCAACAGGGTTGCCTGTGGACACAGTCTGGACAACTTCCCAGTCCCCAGGGTGTGGACGGGAAAAAGTCACCGAATCTGTGGAAGAAGGCCGTGTCCTCGCGGTCAATCGAACAGCGGGCGTCGGTTCGGCAACGGCTCATGGGGCGGCGGACCCGGGAGCGGACACGAAAAGGCGCCCCGGGAGCGTGTCCCCAGGGCGCCCTGGACGTCGTACGGAGGGGCTTTCGCCGGGTCAGCCGGCCTTGATGCGGTTGGTCAGTTCGGTGACCTGGTTGTAGATCGAGCGGCGTTCCGCCATGAGGTTGCGGATCTTGCGGTCGGCGTGCATGACCGTGGTGTGGTCACGGCCGCCGAACAGGGCGCCGATCTTGGGCAGGGAGAGGTCGGTCAGCTCGCGGCACAGGTACATGGCGATCTGCCGGGCCGTCACCAGGGCCCGGCCGCGTGAGGTGCCGCAGAGGTCCTCGACGGTCAGGCCGAAGTAGTCCGCGGTGGCGCTCATGATGGCCGTGGAGGTGATCTCCGGGGCGGAGTCCTCGCCGCCGGGGATGAGGTCCTTGAGGACGATCTCCGTCAGGCCCAGGTCGACCGGCTGGCGGTTGAGGGAGGCGAACGCCGTCACCCGGATCAGGGCGCCCTCCAGCTCGCGGATGTTGCGCGAGATGCGGGAGGCGATGAACTCCAGGACCTCCGGCGGGGCGTTGAGCTGCTCCTGGACCGCCTTCTTGCGCAGGATCGCGATCCTGGTCTCCAGCTCCGGCGGCTGCACGTCGGTGATCAGTCCCCACTCGAACCGGTTGCGCAGCCGGTCCTCCAGCGTGACCAGCTGCTTCGGCGGCCGGTCGGAGGAGAGCACGATCTGCTTGTTGGCGTTGTGCAGGGTGTTGAAGGTGTGGAAGAACTCCTCCTGCGTCGACTCTTTGTCCGCGAGGAACTGGATGTCGTCGACGAGCAGGATGTCCATCTCGCGGTACCGCTTGCGGAAGCTGTCGCCCTTGCCGTCGCGGATGGAGTTGATGAACTCGTTGGTGAACTCCTCCGAGCTGACGTACCGCACCCGCGTGCCCGGGTAGAGGCTGCGCGCGTAGTGCCCGATCGCGTGCAGCAGGTGCGTCTTGCCGAGCCCGGACTCGCCGTAGATGAACAGCGGGTTGTACGCCTTCGCCGGGGCCTCGGCGACCGCGACCGCGGCGGCGTGCGCGAAGCGGTTGGAGGCGCCGATGACGAACGTGTCGAAGAGGTACTTCGGGTTCAGCCGCGCGGTCGGCTCACCGGGGCCGCCGCCGGGCGCCGCGGACCCCCCCGAGGGGCCGCCCGGCGGGCGGTGCGCGGGCTCGGGCAGCTCACGGCGGACGGGGTCGCGCTGGTCGTAGTCGGGGCGCTGCGGGCCGTCGTAGGAAGGGCGTTCCTGGGGCTTGGGACGGTAGTCGTCGCGCGGCGCGCCGTAGGTGTCCGGACGCGGGCCCTGGGAGCCGTAGGAGTCCTGGCCGTAGGGGGTGTCCTGGGCGTACGGGTCCTGCTGCTGGGGCGGGGACGCGTACGGGTCGCGCTCGGGGAAGCCGAGGCGCTGCTGCTGCCAGCCGTAGTCGTCCTGCGGGCCGCTGCGCGGCCAGGCGCCGGGCTCGGGGCGCTGGTACTCCGCCGGGTAGGCCGGGCGCGCGCTCGGCAGCTCGGGGCCCGGCTGCTGCTTGGGGGGTTCGGCGCGGTGGCGCCCGTAGCCGTCGTAGCGGTCGTACTGCGGGCCGTCGTAGCTCTTGGGGGTCTCGTACGTGTCGTACGACGGCGGCTCGGGCTCCTCGTAGCGGGGGGCCGGGGCGGGCGGGGGCTCGCCGGCGGACTCGTCGACGGTGATCGCGATGCGGATCGGGCGCCCGCACTCGCGGCTGAGGGACTCGCTGACGATGGGGGCGAGCCGGCCCTCCAGGACGTTCTTGGCGAATTCGTTCGGCACCGCGAGCAGCGCGGTGTCGGCGACCAGGGCGAGCGGCTGGGTGCGGCGCAGCCAGCGCTCGTCCTTGACCTCGACCCCGGCTCCGCGTCCCTCACCCAGGAGCTGCTCCAGTACTCGCGGCCACACTGCGGCAAGATCGGCAGGTACGTCAGCCACAGGGCACGCTCTCTCGCTGGTCCCACGATCGTGTGATCTGCGGGACGGATCGGGATCTAAATCGGATGGGCCGGGGGACATGGGAACGAATCGGAGTCCGGCCACGGTAGTCAGCGCGTGGGGTGCGGTTCAAGTTGTTGTCCCCAGCCTGTGGACAGTGTCCCCCCTCGACCCCTGGTTTGACCGGACGGCGCAGCCCCGCGTACCGTAACCAGGTCGAGTTGTCGATGGCTGCTGCCGCCTGCCTCCGATGGGCACAGATCGCGTCAGGTGATCGGGAAGCGGTGCACTCGGGCGTAACGAGGAGCTACTCGTGGGCGCACGGTGACAGCCAGGACGGCACCCGCCGCCCCCGATTTGATTTCTGGAGCCCCCGAGTGAGCAAGCGCACCTTCCAGCCGAACAACCGCCGTCGTGCCAAGACCCACGGCTTCCGCCTGCGGATGCGGACCCGCGCCGGCCGCGCGATCCTGGCGAACCGCCGCAGCAAGGGCCGCGCGAGCCTGTCCGCCTGATCCCGGTCAGGTCATGCCGTCGTGCTGCCCACCGAGAACCGGCTGAGGCGGCGCGAGGACTTCGCGACCGCGGTACGGCGAGGCCGCCGGGCCGGCCGCCCGACCCTCGTCGTCCATCTTCGTAGCGGTACCACGGACCCGCACGCGCCTGGGGAGAGCGCTCCCCCGGCACGTGCGGGTTTCGTCGTGAGCAAGGCCGTCGGCAACGCCGTCGTCCGCAACACGGTGAAACGCAGACTCCGCCACCTGATGCGCGAGCGGATCGGGCTGCTGCCCCCCGGTAGCCTGGTAGTCGTACGAGCGCTGCCCGGTTCGGGTGACGCCGCTCATGGACAACTGGCCCAAGACCTCGACGCCGCCCTTTCGCGGCTGCTGGGAGGGGGCGCGCGATGAAGTACCCGCTGCTGGCCCTGATCAAGCTGTACCAGTGGACGATCAGTCCGCTGCTCGGGCCGGTGTGCAAGTACTACCCGTCGTGCTCCCACTACGGCTACACGGCCATCGACCGGCACGGCGCGATCAAGGGAACGGCGCTCACCGCCTGGCGCATCCTGCGCTGCAACCCGTGGTCCCTGGGCGGTGTGGACCACGTGCCCCCGCGCAAACGGCCGCGGTGGCACGAGATGCTGCGCGACGCCTGGCGTACGCGCAGGGGCGGGACCTCCGCCGCCGACCCGGCCACCGAAGGCGAACGTCCTTCGGGCCCGGCCGCAGAGCCCCCGTCCCATGCCCAAGGAGCATGATTAGTGGACACGATTGCCAGCCTGTTCAGCTTCATCACGACACCTGTGTCCTGGGTCATCGTCCAGTTCCACAAGGTGTACGGGGCCATTTTCGGCCCTGACACCGGGTGGGCCTGGGGCCTGTCGATCGTGTCTTTGGTGATCCTCATCCGGATCTGCCTGATCCCGCTCTTCGTGAAGCAGATCAAGGCGACGCGCGCGATGCAGACGCTCCAGCCGGAGATGAAGAAGATCCAGGAGCGCTACAAGAACGACAAGCAGCGCCAGTCCGAGGAAATGATGAAGCTGTACAAGGACACGGGTACCAACCCGCTGTCCTCGTGCCTTCCGATCCTCGCCCAGTCGCCGTTCTTCTTCGCCCTCTACCACGTCCTCAGCGGTATCGCCTCGGGCAAGACCATCGGTGTCATCAACCAGGGTCTGCTGGAGAGCGCGCAGAAGGCGCACATCTTCGGTGCCCCGCTCGCGGTGAAGTTCACCGACAGCGCCTCCAAGGTCGAGGCCCTCGGCGCCCACCTCACGGACGTCCGGGTCGTCACCGCGATCATGATCGTCCTGATGTCGGCGTCCCAGTTCTTCACCCAGCGCCAGCTGATGACGAAGAACGTCGACACCACGGTGAAGACCCCGTTCATGCAGCAGCAGAAGATGCTGATGTACGTCTTCCCCGTCATGTTCGCCGTCTTCGGCATCAACTTCCCCGTCGGTGTCCTCGTCTACTGGCTGACCACCAACGTGTGGACCATGGGCCAGCAGATGTACGTCATCCGCAACAACCCGACCCCGGGTTCCAAGGCGCAGGCCGCCCACCTGGAGCGGCTGGCCAAGCACGCCACGCACCACGGCAAGGTCCGCTCGCGCGGCGAGAAGGCCATCGTCAAGGCGATCGTCGCCAAGGGCCGCGACCGCAACGACGCCGAGCGCAAGTTCATCAACAGCCTGAGCAAGGCCGGCCTCGCCGCGCAGACCGACGGCAGCGTCGGCAAGAGCGACGTCCAGGTCCTGGAGGCCGAGGACGGTACGCCCGGCGGCGCGCCCAAGCGGCAGCAGCCCAAGCGGCAGACCAAGTCGCAGCGGCAGTCCTCCGGCGCGTCCGGTACGTCCTCGGCGGACTCGTCCGAGGCATCCGAGCCCGCTGAGCCGTCCGGTGCGACCGCCGCTCCGACGTCGCTGAGCAAGTCCGGCGAGGCCAAGGCCGGCCCCAAGCCCGGCGCCGGCCGCAGCAAGGCCCAGTCCGGGCAGCGCAAGGGCGGCCCGCAGCGCCCCAAGTCCCCGTCCAAGAAGTAAGAAGGAGCCCATCCCGTGACGGAAGGCACCACCTCCTCCGCCGAGGGTGCAGACGCCCTGACCCGCCTGGAGCAGGAGGGCGAGATCGCGGCGGACTACCTCGAAGGTCTGCTGGACATCGCCGATCTCGACGGCGACATCGACATGGACGTCGAGGCCGACCGGGCGTCGGTGTCGATCATCAGCGACGTGAGCGCCCGCGACTTGCAGAAGCTGGTCGGCCGGGACGGCGAGGTGCTGGAGGCGCTCCAGGAGCTGACGCGGCTGGCCGTGCACCGGGAGACCGGTGACCGCAGCCGGCTGATGCTGGACATCGCGGGCTACCGCGCCCAGAAGCGCACCGAGCTGTCCGAGCTGGGCGCCAAGGCCGCGGCGGACGCGAAGAACTCCGGTGAGCCGGTCAAGCTGAAGCCGATGACGCCCTTCGAGCGCAAGGTCGTCCATGACGCGGTCAAGACGGCCGGTCTGCGCAGCGAGTCCGAGGGCGAGGAGCCGCAGCGCTTCGTCGTCGTGCTTCCCCTCTGAATCCGGTACGCCGATGAATTCGGTACGCCGATAGAGTCAGCGTGTTTCCCGGCCCCGTCTGTCCTGCTGGTGCAGACGGGGCCGGTCTTTTGTCAGCCTGGTGGTTTCGGTGGCCGGCGCGAGGCGCGCCGGTGCGGTACGGAAGGACGGTCCCCGTGACGGAGGCAGCGGAACTCCCCCCTGCGCCCGAGGAAGCCCGCGAGGTGTTCGGCGATCGCTTCGCCGATGCGGTCCGGTACGCCGAGCTGCTGGCCGAGGCGGGTGTGCAGCGCGGTCTCATCGGGCCCCGGGAGGTACCCCGGCTGTGGGAACGGCATCTGCTGAACTGTGCGGTGCTCTCCGAGGCCGTGCCCGAGGATGTGACCGTGTGCGACGTCGGCTCCGGCGCCGGGCTGCCCGGCATTCCGCTGGCGCTGGTCCGGGACGACCTCAAGATCACCCTGTTGGAGCCGCTGCTGCGGCGCACCAACTTCCTCAGCGAGGTCGTCGAGCTGCTCGGCCTCGACCATGTGACCGTCGTGCGCGGCCGTGCGGAGGAGGTCATGGGCCAGCTCCAGCCCGTCCATGTCGTCACCGCCCGTGCCGTCGCCCCCCTCGACCGCCTCGCCACCTGGGGCATCCCGCTGCTGCGGCCCTACGGCGAGATGCTCGCGCTCAAGGGCGACACCGCGGAGGAGGAGCTGAAGAGCGCGGCGACCGCGCTGGCCAAGCTCGGGGCGGTCGAGACGTCGATCCTTCATGTCGGTGAGGGGATCGTCGATCCGCTGTCGACGGTGGTGCGGGTGGAGGTCGGTGAGAGTCCGGGCGGCGTGAGGTTCGCCGCGAAGCGGGCCAAGGCGGCGCGAGCGGGGCGGGTGCGGAGGCGGCGCTGACGCTTCTTGGGGCTTCTTGAGGAGGGGGCCGGTGTTTCCAAGGGGAGGCGCCGGCGCCTCGGAAGCGACTCATACCTGGATATGACGGAGTGTCGCGGCAAATCGGCGGGCGGCACTCGGCATCTTGTTTCACGTGAAACGTCGCTCACTGCTGCACGGCATCATTGGCCGGGGCCGCGCTGCGGCCGAACCCCGCGACCGTAAGCCTCTCGGTTCACTCGATGAGGGAACGGAGTTGTCCACAGAGGTGGATTTCTCCACAGAAGACCAGGCCTCACTGGTTCATGACCCCGGAGACATGGGAGGCTCTGTTCATCGCGAGCCTGAAGTCGAGGAGAGTGAATCCTTGCGGTCCGACGCCAACATCGCGGGACCGATGACCGATCCGGTCCCCGGTCCCCGTACCGAGCCGTTGGGGGATGATGTTTCACGTGAAACACCGCCCCCGATGGACGACACCCCGATCGGTCGTGCTGCCCAACTGGCGGTAGAGGCGCTGGGCCGTGCCGGTGAGGGCTTGCCCCGACCCGAGCAGACCCGCGTCATCATCGTCGCCAACCAGAAGGGCGGCGTGGGGAAAACGACGACCACCGTCAACCTGGCCGCGTCCCTTGCCTTGCACGGCGCACGCGTCCTGGTGGTCGACCTTGACCCGCAGGGAAACGCCTCGACCGCCCTCGGTATCGACCACCATGCCGAGGTGCCGTCCATCTACGACGTCCTGATCGACAGCAGGCCCCTTTCGGAAGTCGTCCAGCCTGTCCCCGATGTCGAGGGCCTCTTCTGCGCCCCCGCCACGATCGATCTCGCGGGCGCCGAGATCGAGTTGGTCTCCCTGGTGGCCCGGGAGAGCCGGCTCCAGCGCGCGCTCCAGTCCTACGAGCAGCCGCTGGACTACGTCCTGATCGACTGCCCGCCCTCGCTGGGCCTCCTGACGGTCAACGCCATGGTGGCCGGCGAAGAGGTCCTCATCCCGATCCAGTGCGAGTACTACGCCCTGGAGGGCCTGGGCCAACTCCTGCGCAACGTCGACCTGGTACGGGGGCACCTCAACCCCGGACTGCATGTGTCGACCATTCTGCTCACCATGTACGACGGCCGGACCCGCCTGGCGTCCCAGGTCGCCGAAGAGGTGCGCACCCACTTCGGTGACGAGGTGCTGCGGACGAGCATCCCCCGCTCGGTCCGTATCTCCGAGGCACCGAGCTATGGGCAGACGGTGCTGACCTACGATCCCGGATCGAGCGGCGCCCTCTCCTATTTTGAGGCGGCACGAGAGATCGCGTTGAAGGGCGTCGGTATCAGCTACGACCCGACGCAGGCCCATATCGGCGCACAGAGCAATCGGAACATGGTGGAGGGGATTCAATGAGTGAACGACGAAGGGGACTGGGACGTGGACTAGGCGCACTGATCCCCGCGGCCCCTACAGAGAAGACTCCGGCGCAGGCCGCCTTGGGCGGCGCGGGCTCCGCGTCTCCTGCGGCGGTCCCGCTGCTGGCGACCGACCGGGGAGTGGCCGCGGCGAAGGTCACCACCCTGCCGGCCCCGGTGTCCTCGGACGCCTTCGCTGTTTCACGTGAAACAACGGAACAGGCTCCCGAACATCCGGCGCCGCCGATCGGCGCGCACTTCGCGGAGATCCCGCTCGACGACATCAAGCCCAACCCGCGTCAGCCCCGAGAGGTCTTCGACGAGGACGCCCTGCATGAGCTGATCACCTCCATCAAGGAGGTCGGTCTTCTCCAGCCGGTCGTCGTACGGCAGTTGGGTCCGGCCCGCTATGAGCTGATCATGGGTGAGCGGCGCTGGCGGGCCTGCCGGGAGGCGGGGCTTGAGGCGATCCCCGCGATCGTCCGGGCCACGGACGACGAGAAGCTGCTCCTGGACGCGCTGCTGGAGAACCTGCACCGCGCGCAGCTGAACCCGCTGGAAGAGGCCGCGGCCTACGACCAGTTGCTGAAGGACTTCAACTGCACGCATGACCAGCTGGCGGACCGGATCGGCCGGTCGCGTCCGCAGGTCTCCAACACCCTGCGGCTGCTGAAGCTCTCTCCGGCCGTTCAGCGCCGGGTCGCCGCCGGAGTGCTCTCCGCCGGTCATGCCCGGGCGCTGCTCTCGGTGGAGGACTCGGAGGAGCAGGACCGGCTCGCCCATCGCATCGTCGCCGAGGGGCTGTCGGTGCGGGCGGTCGAGGAGATCGTGACCCTCATGGGGTCCCACCCGGGGACCGCCCAGAAGTCCAAGGGGCCGCGTGCCGGTGCCCGGGTCTCCCCGGCGCTGTCCGAGCTGGCGACCCGGCTCTCGGACCGCTTCGAGACGCGGGTGAAGGTCGACCTCGGGCAGAAGAAGGGGAAGATCACCGTCGAGTTCGCCTCGATGGACGATCTGGAGCGCATCCTCGGCTCCCTCGCCCCCGGTGAGGGCCCTGTTCTGCCCAAGGGGGCCGTGGAGGGCGAGAGCGAGGAATCGGGGGACTGATCCTCCGGCCGACGGGGAGCTGTCGGGTGCCTTGAGCGGGCCGTTCCGGTGTACGCCGGACACGGCCCGCTCTTTGCTTTCCTCCGGTGTCGGGGCAATCGCTTCATCGATACGATGCGAGCGGGTATGGCGCATCCACCTGGCAGCACCTCTGAGGGGGAGGGACAGGGGCCATGCGAACGATGAGCCGGACCGGACTGGTGAGCGCGGGCCTCGGGCTGGGCGCGGTCGGCGGGTTCGTCGGCAGTCTGCTCAGAGGACGGACGCGTCTGGCAGCCGCTCGCGACGCCGCGGGCGTAGGAAGCGAGGAACAGCCTTCATGGGGCGTCGGCTCGTACCGCTCACGCTGGACAATCTTCAAGACCTCCCCCAGCGCTGCCGCTCCTGTGTCTTCTGGGAGCTGGACCCCGTCAGCGGGGAAACCGCGGTAAAGGCCGGGACCGCCGAGGCGGAGAAGGAATCCTGGATCTCCGCCGTTCTGCTCGACTGGGGCTCCTGCGGCCGGGTCGTCTACGTCGATGAGACGCCTGTCGGCTTCGTGCTCTACGCGCCGCCCGCCTACGTCCCCCGCGCGACGGCGTTCCCCACCAGCCCGGTCTCCTCGGACTCGGTGCAGCTGATGACCGGGGCCGTCCTGCCCGGGTACCAGGGGCAGGGGCTGGGCCGGGTGATGGTCCAGACGGTCGCGAAGGATCTGCTGCGGCGGGGCTTCAGGGCGATCGAGGCCTTCGGCGACGCCCGCTGGAGCGAGCCGGCATGTCTGCTCCCCGCCGAACATCTCCTCGCCGTCGGCTTCAAGACCGTCCGCCCGCACCCCGTCCACCCCCGGCTGCGGCTGGAGCTGCGGACGACGCTGTCCTGGAAGGAGGACGTGGAGCTGGCGTTGGATCGGCTGCTGGGGGCGGTACAGAAGGAGCCGGCGCTTCGGCCTCTATGAGGGCCCCATGAGAAAGGGCCGCCCCTCTAGGAGGAGCGGCCCTTTCTCATGTTTCACGTGAAACAGTGCCTCACTCGGCAGCGCCTTACTCGGCGATGTAGTCCTCAAGGTCGCGGACGAGCGCGGCCTTCGGCTTGGCGCCGACGATGGTCTTGGCGACCTCGCCGCCCTGGTAGACGTTCAGCGTCGGGATCGACATGACGCCGTAGCGGGCGGCGGTGCCGGGGTTCTCGTCGATGTTGAGCTTGACGATCTCGATCTTCTCGCCGTGCTCGGCGGCGATCGCCTCCAGCGACGGGGCGATCTGGCGGCAGGGGCCACACCACTCGGCCCAGAAGTCCACCAGGACAGGCTTCTCGCTCTTGAGGACGACCTCGTCGAAGTCGGCGTCGGTCACATGCTTCAGGGCCACGGCGGGCGCTCCTTAAATCGGTAAGGGGAGGAGAGGGAGGATCAGACGGCGGTCTTCTCCGGGGCGGCCTGCTCCTCGTCCGCGAGGTGGGCGAGGAAGCGCTCGGCGTCGAGCGCCGAGGAGCAGCCGGTGCCGGCGGCGGTGATCGCCTGGCGGTAGGTGTGGTCGACGACGTCACCGGCTGCGAAGACACCGGTCACATTGGTCCGGGTGGAGGGCGCGGCGACCTTCAGGTAGCCCTCCTCGTCCAGGTCGAGCTGGCCCTTGAAGAGCTCCGTACGCGGGTCGTGGCCGATCGCGATGAAGAGGCCGGTCACCGGGAGGTCGGAGAGCTCGCCGGTCTTGAGGTTGCGCAGCTTGAGACCGGCCAGCTTCTGCTCGCCCTGGACCTCGGCGACCTCGCTGTCCCACACGAACTTGATCTTCGGGTCGGCGAAGGCGCGCTCCTGCATCGCCTTGGAGGCGCGCAGGGAGTCACGGCGGTGGACGATCGTCACGGACTTGGCGAACCGGGAGAGGAACGTGGCCTCCTCCATCGCGGTGTCACCGCCGCCGATGACGGCGATGTCCTGGTCCTTGAAGAAGAACCCGTCGCAGGTGGCACACCAGGAGACACCGCGGCCGGAGAGCGCGTCCTCGTTCGGCAGACCGAGCTTGCGGTGCTGGGAGCCGGTCGTCACGATGACGGCCTTCGCCCGGTGGACGGTGCCCGCGGTGTCGGTGACGGTCTTGATCTCACCGGTGAGGTCGACGGAGACGATGTCGTCGGGGATCAGCTCCGCGCCGAAGCGCTCGGCCTGGGCCCGCATGTTGTCCATCAGGTCGGGGCCCATGATGCCGTCGCGGAAGCCCGGGAAGTTCTCCACATCGGTGGTGTTCATCAGGGCGCCGCCCGCGGTGACGGCGCCTTCGAACACCAGCGGCTTCAGCGACGCGCGCGCGGTGTACAGGGCCGCCGTGTAGCCGGCGGGCCCGGAGCCGATGATGATCACGTTACGGACGTCGCTCACGGCTGGATTCCTCGTCTCTGGTCTGCGTCATTCGACCGGGGGAGCCTCTGGGAACTCTCACCCCACCCAACGGATATTAAGGGGCGTGCATTCCCGGTGTGTCCGGGCACACGAAGGGGGCCGGTGAGGGGGGCAGGGAGGCGGTCGCTCAGGGGCGGGCGTAGGTGCCCTTGAGAAGGACGGTCGCCCGGGTCGAAGGGTGCTGCACACAGGCTGTGTCGACGACATAGGCGTCCACGCGGCTGCTGTCGCCGGTGTCGACGAAGAGGACGAGGAGGACGTCCTTCCCGTCGTAGACCTCTTCCTTCGCGGCGAGCGCGGTGTCCGTGCGCGCGATGCCCTGCTGGACGCAGGTCGGCACGTTCGGCTCCTGGAGCACCCGGGGGGTCTCCGCGCCGCCCTGGATGCCGACGTCCGCGTGCGGGGTGCGGGACGTCTGGCTCTTCGGGATGAGCGCGGTGACGTCCGTGTGCAGGGTGCTCCTGGAGATGGTGTCGACGGCGGTGCTGGGCGGGTTGCCCGCCGTGTTGCCGCTGCCGCCGCCCAGAGAGGTGAGGAGAACCGAGCCGAGGCCTACGGCGGCGGCCGTGAAGACGCCTACGAGGGCTGCTGTGCGGCGGCGGGAGCGGGGGCGGTCCTTGCCCTTCTCCTTGCGGCCGGGGCCGGTGGTGGAGCTGCGGGCGTAGCCGGCGGGGCGGTCGTAGACCGGTGTTTCACGTGAAACACCGGTTGCTTGCGAAGCCGCGTCTGTTTCACGTGAAACACCGGCGGGCGTCGTGAACTCCAGAGCCTCCCTCGCCAGCGCCGCGTCGATGCGCGCGACGATGTCGTCCGGCATCGGCTCGGGCTCCGGGAGGTCGCCGAACTCGCCCAGGAGGTCGCGGATCTCCTCCAGGGAGGCGTGGACATCGGTGCAAGGGGCGCAGCTCTCCAGGTGCCGGCGCAGGTCCGCGCTGCGGGCAGGGGGGAGGAGGCCCTCGGTGAGGTCGGAGATCTCAGCGACGTCCGGGTGCCCGGCCGTGTCCGTCGTCGATGTCACGCTCGTCCACCTCCGCCCTTCGCAGCTGCTGAATCGCCTGTGCCGGCTCCGTCCGGCTCCTTCGTGCAAGGTTCCGCTGCGGGTGGGACGGATGTGCGTGGCACCCGGTTCCGTCTCCCGTCCGGTTCCTTCTCGTCGCCGGTGTTTTCCGGCCGCAGATGGGTGAGGAGGGGGAGGAGTCTGGCCCGGCCCCGGGCGCAGCGGCTCTTGACGGTGCCGGTGGGGACGTCGAGGACTTTCGCGGCCTCGGCGACGGGGTAGCCCTGCATGTCCACCAGGACGAGGGCGGCGCGCTGGTCGTGCGGGAGGGTGCCGAGCGCTTCGAGGAGCTGGCGGTTCACATCGCCGCGCTCGACGGGCGCCGAGGCCGATTCATGCGGTTCCAGTAGCTGTTCGAGGCGCTCGGTGTCGTCGACCGGGGAGGTCCGGCGGGAGGCGGCTTTGCGGGCCCGGTCGAGGCAGGCGTTGACGGTGATGCGGTGCAGCCAGGTCGTCACCGCGGACTGGCCCCGGAAGGTGTGCGCGGCCCGGTAGGCGGAGACCAGCGCGTCCTGCACGGCGTCCGCGGCCTCCTCCCGGTCCCCCAGCGTGCGCAGCGCGACGGCCCAGAGCCGGTCACGGTGGCGCCGCACCAGCTCACCGAAGGCGTCGGGATCGCCTTTCACATGACGGGCGAGGAGGTCCTGATCGCTCGTCCCGTCGTACCCGGCGCCTTCCGCCATCGGCCTCCTCCCCTTCCGGTGAGCCGTCAGCCCGTGAACTTCACATCCGTTATGGCCTGCTTGTACCCGGCGTTGCTGTAGGCGTCGCTCGGTGCCTTGGGCAGGGCTGTGAGCCAGACGAGAACATACTGTGTCTTCACCTGCTTGGTGACCTGAACGGTGGCGGTGGTGCCGTTCGTCGTGACGGTGCCGATCTTCTGCATCGACGACAGCGCGCTTGCGGACGGGCGCAGGGAATCGGCGGCGTACAGGTTCACCGTCGTGTGGTCGCCGCTGTAGTAGAGCCCTATGGTCGCCGCGGAGATCTCCTGGGCGGAACCGAGGTCGTAGACGATGCCGACGCCCGGCTTGTAGGGGGCGAGGACAGGGCCGCCGATGAAGCTGGAGGTCCGCCAGTACGTCGAGCTGTCGTTGTCGTAGGTCTTGTCGACGTCGCCCGGGTGCTGGGCGTCGCCCTTGACGACATACTCGGCCGCGTCGTGGATCGTCAGAGTCTTGGCGGGCTTCGGCGAGGCGCTCGGCTTGTCGCCGTCGTCCGAGCTCTGCGACGGGCTGCTGTCGGAGCCGCTCTTGTCCATCAGCACGTCCGCCAGCTGCCAGCTGCCGAGGCCGAGGGCGGCGATGAGGAGGGCGGAGACCGCCCACTTCAGGGCCTTGCCGGTACGGCTCTGGAGCGGGGGCGGCGGGGTGGGCACCGGCTGGGTGATGCCCGGGTGCGGGGCCGGGCGGCCGTAGGTGCCCTGCTGGTAGGTGGTGCGCTGGTACTCCGGCGGGGCGGTGAACACCGGCTCCGGCGGGCGGATGCGGGGCATCTCGCCGATCGCCTTGACCAGCTCCTCCGGCGTCGTGCAGGGCGCCTCGTGCCGCGAGGCGGTCGCGCCGTCGTTGACGAGCGCGCGCATCGCCAGCTCCGACAGGCCCCGGTGGACATGGGCGCGGACCTGGTCGGGGGCGATCAGCCCGACGCCCTTGGGCAGCCCGGACAGGCCGTGCGCGTCGTTCTCGTACGGCCAGCGCTGGGTGAGCGCCGCGTACAGCAGGGCGCCGATCGCCTCGGTGTCGGCGCGCTGCGGGGTGTCGGAGGTGATGCCGCGCAGCGCGGCGTTCACGGCCAGCCCCCGGACGCGCCACTGGCCCGTGGAGGTGCGCAGCACCGCGTTGGGGTTCAGCCGCAGATGCGACAGGCCCTCGCGGTGCGCGGCGGCCATGGCGGCGGCCAGCTGGCTGACCATCTGGTACGCGTCGTGCGGCTCCAGCGGGCCCGCGGCCAGAAGCGTCGTCAGTTCCGTGGCGTCCGGCAGCCATTCGTGGACGACGTAGACGAGGTCGTTCTCCTCGACGGCGTCCAGGACCTGGACGAACCGCGGGTCGCCGAGCAGCGCCGCCGAGCGGGCGGCGGCCAGCACGGAACGCGCCCGCGCGTGCTCCGCGGGCAGGATGTGGACGCCGACGGCGCGGCGCAGTTTCTCGTCGACCGCGCGCCAACTGCTGAATCCGTCCAGACGGGTGACGCACTCTTCGAGGCGGTAACGTCTGGCGAGTTTGTGGCCGCTGTGCAGCTCCGGGGGTGAGGTCTTCCCGGGCCGCTCCGCCCCGTCGCTCCCCTGTGCCTCGTCGCTGTCCGTGTCCCGCTCCCGGTTCTGGGCCACGCCGTCGGCCGTGGACTCGTCCGCCTCTGCGGTCAGCGGTGGTTCACCGCTGTTCGCTGCCACGTCGACGGCAGCCGTGCTCCGTTCCGCCACCGTCGTTCCTGCCTCCCCATCCCTTGCGCGCCGACCGGCCATCAGGCGCGCAGTCCGACGCCGAAACCAATTGTGCCCACAGTCCGGCGCTATGCACGACACACGGCGGCGGACGATGGTTGTGCGGTTGCCTCTAGCTCAGCGGCCCAGCCGTCCCCTGACCATGCCGACGAGGGAGTTCAGCTCCTCGATCCGCATCCTGCGGGCCGCGAGATAGAAGACCGCGAGCAGGATCACTCCGCCGGCCAGCAGCGCGGAGAACGAGCCCACGACGCCCTGTCCGAGGACCTGGGCGATGCCGTAGCAGGCCGCCCCGCTGACCAGCGCGGCCGGCACCGAGGCCAGGCACAGCCGGGTGTACGTGCGCAGCACCCGCCCGCCGTCGAGGTCGCCGCCGAGCCGCTTGCGCAGCCGCGCCCAGGCCACCCCGACGCCGATCGCGTAGGCAAGGCCGTAGGCGCCGGCCATGCCGATCACGGCCCAGCGGGCCGGGAGGACGAAGTAACAGACCGCCGAGGCGCCCGCGTTGACCGCGGCCACGATGACGGTGTTGTAGAAGGGGGTGCGGGTGTCCTCGTACGCGTAGAAGGCGCGCAGGACGACGTACTGCACCGAGTAGGGGATCAGGCCGAGGCCGAACGCCATCAGCATGAAGCCCATGTTGGTGGCCGAGCGGGTGCCCGAGGAGCCGAAGATCAGCGTGCACATCGGGATGCCGAGGGCGAGGAAGCCGAAGGCGATCGGGACGATGGCGACGGCGGTGGTGCGCAGGCCCTGGGAGATGTCGTCGCGGACCGCGCCGGCGTCGTCCTCGGCGGCCGAGCGCGCGAGGCGCGGCAGCAGCGCGGCCATCAGCGAGACGGTGATGATGGCCTGCGGCAGACCCCAGATCAGCTGGGCGTTGGCGTAGGCGGCGAAGCCGGTGCCGTCGACCGGCGAGCTGGTGCCGGCCGAGGTCGACAGCTGGGAGACGACGAGCGCGCCCGCCTGGTTGGCGAGGACGAACAGGAACGTCCACTTGGCGAGGGTGACGGCCTTGCCGAGGCCGTGGCCCCGCCAGTCGAAGCGGGGCCGCAGCCGGAAGCCGGTCTCGCGCAGGTAGGGGATCATCGCCAGGGCCTGGACGACGAGGCCGAGCAGGATGCCGACGCCGAGGAGGCGCTCGCCCTGCGGCGGGATGTTCGTGACCTTCATGCCGGAGTCGGCGGCGGAGCCGTAGACCCAGATGAACGCGCCCAGCGTGACGATGATGACGATGTTGTTCAGGACCGGCGTCCACATCATCGCGCCGAACTTGCCGCGCGCGTTGAGGATCTGGCCCATCACGACGTGGACGCCCATGAAGAAGATCGAGGGCAGGAAGTAGCGGACGAAGGTGACGGCGACGTTGTTGGCGGCCGGGTCGCTCGCGACGGAGTCGGACAGCAGGCGGATGAGGAGCGGCGCGCCGAAGACCGCGGCGACGGTGAGCACGCCGAGCGCGACCATGACGAGGGTCAGCAGCCGGTTGGCGTAGGCCTCGCCGCCGTCCTCGTCCTCCTTCATGGCCCGCACGAGCTGCGGGACGAAGACGGAGTTGAGGCCGCCGCCGACGGTCAGGATGTAGATCATCGTCGGCAGCTGGTAGGCGACCTGGAAGGTGTCGCCGAGCATGCCGACGCCGAGCGCGGAGACGATCATCGCGGAGCGGACGAAGCCGGTGAGGCGGGAGACCATCGTGCCGGCCGCCATGACCGCGCTGGACTTCAGCAGCCCGGCCGCCTTGCCGCCCTTCTTCGCCGGAGCGGGTGCGGCGGCGGGGGTAGGGGTGGGGGCCGGCTCGGGGGGCTCGATGGTCGCGGTGCCCAGGTTCATCGTGCGGTCGTCGAGCGGGGCCTGTGTCTGGAACTGCGGCGCGGCCATCTGCGGGACGTCCCCGGCCGGGCGGGGGCCGCCCTGCTGCTGGTCGCGGAAGAGGTGCGCGAAGGCGTCGGGCGCGGGGGACTCCTCGGCGGAGTGGGTGACGAGGTCGTCGACGCCCACGAACTGGGTGGTGCGCGGGTTGTCGCCGTAGGGCAGGTACTGCGTGGGGCCCTCCGGCTCCGGCGCCGGGGTCTTCGCCCAGACGTTCGGGTCGGGGGCGGGGACGGAGGGCTGCGGCTGCCCGTACAGCGGGGTCTGGCTGCCCGGCGGGGGCGGGGGGTGCGCGGCGCGGTCGTAGAGCGCCTCGGCGACCGGGTCCTGCGCGGTCAGGTCCTGCGCGCGGTAGGGGTCCTGGTCGAAGGCGTCCTGGAGATACATGTCCGCGGGCTGCTGCTGCGGCACCTGGCCGTGCTCGGGCGGCGGGCCGCCGGGGTTGCCCGGGCCGCCCACGGACTGGCCGCGGTCACCGTCGTACGGCGCGTTCATGGTTACCCCACCTCATCGTCCCGGGCCCACCGGCCACGACATCCTCAACGGTCCACTCTCTCACCCGTGCCGGACGGGTCCGTGCTTTCCGCTGCGGTGTCCGGTGTCTCGTCACTCGGCTGCTTCGGGTCGCCTGCCCCGGAGGGGGCGGCGGACTCCTCACTCTTCTGGCTGGGACGGTCCTGGGTGCCTTCCGGGTTCTCCCCCGGCTCGGGCTCCTCGGTGGCGTCCTCGGCGGTGTCCGCCGCGGCCCGGGCGGCGGCCCGCTTGCGCTGGGTGTACATCCGGAAGCCGGCGAGGACGAGCAGCAGGAAGCCGCCGCCGATGACCAGCATCACCGTGGCCGTGATCTCGGTGACCTTCACGTCGAAGGTGACCGCCTTGCCGTACGGCTGGCCGTCCTGCGTGTACAGCTGGGCGACGACGGTCGCCTTGCCGTTGGCGTTCGCGGACGTGGTGAACTTCACGCTGGAGCTGTGCCCGCCGGAGACCGTGATGGGCTGTTCGGCGTAGTCGTGCCCGGCGATCTCGAGCCGCGTGGGGTTCTTCGAGGTGAGCCGCAGCACCAGATGGTCCACGCCCTGCACCAGGCTGTTCTGCACGGTCACGGGGATCGTGGCGCTGCGCCCGGAGAGCTTGGTCTCCGACTTGTCGATCAGCCGGACCTGCCCGGTCAGCGTCCCGAGGTGGGTGCTCACGCCCTGCCGGTAGAGGCTCGCGGCGGTCGCGAGACCCCGCCAGGACGTCGACATCTCACGGTTTATGGCCCGCCCGAACGGCGTCACCACCCGCGACTCGTCGGTCAGGATCACCTTGAAGTTGTCCAGCTGGTCCTGCGTGGCCGCGATGTCCTGGAACGCCGCCTTCGACAGCTCCTGCCTGCGCAGGGCGGCGGGGTACGACGAGGAGGACGGCACACTCGTGTCGGCGCCGGGGTCGGGCTTGACCGCCGCGGTCGCCGCCAGCCCCTGCGGCTCCGACCAGGGGCTGTCCTGGAGCGCCGCGACCGCCTTGGCGAGCGACTGGACCTGGCTCGCGGTGGGCATGCGCTGCGGGGCGACGACGACGCTGCGCTGTTTGTCGGTCTGGAGGTTCAGCGCCAGGCTCTGGGCGAGGAACTCCTGCACGGCGAGCGTGGCGTCCGAGGCGTTCGTCAGATCGCCCTGGAACGCCGTCGACAGCCGGGCGTCCGCGACCACCGCCGTCGTCCCGCCGCCGATCGGCCGGGCCGCGTTCGGGGAGTACGACAGGTCGTCGGTGAGGCTGTCGCTGCGGGCGATCACCTTGTCGGCGCCCGCCGAGGTGGCGACCTTCACGATCGAGGGGTCGACGGCGCCGTCCACCGGCCAGGCGAAGTCCGTGCTCGGCGTCACGTGCAGCACCGTCTCGACGGTGGTCGCGGCGACGTCGGTGGCGGCCTTGAGCTGGCTCAGCGAGCCCGTGACGCTCGTGCCGTGATGGGCGAGGGAGGCGAGGTCGGGGTCGGCGAAGGGCAGCGCGACGACCTCTTTGCCGGCCACCGCCGCCTGGAAGTCCGCGAGGAACTCCTTGGCGTCGGCCTGATGCGTGCCGGCGGTCGTGGTGTCGCCGCCGTCGACCTGCACCCGGTACGAGCCGGTCATCGCGTCGACCGAGGCCAGCAGATCCGGGTCGATCACCCAGGTCACGTCGAGGTTCTTGCCCAGCGAGACGAGCTGGTCGAGCCGGCCGCCCGGGGCGATCTCGGCGGCCAGCTCGTCGTCGCGGAAGACCGGCGTCTGCTGCTGGTTGGAGCCGGTCTCCGCGGTGACGTGCACATCGGAGATCAGCGGCCACAGCACGGTCGTCTTCGTGCTCGTGTCCGCCCCGTCGGGCTGCCACGGCAGGAACGTCCGGCGCGCGCCGAGGACCTGGTCCCACTGCTGCGAGGCGGTCTCCCCGGAGAGGGTCACGCCCAGCGGGTAGACGCCTTCGCCGCCGAGGTCGAGCTTGTCGGCCGGCACCGAGATCGAGAACGGCTGGGCCACGCCCGGGGTGAGCTTGTCGAACTTCGCGGTGTAGGCGCCGCCCACGACGCTGCCGTCGGCGCCGGCGAGGGAGTTCGGGCGCCCGGCCGCGTCCTCGATCGCCGAGCGGGTCGACAGCTGTCCGCCCACCCGGAGATCGACATGGGCGCCGGTGACGGCCTGCTTGCCGTTGTTCGTGACCGTGCCGGACACCGTCACGGTGTCGCCGTCGGAGGGGATGCTCGGGGTGAGCGAGTCGACCGCGACCGCCACCGTGCCCGTACCGGACGCCTCCAGGGGTCTCTCGGGCACGGCGGCCTGCGCGGGCAGCTGGAACAGACCGGCCAGCAGGGGCGCCCCGGCGAGCAGTGCTCCGGTGCGCCGCAGCCACCGGCGGGCAGGAGAGGGGGTGAGCCCCGGGAAATCTGCCGCCTCGGCCACGCGTTTCGCCCGTCCCTTGTCGTCGTCAGTGGTCGTCGGAATGTGCGTCCACGCATGGTAACGATGCGCGCGGAGGGGAAGTGCCGCGGACTCCTCCACAAGATCAGCAAGGGGAGCCGAGGCGTCCCTAAATGTGCGCGTATAAAGAGGAGAAGCCCTTTGAGCCGCGCGCGCAGATCTTGTGGAGGCCCTGAGCCGTCCCACGGGCCGTAATCCGGGCGCCCGGGCCGGTCCGGGCCACGTACCCTCTTCTGTTGTGCCGAACGCCAACGAAGACAACCTCAGTGCCCTGAGCCAGGTGCAGCACCGCGCGGTCAGTGAACTGCTGCGGGTCGCACCGGTCGCCGACGACCTCGCCCGCCGATTCCAGGAGGCCGGGTTCTCTCTCGCCCTGGTCGGCGGCTCCGTCAGGGACGCGCTGCTCGGCCGGCTCGGCAACGACCTGGACTTCACCACCGACGCCCGCCCCGAGGACGTCCTCAAGATCATCCGCCCCTGGGCGGACGCGGTGTGGGAGGTCGGGATCGCCTTCGGCACGGTGGGGGCGCAGAAAGACGGCTTCCAGATCGAGGTGACGACCTACCGGTCCGAGGCGTACGACCGCACCTCGCGCAAACCCGAGGTGTCCTACGGCGACTCCATCGAGGAGGACCTCGTCCGGCGGGACTTCACGGTCAACGCGATGGCGGTGGCGCTGCCGGAGAAGGAGTTCGTCGATCCGCACGGCGGCCTCGCCGACCTCGCCGCGAAGGTGTTGCGCACCCCGGGTACGCCGGAGGAGTCCTTCTCGGACGATCCGTTGCGGATGATGCGGGCCGCGCGGTTCGCGGCGCAGCTCGACTTCGAGGTCGCCCCCGAGGTCGTCACCGCGATGACGGAGATGGCCGAGCGGATCGAGATCGTCTCCGCCGAGCGGGTCCGGGACGAGCTGAACAAGCTGATCCTGTCCGCGCACCCCCGCAAGGGTCTGACCCTGCTCGTCGACACCGGGCTCGCCGACCGCGTCCTGCCCGAGCTGCCCGCGCTGCGCCTGGAGAGCGACGAGCACCACCGGCACAAGGACGTCTACGAGCACACCCTGATCGTCCTGGAGCAGGCCATCGACCTGGAGGACGACGGTCCCGACCTCACCCTCCGGCTCGCGGCCCTGCTGCACGACATCGGCAAGCCGCGCACCCGCCGCTTCGAGAAGGACGGCCGGGTCTCCTTCCACCACCATGAGGTGGTCGGCGCGAAGATGACCAAGAAGCGCATGACCGCCCTCAAGTACTCCAACGAGCTGATCAAGGACGTCTCCGAGCTCGTCGAGCTCCATCTGCGCTTCCACGGCTACGGCACCGGCGAGTGGACCGACTCCGCCGTCCGCCGCTATGTCCGTGACGCCGGCCCCCTCCTCGACCGTCTGCACAAGCTGACCCGCTCCGACTGCACGACCCGCAACAAGCGCCGGGCGGCGGCGCTCTCCCGGGCCTACGACGGTCTGGAGGAGCGGATCTCCCAGCTTCAGGAGCAGGAGGAGCTGGACTCGATCCGCCCCGACCTCGACGGCAACCAGATCATGGAGATCCTCGGCGTCAGCCCGGGTCCCGTCATCGGCAAGGCGTACAAGCACATGCTGGAGCTGCGGCTGGAGCATGGGCCGATGGGGTACGACGCGGCGGTGGCGGCGTTGAAGGAGTGGTGGGGGGAGCAGGGCTGAGGGTCCTGCGAGTTTCGGGTGGTCCGTGTTTCACGTGGCTGTGTTTCACGTGAAACGTGGGCGATGAGGATGTGACAAGGGGCGATGTTTCACGTGAAACATCGCCCCTCGCTTATGCGGGAAGCCGCTTCAGGCTCCCCTCGACCGGCTCGGACTTGCAGCCGGCTCAGGCTTGCAGTTGGCTCAGACTTCCTTGAGACACAGCACGACGTTGTGCCCGTTGCCCACCTGGTAGTAGGAGATCGTGGCGTCCTGGACCGACTGGCACTTGGAGTCGTCGCTGGTGCCGTCGAACTTCTGGACCACCTTGTACTGGGCGTTGCTGGAGGAGCAGTCGACCTCGTTGAGGTCGGGCTTGGAGTCGTTGCCGTCGTTGTGCATGCACGCGCCGACCGAAGTGGTCTCGGCGTCGGTAGAGGTGGCCCACCAGCCGATGCCCGCCTTCACGAGACCGATCACGATGGCTATCGCGATGACGCCGAGGACGCGGCCGACCTTCTTGCTCACGCGCTTCGCCGGGGCGGGCGGCGGCGGGGTCGGCATGCCCTGACCCTGGAACGGTGCGCCCTGGAACGGCGCGCCCTGCGCCGGGAACGGCGGCTGACCCTGCTGCGGAGCCGTCGGCGCGGGCTGCTGGGCGTACGGGTTCTGGCCCTGAGGCGGCGGAGTAGTCATGTTGAAGGTCCCCCCTGGACATGGATGTGCGCGCAGACGCGTGGCATGGACACGCACACGGTGCGAGATAAGACCCACGTAAAGTACAGGCCGCCACTGACATCGCCGGGCCCCAAGAGATCTCTGTGGCCTTGATGTGACACTTACTGGCGAGCAAAACGTGCCATAGCTCCAGCAACTGCCGCGTAGATAACGGCAATTGTTATCACCAGCGCGATTGAATGGCCGTCAGGCGGGAGCATCAGGGCCGCGACTCCGGCCGCGCCGACGAAAGCGACGTTGAACAGGACGTCGTAGAGCGAGAAGATCCGGCCACGGTAGGCGTCGTCGACGGAGGACTGGACGACCGTGTCCGTGGCGATCTTGGCGCCCTGGGTGACGAGGCCCAGGACGAACGCCAGGACGAGGACGGGGACTTCGGCGAACGGCAGACCGAGGGCCGGTTCCAGGACGGCCGCAGCCGCCGCGCAGACGACGATCCAGCGCAGCGGTCCGAGCCGGCCCGCCGCCGAGGGGGTGACGAGGGCGGCGACGAAGAAGCCCGCCCCGGAGATGCCGACCGCGAGACCGAGCACGGCCAGCCCTCGATCGGGGTCGGGCGACCAGGCGTACCGGCACAGCATCAGCACGGTCACGGTCAGAGCGCCGTAGCAGAACCGCATCAGCGTCATCGAGCCCAGCGCCCAGGCCGCCGCCCGCCGCTTCGGTTCGCCGAGATGCCGTATCCCGGCCGCGAGTCCGCGCGCGGTGCCGCGCAGGGCGTCCGCCAGCCGGGGCTGCGCCGACCGAAGTTCGGGACCGAGGAGTCCGGCCGCCATCCGCAGGGACGCGAGCGCCGCGCACAGATACAGGAGCGCGCCGAGCAGGACCACCGCCGCGTCCGAGTCCGCGACGAGCAGCCGTACGCCGAAGGCGAGACCGCCGCCCAGGGTGGCCGCGAGGGTGCCGGCCGTCGGGGAGAGGGAGTTGGCGACGACCAGCCGGTCGCCGTCGACGACCCGGGGCAGCGCGGCGGACAGGCCTGCGAGGACGAAGCGGTTGACGGCGGTGACACAGAGCGCGGAGGCGTAGAAGAGCCAGTCCGGGACCTCGGCGAGGATCAGCAGGGCGGTGCCCGCGGCGAGGACGGCGCGCAGCAGATTGCCGTACAGGAAGACCTGACGGCGCCGCCAGCGGTCGAGGAGGACGCCTGCGAAGGGGCCGATCAGGGAGTACGGCAGCAGCAGGACCGCCATCGCGGAGGCGATCGCGCCGGGCGAGGTCTGTTTCTCCGGAGAGAAGACGACGTGTGTCGCGAGCGCGACCTGGTAGACGCCGTCGGCGCACTGGGAGAGCAGCCGGACGGTGAGCAGGCGGCGGAAGTTCGTGAGACGCAGCAGAGTGCGCAGGTCACGGGCGACGGACATGGGCACAGCCTCACACAGGCGCGCGTGGACAGGGGAAGGTCCCCGGATCATGAGACTCGGGGACCTTCGGTGTGCCCTGGCAGGAGCGAATTTTCAGTGGTGTTTCTCAGTGCTGCGGCGGTTCGTGTTTCACGTGAAACATGCCGCTGGAGGCAGCCGTTTCACGTGAAACATGGTCCAGCGAGGCGGCTTACCGCGCCCGGCTTCAGCGCTCGACGTCGCCGCGGATGAACTTCTCGACGTTCTCGCGGGCCTCGTCGTCGAAGTACTGCACCGGCGGCGACTTCATGAAGTAGCTGCTGGCGCTGAGGATCGGGCCGCCGATGCCGCGGTCCTTGGCGATCTTCGCGGCGCGCAGGGCGTCGATGATGACGCCGGCGGAGTTCGGGGAGTCCCAGACCTCCAGCTTGTACTCCAGGTTCAGCGGGACATCGCCGAACGCGCGGCCCTCCAGGCGGACGTAGGCCCACTTGCGGTCGTCGAGCCAGGCGACGTAGTCGGACGGGCCGATGTGGACGTTCTTCTCGCCGAGCTCCCGGTCGGGGATCTGGGAGGTGACGGCCTGGGTCTTGGAGATCTTCTTGGACTCCAGCCGGTCGCGCTCCAGCATGTTCTTGAAGTCCATGTTGCCGCCGACGTTCAGCTGCATCGTGCGGTCCAGGACCACGCCCCGGTCCTCGAACAGCTTCGCCATGACGCGGTGCGTGATCGTGGCACCGACCTGGGACTTGATGTCGTCACCGATGATCGGCACCCCGGCCGCGGTGAACTTGTCCGCCCACTCCTTGGTCCCGGCGATGAAGACGGGGAGGGCGTTGACGAAGGCGACCTTGGCGTCGATGGCGCACTGGGCGTAGAACTTCGCGGCGTCCTCGGAGCCGACGGGCAGATAGCAGACGAGGACGTCGACCTGCCGGTCCTTGAGGATCTGGACGACGTCGACCGGCTCCTCGGCGGACTCCTCGATGGTCTCGCGGTAGTACTTGCCGAGACCGTCGAGCGTGTGACCGCGCTGGACGGTGACCCCGCTGGCGGGCACGTCGCAGATCTTGATGGTGTTGTTCTCCGACGCCCCGATGGCGTCCGCGAGGTCGAGGCCGACCTTCTTGGCGTCCACGTCGAACGCGGCGACGAACTCCACGTCCCGCACGTGGTACTCGCCGAACTGGACGTGCATCAGGCCCGGGACCTTGGACGCCGGGTCGGCGTCCTTGTAGTACTCGACTCCCTGCACCAGCGATGCGGCGCAGTTGCCCACACCGACGACGGCTACGCGAACCGAACCCATTCCGGTTGCTCCCTGTGTGTATGAGTGAGCCCTGACTCGGGACTCACTTGGCGGTGTCGTCGGGCGTATCCGTCCCGGAGATGTCCCCGGTACGGGGCAGGCCGCCCGACGATCCAGTTGAGGTGGTGCCACGAGCGGGCTCCTCGGCCGCGGACCCCTTGAGGTCCCGTCCGGCCCGCTCGCTCTCGATGAGCTCGTTCAGCCAGCGCACTTCGCGCTCCACGGACTCCATCCCGTGGCGCTGGAGCTCAAGCGTGTAGTCGTCGAGGCGCTCCCTGGTGCGCGCGAGCGAGGCGCGCATCTTCTCCAGCCGTTCCTCCAAGCGGCTGCGCCGGCCTTCCAGGACGCGCATCCGCACGTCACGGGAGGTCTGCCCGAAGAACGCGAAGCGAGCCGCGAAGTGCTCGTCCTCGTACGCGTCGGGCCCGGTCTGCGAGAGGAGTTCCTCGAAGTGTTCCTTACCTTCCGCCGTCAGCCGATAGACGATCTTGGCGCGCCGCCCGGTGAGCGGGGCGGCGGCCGGGGTGTCCTCGGCGTCGTTCCCTGTCTCCTCGGTCAACCAGCCGCGTGCGACCAGCGTCTTGAGGCAGGGGTAGAGCGTGCCGTAGCTGAAGGCCCGGAACACGCCCAGTGAAGTGTTGAGCCGTTTACGCAGCTCATAGCCGTGCATCGGAGCTTCGCGGAGCAGGCCGAGGACGGCGAACTCCAGGATCCCGGAACGCCGGCTCATGGTCGCCTCCCTCTGTGCCTGTCGCACGTATCTCGGTCCGATGTATCGACTCGATACATCGAGACGATAGGGCGGTGACCGGGGTGCGGCAAGGGTGAGGACGGTGAACGGGATCACATCACCGAAACGTTGGAAGCAAGTTGCCTGATTTGGGGTGAACTTCGGGGCAAGGCGGGTTTTGACGGTGCGTAGTGTGTGCGCCATGCACACCACCGGGAGCCAAGTGACGCGGGAGGGCGCCCGTGCCTCCGGCGCCGTACGGGTGAATGCGACACCGGCCGCATCCGTACTTCGGGGGGACCGGAAAACAGCCGCCGTTTCCAGGCGCGCACGGATGCGCCTGCCCGAGGAGTAGTCGTTCGATGAGCGAGCACCGTCGCAAACAGCCGCCGCAGGAAGGCGGACGTGCCGCGGCCCGGCGTGGCCAGTCCGGTCCGCCTTCCGGCCGCCGTGCGGCACCGCGAGACGCCACCGGGTCTCCTTCCGACGGTCTGTACCAGTCGGGAGCCGAGGATCGGCCGCAGGGCGGCCGTGCCGAAGCCCGGCGCGCGGCACAGAGATCCAGTGGCGGCAACCGCCGCCGGGCGGCTCCGGAGGCGGCGGGCCCCGGACGCGGCAGAGGGCGCCAGGCGCCCGGCCGCAAGCGGCTGATCGACTATCCCCGCCAGGACAAGTACGGATGGCGCCGCTGGATGCCGTCCTGGAAGCTCGTCGCGGGTCTGTGCGTCGGCTTCTTCGGCAGCCTGGTGGCCGCCGCCGGCGTCGGGTACGCCTTCGTGGGCATCCCGGACGTCGCGAAGACCGCCGAGGCGCAGAACAACGTCTACTACTGGAAGGACGGCAGCCAGATGGTCGCCGCCGGTGGTGAGACGAACCGGCAGATCATCGATCTCTCGCAGATCCCCGAGGCCATGCGCTGGGCTGTGGTCTCGCAGGAGAACAAGACCTTCTACACGGACAGCGGCGTCGACCCCAAGGGCATCGCGCGCGCCGTGTTCAACATGGCCCGGGGCGGACAGACGCAGGGTGGTTCCACGATCACCCAGCAGTACGTCAAGAACGCCATGCTCGCCGACCAGTCGCAGACGATCTCCCGCAAGCTCAAGGAGATCTTCGTGGCGGTCAAGGTGGGCGCCGAGGTCGACAAGAACAAGATCATGGCCGGGTACCTGAACTCGGCCTACTACGGACGCAACGCCTACGGCCTTCAGGCGGCGGCGCACGCGTACTTCGACAAGGACGCCATCAAGCTCGACCCTGGTGAGTGCGCCTTGCTCGCGGCGACGCTGAAGGGCGCCACCTACTACGACCCCGCAGGTCTGCCGTCCGTCGACCCGATCGCCACAGCTGAGGGCAACCAGCGCCGGGCGCTGCGCCAGATGCAGGACACCCTCGACAAGATGGTCGAGTACAAGCACCTGGACCCCTCGGTACGGGCGAAGTACACCACGCTCCCCAAGTGGAAGAACCCCCGCTCGAACACCGACCTGAAGGGCCAGATCGGCTACCTCGTCGACCTCGCCAACGCCTACCTCGTCACGAACAAGGACACGACGGGTATCGATCAGGACCGGCTCCAGCGTGGCGGTCTCACGATCAAGACGACCTTCGACAAGAACAAGGTCAACGAGCTGGAGACCGCGGTCAAGAAGGTCCGCGAGGAGAACATCAAGCCCGAGAAGCGCCCGGAGACGGACACCCACGTCCAGTTCGGCGGCGCCTCGGTCAACCCGGACACGGGCGCCATCGAGGCGGTGTACGGCGGTGAGGACGCGACCAAGCACTTCACCAACAACGCCGACCAGACCGGTGCCCAGGTCGGCTCGACCTTCAAGCCCTTCGTGCTGGCCGCCGCGATGACCTGGGGCGTACGGGACAAGAACCTTGGTTCCTCCCAGGCCCAGGACGAGCGGACCATCGTCTCCCCCGAGAGCCTGTTCAGCGGAAAGAACAAGCTCAAGATCGAGGAGTACGACGGGTCGGTCTGGAAGAACGAGAAGGGCCAGGAGTGGCTCCAGACCAATGACGGCAACGAGTCCTACGGCACTCCGCCCAAGTTCAACGTCGACCTGCGCGAGGCCATGCGCGAGTCGGTCAACTCCGCCTTTGTGCAGCTCGGCATGGACGTGGGCCTGGACAAGGTGAAGGAGGCCGCGATCAGCGCGGGCCTGAAGGAGAACAGCCTGGCGGGCACCAGCTTCCCGTCGTTCTCCATCGGTATCTCCGACCCCAGCGCCATCCGGATGGCGGCCTCGTACGCGACCTTCGCGGCCAGTGGCAAGCAGCGTGACCCGTACTCGGTCGAGTCGGCCACCGGTCAGAACGTGAGCTTCAACCACAAGAACGAGTCGAAGGAAGCCTTCACCGACAAGGTCGCCGACAACGTCACGGACGTCCTGAAGACGGTCGTCGAGAAGGGCACCGGTACGGCGGCCAAGCTGCCAGGCCGTGATGTCGCGGGCAAGACCGGTACCACCGACGGCAACAAGTCGGCCTGGTTCGTGGGCTACACCCCGCAGCTGTCGACCGCGATCACGATGTTCCGCTACGACGACGACGAGTCGAACAAGAACCGTGAGTTCCTGGAGATGTTCGGCACCGGTGGCCAGGAGAAGATCCACGGCGCCTCGTTCCCGGCCGAGATCTGGCACGACTACATGGCCGAGGCCATGAAGGGCCTGCCCGTGAAGTCGTTCCCGGCGCCCCAGCCCATCGGTGAGATCGTCAACGCCGAGCCCACGCCGTCCCCGACGCCTTCGGCCAGCGAGTCGGCGGAGCCGAGCGATTCGCCGACCCCGTCCCCCAGCCAGAACAACCCCTCCCCCTCGTCCAGCCCGTCCGAGACCTGTGGTGCCTTCGGCTTCGGCTGCGACAACAACGGCGGTACGGACACGGGTACGACGGACGGCGGCGACACCAGCGGGACCGACACGAGCACCTCACCGTCACCGAGCGGCGATACCGGAGAGACCTCCAGAGGCTCAGGTCTCTTCGGTGGTGGCGGAGGGAACACCACTGGATAAAGGGGCACTTGCCCGACTCGGGTGTTTCACGTGAAACATCGCGATGTTTCACGTGAAACGTAGAGCGTCCCCCGAGGCCTCCCGGGATCCCCCGGACAACGAGGGCCGTCACACCGCACCAGGTGTGGCGGCCCTCGGCTTTTTCCTAGGGACGTACGGCAGGATGTGCGCCATGCCCAGTGCAGAATCGACGCAAACGAGCGCACGCGAGCCGGATTCGGTACGGCCGACCAAGGAGGACGAGGTTGCCCGGGCCGGCAGCGAGCTGATCGGCGGCCCCATCGGACGACGTGCCTTGATCGGGGCGTCCTGGTGGACCCCCGTCCGCGTGGTCGCGCTCGTGGTGATCGGGATGTTCGCCCTGGGGCTGGTCCAGAAGGCACCCTGCTACAACGGCGCCTGGTTCTTCGGCGCCAGCTCCCAGTACACCCACGCCTGCTACTCGGACATCCCGCACCTCTACCAGGGGCGCGGCTTCGCCGACGGGCTCGTCCCGTACTTCGACAAGCTCTCCGGCGATATGCAGTACCTCGAATACCCGGTGCTGACCGGTGTGTTCATGCAGGTGGCCAGCTGGCTGACCCCGCACAGCGGGACCATCCAGCACCAGGAGCAGTGGTACTGGATGGTCAACTCCGGGATGCTGATGGTCTGCGCGGTGATCATCGCCGTATGCGTCTCCCGGACCCACGCCCGGCGGCCCTGGGACGGTCTGCTGGTCGCTCTGGCGCCCGCCTTCACGCTGACCGCCACCGTCAACTGGGACCTCCTGGCGGGCGCTCTGACGGCCGTGGCGATGCTGATGTGGTCCCGCAGCCGCCCGCTCGCCTTCGGCGTTCTGCTGGGCCTCGCGACGGCCGCCAAGCTGTATCCGGTGTTCCTGCTCGGGCCGGTGCTGCTGCTGTGCTGGCGGGCCGGGAAATGGCGGGAGTTCGGCAAGGCGCTCGCCGGCGCCGGGGTCTCCTGGCTGGTGGTGAACCTGCCGGTGATGCTGTTCGCCTTCGACGGCTGGTCGAAGTTCTACACGTTCAGCCAGGAACGCGGCGTCGACTTCGGCTCGTTCTGGCTGATCCTGGCCCAGAACTCCAGCGACCCGCTCACCACCGAGAGCGTCAACACCCTGGCCATGCTGCTGGTGCTGCTCTGCTACCTCGGTATCGCGATCATGACGCTGAGCGCCCCGCGCCGCCCGCGCTTCGCCCAGCTCGCCTTCCTGGTCGTGGCGGCCTTCATCGTCACCAACAAGGTCTACTCACCGCAGTACGTGCTCTGGCTGGTGCCGCTCGCGGTGCTCGCCCGGCCCAAGTGGCGCGACTTCCTGATCTGGCAGGCCTGCGAGGTCGCGTACTTCCTCGGCATCTGGATGTACCTCGCGTACACGACCAGCGGCGACGCCCACAAGGGCCTGCCGACCGACGGCTACCACTGGGCCATCGCCGCCCACCTGGTCGGCACGCTCTACCTGTGCGGGATGGTCGTACGCGACATCCTGCTGCCGGAGCGGGACATCGTGCGCCGTAGCGGGGAGGACGATCCGTCGGGCGGGGTGCTCGACGGGGCCGAGGACTGGTTCGTCCTGGGGCTCGGCGGGCAGGCGCGGCGGGACGGGGGGGGGTTCGGGGGCCCTCGGGGAGGTGGGGGAAAGGGGAGTGGAGGGGACGTTCACGCGGGCAGGGGGTGTGTTCGCTTGCAGCGAACACACCCCCTGCCTGCGGTCAGCGGTCGACGGTGCGGTCGAACTGGGTGGTGGTGTGCCGCAGATGGGCCACGAGTTCGTCGCCGACCTTCGGCTCCGGGGCGTCGGAGGGGACGAACAGGATCGACACCTGCATGTGCGGCGGCTCCGCGAACCAGCGCTGCTTGCCGCCCCAGACGAACGGCGAGAGATTGCGGTTCACCGTGGCGAGACCGGCCCGGGCGACGCCCTTGGCGCGCGGCATGACGCCGTGCAGCGCCTTCGGGGCCTCCAGGCCCACCCCGTGCGACGTACCGCCCGCCACGACCACCAGGAAGCCGTCCGAGGCCGCCTTCTGCTGCCGGTAGCCGAACCGGTCGCCCTTCGCGACGCGCGTGACGTCCAGGACCGCGCCCCGGTACTCGGTCGCGTCATGGTCCCCCAGCCACAGCCGGGTTCCGATCCGGGCCCGGAACCGGGTCTGCGGGAACTGCTGCTGGAGTCGGCCGAGGTCCTCGGCCTTGAGGTGGCTGACGAACATCGTGTGCAGCGGCAGCCGCGCCGCGCGGAGCCGGTCCATCCAGCCGATGACCTCCTCGACGGCGTCCGAGCCGTCGGTGCGGTCCAGCGGCAGATGGATCGCGAAGCCCTCCAGGCGGACGTTCTCGATCGCGGCGTGCAGCTGCGGCAGATCCTGCTCGCTGATGCCGTGCCGCTTCATCGAGGACATCACCTCGATGACCACCCGGGCGCCCACCAGGCCGTACACGCCGTCCACGGACGACACCGAGCGGATCACCCGGTCGGGCAGCGGGACGGGCTCCTCGCCGCGCCGGTAGGGCGTGAGGACCAGCAGGTCCCCGCCGAAATAGTCCTTGATCCGCGCGGCCTCGTAGGTCGTGCCCACGGCCAGGACGTCCGAGCCGAGGCGGGTCGCCTCCTCCGCCAGCCGTTCATGGCTGAAGCCGTAGCCGTTGCCCTTGCAGACCGGGACGAGCCCCGGGAACTGGTCCTGGACGTGCTTGTGATGCGCCCGCCAGCGCGCGGTGTCGACGTAGAGGGTGAGCGCCATGCCGGACCTGGAACCTTTCTCGTGGCTGAGGTGGGGAAGGTGCGTCAGCGGCGCGACATGTAGATGTCGAGCGCCTTGTGGAGCAGTTTGTTCAGCGGGAAGTCCCACTCGCCGAGGTACTCGGCCGCCTGGCCGCCCGTGCCGACCTTGAACTGGATCAGGCCGAAGAGGTGGTCGGTCTCGTCCAGCGAGTCCGAGATGCCGCGCAGGTCGTAGACGGTCGCGCCGAGCGCGTACGCGTCGCGCAGCATGCGCCACTGCATCGCGTTGGACGGCCGGAACTCGCGGCCGATGTTGTCGGAGGCGCCGTAGGAGTACCAGACGTGGCCGCCGACGATCAGCATCGTCGCCGCCGACAGGTTCACGCCGTTGTGCCGGGCGAAGTACAGCCGCATCCGGTTGGGGTCCTCGGTGTTGAGGGCCGACCACATGCGCTGGAAGTACGACAGCGGGCGGGGCCGGAAATGGTCGCGCACCGCCGTGATCTCGTACAGCCGCTGCCACTCCTCCAGGTCGTGGTAGCCGCCCTGGACGACCTCGACGCCGGCCTTCTCGGCCTTCTTGATGTTGCGCCGCCACAGCTGGTTGAAGTTCTTGTGGACGTCCTCCAGGGACCGGTTCGCGAGCGGCACCTGGTAGACGTAGCGCGGCTGGACGTCGCCGAAGCCGGCCCCGCCGTCCTCGCCCTGCTGCCAGCCCATCCGGCGCAGCTTGTCGGCCACCTCGAAGGCGCGCGGTTCGATGAAGTCGGCCTCGATGTCGCGCAGCCGCTTCACGTCCGGGTTCTGGATGCCGGCCTTGATGGAGTTCGCGTCCCAGCGGCGGATGATCACCGGCGGGCCCATCTTCACCGAGAACGCGCCCTGGTGCTTCAGATGCGCGAGCATTGGCTCCAGCCACTCGGTCAGATTCGGCGCGTACCAGTTGATCACCGGGCCCTCGGGCAGGTACGCGAGGTAGCGCTTGATCTTCGGCAGCTGCCGGTAGAGGACCAGACCCGCGCCGACCAGCTCGCCCGCTTTGTCGAACCACCCGAGGCTCTCCGAACGCCACTCCGCCTTGACGTCGGCCCAGGCCGGAACCTGCATGTGGCTCGCCGCAGGCAGGCTCTGGATGTACGCCAGATGCTGCTCGCGGCTGATCGTCCTCAGGGTCAGGCTCATTCGGGGCGCTCCTCGGGCTGGTGTGTCCCCATGGGTACAGGGGCTCCGGCTCTCGCGCCGAAGCCTACTGCGCCTCGCGAGCGCCCCGACTGGGCGTACGGAACCTACGTTCGGGCCGACGCGTGACCGACCACGTCCGTCAGCGGGCGTAGCCGACCTACGTGCCCTGTTCGTACGGCGGTGCGGGGCAGGTTGGGCCGCCCCTCGCACCGGGGTCTCGGGCGGCCTCAGCCGCCGATGACACCGCCGAAGAGACCGCCGTGCGCCATGCCGAGGAAGAAGCCGACGGCGCTGGCGCCGAGGCCCAGGATCAGCCCGAAGCGCTCACGGGTGGTCTCGGAGACCCACTGCCCGTAGGCGCCGGTGAAGATCCCCACCAGGCCGGCCCAGGAGCTGATGAGATGCAGGTGATGGAACATCGCCGTGACGAAGGCCGTGATCCCGAGCACCAGGGTCACCGCGAGCAGCGTGTCCTGGAGGGGATGGGCCTTGCCGTCGGTGGCGAAGAGGGAGCCGGCGGTGTTGGGTCGCAATGCCTGTGCCATGGGGCACCTCCTGCGGAAGGCGGCGCATCGTAGCGCCGTACACACCCGATGGGTACAGATTGACGGTCCGGGCGGCCTGATTTCAACCGGAAGCGGGTGTGCGGGTAGTCTGTACCCTCTGCACCGGTGTCTGCCCAGGCTTCAGCCAGGGATCCCGCTGCATACGCATCACAACCCTCCTGCCACGGAACGACCGTGGCCGCTTGAGTCCGAAGGAGGTGGGTTCCACATGCGTCACTACGAGGTGATGGTCATCCTCGACCCCGATCTGGAGGAGCGCGCCGTCGCCCCCCTGATCGAGAACTTCCTCTCCGTCGTCCGTGAGGGCAACGGAAAGGTCGAGAAGGTCGACACCTGGGGCCGTCGTCGTCTCTCGTACGAGATCAAGAAGAAGCCCGAGGGCATCTACTCGGTCATCGACTTGCAGGCCGAGCCTGCGGTCGTCAAGGAGCTCGACCGCCAGATGAACCTGAACGAGTCGGTCCTCCGGACCAAGGTCCTCCGTCCCGAGACCCACTGAGCTTCTGCTCAGCAGGTTCCGGGATCCGAGTAGCAACAAGCAGCCAGAGCAGCAAACCCGCCGAGAGGTTCCCCCATGGCAGGCGAGACCGTCATCACGGTCGTCGGCAACCTTGTCGATGACCCCGAGCTGCGCTTCACCCCTTCCGGTGCGGCGGTCGCGAAGTTCCGTGTCGCGTCCACTCCCCGCACCTTCGACCGCCAGACCAACGAGTGGAAGGACGGCGAGAGCCTCTTCCTGACCTGCTCGGTCTGGCGTCAGGCGGCGGAGAACGTCGCGGAGTCGCTCCAGCGAGGCATGCGCGTCATGGTGCAGGGCCGGTTGAAGCAGCGGTCCTACGAGGACCGTGAGGGCGTCAAGCGCACGGTCTACGAGCTGGACGTCGAGGAAGTCGGCCCCAGCCTGCGCAACGCCACGGCCAAGGTCACCAAGACCAGCGGCGGTGGCGGCGGGCGCGGTGGCCAGGGCGGCTACAGCGGCGGCGGCGGCGGCTGGGGCGGCGGCCCGCAGGGCGGCGGCGCTCCGGCCGACGACCCGTGGGCTTCCGGTGCTCCGGCCGGCGGCGGCAACAGCGGCGGCGGTGGCGGCGGCTGGGGTGGAAACTCCGGCGGCGGCAACAGCGGCGGTGGCGGCGGCTACTCGGACGAGCCCCCCTTCTAGGGCGGGCCTACCCCACTTCTTGATCACACAGGAGAAACACCATGGCGAAGCCGCCTGTGCGCAAGCCTAAGAAGAAGGTCTGCGCTTTCTGCAAGGACAAGGTCACGTACGTGGACTACAAGGACACGAACATGCTGCGGAAGTTCATTTCCGACCGCGGCAAGATCCGTGCCCGCCGCGTGACCGGCAACTGCACGCAGCACCAGCGTGACGTCGCCACGGCCGTCAAGAACAGCCGTGAGATGGCGCTGCTGCCCTACACGTCCACCGCGCGCTAAGGGAAGGGTGACCGAAAAATGAAGATCATCCTCACCCACGAGGTCTCCGGCCTCGGTGGCGCCGGCGATGTTGTCGACGTCAAGGACGGGTACGCCCGTAACTACCTGATCCCGCGGAACTTCGCGATCCGCTGGACCAAGGGTGGCGAGAAGGACGTCGAGCAGATTCGTCGTGCTCGCAAGATCCACGAGATCCAGACCATCGAGCAGGCCAACACCGTCAAGGCCCAGCTCGAGGGCGTGAAGGTCCGTCTGGCCGTTCGCTCCGGCGACGCCGGTCGGCTCTTCGGCTCCGTCACCCAGGCCGACGTCGCCACGGCGATCGAGGCTGCCGGTGGCCCGAAGGTCGACAAGCGCCGCGTCGAGCTGGGTACGCCCATCAAGACCCTGGGCGCCTACGAGACGACCGTGCGTCTGCACCCCGAGGTGGCCGCGAAGGTCAGCATCGAGGTCATCGCGGCGTAACGCTGCGTTGAGAGGGGCCGTACCCGTTGGGGTGCGGCCCCTTTTGCTGTGTTTCACGTGAAACAGAGGTGAGTGGCGTTTCACGTGAAACGTGCTGCTTCATAGAGCGAGCGCGTTCTAGAGGGCGCACGGCGTTTCACGTGAAACATCGCTCACCGCGTCGCCCCCGTCACCACCCACCTCCCCGACCGCGTCCGCAGCCACAGCGTCAGCATGCGGATCGTCATCATCAGGGTCATGGCGCCCCACAGGGCCGTGAGGCCGCCGCCCAGGACGGGGACGAGGAGGGCGGCCGGGGTGAAGACGGCGAGGGTGGTGAGCATCGCGCCCGCGAGATAGGGGCCGTCGCCCGCGCCCATCAGGACGCCGTCGAGGACGAAGACGACGCCGCTGATCGGCTGGGAGAGGGCGACGACGATCAGGGCGGGCAGCGCGGCGTCCTTCACGAGGGAGTCGCTGGTGAACAGGGGCAGGAAGAGGGGGCGGGCGAGGATGACGAGGACCCCTAGGGCCACGCCGACCGCGACGCCCCACTCGACCATCCTCCGGCAGGCGTCTCGGGCGCCCTGGGCGTCACCGGCGCCGAGATAGCGGCCGATGATGGCCTGCCCGGCGATGGCGATGGCGTCGAGCGCGAAGGCGAGCAGGCTCCACAGGGACAGCACGATTTGGTGGGCGGCGATGTCGGCGTCCCCGAGCCGGGCGGCGACGGCGGTCGCGATCAGCAGGATCGCCCGCAGCGAGAGCGTACGGATCAGCAGCGGCACCCCCGCCTGCGCGGAGGCTCTTATCCCGGCGGCGTCGGGGCGCAGCGAGGCGCCGTTCCGCCGGGCGCCGCGGACGACGACCGTGAGATAGACGGCGGCCATGCCCCACTGGGCGATGACGGTGCCCCAGGCGGAACCGGCGATGCCGAGACCGGCGCCGTAGACGAGACCGGCGTTGAGGGCCGCGTTGGCGACGAAGCCGGCGACGGCGACGTAGAGCGGGGTGCGGGTGTCCTGGAGGCCGCGCAGGACACCGGTCGAGGCGAGGACGACGAGCATGGCCGGGATGCCGAGCGCGGAGATCCGCAGATAGGTGATCGCGTAGGGGGCCGCGGTGGGGGAGGCGCCGAAGAGGTCGACGAGGGCGGGGGCGGTGGGCAGGACGACGGTGATGACGGCGGCGCCGAGGAGCAGGGCCAGCCAGATGCCGTCGACGCCCTGCCGTATCGCGGCGGGGAGGTCTCCGGCGCCGGCCCGGCGGGCGACGGCCGCGGTGGTGGCGTAGGCGAGGAAGACGAAGATGCTGACGGCGGTCGTCAGCAGGGCGGAGGCGATGCCCAGACCGGCGAGCTGGGCGGTGCCGAGATGGCCCACGATCGCGCTGTCGGCGAGGACGAAGAGGGGCTCGGCGACGAGTGCGCCGAAGGCCGGGACGGCGAGGGCGACGATCTCTCGGTCGTGCCGCCGTCTGACAGCCTTGGAGGTCGTGGGAGCCGATGTCATGCACACCAATCTAATCGTCCACAGGTAAGGGATGCAATGTAGAATCGATCCTTACTGATCGTCTCGCTCCGTATCCTTTCGTGCGCTGTTCGACGTCATCTTGGGCCGAGTGGGGAAGTTTTTCTTCTGCACAGCCGGTGGATGGAAAAGATGCAGGTCAGGGTGGTGTGATCGAAAAGAGCGAGGGCTTGTTCACAGGGCTGTCCACCGGCTCGTGCACAGGTTTCGCCGAGTTCTCCACAGCATCGGGGCCGTCGTCCACATGGCCTGTGGATAACCAGATTGGCTGACGGTGCAGACGGGCCTAACGTGGTCCGGCGCCCGCTCCGTCCGTCGGCCGGGGGAATCCCCGCAAAACCGACGCGGCACAACTGGAGTTGGGCCTCTCAATTGTCAGTGCCGTGCCGTAGAAATGAGGCACGGCGAGGTCCGCTCGGCGGACGGGAGGAGGTGGCTCGGTGAGCATTTCCGAGCCGTTGGACGACCCGTGGGCCGACAGCGGCCCCAGTGATCGTCCGCCTCGCCGCCGGGCCGAGGGGGGCCGGGCAGAGGGCGGCGGCCGGGAGCGCGACGAACAGCATGACCGGGGCCGGGAGAGCGGCGCCTGGGAGGGCGCGGCGGCCTTCGAGCGGGTCCCCCCGCAGGACCTCGACGCCGAGCAGTCCGTCCTCGGCGGCATGCTCCTGTCCAAGGACGCCATCGCCGACGTCGTAGAGATCCTCAAGGGCCACGACTTCTACAAGCCGGCCCACGAGACGATCTACCAGGCGATCCTCGACATCTACGCCAAGGGCGAACCCGCCGACCCCATCACGATCGCCGCCGAGCTGACCAAGCGCGGCGAGATCAACAAGGTGGGCGGCGCCTCCTATCTGCACACACTCGTGCAGACGGTGCCGACGGCCGCCAACGCCGAGTACTACGCCGAGATCGTCCATGAGCGCGCCGTGCTGCGCCGGCTGGTCGAGGCGGGCACGCGCATCACGCAGATGGGATACGCGGGCGACGACGACGTCGACGAGATCGTCAACCGCGCCCAGGCCGAGATCTACGCGGTCACCGAGCAGCGCACCAGCGAGGACTACCTCCCGCTCGGCGACATCATGGAGGGCGCGCTCGACGAGATCGAGGCGATCGGCTCGCGCAGCGGCGAGATGACCGGCGTCCCGACCGGCTTCACCGACCTCGACGCGCTCACCAACGGGCTGCACCCCGGCCAGATGATCGTCATCGCCGCCCGTCCCGCCATGGGCAAGTCGACGCTCGCGCTGGACTTCGCGCGCGCGGCGTCGATCAAGAACAACCTCCCCAGCGTCATCTTCTCGCTCGAAATGGGGCGCAACGAGATCGCGATGCGTCTGCTGTCCGCCGAGGCGCGGGTCGCGCTGCACCACATGCGCTCGGGCACCATGACCGACGAGGACTGGACGCGCCTCGCGCGCCGGATGCCGGAGGTCTCGGCGGCGCCGCTCTACATCGACGACTCGCCGAACCTGTCGATGATGGAGATCCGCGCGAAGTGCCGCCGGCTGAAGCAGCGCAACGACATCAAGCTCGTCATCATCGACTACCTCCAGCTGATGCAGTCCGGCGGCAAGCGCTCCGAGAGCCGTCAGCAGGAGGTCTCCGACATGTCCCGTAACCTCAAGCTCCTCGCCAAGGAGCTGGAGGTCCCGGTCATCGCGCTCTCCCAGCTGAACCGAGGCCCCGAGCAGCGCACCGACAAGAAGCCCATGGTCTCCGACCTGCGTGAGTCCGGCTCCATCGAGCAGGACGCCGACATGGTCATCCTGCTGCACCGCGAGGACGCCTACGAGAAGGAGTCCCCCCGCGCGGGCGAGGCCGACATCATCGTCGGCAAGCACCGAAACGGCCCGACGGCCACGATCACGGTCGCCTTCCAGGGCCACTACTCCCGCTTCGTGGACATGGCCCAGACCTGATCGGCGCTTGTAGGGTCTCAAATTTCGTGTCGGAATCTCACGGTCGATGTCGGATTGAAGTCGGATCCGACACCGAGCTGAGATTCGCAGGTCGCTGCTGTACCTCGTTCGAGTGAAAGCGTTGCTGGTGTGCTCCCGTCGGCGTGTTGGACGGGAGCATCGTGCTGCCGAGGGCAACTCCAACTCGGGAGTGGGGATGGAAGCGACGGTCAGCTTTCGTGGGCACGGTGGCGGGGTTGAAGAGCGTTCCTGGGCGTCTGTGGCGACGGCGTCGCTGCAGACGGCTCATCCGTGGCGGACGTTCCGCTGGTACAGGGACCAGAAACACTACTCGGGTACCTACTGGTCGGCGACGATGCGCGACCACGTGATCTACGAGTCACGACTTGAGCTGTCGCGTTTGCTCTTCGCCGATTTTGATCCGTCCGTACGCGCCATCGTGGCCCAGCCCTTCCTGCTGCAGACGGTGCTGGAGGGGAAGGTGCGTCGGCACATCCCGGACTATCTCCTGCTCACCGGGCAGGTGCCGGTGGTTGTCGACGTCAAGCCGCTGCACCGATTGTCCAAGCCGGAGGTGGCGTTCACCTTCGGCTGGACCCGGCGGGTGGTGGAATCGCGGGGATGGAAGTACGAGGTCTGGAGTGAGCCTCCGGCCACGGAGCTGGAGAACATTCGGTTCCTGGCGGGTTACCGCAGGGATTGGCTGTTCGGCTCCGAGATTCTGGAAGAGCTGCGGGATGCGGATCTCAACGGGGTTCTTCTGGGGCAGGCCGTGGGATCTCTGCCGGAGCATCCAGAACCTCGAGTCCGTGCTGCGATCCACCACTTGCTCTGGAAGCAAGTCTTCTTAACCGATCTGGACCGGCCGCTCGGCCCTTCGCACGCACTGAGGAGGGCAGCGTGAGTAGGGCGGCCGCTCGCGTCGGAGTTGGTACGCGCTTCCGCTATGACGGGGAATCCGTCGAAGTAGTGGAGATGGCTGCGACCACAGCGGGCAACGAAGTGGTCTTGAAGGATGGTCATGGGCGGCTTCTGCGGCTGTCGCTCAAGGAACTGCTGTTCTCTGACCGTGGTGCCGTCAGTCCTGATGGCCCGGGACCGTCCGCGGATGACGAAGGCGAGATCGCCTCCGTGGTCCTCGGACAGCTCGATACGGAGGAGAAACAGAAGGTCCTGGAGCGAGCTGGGCATGTCCGCGAGGTGCTGACCGGCTATCGCTCCGGCAGCAGGGAGTTGGCGGCTGACGACGAGCCGAGGGCCAGCTACGACACGGCAGTGCCGATGGAGGCGAGGAAGGCAGCCAAGGCGGCGGAACTTGGCGTGACGGCCCGCACCATTGAGCGCTGGGTCGCTGGATTTCTCCAGCATGGCGAGGCCGGGCTTGCGCCAAGGAGGACGCGGTCGGACTGGTCGCAGACCTCGGTCGATGACCGGTGGGTGGAGACCGCAGTGGAGGTGATGGTCGAGCACACCGACCAGTCGCGGCCGTCGCGGACGATGGTGATCGAGCGGACCCGGGCCCGGGTGATCGCGCGGTTCGGCGAGGGGGTGGTGGCGCAGCCGAGTCGAGCGACGGCGTTTCGGCTGTTGGAGGAGCTGGAGCGACGACATCCGCTGTTCCGGCTGAGTACCTACTGATGGACTCCACCCGCCTGGATGTCTTCGCGTTCGACCCGCTGACGCTCAAGTGGGTTCAGGCCGAGTTGAGTGTCGGGATGGATTGGTACACCCGCTGCATCACCGGGATCCGGCTGACGCCGGTCTCGACGAAGGCGGTGGATGTCAGCGCGGTGCTCTTCCAGTCGTTCCGGCCGAGGCCGGCGGGGCGGGACTGGCCGCGGCACGCGGTCTGGCCCGAGCACGGCATCCCTCGCACCGTCCTGGTTGACGTCGAGGGCGCCACCGGGCCTGGCCTGGCCTCGCCTCCTCTGGTCCCCGAGACGCTGGTCGTCGACCACGGCAAGGTCTACGTCTCGGAGCATCTGACCAGCGTCTGCCGCCGGATGGGCATCTCCATCCAGCCGGCGAGGCTGCGGACGGGCCGGGACAAGGGGCCGGTTGAGCGCTATTTCCGGACCCTGAGGGAGGGGCTGCTACAGGTGCTGCCTGGCTACAAGGGGCCCGACATCCACTCGCGGGGCGAGAACCCGGAGGACGACGCGTTCTTCTTCCTCGACGAGCTTGAGGCAATCATCCGGGAGTGGACCGCGTCGGTCTATCACTGCAGACAGCACTCCAGCCTGGTCGATCCGGGCCTGCCGGGGCTGCGCATGTCTCCAGCGAAGATGTTCGAGCACGGCATGGCGCGAGCGGGCTACATCGAAGCTCCCCGGGACCTGAACCTCGCCTACGAGTTCCTGAAGACCGAGTGGCGCACGATCCAGCACTACGGTGTCGAGATTGGCCGTCGCCGCTACAGCGGCTCCGGTCTGAAGGGCCTGAGTGGTATCCGGAGTCCGTACGATGGCCCGGTCAAGAATGGCTGGCCGTTCCAGGTGGACCCCGACGACATCACACGGATCTACTTCCGTGATCCGGCCACCCGGGCCTGGCACACGCTGGTCTGGGAGCACGCACCGTCGGCCGAAATGCCACTGAGCGAGGACGCGTTGGCATTCGCCCGGCAGCTGGCTGCCTCGAAGTATCGCTTTCCCGACGACCGGCTCGCCGTCGCCGACTTGCTTCAGCGGTGGAACCTCGGGCTGGGCACCACGATTGCCGAGCGGCGCATGGCCCTGCGGCTCTCGCGCGAGCAAGCCGCCATCGAACTTCCGGAGAGCGAGGCGGAGACGGTCGTCTCGCTTCCGTCTGTACGCAAGGCCCTTGGCCAGGACGCGGAGACCGCGCAACCGCGGGAGCCCGACGTGGTGACGGAGACAGGGGATGACGACGAGGCCGATCTGGAGGACCTCGCCGAGGACGACTTCTACGCCGATGCTCTGGAGGACGTGTGAGCGAGGAACGTATTCCGGAGCCGGACAATCTCGCCCTGTCGCGGAAGGAGGACTTCAAGGCGTTCGCCGAGAGCCCTCGCCGCAGCCGGCCCGATCTGCTGACCCGCAAGCAGCTGAAGTCTCTGGACACGCAGGCGCGGGCGGACTACGACCGTCGGCGCCGGAAGTGGCACGCGAACATCGGACCGGTCAAGACACCACAACTGGCAGAGCTCCACGAGGACTTGTGGGACATCGTCGACAGCAACGAGCAGGACGGTGACAAGGCCAAGGGGGCGGTGGCCGTCGACGCGTTCCCTGGGCTGGGTAAGACGACTTCGGTGCTTGCCTTCGCCCGCGACTTCCACCAGCGGGAGATCGAGGAGTCGGGCCCGTTCACCAGCCAGGGGCACGAGCGGATCCCTGTCTGCCGGGTTGGACTGACCGGGAACACCGGGATGAAGGATCTCAACCGGGCCATGCTGGAGTTCTTCGGCCACCCCGGACAGGGGCGTGGCACCACCGCCCAGTTCGGACGGCGAGTGCTGGACTGTGTGTTGTCCTGCGATGTCCGACTAGTGGTTCTGGACGATCTGCACTTTCTGAAATGGGGACAGAAGAGTGGCATCGAGGTGAGCAATCATCTGAAGTGGATCGCCAACGAGTTCCCGGTGACGTTGCTGATGGTGGGGGTCGAACTCGCGGAGAAGGGCTTGTTCGGCGAGGGGACGAACGGTCGGGACACCGCTCTGGCCCAGACCGGCCGCCGCACCACCCGCCTGGGACTGCGTCCGTTCACCATCGACGCGGAAGCCGGGCGCCGGGAATGGCGCCAGATGCTGCTGGCTCTCGAACAGCGCCTCGTGCTCACCGACAAGCACCCCGGCATGCTCGCGGATGGCCTGTCGAACTACCTCTTTGCCCGCAGCACCGGACACATCGGTTCGCTGATGACACTGATCAACCGCGGCTGCCAGCGGGCGGTTCATACCGGCGCTGAACGGCTGGACCAGGAGTTGATGGACCGGGTGAAGAACGATGAGGCGTCCGAGGCGGCCCGCCTCGAACTTCAGGCCGCGCTGGAGAAGAAGCGGCTGACCAGCCGTCCGCGGTCCCGGGGCCGACGAGCCGCATGAGACCGTCGGCCCGCACCCTGCCGATCCGCCTGCCTCCACTGCCTGGCGAGGCCCTGGACTCGTGGCTGGAGGCGACGGCCCGGCGGATGGACACCACGCTCGGTGATGTCATGCTGCACTTCGGGTTCCCGGTCCGGCAGCGGGCCGGAAACCAGTTCCGGGGCATCCTGGCGGATTGGACGATCTTCCTCGACGAGCAGTTGACCGCTGCTGTCGCGCACGCCACCGGCACGGCCCCGGAGGCGGTCACTGCCCTGACCCTGGCGCACTACGACGGACGGGCCTTGCAGATTAGTGCCGGAGGGCGGACCGTGTCGCGGCATGTCCTTTGGGGACGCGGACGGGGATCCCGGTTCTGCCCGGACTGCCTCCACTCCAGCGGTGGACGCTGGCGGTTGTCCTGGAGGCTCGGCTTTTCTTTTGCCTGCACCCGGCACCGCCGCCTGCTGGCGGACCGCTGCCCGCACTGCGGGCAGCGGTCCGCGGCAGCGGCCCCGTTCAGGCCGGTCCGTCCCCCGACCTGAACTCTGCGGCAATCCACCGATCCGCCCCGGCGGTCCGGTCACGGCTGGCTGCGGCGCCGATCTGACCCGTGCTTCGACGCTTCTCCTGCCTCTTGGCCATCCGGTTCTCATGGCGCAGGACCGGGTGATGGAGATCATCGACAGGCCGACGGCGGCCTTCAGCCCCTACCGGGCCGTTCCCCAGCCGACACCGGCAGTGCTGGCCGACATCCGGGCCTTGGGTATCCGCGTCCTGAGCGACCTTCCTGCTGCTGTCCTGCGTGAACAGATACCGGTCGACATCGCAGAAGCACACCTCGCCACCGATCCGTTCGTCCCGCGCACCGAACAGGCGGTGGACCGCCCGGGGTTCATGGCCCCGCCGCGAGCGGCAGATGCCGCGGTCGCGGTCACCATGGCCCTGGGCATCCTGGAACGGCCAGGAGTCCATCCGGCTGGCGAGGCCCTGTGCGGTCTGCTGGAAGCAGTACGCGAGGAGCTCATGCAGATCTCGGTGACCAGCATCGACGACTGGGGCCGCGGCATCAGCCCGGTGCTGCAGTCCGTGCACCTGGCCGCCCTCGCCCCTTCCCTCCGTCCCAGCGAGTACATCCGCTACCGCACCACGAACGAGACTCCTCGCCGGCCGACAAGGACCACCCAGGACATCGAGCAGAGAGCCAGGAAGATCCCCACGATGTTCTGGCCATCCTGGACTGTCCGGCTCACACCGCTCGAAGGAATCCATGCACGGGCCCTGGCCCCCGTCCTCGCAGCACTGCTGCTGATCCCCGACAGCCGCACTTCCCTGGACCAGGCCGCCAGGCTGGCTGGTGACGTCGTCGATGGCATCGAGATCTCATGCCTCCTCCAGGAACTCGACGACCTTCCACAATGGCCGGACATCGTCACCGCCCTGGACCGGCTCGCCGACCACATCGACACCGGCGGCACTCCCATCGACTACGGCCGGCGCCGACTCCTGGACTACACCGGCCTGCTTCCCCACGGCCGCTGGCTGGAGATCTGCCGCCGCACCGGAACCCCGCCAGGGACCGGACGACGCGAACGCATCGCCCGCAGCCAGCTCTTCCGGCGTCTCAGCGGCTTGCCTGCCGAGTCCGTCCCCGACGACCTGGGCGGGCTCGACAGTGCAGAGTTCCGGGCGACGTCTTTGCGGTTCAGTGCGCTTCAGACCCCCGAACTCGCAAACGCCCTTCAGCAGGAAGCCCTCGGTTTTCTTGCCTCTCACCACATTCACGACGAGCCTGTGATCTGGGAGCCTCCAACCACTCTGCTGGGCGGGCTCTCGCTTCCCGGACCTGACCCAGCGCACATCGACGTGCCCCGCCTGCACCGGCTCGTCCGAGAACGCCAGCACCCCGTTCAGCACGCCGCCCAGGTCCTGGGCACGACCGTTGAGGCCATCCGGCATGTTCTCGCGGAACACCCAGCCCCCGCACCCCCGCCGACGAAGAACACCGCCAGAGCCACCGGCCGTATCCGGCACCAGGCCCGGCAAGTTATCCCGGCAGAGCGCTTCATCCAGCTGTACCTCGACGAACACCGCTCTCTCCAGCAGATCGCCGCCCTCACTGGCTTCTCCCGCAAGGTGCTGACCGAACTTGCCCGCGAGTACGGCATCCAGCTCCGCGAAAGTCCCCAGAACTACAAGCCTCGCGGAACCATCGACCGCGACTGGCTCATCGAGCAGTACGTCCACCGTCGCCGGACCCTTGCAGACCTCGCATGTGAGAAGGGCATGAGTACCGCAAACATGGCGCGCTGGGCTAAGACCCACAACATCCCGCTGCGATCACGCGGAGGAGCCAGCCACAGCCAGGCACTTCGAGCTGCCGAGCAGACCAGCAGAGCGCCGCGCATCCTCCGGCCGGCACTCACCGGTCAGGGGGCCAGAGAACGCCTGAACCGATTCGCGGCCGCATCCGCCTACCCTAGTCTCGGCGCGGCGGCCAGCGGTCTGGGGCTCAACACATTCGTCCTCGTCGCGCAGATCAACCGGATCGAACGAGAGCTTGGCGGATTGCTGTTGGTTAGAGCCGAACGCGGTCGGCCCATGAAGCTGACCCCCTTGGGGAGGAACGTGCTCAGGGCTGTTCGCCGAGCTGGTACGCAGCCGTGAGAGCTGAGGCTCGCTCCGGGGTGACATGACTGTCTCGGGATCAGCGAGTGCGCCCTGTCGGAGACCGGAATCCGTATTTCTTCGCGGCCCGCTGTGCGCGTACTCGCTGCCCCTTCATCTGCATCTGCGCAAACTGCTCACTCACTCCGTATGCAGCGGCGACGCGCGCGTTGTCCCAACCGTCGAACGCCATGCGCTCCGCCGCAGCGAGCGGAATCAGCAGCTCGCCAGCCATGAACGTTGCCTGCTTCTCCTGCTCCTCATTGAACTGGCGCTTGTGGTCCTCGCCGAAGATCACGTTGTCGAAGGGGTGTTCCAGTAGGTGGTGGCCGAGTTCGTGCGCGATGTTCGACCTGCGCCGGGCTAGGGCGTGCGACTCATTCTCGATGATGATCCGTGCCGTTCCCAGGGGCACCAGCGCGGCCGACCACGCGGACGAGTCCACCGTCGTGAAGTGGTTGAGGACCTCATCATCGATGCCAAACTCGACCAGACTGCCGAGCGTATATACGTCGATGCCGTGTTCCTCGGCGAGCGCGTACGGGTCGAACGGGGCGTTGGTTCTCAAGCCGAGGGCAGCTCGCTCCTCCTGGGCCACCTCTCGCATGAGGGCCTGCGTCCAGCGCACCTCAATTGCTCCGAGAGCCACGTTCCGTGCGGAACCGCCGTGCGGCCGCTCCGATAACCTCCTGGAGGTAGTCCACGTCACCTTCGGAGAGGTCCCGGCGAGCCCGGAGCAGCGGAACAAGGGACGCCACGAGCTCCGGCTCCTCTGAATGTGTCTCTGCGCCGGGAACCACATAGAACGCTTCTGCCGGCATACGCAGCCAAGTCGTCATCGCCGCGAACGCCGTGACATCGGGCTTCAGCCCGTTGGCCATGCGCGAGATGGTGGATGCGCTTACCCCAATCTCCTTCGCCAGCTGTCGGCCGGATAGATCCCTTTCCAGGCGGGCCGCCTCCAAGGCCGCGTGCAAGGCCTTGACGTCCACGCTCGGACTGTCACTCATCGCTGCCCCCGACTTCTCATAGTGCTCGACATGTCGATCACCTCTGCTACAGTGTAGCTGCTCGAAACTTCGAGCAGCGATTGACATTCGGCGTGGGTGTCGGTCGGCCTGTTCCCACGCCGTAGGAGTACCCAATGACGCAGGACAACCACGGGCCCCGCCCCGTCACGATCATCGTCAACACCCGATCGCACCCCTGGACCTCAAAGGACATCTCCTTCGAGCAGGTGGTTGAGCTCGCCTACCCCGGCCAGCCCGGGACGGGCGAGGACACCATCACGGTCCGGTACAGCCGCGGCCACGACGGTCACGGGTCGGGGAGCCTGACGGCTGGCCACAGCGTGCGGGTGAAGGAGGGGATGGTCTTCGATGTCTACCGCACCTCTCGTTCGTGATCCCGATCTGTCCCGCCTGCTCGATGAAGGGTTCGACGTCGTCGTGCAGGCGGGGCACCTGCTCGTTCGGCACATCCCCTATGTCACCGAGGCGAGGATGATCGAGTACGGCTTCCTCGCCTATCCGGTGACTGTCAGCGGAGACCGCGTCGTATCCGACACCGACCACCGCATCTGGTTCGGAGGCTCGACCCCTTGCGACGAGCACGGCCGGAAACTGACGATGGCCAATCCCGAATCCCGTGCGGTCGCCGAGGGACTGCAGGCGAGCTTTATGCTCTCCAGCAAGCCGAGCCCGAACGGGTACCCCGACCACTACTCCAAGGTCACGGCCTATGTACGTATGGTCGCCGACCAGGCACAGGCGATCGACAGCTCGGTGACACCCACTCCCGGTGCAGCCTGGCAGGAGATCGACGACGACACGCCGTTCGTCTACCGGGACACGGCCACGTCGCGAGCTGGCCTCGCCGCCGTCAACCAGCGGTACCGGGGCCACCGGATCGTGATCGTCGGCCTCGGTGGGACCGGAAGCTACATCCTCGATCAGATTTCCAAGACCGAGGTCGACTCGATCCTGGTTGTCGACGGTGACACCTTCGACAACCACAACGCCTTCCGAGCACCAGGCGCGGCTACCCTCGACACGTTGCGCGACCGTCCCAACAAGGCGGCGTACTTCGCGGCGGTCTATTCGAACATGCACCGCGGTATCACCGCGTGCGAGGAGTACCTGGACGAGGACAACCTCGAAGTCCTCCAAGGGGCGACGTTCGTCTTCCTCGCATCGGACGACGCTGCAGGCAAGCCCGTCATCATGGACTGGTTGGAGGCCCACGACGTGCCGTTCATCGACGTCGGACTGGGCATCGACGAGACCGATGGCCGACTCGGCGGTCTGCTGCGGGTCACGGCAAGTCTGCCGGGACGCCGCGAGCAGGCCCGCCGCAGGATTCCGATCCCAGCACCTGAACGAGACGACTACGGGCGCAATATCCAGACCGCTGACCTGAACGCGCTCAACGCGATGCTCGCGGTCATCCGCTGGAAGCGCTACGTCGGCACCTACGCAGATGCGACGGGAGAGGGCTTCGCCACCTACTCGTTGATCACGAACGAGATCTCCAACGAGGACCTGACGTGACCGCAGTCGGCTTCCTCCGGCCGGAGTTCGTCGAGAGCTTTCCAGTTGCTATGGAGCAGGGGGTGCTGTACGTCTCGATCGTTTACAGCACCTGCGGCCATCTGTGCTGCTGCGGCTGCGGACAGGAGGTGATCACGCCGTTGTCGCCGGCGCAGTGGGCGTTCACCTACGACGGCGAGAACGTCTCCCTGACCCCTTCGGTCGGCAACTGGGCTTTGTCGTGTCAGTCGCACTACTGGATCCGCAAGGGCAAGGTGCAGTGGAGCCGCCGGTACTCGCCTGACGAGGTCGCCGAGAACCGTGAACGCGATCGGCACAAGCTCGCGCAGCAAGCTAGCGAAACCATGGGCGGTCGGTTTGCCGGGATGCGTCGGAGGTTGGGCGCATGGCGTTGGTGACGAGATCCCCAGCAGATGCTGTCGGGGATCTCGTTCGTGTGGAGGGGACTGGCCAGCAGCCCAACCGCTCGACCTTCAACGGTGCCCTATAGCAAGGGACAACCCGACGTTCCGCCTATCGCTGCTGAAGCCACCAGATGGCCCCGCCGACGATGGCGCTGCCGGCGGCACCGGCGATTCCACGAACGAAGCTGTGTCCCGCAGTGCGTGCGAGCCGTCGCCAGCCGCGTTGCTGCGGCCGTCGGCGAGTGACTCGACCAGCCTCTCCGGCGGCAGGTGAGGTGCGGATCCTGGGCTTCTGAAGCCGGCTCGACGGGACCTGATCGAGGGCCGTAGGCTCGGGTACGGAACTGATGGCTTTCTCCACTTCATGACTGCGTGCGTGGAAGCTGTCCGGGCTACGCGATGAGCGGCCCCCCGTTGGCGCGGGGGGCCGCTGCCGTTTCGCCTCCTGTGCATGCGGATGGTCAGGACTACGCGTGACGGCAAAACCTGTTGGCGCAGGGGCTACGCCCGGCAGGAGATGCGAAGAGGTCCGCAACTCCTGTCGAATGGAGCCACTTTGCCGTCGTTGGAAAGCCTACGCAGGGGGCTGACAGCTCCAGTAGTGTCGAGAGATGTCGCGAGACATCGCTAACAGGATGCACAGTCGACACTGAGAGACAGGTCACATGCCCGCGCATTGGAGCCCCGTCGATCCGACCGTCGGGGAGGTTGAGTCGTTCGCCGCTGACCTGCGAGAACTTGGCGAGGGTAAGACGTCTGTCTCGTATATCGCGGACGCGGAGCCCGGGGTTTCCAGGGCAGCCCTCTACGCAGCCCTGTCCGGGAGGCGGCTCCCCAAGAGGAAGACGATCGCGACCCTCCTGCGCTGGTGGATACCTGCACTACCAGTGCGCGCTGAGCCCGGTGAGTGGGAGTGGGACTGGGTTTATGGCCTCAGGGACAAGGAGGCGGCAGAGGTTGCGACCCGGTGGATGGAGCGCCACAGGGCTCTTTCCGAGAAACGGCGGGAATGGCTAACTCAACGTAGAGAGCCTGTGGCAATCGATGAACCCCCGGAGCAGCGCCGCTTCATCGAGAAGCTGCGCAAGGCCTTGGAGGCGCATGACCTCATCGAGGGGATCATGAGATGGGACGAGGATTACGAGCGTTGGGTCACCGCCGTGAGTGGTCACAGTATCCAGCGGTATCTCGCAGGCACAGTCATTCCGGAGGACGACACCATCAGCTCGCTCCTGGCCCTAGTTTCTGAGGAAGAACAGGCAGCCGAGCTTCTTCTTGAGCTTGTGCGTCTGGCGCAGGAGGCCCGCAGAGCCCGAGTGCGCAGCCGACGTCTGGCCAGGGCAGCCGACTCCTCCAAGCAGCTCTAACCACACCTCGGCTCTGAGGAATTCGCCGTCGCCGTGAGACTGATCATGTCGGTCACGCGGTGAGACTGGCCGTAGAGCGGCAGGTCAGCGTGCTGCCCTATGACACGAGGCGCGAGACCCTACAGCCGCCGCTCAGCGCCTCGTCTCGTACCTCGTCAGGACCACGCCGCCGGGGAACGTCCGCGTCTCCACCAGGTTCAGGTTCACCCAGCTGTCCAGCGCGGTGAAGAACGGTGTGCCGCCGCCGACCAGGACCGGATGGGTGGCGATCGCGTACTCGTCGATCAGCCCGGCGCGCAGGGCCGCCGCGGCGAGCGTCGCGCCGCCGATGTCCATCGGGGCGCCGTCCTCGGCCTTGAGCCGGGTGATCTCGGCGATCGCGTCGCCGGTGACCAGGCGGGCGTTCCAGTCGACTTTGTCGATCGTCGAGGAGAACACGACCTTCGGGGTGTCCCGCCAGTTCCGCGCGAACTCGATCTCCGCCGGGGTGGCGCCCGGCTGCTGGTCGCCGGTCGGCCAGTAGGAGCTCATCGTCTGCCACAGCTTGCGCCCGTACAGCGACAGGCCGCTCGCCCGCTCGTGGTCGAGCCACCACTGGAACAGTTCGTCGCTCGGCGGTCCGCTCCAGCCGATGTCGTCGCCGGGCGCGGCGATGTAGCCGTCCAGGGTCAGGTTCATGCCGTAGATCAGTTTCCGCATGGCCCAGCCTTCCGTCCGCGGGTGTCCGGTGTATGGACCAGCGTGGCGCGGGAAACTCATCGGTGCGCGGTCCGGGCTCAGGGCCGGCCGACTCGGACAAGCCGCCGGATCTCGGCCCCGCCCTCGTGAAATGCGTTCGACGGCGGGCCGGTCGACCGGTGGACTAGGGCTATGACGACACCTCAGGAAGAGCTGCTTCCCGCCACCCGCCGGGCCTTGCTGCATCGGATCGCCGTCGCGCAGACGGAAGGGCGGGCGCCGTCGCTCGTGACGGCTGTCGCCCGGGGCGGGCGGATCGTGTGGGAGGGGGCGCGCTCCTCGGTGGCCGGGCACGAGCCCGACGGGGACGTGCAGTACCGGATCGGGTCGATCACGAAGACGTTCACGGCCGTGCTGGTGCTGCGGCTGCGCGACGAGGGCCTGATCGACCTCGGGGACCCGCTGGAGAAGCATCTGCCGGGCACCGGCGTGGGGGAGGTGACGGTCGCTCAACTGCTCGCGCACACCGCAGGGCTGGCGGCCGAGTCGCCCGCACCCTGGTGGGAGCGGACACCGGGGACGCTGCGCCCGGAGCTGGCCGACGTGCTGGGCGAACGGCCCCTGCTGCACCCCGCCGGGCGACGGCACCACTACTCCAACCCCGGCTACACCCTGCTGGGCGCGCTCGTCGAGGAGGTGCGGGGCGCCGCGTGGGAGGACGTACTTCGGCGTGAAGTGCTCGAACCCCTGGGCCTGACCAGGACAGACGTACGGCCCAGCGACCCCGCGGCGGGCGGCTGGGCGGTGCATCCGTGGGCCGACGCACTGCTCCCGGAGCCCGTGGAGGACCTCGGACGGATGGCGCCGGCCGGGCAGCTGTGGTCGACGACGAGGGACCTGGCGCGGTTCGCCGTCTTCCTCGTCCAGGGCGACGACCGGGTGCTGAGCGCCGAGACGCTGCGCGAGATGCGCCGGCCCGCCGCGCCGGCCGAGGCCGCGGACGTCGCCGACGGGGACTCCTACGGGCTCGGCCTCCAGGTGCTGCACCGCGACGGACGGCTGCTCGTGGGCCACACCGGCTCCCTGCCCGGGTTCCTCGCGAGCCTCGTCATCAGCGTCGCGGACGACGTCGCGGCCGTCGCCCTCGCCAACTGCACCTCCGGGCCGCTCCTGGGCTCCCTGGGCGCCGATCTCGTCCGCATCGTCGCGGAGGCCGAACCCCGGGTCCCCGAGCCCTGGAAGCCGCTGCGGGACGTCGATCCGGCCGTCCTGGAGCTCGTCGGCCAGTGGTACTGGGGCACCAACGGCTTCGCGCTGCGCTGGAGCGCCGACGGGCTGCTCTCCCTGGAGCCGCTCGCCCGGCAGGGCCGCGGCTCCCGCCTCAAGCCGAACGGCGACGGCACCTGGACCGGCCTGGAGGGCTACTTCGCCGGAGAACTCCTGCGCCCGGTACGCCGCCCCGACAGCACTCTGAGCCACCTGGACCTCGGCTCGTTCGTCTTCACCCGCCAGCCGTACGACGACCCGGACACCGTGCCCGGCGGGGTCGACCCCGAGGGATGGCGGGGGATCGGCTGAACAGGCAGGCCGGTTGAGCGACGGAGGCAAGCGCCGTCAAGAGATCACGTTTCACGTGAAACATCGCTGATCGGTTGAAATGCCATGGGTCGGTGTTTCACGTGAAACACCGACCGCCCCTCACAGCGCCAGCTTGAACCCCACATGCGACGCCACGAACCCCAGCCGCTCGTAGAACCGATGCGCGTCGGTCCGCGTGGCGTCCGAGGTCAGCTGGACCAACTGGCAGCCCGCACGCTGGGATTCCTCGACGGCCCACTCGATGAACCGCGTCCCGAGCCCTCGGCCGCGCTCACCGGCGTCGACCCGTACGGCCTCGACGATCGACCGGGTGCTGCCCTTGCGGGAGAGCCCGGGAATGATCGTGAGCTGGAGGGTGCCGACGACCTGACCCTCGCGGACGGCGACCACCAGCCGCTGGTTCGGGTCGGCGGCGATGCGCAGGAAGGCCGCGCGGTACGGGGTGAGGTCGTCCGGGGACTCGCGCCGGGCGCCCAGCGGATCGTCCGCGAGGAGGCCGACGATCGCGGGGAGGTCGTCGGCCTCGGCCGTCCGTATGGTCAGCCCGTCCGGGTCAAGATCTGCCATGGGCCGCAGCCTATGCGGCGGCGGGTGCCTTCAGGGACTTCACGGTCCGGACCAGCGGGGCCAGCTCAGGGTTCTCCGCCGCCGCGTCGAGGGCCTCGCGCAGTGCCCGGTCGTTGGTCGGGCGGGCCGCCGCCAGCAGTTCCAGACCGGCCGCGGTGACGTTCGTGTAGATGCCCCGGCGGTCGGTGGGGCAGAGGTAGCGCTCCAGGAGGCCGCGGTCCTCGAGGCGGGTCACCAGGCGGGTGGTCGCGCTCTGGCTGAGGACGACGGCGTCGGCGACCTGCTTCATCTGGAGGTGCCCCCCGTCGCCGTCGTGCTGGCGGCTGAGCACGTCCAGCAAGGAATACTCGCGCACGCTCAGGCCGTGGCCGGTCTGGAGGGCGCGCTCGATGTGGGTCTCGATCCTGCCGTGCAGCAGGGAAAGGGCGCACCAGCCCTGGGCGAGGGCGATGAGCGCGGGGTCCGTCGCTGTCATGGGCGGTCCTCCGTTCCGGAGCGGCTGGGACCCAGGATAGAGCAGCTCCGCGATAGTGGGCGCTTGCAGATAACCCGCGTCTGCAAGTATTGTCAGCGGAGGTAAAGCGCTCCTGCAATCTTTTGCGGCGGCCTCGCGGCTGTCATAGGAAGGTGTTCCTCCGCCATGCCTCTCGCGCTTCTGGCCCTCGCGATCGGGGCCTTCGGAATCGGCACGACCGAGTTCGTGATCATGGGACTGCTCCCCGAAGTCTCCGCCGACCTCGGCGTCTCCATCCCTGTCGCGGGCTATCTGGTGACCGGCTACGCCCTCGGCGTCATGTTCGGCGCCCCGCTGATGACCGCTCTCGGCACCAAGATCTCCCGCAAGCGGATGCTGATGCTGCTGATGGGGTTCTTCATCGCCGGAAACCTGGTCTCGGCCCTCGCCCCCAGCTTCTCCGTGATGCTGATCGGCCGTGTGGTCGCCTCACTCGCGCACGGCGCCTTCTTCGGCATCGGCTCGGTGGTCGCGGCCGAACTGGTCGCCCCCGACAAGAAGGCCGGCGCCATCGCCATGATGTTCACCGGCCTGACCGTCGCCAACGTCGTCGGCGTCCCCCTCGGCACCTTCGTCGGACAGCACGCCGGCTGGCGCGTCACCTTCGCCCTCGTCGCCGTCCTGGGCGTGGTCGGCCTGGCCGGGGTCGCCCGGCTCGTCCCCGACCTGCCCAAACAGGAAGGCGTACGGCTCCGGCACGAGCTGGCCGTCTTCAAGAACACCCAGGTCCTCCTGGCCATGGCGATGACCGTCCTCGGCTTCGGCGGCGTCTTCGCGGCCATCACCTACATCGCCCCGATGACGACCCACGTCACCGGCTTCGCCGACGGCTCGGTCACCTGGCTGCTCGTCCTCTTCGGCCTCGGCATGGTCGCCGGCAACCTCGTCGGCGGCCGGTACGCCGACCGCGCCCTCATGCCCCTGCTGTACGTCTCTCTGGGCGCCCTGGCGCTCGTCCTGGCCCTCTTCACGCTCACCGCGCACGACAAGGCCCTCACGGCCGTCACGATCGCCCTGATCGGTGCCCTGGGCTTCGCCACCGTGCCGCCGCTCCAGAAGCGCGTCCTCGACCAGGCCCACGGCGCCCCGACGCTCGCCTCGGCCGTGAACATCGGCGCCTTCAACCTCGGCAACGCCCTGTCGGCCTGGCTCGGCGGCCTCGTCATCGACGCGGGCCTCGGCTACACCTCCCCGAACTGGGTCGGCGCCGCCCTCGCCGCCTCGGCTCTCCTGCTCGCCTTCCTGTCGGCCGCTCTGGAACGCCGTGGCACCGCCCCGAGCACCGTCGTCACAGGCGGCCCGGCCGCCGGAGGAACCCTCGTTGCCGAGGGAACTCCCGCCGCGGAAGGGAACACTTCGGCCGCGCAGGGCGGCACCTCGGTCCGCTGCTGAAGCCAGCGAGCCCCCGCAGCTGGAACGCCCGCTGACACTCCCTCACCGCACCGGCACCGCCCGCTGTTCAGCCCGCCGCCACCGTCAGCGGCGCGAACCGTCGCCTCCAGTCCCCCGGCAGCTCCGTGATCCCGTACGTCATCACGGAGTTGAAGGCGACCGTCTCCAGGCCCTGCCGCTTCACCCAGGCCAGCAGTTCCTCGTGGCGTACGTCGATGTCGGTGCGCAGGGGGCGGTCGGAGCCGGTGGCGAGGGAGGCGAGGAGGGCCTTGGCGGTCTCGGTGTCCCGGGCGACGAGCGGGCCCACGACATGGGTGTCCATGTTGGGCCAGGCCGCCGTGTAGCCGATGATCCGGCCGCCCTCCTCGGCCACCCGCAGCTGATCGGCGAAGGCCGGCAGCCGGGTCAGGACATGGGTGCGGTCGGCGCCGAAGACCTCCTCGTCGAGCCGCACGATCGCCGTGAGGTCCTCCGCCGTCGCCGCCCGGGTCGCCACCGAGGGGCGCGGACCTGACGGGGTGAAACGGCCGCGCACCATCTCGGCCCGGCCCGTGCTCTTGAAACCCAGCTCCTCATACAGCGGGCGGCCGTTCGGCGTCGCGTGCAGCGTCAGCGGGGTGGTGCCCAGGACGGCGATCACCTCACGCATCAGCCGCCGCCCGACCCCCTGCCGGGCGTACCGCTCGGCGACCAGCACCATCCCGATCGCCGCCAGTTCGGGGCGCCCGTGCGGGCCGTACTCGGTCACCACGCAGGCCGCCAGCAGTCCGCCGGCGGGATCGTCGATGCCGTATCCCGTACCGGCGCTGAGAAGAAGCCCCCACTTGTGTTCCTCGCGGGGCCAGCCCCGGTTCTCGGAGAGGTCGGCGCAGGCGATGAGGTCCCGTCGGGTCAGTCGGCGGACGGGGAGAGCGGCGAGGGAAGGAGTCGGCACGCAGGTCAGGCTGTCCGACCGGCGGCTACGGCGTCCACCCGTTTCCCCGCGACGGACGCGCTTTTGGCCATGTCATGAAGCGCTTGTCATAAGGGGTTTGGCATACGACTCTTGCCATATGCCGAGCCGCGACACATGTTTCACGTGAAACCGCATGTTTCACGTGAAACGAAGAGGGCGTTTCCCGTTCTGCGGGGTGACTGCCAATTGATGGTCCGAGTCCGGTAGTTGATCGAAACGCCGATTCGCCCCTCGGTAAGCCGCGGGTGAGGGGAAGGTGGGGGTTGTGTGGCCCACGGCGGCCGGTATGGTCGACTCCGGTTCGCGGGCAATGCGGCGGGCGGAACCGAACGGACGACCTAGCCGTTTGCGGGGGAGCAGGCACTTTCTGAGGAGGAAGTGCGCAGACCGACCGAAAGATGTTCGAGGCGAGGCACACCATGGACGCTCCGGCCACCACGTCGGCTGACAACGGCACGTCCGGCGGCGGGGACGGCTGGTTCACTCCGCGCAAACAGCCGGAGTCGGCCGCAGGCACCGAGCAGGAGACAGCCGAGGGCAGTCGGCTGGCCGCCCTGCGCCCGGTGGGCCGTGCCGCGACGGCCGCCGACGGCGCCGTACCGCCGGAGGGCGCGCAGCATCAGGCGAGCGGCGCTGACTACCAAGCAGGCGCCGAGCACCGAATAACCCCGCCGGGGCCGCTGCCGACTCCCACGCCCGCGCACGGAATACCCGCGTACGCCGAACCCCGCACGTCCGACGCGCCTACCCCAGGGATCGCCGCGTACGCCGACCCCGTGCCCGTCGCACCGGTCACCACCACGCTCCCCACGCTGGTCCCGTCCCCCGCCTCGGCCGTCCCGCCGCCCCCGGCGCCGAACCCGCCGCTCGCGCACCAGGTGCCCGCCCAGCGCACCGCGCTCGCCGAGCCGGCCCCCGAAGCCCGCGCGGACGCCGCCGAACTCCCGCCCGCCGCCGAGGCCCAGCGCCCGCCCGCGGCCGAGCCTCTTCTTCCCTCCGACCCTGACGCCTCCCCGGACGCCGTCCGCATCCGTCGGACGATGGCCGCCGTCTCGCCCGTGTCCGACAAGGTCACCTCGTACTTCTACGCGCTGCTCTTCGTCCGCCACCCCGATCTGCGGCCCCTCTTCCCGCCCGCGATGGACGCCCAGCGCGACCGGCTCCTCAAGGCGCTGCTGACCGCCGCCGAGCACATCGACAACAAACCCGTGCTCGTCGACTACCTCCAGAACCTCGGCCGGGGGCACCGCAAGTACGGCACCCGGCCCGAGCACTACCCGGCCGTCGGCGAGTGCCTCATCGAGGCACTGAACAAGTACGCCGGGTCCGTGTGGGACACGGAGACGGAGGCGGCCTGGGTGCGCGCCTACACGACGATCTCCCAAGTGATGATCGACGCCGCCGCGGTGGACGAACTGCGCGCTCCGGCCTGGTGGCAGGCGGAACTCGTCGCCCATGAGCAGCGCACCCCGGACATCGCCGTCATCACCGTCCGTCCCGACCAGCCCTACCCCTTCCGCGCCGGGCAGTACGCGAGCCTGGAGACGCCCTGGTGGCCGCGGATCTGGCGGCACTACTCCTTCGCCTCGGCGCCCCGCTCCGACGGGCTGCTGTCGTTCCATGTGAAGGCGATCCCGGCGGGCTGGGTCTCCAACGCCCTCGTCCACCGCGGCCGGCCCGGCGACGTGATCCGGCTCGGCCCGCCGGCCGGGGCGATGACGGTCGACCACACCCGGGACTCCGGGCTGCTCTGCCTCGGCGGTGGCACCGGTATCGCTCCCATCAAGGCCCTCGTCGAGGACGTCGCCGAGCACGGCGTCCGGCGCCGGATGGAGGTCTTCTACGGCGCCCGCAGCGACCACGACCTCTACGACATCGACACGATGCTCCGGCTCAAGCAGGCCCACTCCTGGCTGGAGGTCCGCCCGGTGGTCGACCGCGACGGACTGCTCCAACTCCCGGACGCCATCCGCACCTTCGGCCCCTGGGACGAGTACGACGCCTATGTCTCCGGCCCGCCCGGCATGATCCGCAGCGGGGTCGACGCCCTGCGCGGCGTGGGCATCCCGAAGAACCGGATACGGCACGACTCCCTTGAGGAGCTCGTCACCTAGAGGTCAGCCCAGATCGGGCGCGTGCATCGCCCGGACACCCTCGATATTGCCGTCCAGGTAATGCCGCAGCGACAGCGGGACGAGATGGACCGAGGCGATCCCGACCCGGGTGAACGGCACCCGGACGATCTCGTACTCCCCGCTCGGCTCATCGACCTCCGGGCCGTGCCGCAGGGACGGGTCCATGGACTCCAGCCGGCAGACGAAGAAGTGCTGGACCTTCACACCGGTGGCGCCGCCGTCCGCGCCGATGTGCTCGACGGTGTCGACGAAGCAGGGCACCACATCGGTGATCTTGGCGCCCAGTTCCTCGTACACCTCGCGGTGCAGGGCGTCGACGACGGTGGGGTCCTCGGGATCGACCCCGCCACCGGGAGTGACCCAGTACGGATCGACGCCGGGCCGGGTGCGTTTGATCAGGATCAGATGGTCGCCGTCCAGCAGAACGGCGCGGGCGGTGCGTTTGACCACGGGTCGGACGGTCATGACAGGAATGTGGCCCGGCTGGTTTCACGTGAAACATGCTGGTTCCACGTGAAACATGGCGTGCGTGGGATGCCGTAGGACCGGCCACCGCCAAGCCGCTCCGGCTCACGGCCAAGCCAAGGCCAGCCGAGCTGATCCGCTCACCGCCACCCCGACGCCGCCCGCAGCAGGCGTTCATGGGCACGGGCTATGTGCGGCAGCGCCAGCGTGCCGGTGCGGACGACCAGGAAGTACGTCCGCAGCGGTGGCACCGCCGGATCGTGCAGGGCGATGAGGTCGCCGCGCTCCAGGGCCGGGCGGCAGAGGTAGCGGGGCAGTACGGCGAGTCCGGCGCCCGCTCCGGCGCAGGCGAGGACCGCGCGCAGGTCGGGGACGATCACCGTTCCGGAGGCGGCGGGGAGGGCGTCGAAGACGGAGGCCCAGTAGCGGGAGACCAGCGGCAGCGACTCGTGGACCTCGATGACGGGCAGCGCCTCCAGCGTCGTCGCGCCCTTGGTGCGCAGCGCGTCCGCGTCGATGCGTTCGGCCCAGTGCGGGGCGGCGACCAGGACATGTTCCTCGTCGCACAGGGGGGTTGCCGTGAGCAGGGCGCCCCGGGGGCGGGCGGTGCTGATCGCGAGGTCGTGATGGCCGGCCGCGAGGCCTTCCAGGACCTCCTCCGCGGTGCCGAAGGAGGCGCGTAACGCGAGTCCTTGGCCGTCGTCGCCGGTCAGTCCGGTGAGCGCGGGCAGGGCCTGTTCGGCGGTGAACTCGGGGGGACCGGCGAGGTGCAGGGTGCGCTGCGCGGAGTCGTCGTCGAGGCCGGTCTCGGTTATCTCCACGAGGGCGTCCAGGTGCGGGGCCGCCTTGTGGGCCAGTTCGTCGCCGATGGTCGTCGGGGTCACGCCGCGGGCCTGGCGCAGGAACAGCGGGCGGCCCAGCTGCTGCTCCAGGGTGCGGATCTGGGAGGTGACGGCGGGCTGGGACAGGCCCAGTAATGCGGCGGCGCGGGTGAAGGAACCGGCCCGGTGCACCGCCACGAAGGTGCGCAGCAAGGCCAGATCCATGGCACGCCCTTCCCTTCGCCACCGCCCCGGCCCCCTGGCAGAGGGCCAACTATAAATATGTCGATAGGGTTCTGTCGCTACTGTGATTGGACACTGACACAGAGTCAACTAGCCTAGTTCGCGCGGTTCCTGGGGGCGGAACCGCAGGGCGGTCCGAGCCACGAGGGGGGAGGCTCGGACCGTCCGGACGAGGGGGCACACCCTGCGGCACCCCTCGACACACGTCCCCGCAGCCGAGGTCAGGCCGACACGTCGAGCGCCCGCAGGACGTCCGCCACCAGGTCGGCGGTGTCCTCCGCGCCCACCGACAGCCGGATGAAGCCCGCCGGGACCGCGTCCCCGCCCCACCGGCCGCGCCGCTCGGCTGTCGAGCGCACCCCGCCGAAGCTCGTCGCGTCGTCCACGAACCGCAGCTCCGCCAGGAACCGCTCCGCCCGCTCGCGCGAGGGCAGCGTGAAGGAGACCACGCAGCCGAAGCGGCGCATCTGCCGCGCGGCGATCTCGTGGGAGGGGTCGCCGGGCAGCCCCGGATAGCGCAGCCCGGACACCTCGGGCCGCCCGCGCAGCGCCTCGGCGACGGCCAGCGCGTTCGCGCCCTGCCGGTCCGCGCGCAGGGCCAGCGTGGCCAGCGAACGGTGCGCGAGCCAGGCCTCCATGGGACCCGGGATGCCGCCGGCGATCTTGCGCCAGCGCCGTACGGCCGCCATCGCCTCGGGGTCGCGGCCGGCGACGTAGCCGAGGAGCAGATCGCCGTGGCCGGTGAGCTGCTTGGTGCCGCTGGCCACCGAGAAGTCCGCGCCCAGCTCCAGCGGGCGCTGCCCGAGCGGGGTGGCGAGGGTGTTGTCGACGGCGACGAGGATGCCCTGGGCGTGGGCGGCCTCGGCGAGCCGGCGGATGTCGCACACGTCGAGCCCCGGGTTCGACGGCGTCTCGATCCACAGCAGCCGCGCCCCCTCCAGCGCCGCGAGCTGGGCGTCCTCGTCGGTCGGCGCGGTGCGCACCTCGATGCCGTACGTCTCCAGCTGGGCCCGGACGAGCGGGAAGATCTGGTAGCCGTCGGAGGGGACGACGACCGTGTCGCCGGAGCGCAGCTGGGAGAAGAGGACGGACGAGATCGCCGCCATGCCGGAGGCGAAGACGAGCGTCTCGACCCCGTCCTGGCCGGGCGCCTCCAGCTCGCCGACGGCGTTCTCCAGGAGCGTCCAGGTGGGGTTGTCGTCGCGGCCGTAGGTGTACGGGCCGGTCGGGTCGCCGGGGAGGTGGTAGTGCGCGGCGAAGACCGGGCCGGGCAGCGTGGGTTCGTACTTGACGGGTTCGGGCAGCCCGGCGCGGACCGCGCGCGTGCCGTCGCCGATGGGGGTGTCGTTCATGCCGGTCAGTCCCCGTCGGGCAGGGCGAGGTTGAGGGCCCAGGAGACGACGGAGATGATCAGGCCGCCGACGACGGCCGTCCAGAAGCCCTCGACGTGGAAGCTGAGGTCGAGCTTGTCGGCCAGCCACGAGGTGAGCAGCAGCATCAGGGCGTTGATCACCAGCGTGATCAGGCCGAGCGTCAGGATGAACAGCGGGAAGGTCAGGATCTTCACCAGCGGCTTGACCAGGAAGTTGACCAGGCCGAACAGCAGTGCCACGACGAGCAGCGTGCCGACCTTCTTGCCCGTGCTGTCCCCGGTGAGGGTGATCTTGTCGAGGAGCCAGACGGCGACGCCCAGGGCGCCTGCGTTGGCGATCGTCTTGACTACGAAATTCTTCATGTGTCTGATCGTTCCAGAGAGACCCATGGCCGACACAGGACTGGAGCGGGACGAACGCGATGAAGGCATTCCGGCTGGACGAACTGGAGGCGGAGCGAGCCGCCAACGACGGCGCCTACCTCCAGTTTCTGCGGGAGCGGAACATGTCGGTCGGTCTGTACGCGCTCGACGCGGGCACGCACGATCCACAGAACCCGCACAAGCAGGACGAGGTGTACTTCGTGGTGAGCGGCCGGGCGTCGATCACCGTCGGCATGGAGACGACCGAGGTCGCGCGCGGCAGTGTCGTGTACGTGCCGGCCGGGGTCGCCCACAAGTTCCATCACATCAGCGAGGACCTGCGGGTGCTCGTGGTGTTCTCACCGCCGGAAGGATGACCTCCGCTCCCCCGTCCCCTAGGGGATCATTCAGGGATGGACAAGGGGTGCGAAGCCCCCGTTCGGCCCCCTCGTGGCCCTAGCATCGAAGACAGGAAAAGAAGTCAGGAATCCCGGCCCGGCGGTCTCACGAGGCCCCGGCCGGCGCACAGATGGGGACGAGGGAGATGCGAGAGATCTTCGCGGGACTGCCCTGGTGGGTGAAGTGGGTGGCGGTGCCGGTCATCGCCCTGGTCGTCTTCGGCGGGCTGATAGCCAGCGTCGTCGGCTTCGTGATCGGCCTGCTGTTCAAGGTACTGGTGTTCGTCGCGCTGGTCGGCGGACTGGTCTACGTCGTACGGAAGTTCACGTCGAGCTCCAGCTCCCGCAGCGACTGGTGACGGCCCCGGGCCGAGCGGGGAGACCGGTGACCGGATCATAGGAATCACCGGTTCCCTCGGCCGGGGGAAGTTTTCCGTACGGCGCGGTGGTGGCCGGTAGCGGGCGGTTAGAGTCCGGAGTCCGACGCGGGTACGCCCCCGCGAGCGGCGTACTCCCGTGTCTCCCCGCACGGACCACCTCCTTCGCGCCTCGGGAGCGCCTCTTGGCCACGGCTGACACCTCCCCGGCGGAACCGGGCGCACCCCCCGCCCGCCTCCGCTCCACCCCCCGACCACCCGGCCGCCCCCGCCCGGCGGTCCCCGAACAGCCGCAGCCGGCGGTCACGCTGATCGGCTCCGTCCAGCGGGCCGTCCGCCTCCTGGAGAGCGTCGCGGGCCATCCGTACGGCGCTCCGGCGAAGCAACTGGCGAGAGAGACCGGGCTGGCCCTCCCCACGGCCTACCACCTGCTGCGCACCCTGGTCCACGAGGGCTATCTGCGGCGCGACAAGGGCCTGTTCTTCCTCGGTGACGCCGCCGAGCGGCTGGCCGCAGCGGGGGCCGCGCAGAAACGTCGCAGCACCATCGCCGACACCCTCGCCCACTGGCGGGACGCGATCGGCGCCCCCGTCTACTACGCGGTCTACCAGGCCGGCGAGATCGAGATGCGGTGCATCGCCGACGCCCCGGACGCCCCCGCCGTCGAGCAGTGGGCCGACTTCCGCGAGACCGGTCACGCGCACGCGGTGGGCCAGTGCCTGCTCTCCCAGCTGGACGAGGACGCCCGCCGCGACCATCTGCGCCGGCACCCGGCGCAGACCCTGACCCGGTACACCGTCCGTGACAGCCACACCCTGCTGCGCCGGCTCGCGCGGGTCCGGCGGGCCGAGCCGGTGACCGAACGTCAGGAGTACGCGCTGGGCACGGTCTGCGCGGCCGTCCCCATCACCGTGGGCGCCACGGCCGCGACCATCGCGCTCTCCCTGCCCGCCCATCAGGCCGACCGGCTGATTCCCGCCGCCCGCCGGCTGGAGCACGAGGTCGGCCGGCGGCTGGGATCGCTCGCGCTCTCTATCAGCATCTGAAAACTCACTCCTTGTGATCTGTTGTGCACGTTAAGCAAGATGCGTTGCAGTATCAGAGGTACATTCCCGGCCAAGACAACGGCATACGGCATGACGGGGTAGGCGATGCGCGAGTCCGTACAGGCAGTACAGGCAGAGGTCATGATGAGCTTTCTCGTCTCCGACGAGCTCTCGTTCCGGATTCCGGTGGAGCTGGCGTACGAGACGGGCGATCCCTACGCCGTGCGTCTCACCTTCCACCTGCCCGGGGACGCGCCCGTGACCTGGGCGTTCGGCCGGGAGCTGCTGATCGACGGGGTGGGGCGGCCGTGCGGCGAGGGGGATGTGCGCATCGAGCCGGCGGACGGTGACACCCTGGGCGAGATCCTGATCCGGCTCCAGGTCGGCGCCGACCAGGCGCTCTTCCGCTCCTCGGCGGCCCCCCTGATCGCCTTCCTCGACCGCACGGACCGGCTGGTCCCGCTCGGCCAGGAGGGTGCGTTCGCCGATTTCGACGCCCATCTCGACGAGGCGCTGGACCGCATCCTCGCGGAGGAGCAGAGCGCCGGTTGAACGTCCGTCCGGCTCCGGTGCGGTGAAGAGGCGCTGTTTTGTGCCGCAAGGCGGTGCAGTAACGCTTCTGCGGGGGCTCGCCAGGTGAAGTACCTCCTGGCGAACCCCCGTTCGGCGTTCACGACGCCGGCTCAGCGTTTACGACGTCGGCCCCGCCCGCCGCCCGCCGGAGCCGCGTCCGCCGTGACCGGCGCGGGACCCGGGGCCGAAGCCGTCGCCGGGGTCAGGGTCTTCGCGGGGTCGGGACGGTCGGCGGCGACGACCAGGGCGGCGAGGAGCGTGGTGACCGGCACCGACGCGACCAGGCCGATCGAGCCGACCAGGGTACGGACGATCTCCTCGGCGACCAGCTCGCTGTTGGCGACCGTACCGACGCTGCTCTGGGCGATCGAGAAGAGCAGCAGCAGCGGCAGGGCGGCGCCCGCGTAGGCGAGGACCAGGGTGTTGACGACGGACGCGATGTGGTCGCGGCCGATGCGGATGCCCGCCCGGTAGAGCCCGCGCCAGCCCATCGTCGGGTTCGCCTCGTGCAGCTCCCAGACCGCCGAGGTCTGGGTGACCGTCACATCGTCGAGGACACCGAGCGAGCCGATGATGATGCCCGCGAGCAGCAGACCGCTCATGTCGATCGACGGATACAGGCCGTGGATGAGGCCGGTGTTGTCGTCGGTGTTGCCGCCGAGCGCGGCCCAGCCGATGAACAGCGAGCCCAGGACGCCGATCAGCACCAGCGAGATCAGCGTGCCGAGCACCGCGACGGACGTTCTCGCCGAGAGGCCGTGACACAGATAGAGCGCGATCAGCATGATGGCGCTCGACCCGATCACCGCCACGAGCAGCGGGTTGGAGCCCTGGAGGACCGCGGGCAGGATGAAGAAGTTCAGGATCAGGAAGCTGATCGCGAGCGCCACCAGCGCCATGACGCCCCGCAGCCGGCCGACGACCACGACGGCGACGGCGAAGATCCCGGCCAGCAGGGCCATGGGGAAACGGCGGTTGACGTCGGCGACCGAGTACTGGAGGTCCTTCGGCGCGGAGGGCTCGTAGGCGACGATCACCTTCTGGCCCTGGCGCAGCTGGCGGGTCTGGTCGGGCTGGATGATCTCGTTGAACGTACGGCCCTTGTCGTCGCCGGTGTCCACCCGGATCGTGGCCCGCTTGCAGGTGCCGCCCGCCTGCTGCGCCGCCGAGGAGCCCTCCGCCGTGGAGGTGTCGCCGGTCGGGGTCCCTCCCGAGGCGTTGACGGACTGGCAGCTCAGCTTCTCGATCCTCGTGACCGTCGCCTGCTGCGTCTGCCGGTCGAACCCGACCCCGGTCCGCTCGTGCGGCGGCGCCCCGCCGGGCCACAGCACCACGAGCCCCACGACCACGGCGGCGGCGAAGGGGATCAGGATGGCGCCGATGACCTTGCGGAGGTGACGGGAGACGGGGGCGGCGGGGCCATGGCTGTGACTGTGCCCGTGGCTGTGCCCGCTCCCGCTCCCGGGCCCGTGTCCGCCCCCATGACCGTGCCCGCCGCCGCCCCCGTGCCCGCCCCCGGCGCCATGGTCGTGCCCGTCGCCGCCCCCATGAGAATGGCCGGAACCGCCGCCCTGAGGACCACTGGGCTGCGGCCGGACGCCCCCGCCGTTGCCCTGCCCCGCAGGATCTCCGTGCCCCGCAGGAATGCCCTGTCCAGGAGGCCGGCTCTGCCCCCCGTACGCCCCCTGCCGCTGCCCGTCGTACGCCCCCTGGCGCTGACCCTCGTACCCAGGACGAGGCCGCTCCCCGCCGGGACCCGGTGCGCCCGGTACCGGACCCGCTCCCTGACCCGCGCTGAAGTCGCGCTCCTGGCCCGGAGGTTGCCGGGGGCCGGAGGCCGCGCCGGGGCCGCGGGGCCGCTCGGGCGGTGGGGGGAAAGGGGGATGGGGTGTCGTGGTCACCGACCGATCATCGCAAGAACGGCAGAGGCCTACTGTTCACCGCGCCACAGATGACGCTAGCGTGGAGTCACCTTTGCACACGCGGGAGCTCGGAGCACCGGGCTGAGAGGGCGCTGACCTTCGTCTTCGCTGTGTTTCACGTGAAACGTCACCGGGATCGAGTGATGTTTCACATGAAACACCGCCGGACGGAATCCGCTGCGTCGACCGCTGAACCTGTTACCGGGTAATGCCGGCGTAGGGAGTAGGTCTCATGACCATCAAGGACGCACGCACACCTGCCTCCGGCCAGGACGAGGCGGCTCAGGCCGCGACGTCGACGCAGGCCGGGGACAAGCCCATCGGCTGGCACAAGGCATACGTCGAGGGTTCCCGCCCCGACCTGCGGGTGCCGGTCCGTCAGGTGCACCTGACCAACGGGCAGTCCGTCACCCTGTACGACACCTCCGGTCCGTACACCGATCCGGCCGAGCAGCCGGACGTCCGCCGGGGGCTGCCGCCGCTGCGGGAGAACTGGATCGTCGGCCGGGGTGACACCGAGGAGTACCTGGGCCGTCCGGTCCGCCCCGAGGACGACGGGATCAGGCACACCTCGCCGCGCGGCGGGCTGCGCAATCTGGACGCGGTCTTCCCCGGCCGGCCGAGGCTGCCGCGCCGCAGCCGCAGCGGGGAGCCCGTCACTCAGCTGGGGTATGCGAGCCGGGGCGAGATCACCCCGGAGATGGAATTCGTGGCGCTGCGGGAGAACGTCTCGCCCGAAGTCGTCCGTGAGGAGATCGCGGCGGGCCGGGCCGTACTGCCCGCCAACGTCAATCACCCGGAGATCGAGCCGATGATCATCGGTAAGCGGTTCCTGGTGAAGGTCAATGCCAATATCGGCAATTCGGCGGTGACTTCCTCGATCGAGGAGGAGGTCGAGAAGATGACCTGGGCGACTCGCTGGGGCGCCGATACGGTCATGGACCTTTCCACCGGCCGCAATATCCACACCACCCGTGAATGGGTGCTGCGCAACTCCCCCGTCCCGATCGGCACGGTGCCGCTGTATCAGGCGCTGGAGAAGGTCGACGGCCGGGCCGAGGAGCTGACCTGGGAGATCTACAAGGACACCGTGATCGAACAGGCCGAGCAGGGCGTGGACTACATGACCGTCCACGCGGGCGTACGGCTGCCGTTCGTGCCGCTGACCGCCAACCGGAAGACCGGGATCGTCTCGCGCGGCGGCTCGATCATGGCGGCCTGGTGTCTGGCCCACCACAAAGAATCGTTTCTGTACGAGAACTTCGAGGAACTCTGCGAGATTCTCGCCGCGTACGACGTCACGTACTCGCTCGGCGACGGATTGCGGCCCGGTTCGATCGCGGACGCCAATGACGAGGCGCAGTTCGCGGAATTGCGCACGCTCGGGGAACTCAACCGGATCGCCAGGCGTTTCAAGGTACAGACGATGATCGAGGGCCCGGGACATGTCCCGATGCACAAGATCAAGGAGAACATCGACCTTCAGCAGGAGATCTGTGATGAAGCGCCTTTCTATACGCTCGGCCCGCTGACGACCGACGTCGCCCCGGCGTACGACCACATCACCTCCGGTATCGGTGCCGCGATGATCGCCTGGTGGGGTACGGCGATGCTCTGCTATGTCACGCCCAAGGAGCATCTGGGCCTACCCAACCGTGATGACGTCAAGACCGGTGTCATCACCTACAAGATCGCCGCCCACGCGGCCGATCTCGCCAAGGGCCACCCCGGAGCGCAGGACTGGGACGACGCGCTGTCCGACGCCCGCTTCGAGTTCCGCTGGGAGGACCAGTTCAACCTGGCCCTCGACCCGGACACGGCCCGGGAGTTCCATGACGAGACGCTCCCGGCCGAGCCGGCCAAGACCGCCCACTTCTGCTCCATGTGCGGGCCCAAGTTCTGCTCCATGAAGATCAGTCAGGACATCCGCCGCGAGCATGGGGGAAGCCGGGCCGAGGTCGAGGAGGGCATGGCCCAGAAGTCGAAGGAGTTCGCGGCGGCGGGCAACCGGGTGTATCTGCCGATCGCGGAGTAGGCGGAGCGACCGGAGCAAGGGCCGGGATGTTCAGCACACCCCGGCCCCATCCCGATCAGCACACCCCGACCCCGTTCAGCGCACCCCGGCCCCGCCTCGGAACCCCCGCCCGATCCGGCGGACAGGCCCTAGTCCGGGAGATGGTCCGGGCCGCCGAAGTCGGGGCTCGTGTAGTCGGGGCTGGTGTAGCTGGGACGGCTCGTGGGGGACGGGCCGTCGTCCGGGCTCGTGAAGCCGGGGCGGGCGTAACCCGGGCTGCCGTAGCCGGGGCGGGCGTAACCGGGGCTGTCGTAGCCGATCTTCGGGAGGCGGCCGGTCGTCGGGGCCGGGGTGGTCGAGCCGGGCTCGGGGAGGGGGCCGGCTCGGTCCAGGGCCTCGTGCAGGAACGGGAGTATGCCGCGCTCCAGCAGGGCGTCCCGCCAGGCCTCCCGGGCCCGTTCGACCTCCTCGCTGTGCTCGTTGTAGCGGCCGGCCTCCAGCGAAGGCCGGTTGCGCAGGGCCGTCAGCAGGAGGCCGACGGTGGCGACCAGGATCGCCAGCGCCGCGACCGTACCGAACACCCAGCCCGCCGTGACCAGCGCCTTGGCGAACGCGGGCGGCTGGTCGAGCATCTTGAGGAGGTAGCCGACGAGCAGGAAGATCACGGCGGCCGTCCCGGCGAGAACCGGGGTGAGGACGGCGGCGACGGCGACGGCACCCGCCCCGCCGGACTCGGTCTCGCCGGTGGTCAGACTCGGGCCGCCGCCCGCCGGTCCGGGGCCGCCGGAGGTCCGGGAGCCCGTCGTACCGGCCGGGGCCGGGCGGCGCAGGTCCTCGCGGACCTGGACGTAGTGCTCGTACTCGCTCGCCGCGGTGGCCGTTATGAAGGCGGTGGCGCCCAGCGCCATCGTCCGTAGTTGTTCGGGGTTGAGCCGGCGGCCGAGGGCGGCCAGTTCCGGGCGGTTCGGGGCGGAGCGCAGCGCCTCGTCGAGGAGCCGCTCGTAATCCTGGCGGTCCTCGTTGTGCAGGTGCTGCGGAACGCTGTTCATGTGCATCCCCCGATGCTCCGTAGGACTTGTGGCTCGCATGCGTGCGAGCCGTCGGGCAGAAACGGAGGGGAGCCTGCTACGGATAAGCCGATGGTAGAGCGGCGACGGCTCAAGATGACAAGGGGTTTACGGAAATTACAGCCCGACCTGTGCCGTCTGCGGTCGGTCCGGCACAGGTAGAAACCTGCCCTGTGAACTATCAGACATCCAAAGGCAGTTGCTGGACCAGGAGTTTTCCGGCCATGGTCACACCGCCGTCCATCGCGATGGCGAGCCCCTCGGCGTAGACGTGCGGTCCCTCGACGTTCGGACCCGGATCGTCCTCGCCGTCCTCGGAGCCGACCTCGCCCAGCAGATACGGGATCGGGCTGTGGCCGTGAACGATCCGGGTGCCGCCGTACGTATCGAGGAGGGAGCGCACGGCGTCCGCGCCCCCCTCGTCGCGGAAGGAGAACCGCTTGGTGAACTTGCGGAACAGGTCCCAGACCTCGTCCGCGTCGTTGCGGGTGATCGTCTCGCGGACGGTGTCGTTGACGGCCTCGATGGAGTCGCCGTAGTCGAGATAGGCGGTGGTGTCGGAGTGGACGAGCAGGTGGCCGTCGACCTCCTCGACCGCGTCGAGGCGGGCCATCCACTGGAGGTGGTGGTCCTGGAGCCGGTCCATGTCGGACTTCTGGCCGCCGTTGAGCAGCCAGGCCGCCTGGAAGGTGGCGGTGCCGGCCCCGGAGTTGACGGGGGTGTCGCCGAACCGCCGGGCGCCGAGCAGCAGCAGTTCGTGATTGCCCATCAGCGCCTTGCAGTAGCCGCCGGCCGCGGCGGCCTCGGCGGACAGCCGCATCACGAGGTCGATCACGCCGATGCCGTCGGGCCCCCGGTCGGTGAAGTCACCGAGGAACCACAGCCGCGTCGTGCCCGCGCACCACTGCCCGGCCTCGTCGATCAGCCCCTTCTCCCGCAGCGCGGCGAGGAGTTCGTCGAGGTAGCCGTGCACGTCGCCGACGACGAACAGGGCGCCGGGGCCGTCCGGGGCCGCCGCCGGGTCCACCGACAGCTGGAGCGTGTCACCCCGGTTGATGACCGGCAGATCGCGCTGCGTCGGGGTGTACCCCTCCGGGTAGTCCTCCGGGACGACGTCCCCCGGGTGCGTGTTCTCGTCGTACGGCCCGGTCTCATGGACGTACGCGGGCACCCGGAAGTCGCGCACCGTCGCCGTGCGCTCCGCCTCGGGTCCCTGACCGGCCCCCTGAGTCATCAGACCCCTCCACCATCGCGCCGCATCTGCACCGCTTCGGACTGCCTGGTCGCAGCGGCCCGCGGTGTCGTGGGCCCATCATAGGAATGCGGATCGGGCCGTGTGACGACCCAGGGGCCCTGAATCGCCCCCGCCCCCCGCTCCCCCACGCCTTTCGCCCCAATTACCCCACCCTTCACTGTGTGACTCCACAGGGCGGGCACATCTTCGGGGGGTGACTTCGGGGCGGCGCGGGGGTGGTGCGGCGGACGGGGGCTGACGGACGGGTGGGGGAGGGGGCCGTCATCCCCCCTCGGGCGTCCGGGGCGGGCTCACCGTCGTCCTGGGCGGCCTGCGTTGGGACGATGTTCTGATGATCAGCTCCGTCGGTATCACCTGCTCGACCGGATGGTCCGAGTGCACGCCCTCGATCGCGTCGATGAGGAGCTGGACCACCGCGGTGCCGATGCGCCGCGGTTTCAGGGAGAGCGTCGTGATCGGCGGCTCGGTGCTCGCGTAGACCGTGGACTCGCTACAGCACACCAGCAGCAGGTCCTCGGGTACGCGCAGGCCGTAGCGGCGGGCGGCGGCCAGGAGGTCCGTGCCGTTGGGGTCGAAGAGGCCGTACACGGCGTCGGGGCGGTCGGGGCGGGCCAGGAGCCGGTCGGCGGCCACGGCGCCCGCACAGGGGTCGTGGGCGGGGTAGGCCTCGTACACCGGGTCCTGCCCGACCCGCTCGCACCAGTGCAGGTATGCGGTGGTCGAGAGGTGGGTGTACGTGTCGGTCGTGGTGCCCGTGAGCAGCCCGATCCGGCGGGCCCCCGCGTCCGCGAGGTGGTCGAGGATGTCGAGTACGGCGGCCTCGTGGTCGTTGTCCACCCAGGCGGTGACCGGGAGCGGACCGGCGGGGCGGCCGTCGGAGACGACGGGTAAACCCTGCCGGACCAGTTCGCCGACGACCGGGTCCTGGTCGGACGGGTCGATGACGACGGTGCCGTCGAGGGCGACGTTCGACCACACGTCGTGGCGCGAGGTCGCCGGGAGGATGACGAGCGCGTAGCCGCGGGCGAGCGCGGCGGAGGTGGCGGCTCTCGCCATCTCCGCGAAATACGCGAATTCTGTGAAGGTGAAAGGTTCATCCCCGTATGTCGTCACGGTCAGGCCGATGAGACCTGACTTTCCGGTACGGAGCGTGCGGGCCGCGGCCGACGGGCGGTAGCCCAGCCGGTCGGCGACCTCGCGGACATGGCGTCGGGTGGCATCAGGGAGCCTGCCCTTGCCGTTCAGGGCGTCGGAGACGGTCGTGATGGACACTCCGGCGGCGGCGGCCACGTCCCTGATACCCGCTCGGCCCGGCCGGCTGCCTCGGCGTGAGGTTTCCGCGCGGCTCACCTGGTGCTTCCCTGCTGCTGTCATGGCGAGCCGATAGTAGGGCTCATCAGGTGGGGTAGGGCGGACGCATATGCACGCATTGACAGGCACGTTTCTGCAAGGTCAACAAAGCTCAAGTTCCTTAGAAACCAAGTCAGTTGGCAGTTCCAATACCGATACGCGATGTCCCGGCGCCGATGGGCCTGTCGAGCAACCGATGTCTCGAAGAGGTCTCAACTCACCTGCACGAGGGATGCGCGCCAGGGCGCGAGCCACCGGCGCATAGATATATGTACGACGCGCCCCCCGTTTCGTAGCCCTTCGTACGTTGTTGCCCCTGATGCGGACGGGACGGACGGGGTCGGTCCAGGTGGTGACGTGAACGCGCCCAATCCTCATAGGGTGAGCAGAATTGAGTATCCGGTGGTGGTCACGAGGAGGACTGCGGTGAGCGAGACGAGCCCGAAGCTGCGCGCCGAGCTGGAGGGGATTCCCACCTACAAGCCGGGCCGGCCGGCCGCGACGGGCGGCCCGGTGGCCTACAAGCTGTCCTCGAACGAGAACCCCTACCCGCCGCTGCCCGGCGTGATGGAGTCCGTCACGCTCTCCGCGGCCTCGTTCAACCGCTACCCCGACCTCGCCTGCACGGCCCTGACGCAGGAGCTGGCCGACCGCTTCGGCGTCCCCGTCTCCCACCTCGCCACCGGCACCGGCTCGGTCGGCATCGCCCAGCAGCTGGTCCAGGCGACCTCGGGCCCCGGCGACGAAGTCCTCTACGCCTGGCGCTCGTTCGAGGCGTACCCGATCATCACGCAGATCAGCGGGGCGACCTCGGTCCGGGTCCCGCTCACCGCGGACGCCGTCCACGACCTGGACGCGATGGCCGCCGCGATCACCGACCGGACCCGGCTGATCTTCGTCTGCAACCCCAACAACCCCACCGGCACGGCCGTCCACCGCGCCGAGCTGGAGCGCTTCCTGGACCAGGTGCCGGGCGACGTCCTCGTCGTCCTGGACGAGGCCTACCGGGAGTTCGTCCGCGACCCCGAGGTCCCCGACGGCGTCGAGCTCTACCGGGACCGGCCCAACGTCTGCGTCCTGCGCACCTTCTCCAAGGCGTACGGCCTCGCCGGGCTGCGGGTCGGCTTCGCGATCGCCCATGACCCGGTCGCCGCCGCGCTGCGCAAGACGGCGGTGCCCTTCGGGGTCTCCCAGCTCGCCCAGGACGCGGCGGTCGCCTCCCTGCGGGCGGAGGACGAGCTCTTCGGCCGCGTCGGCTCCCTCGTCGGTGAACGCCACCGCGTCCTCACCGGCCTGCGCACCCAGGGCTGGACCGTCCCCGACAGCCAGGCCAACTTCGTCTGGCTGGGGCTGGGGGAGCGTACGGCGGCCTTCGCCGAGGCCTGCGAACAGGCGGGCGTCGTCATCCGCCCCTTCCCCGAGGGGGCTCGCGTCACGATCGGCGAGACCGAGGCCAACGACATCTTCCTGAAGGTCGCGGAGAGGTTCCGCAAGGAGGATTAGGGGGCTAGCCGGCGGAGGGCTCAAGGGGCCGGGTCGGCTGAGGTCTCTCAAGGGGCCGGGCGGGAGCGTTGCGACGCTGCTGCCCGGCCCTTTAGTCGTCCCCCCTTGCCCACAGGGGGGTGTTTCACGTGAAACGGGCCAGCCGGCCAGCCTATGCACCCGGTCGGCCTCTTGCGTTACCCACCCCCCTCCCTGTCGGCCCCGAACAGGCATGCGCCATAATTGCTTGTGAATGTGAACGCGTTCACAAGCGTGTCCCGGTTGCTCCATGAATGCGTGTGACACAAGGGGCAAACTGCCGCTGTACCACGGCACGTAAGGAGACTGACGACGTGGAAATGGCCTTGGCGCCAGAGACACTGGCGCGCTGGCAGTTCGGTATCACCACCGTCTACCACTTCCTCTTCGTCCCCCTGACGATCTCCCTGGCGGCGCTCACCGCCGGCCTGGAGACGGCCTGGGTGCGGACCGGCAAGGAGAAGTACCTCAGGGCGACGAAGTTCTGGGGCAAGCTCTTCCTGATCAACATCGCGATGGGTGTCGTCACCGGCATCGTGCAGGAGTTCCAGTTCGGCATGAACTGGTCGGACTACTCCCGCTTCGTCGGCGACGTCTTCGGCGCCCCGCTCGCCTTCGAGGCCCTGATCGCCTTCTTCTTCGAATCGACCTTCATCGGTCTGTGGATCTTCGGCTGGGACAAGCTCCCCAAGAAGCTCCACCTGGCGACGATCTGGATGGTGTCGATCGGCACGATCCTGTCGGCCTACTTCATCCTGGCCGCCAACTCCTGGATGCAGCACCCGGTCGGCTACAAGATCAACGAGGCCAGGGGCCGCGCCGAACTGACCGACTTCTGGCTCGTCCTGACCCAGAACACCGCGCTCAGCCAGGCGTTCCACACCCTCTCCGCGGCCTTCCTGACCGGCGGCGCCTTCATGGTCGGCATCTCCGCCTTCCACCTGCTGCGCAAGAAGCACATCGTCGAGATGAAGACGACGCTGCGGCTCGGCCTGATCACCGTCGTCATCGCCGGAATGCTCACCGCGGTCAGCGGTGACGTCCTCGGCAAGGTGATGTTCAAGCAGCAGCCGATGAAGATGGCCGCCGCCGAGGCCCTGTGGGACGGCGAGTCGCCCGCTCCCTTCTCCGTCTTCGCCTACGGCGACGTCGAAAAGGGCCACAACACGGTCGCCATAGAGATCCCCGGCCTGCTGTCCTTCCTCGCCAACGACGACTTCAGCTCCTACGTCCCCGGCATCAACGACATCAACAAGGCCGAGCAGCAGAAGTTCGGGCCCGGCGACTACCGGCCCAACATCCCTGTCGCCTACTGGGGCTTCCGCTGGATGATCGGCTTCGGCATGGCGTCCTTCGCCATCGGTCTCGCCGGACTCTGGCTCACCCGCAAGAAGTTCCTGCTCCCCCAGCACCTGCGGGTCGCCGACGACGAAGTGCCGCATCTGGTCCTGTTCAAGAGCAAGGCGCTCGGCCCCCAGCTCACCCTCTGGTACTGGCGCATCGCGATCTGGACCCTGGCCTTCCCGCTCATCGCCAACTCCTGGGGCTGGATCTTCACCGAGACGGGCCGCCAGCCCTGGGTCGTCTACGGCGTCCTGCGCACCCGTGACGCGGTCTCCCCCGGTGTCTCCCAGGGCGAGGTCCTCACCTCGATGATCGTCTTCACCACGCTCTACGCGATCCTCGCCGTCGTCGAGGTGAAGCTGCTCGCCAAGTACGTGAAGGCGGGGCCGCCCGAGCTGACCGAGGCCGATCTCAACCCGCCCACGAAGATCGGCGGCGAGGCCCGTGACGCCGACAAGCCGATGGCCTTCTCGTACTAGGCCGAGGGAGCTGCACAGTCATGGAACTGCACGACGTCTGGTTCGTCCTGATCGCCGTCCTGTGGATCGGCTACTTCTTCCTGGAGGGCTTCGACTTCGGGGTCGGTGTCCTCACCAAGCTGCTCGCCCGTGACCGGACCGAGAAGCGGGTCCTGATCAACACCATCGGGCCGGTCTGGGACGGCAACGAGGTCTGGCTGCTCAGCGCGGCCGGCGGGACCTTCGCCGCCTTCCCCGAGTGGTACGCCACCCTCTTCTCGGGCTTCTATCTGCCGCTGCTGGTCATCCTGGTCTGCCTCATCGTCCGGGGCGTCGCCTTCGAGTACCGGGCCAAGCGGCCCGAGGAGAACTGGCAGCGCAACTGGGAGCACGCGATCTTCTGGTGCTCCCTGATCCCCGCGTTCCTGTGGGGCGTGCTGTTCGGCAACATCGTGCACGGGGTCAAGCTCGACCGGAACTTCGAGTACGTCGGCGGCTTCTGGGATCTCTTCCACCCCTACGCCCTGCTCGGCGGTCTCGTCACCCTGACCCTGTTCACCTTCCACGGCACGGTGTTCACGGCCCTCAAGACGGTCGGGGAGATCCGGGGACGCGCCCGCGGACTCGCCCTGAAGGTCGGACTCGTCACCGCCGTCCTCGCCCTGGCCTTCCTGATCTGGACGCAGGCCGACAACGGTGACGGCAAGACCCTGGTCGCGCTGATCGTGGCCGTCGGTTCGCTGGCCGCCGCGCTCGTCGCCAACCAGGCCGGGCGCGAGGGCTGGTCCTTCGCCCTCTCCGGCGTCACCATCGTGGCCGCGGTGACGATGCTCTTCCTGGCGCTCTTCCCGAACGTCATGCCTTCGACGCTCAACCCGGACTGGAGCCTCACGGTCACCAACGCCTCGTCGAGCGCCTACACCCTGAAGATCATGACGTGGTGCGCGGTGATCGCCACGCCGATCGTGATGCTCTATCAGGGGTGGACGTACTGGGTGTTCCGCAAGCGGATCGGGACGCAGCACATTGCGGCGGATGTCGCCCACTGAGTCCGTCGCCGGTCCGCGCTGAGCATGTTTCACGTGAAACACCGCGCGCCTCAGGGCGTTTCACGTGAAACAGGCCCCGGACGCCCCCCGAGCCCTCCAGAAGTCCCTTTGAGAAGAGGGTGTTTCACGTGAAACCAATCGATCCGCGTCTTCTGCGGTACGCCCGTGCCACCCGCCTCTTCATGGCGGCCGTCGTCGCCCTGGGCGTCGTCGGCGCGGTGCTGGTCATCGCGCAGGCCATGCTCATCGCCGAGATCGTGGTCGGCGCCTTCCAGCACGGCCACTCGGTCGGTGAACTCCGCACTCCGCTGCTGCTGTTGGCGGCCGTGGCGGTCGGGCGGGGGCTGGTCTCCTGGGCCACCGAACTCGCCGCGCACCGGGCCAGCGCGGCGGTGAAGTCGGAGTTGCGCGGGCGGCTGCTGGAGCGGGCGGGGGCGCTCGGGCCCGGGTGGCTGAGCGGGCAGCGGACCGGTTCGCTCGTCGCCCTCGCCACGCGGGGCGTGGACGCGCTGGACGACTACTTCTCGCGGTATCTGCCGCAGTTGGGGCTCGCCGTCGTCGTACCGGTCGCGGTGCTGGTGCGGGTCGTGACCGAGGACTGGGTGTCGGCGGCGATCATCGTCGGGACGCTGCCGCTGATCCCGGTGTTCATGATGCTGATCGGGTGGGTCACGCAGTCGCGGATGGACCGTCAGTGGCGGCTGTTGTCGCGGCTGTCGGGGCACTTCCTCGATGTCGTGGCGGGGCTGCCGACGCTGAAGGTGTTCGGGCGGGCCAAGGCGCAGGCCGAGTCGATCCGGAAGATCACCGGGGAGTACCGGCAGGCGACGCTGAGGACGCTGCGGATCGCGTTCCTGTCGTCGTTCGCGCTGGAGCTGTTGTCGACGATCTCGGTGGCGCTGGTCGCCGTCACGGTCGGAATGCGGCTCGTGCACGGCGAGATGGACCTGTACATCGGGCTGGTCATCCTCATCCTGGCGCCGGAGGCGTATCTGCCGCTGCGGCAGGTCGGCGCGCAGTATCACGCGGCGGCCGAGGGGCTCGCGGCGGCCGAGGAGATCTTCGCCGTGCTGGAGGAGCCGTTGCCGGCCTCCGGTACGGCCGCCGTCCCGCAGGGCGCGATCGCCTTCGAGGGAGTCACCGTCCGCTATCCGGGCCGCGCCGCGCCGGCTGTCCAGGACACCTCGTTCACCGTCGCGCCGGGGGAGACGGTCGCCCTCGTCGGGCCGAGCGGCGCGGGCAAGTCGACGCTGCTGAACGCCCTGCTGGGCTTCGTCCGCCCCGACGCCGGGCGGGTCAGCGTCGGGGGCGCCGATCTCGGCGGGCTCGATTTGGAAGAGTGGCGCTCCCGGATCGCGTGGGTGCCGCAGCGGCCCCATCTGTACGCCGGGACGGTCGCCGAGAACGTACGGCTGGCCCGGCCCGACGCCGACGACGCCGCCGTACGGCGGGCGCTCGCCGACGCGGGGGCGACGGAGTTCGTGGCGGGGCTGCCCGGTGGGGTCGACGCGGTGCTGGGGGAGGACGGGGCCGGGCTCTCCGCCGGGCAGCGGCAGCGGCTGGCGCTGGCGCGGGCCTTCCTCGCCGACCGGCCGGTGCTGTTGCTGGACGAGCCGACGGCCGCGCTGGACGGGGAGACCGAGGCGGAGGTCGTGGCGGCCGTACGGCGGCTGGCGGCGGGGCGGACCGTGCTGCTCGTCGTGCACCGGCCGGCGCTGCTGGAGGCCGCCGACCGCGTCGTACGGCTGGCCGAGCCCGCCGCCGACGGTGTGGTGACGCCGGGGCGGCCGGGCGTCGTCGTCGCCGAAGAGGGCGTCACGCAGGCCGACTTCTTCGTGAGCGGGGACGTCAAGGAGGATCTCGGGGAGACGGTCACCGGGGCGGGGCGTGGGGGTGCGCTGGCCCGGGTGCGGGGGATGGCCGGGGCGCGGCGGGGGCGGCTGGCGCTCGCGCTGCTGCTGGGGAGCCTGGCGCTGGGCAGCGCCGTCGGGCTGATGGCGACGTCCGGGTGGCTGATCTCGCGGGCCTCGCAGCAGCCGCCGGTGCTGTATCTGATGGTCGCGGTGACGGGGACGCGGGCGTTCGGGATCGGGCGGGCCGTGTTCCGGTACGCGGAGCGGCTGGTCTCGCACGACATGGTGCTGCGGATGCTCGCCGACACCCGGGTCGCCGTCTACCGGCGCCTTGAGCGGCTCGCGCCCGCCGGGCTGCGCCGGGCCCGGCGCGGGGATCTGCTGTCGCGGCTGGTCGCCGACGTGGACGCGCTCCAGGACTACTGGCTGCGCTGGCTGCTGCCCGCCGGCGCGGCTGTCCTGGTGTCGGCCGGGGCGGTCGTCTTCACCGGCTGGCTGCTGCCGGCGGCCGGCGCGGTGCTCGCCGCCGGGCTGCTCGCGGCCGGGGTCGGGGTGCCGCTGGTCACCGGCGCCGTGGCCCGGCGCGCCGAGCGGCGGCTCGCGCCCGCGCGGGGCGTGCTGGCGACCCGGGTCGCCGACCTGCTCACCGGCACCGCCGAACTCACCGTCGCCGGCGCGCTGGACCGGCGCACCGGCGCCGCGCGCGAGGCCGACGGGGTGCTGACCCGGATCGCGTCACGCGGGGCCGGGGCGACCGCGCTCGGCGACGGGCTGACCGCGCTGCTCTCCGGGCTGACCGTGGCCGCCGCCGCGTGGGCCGGGGCCCGGGGTGTCGCCGCCGGGCGGCTGGACGGCGTCACGATGGCCGTCGTCGTCCTGACCCCGCTGGCCGCCTTCGAGGCCGTTCTCGGGCTGCCGCTCGCCGCCCAGCACCGGCAGCGGGTGCGGCGCAGCGCCGAGCGCGTCCACGAGGTGCTGGACGCCCCCGAGCCCGTGCACGAGCCGGAGCGGCCCCGCAAGGCGCCCGCCTCGCCGTTCCCGCTGGCCCTCAAGGGGCTCACCGCCCGCCACGACGGACAGCGCCGCGCCGCGCTCGCCGGCGTCGACCTCACCCTCACCGAGGGCCGCAGGACCGCCGTCGTCGGCCTCTCGGGCTCCGGCAAGACGACGCTCGCGCAGGTCCTCCTGCGGTTCCTGGACGCGGAGTCCGGGACGTACACGCTGGGCGGCGTCGACGCGTACGCCCTCGACGGCGACGACGTGCGGCGGCTCGTCGGGCTGTGCGCGCAGGACGCGCACCTCTTCGACAGCACCGTCCGCGAGAATCTTCTGCTGGCCCGCAAGGACGCCGACGAAGCCGTGCTGCGGGACGCGCTCGCGCGGGCGCGGCTGCTGGAGTGGGCCGAGGGGCTGCCCGACGGGCTCGACACGCACGTCGGCGAGCACGGCGCGCGGCTGTCCGGGGGCCAGCGGCAGCGGCTCGCGCTCGCGCGGGCGCTGCTGGCGGACTTCCCCGTGCTGGTCCTCGACGAGCCCGCCGAACACCTCGACCTGCCCACCGCCGACGCGCTGACCGCCGATCTGCTGGCCGCGACCGAGGGGCGTACGACGCTGCTCATCACGCACCGGCTGGCGGGACTCGAGGCGGTCGACGAGGTGGTCGTGCTGGACGAGGGGCGGGTCGTGCAGCGGGGCTCCTACGCCGAGCTGGCCGCGGTGGAGGGGCCGTTGCGGCGGATGGTGGAGCGGGAGGCGGCGGCTGAGCTGCTGGTGGGGGCGCGCTGACGCTGCTTCCCTTCAGCTGACACTGCTTCCCTTCACAAAAGGGGCAAATTACCCTCGCCTTCATGGCAGCCGACCGTATGTCCCGTCTCCTCGAAGCGATGCGTTCCGTCGGCGGCGGGCTCGATCCGCGGGCCACGCTGGAGTGGGTGCGCGAGACGGCCGTGGCGCTGATCGGGGTGCGTGACGCGGCCGTCGGGACGGACGAGGGGCCGGACGACTGGCCGCTGACCGTGCCGGTCCTGGTGCACGGCGAGGCGTACGGCAGCCTCCGCCTCGCGGGCCGGCGCGACGGCCGCCCCTTCGACGACGGCGACCTGGCGCTGGCCCGGGCGCTCGCCGGGGAGGCGGGCATCGCGATCGGCAACGCCCAGGTGTACGAGGCGGCGCGGCGCAGGGAGCGGTGGATCGACGGCTCGGTCGCCGTGACGACCGCGCTGCTGGCCGGCGAGGGGCCCGACGACGCGCTCCAGGTGGTCGCCGAGCAGGCGCGCCGGCTGTCCGAGGCCGCCGCCGGGGTCGTCCTGCTGCCCGCCGAGGGCGGTGGCCTGGAGATCGCGGCCGTCGCCGCCGACCCGCCCTCGGGGATGCTCGGGGCGGTCGTGCCGGCGCGCGGCGAGCTGGTCGCGGCGCTGCTGGCCGGGCAGGAGGTGTATCTCGCCGACGCGGCCACCGACCCCCGCACGGTCACTCCGTACGCCCGCGGGTACGGGCCTGTCCTGCTGCTTCCGCTGCGCGGCGACGGCGGGTTCCTGGGGACGCTCGTGATGCCGCGGGTGCGCGGGCGGCAGGGGTTCTCGGCGGCGGAGCGGGCGCTGGCCCGGCAGTTCGCGGCGCAGGCCTCGCTGGCGCTGATGATGGCCGAGGCGCGGCGCGACCGGGAGCGGCTCGCGGTGTTCGAGGAACGCGACCGGATCGCCCGTGACCTGCACGATCTCGTCGTCCAGCGGCTGTTCACGGCCGGGCTCACCTTGCAGGGCGCCCGGCGCGGGGCGGTGGCGGACGAGGTGCGGGACGGGGTCGGGCGGGCCGTCGACGAACTCGACATCACCATCCAGGAGATCCGCGCCGCGATCTTCGCCCTGCGCCAGGGGTCCGAGGAGACGCCGTCGGGGCTGCGCACGCGGGTGCTGCGCGAGGTCCGGATGGCCGCCGTGCCGCTGGGCTTCCGCCCCTCCCTGCGCTTCGCCGGCGCCGTCGACAGCCTCGTCGGCGAGACGACGGGCACGAACCTCATCGCCGCCCTGCGCGAGACGCTGTCCAACGCGTTCCGGCACGCGCGGGCCTCGCGGATCGACGTGGTGGTCGACGCGACCGCACGGCTGGCCGACGGGCGGCCGGGGGTGCGGCTGACGGTCGTGGACGACGGGGTCGGCATCGCGGACGGGGGGCGGCGCAGCGGGCTGGCCAATCTGGTCCGGCGGGCGGAGTCGCTGGGGGGTGCGAGCCGGTACGGGGCGGGGGACGGGGGCGGGACGACGGTGGTGTGGGAGGCGCCTTACTGAGGGCGCCTCGCTGAACTGAGGGGCGCTTCGCTGACCTGAGCGGCTGGGCGGTGCCTCGCCGCGAGGCGCTTCCCTAGGGCGGCCGGCGTCAACGGAGGTGTCGGGGCGTCACCCAGAGTTGGGCCATACGGGAGGCTGTGTCCCCCGGTCGTATGACGTGAAGAGGCGCGCCCCCGTGTCGCTGGGTCACGATCGCTGACATGCGCTCATCTCCTCGCCGTCCGCTGCTCGTTCCCGTGCTGCTGTGCGCGGCGGCGGTGCTCGCGGCCCGCCCCACGGCCGCCGACGGCAACTCCTCGGGCGGCGGCGAGCCGGGTCCCGGGGCGGGGCTCTCGGCGGAGGTGGCGCGGCTGTACGAGGAGGCCGCGGCGGCCTCGCAGCAGTGGGCCGACGGCCGGACCGAGGCGGAGACCCAGCGGGCGAAGGCGCTGCGGTACGAGGAGCTGCGGGCCCGGGAGCGCAGGGAACTCGGGGTGCTGCGCGAGGACTTGGGGCGGATCGCGCGGGCCCAGTACCGCGACGGGGGCGGGCTCCCGGCGGCCGTGCGGATCGTGCTGGAGGGGCGTCCCGACGACGTGATGCGCGGTCAGCACGTGCTGTCGCAGGCGAACCTGGCCGTCGTCAACGCGCTCGCGAAGCGGCAGCGGGCCGAGGCGCGGCTGGCGGCGGACGGGGCGCGGGCGGCGAACGCGTGGCAGGTGCTGGAGCGGCGCAACGCGCAGCTCGCGACGCTGAAGCAGGACATCGAACGCAAGCTGGAGCAGGCGAAGCAGCGGCTCCAGAGCCAGGCGGCGGCGTCCGTCGCGGCCGGTTCCTGCCCCGGCGCGGTCCCGCTGGACCTGCCTCCGGCGCACACCACGCGCGCGTGGGTGACGCCGGTCGAGCGGTACGAGCTCTCCGCGCCCTACGGCAGCGGCGGCGCGCGCTGGGCGCACCGGCACACCGGCCAGGACTTCGCCGTCCCGATCGGCACCCCCGTACGGGCCGCCGGCGCCGGCCGGGTGGTGCGGGTGATGTGCGGGGGCGGCTTCGGGATGCAGGTCGTCATCGAGCATCCCGGCGGCTACTACACCCAGTACGCCCACCTCGCGGGCGTCGCCGTCGACCAGGGCCAGCGGGTCGCCGCCGGCCAGTGGATCGGCCAGTCCGGCACCACCGGCAACTCCACCGGACCGCACCTGCACTTCGAGGTACGGGTGACGCCGGAGATGGGGTCGGCGGTGGATCCGGTGCCGTGGCTGGCGGCGCGGGGGGTGTCGCTGGGGTGAGTCAGCCCCGTTCCGCCAGCAGTTTCTCGATCACGACCGCCACCCCGTCCTCGTTGTTCGCGACCGTCCGTCCCGACGCCGCCGCGACGACGTCCGGGTGGGCGTTGCCCATGGCGTACGAGCGGCCCGCCCAGGTCAGCATCTCGACGTCGTTGGGCATGTCCCCGAACGCGATGACCTCCTCGGGGGCGATACCGCGCTCCGCGCAGCACTGGGCGAGGGTGCTGGCCTTGGAGACACCGGGGCCGGCGATCTCCAGCAGCGCGCTGGGGCTGGAGCGGGTGACGGAGGCCCGCTCGCCGATCGCCTCCCGGGCCAGCGCGAGGAACTCGTCCGGGTCCAGCGTGCGGTGGTGGGCGAGGATCTTCAGCACCGGCTCCCGGTCGGCCGCACCGCCGGGCGCGAGCAGCTCCTCGGCGGGCGCGAGCGAGTCCGGTATCTCCATGTGCACCTTGGGATACTCCGGCTCCTGGTGGAACCCGTACGTCTGCTCCACCGCGTACCGCGTCCCCGGCGCCGCCGCCCGCAGCAGCCGTACGACGTCCAGCGCGTCGGGGCGGGCCAGCTCGCGCACCTTCACGAAGCGGTGGGCGCCCGGGCCGCCGTGCAGGTCGACCACGGCGGCGCCGTTCCCGCAGATCGCCAGCCCGTGGCCGTGGACGTGATCGCTGACGACGTCCATCCAGCGGGCCGGGCGGCCGGTCACGAAGAAGACCTCGACGCCCGCCTCCTCGGCCGCCGCCAGCGCCGCGACCGTGCGCGGCGAGACCGAGCCGTCGTCACGCAGCAGCGTGCCGTCCAGGTCGGTGGCGATCAGACGCGTCTGCGCGCGGGCGGCGCCTTCCGGCTCGACCGCCGTCGAGAACTGGGGGGAGGCCGGGGGCTCGGGCTGTCGGGTCGCTGAGGTCACCCGGCCATTCTCGCGTACGGGGCCGCACGGGCGTGCGGGTGCGTGCACGGGTGAGACGGAGATGACGCGGGGGTGGGGGCGGGAGTGGCGCGGGCGCGGGGGCGAGGGAGCTGGGCGGGTCTGAGGCGACGGCGCCCTCCCGGCGGGTGCCCTCCCGGCGGGCCTCGCCCCGGCGTCCACCGGCGGGCCCCGCCTGGGCGTCCCCAGCGGGCCTCGCCCAGACATCCCTCGCGAGCCTCGCCCCCGCGTCGATGCCGCCCCGGCACACCTCACCCCAACTGCGCCCCCGCCTCCATAGCGATCCGCTCGAAGACCTTCTCGTCCGCCGTGAAATCGGTTTCCGGGATCGGCCAGTGGACGACCAGTTCCGTGAAGCCGAGTTCCTGGTGGCGGCCGGCGAAGTTCACGAATGCGTCCAGGGAGGTCAGGGGGCGGGAGCGGTCCGGGGTGAAGCCGGTGAGGAGGATCTTGTCCAGCTCGGCCACGTCCCGGCCCTGGTCCGCGCACGCGTCCGTCAGCCGGTCCAGCTGGTCGCGCAGGGCCCGTACCGACTGCTCCGGCGTGCCGCTCTCGTACAGCTTCGGGTCGCCGGTGGTCACCCAGGCCTGGCCGTGGCGGGCGGCGATGCGCAGGCCGCGGGGGCCGGTCGCGGCGACGGCGAAGGGGAGGCGGGGGCGCTGGAGGCAGCCGGGGATGTTGTGGGCCTCGTGCGCCGCGTAGTGATCGCCCTCGTACGACACCGCGTCCTCGGTCAGCAGCTGGTCCAGCAGCTGTACGAACTCCGCGAACCGGTCCGCGCGCTCGCGGGGGGTCCACGGCTCCTGGCCCAGCGCGGTCGCGTCGAAGCCGGTGCCGCCCGCGCCGATGCCCAGGGTGATCCGGCCGCCGGAGACGTCGTCCAGCGAGATCAGTTCCTTCGCCAGGGTCACCGGGTGCCGGAAGTTCGGTGAGGTGACCAGCGTGCCCAGCCGGATGTGGTCGGTGACGGCAGCGGCGGCGGTCAGGGTGGGGACGGCCCCGAACCACGGTCCGTCGCGGAAGCTGCGCCATGACAGGTGGTCGTAGGTGTACGCCGCGTGAAAGCCCAGCTGCTCGGCCCGCATCCACGCCGAACGGCTGCCTTCGTTCCAGCGGCGGTAGGGGAGGATCACGGTGCTCAGTCGCAGGCTCATGTATCGAGCGTATGCGGGGAGCGGTGTTTCACGTGAAACAGTCACCCTGCGCGCCCGCCGCGAACCCCGGGCCTCACGACAGCCGCCGCGAACCCCGGGCCTCACGACAGCCGCCGCGAACCCCGGGCCTCACGACAGCCGCCGCGAAACCCCGAGCCTCCTGGGCCCGCCGCGAAACCCCGCCCTCAGCCCCCCTCCCGAAACCGGATGTACCGCACCGGCACCCCCTCCACCAGCCACACCCCGTTCGCGCTGACCCGGAACACATGCCCGTCTCTGTGCATCGCCCCGGAGTCGACCGTCAGCACCACCGGCCGCCCCCGCCGCGCCCCCACCCGCGCCGCCGTCTCCCGGTCCGGTGACAGATGGACGTCGTGCCGGGACATGGCCCGCAGCCCCTCCTCCCGGATCGAGGGCAGCGCCCGTGCGTTCGTGCCGTGGAAGAGGTGCGGCGGCGGGGTCGCGGGCGGCAGGCCCAGGTCTACCTCGATCGTGTGGCCCTGGCTCGCGCGGATGCGGGTCCCCTCGATCGCGAAGCGCTGTTTGTCGTTGGCGGCGACGACCTCGTCCAGCTCGGCGCGGCTGAAGGGGAAGCCGTGGGCCGCCGCCGCCGTGAGGAGGGCGTCGATCTCGGTCCAGCCGGCCGCGTCCAGGGTCAGCCCGATGCGGGCCGGCTGATGTCTGAGGTGTTTGGAGAGGTACTTCGAGACCCGTACCGTTCGGCTTGTTTTATGCTGGTCGTTCATGCCGACAGGATGACCGGCGGCGAGATCTGGATCACGTAATTTTTCTCGCCCCGATGTTTGATCCACAACCAAGTGTAGTTATCCACAGGCATAGTTGAGGATTCTGTGGATAACAGCCGCTGGATTTGCGGCAATTGAGCAAATTGCCCTGACCTAGCGTCACTTGGCCAACTTCCTTATCCACGCCGCCCGATGCGGACCTCCCCCGCGCCGCGGACCACCGCCCGCAGCACTCCCGAAGCGGCCTTCTCCTCGTCGCCCCGCCCGATTCCCCTGCCGCCGAGGCGAATTGCCGTCACCCCGATCCCCTCGCCCGCCAACTCCGCCCGCAGCGAAGCGCTCAGCGCCAGCACCGCCGCCTCGGAGACCCCGCCCCCGGCGGCGATGTTCACGACGTGACCGCCCTGCCCCCGCTCCCGCATCCGCCGCCCGAAGAGCCGGCAACTGTGCAGCACGCCCCAGAGGTTGACGTCCAGCGCGCGCCGCAGCTCGCCGGTGTCCGTGTCGAGGAAGGACGCCGGAGCCGCCCCCGCGTCCACGGCGTTCACCAGCACGTCCACCACGCCGTACGCCTGCTCCACGCGGGCGGCGAGCTTCTCCGCCGCGGCCTCGTCGGAGACGTCCACCGGTTCCGCCCAGGACTCCCGCGCCCCCACCAGCCGCGCCAACTCGGCCGTGCGCAGGGCGCTTTCCCCGTCCGCGTCGACCGCGACCACCCGCGCCCCCGCCTCGGCGAACGCGAACGCGACGGACCGGCCGATACCGGAGCCCGCGCCGGTGACCAGGACGAGTTGACCGGCGAAGCGGTCCGCGTGGGCGCCGGCCGGCGGCGCCGGATGTTCCTGGCCGGACTCCGCCGACCGCACGAACTCCCCGATCCAGGCGGCCACTTGGTCGGGGCGGGTGCGCGGGATCCAGTGGCCGGCGGGCAGGGTGCGCCGGGTCAGCCGGGGCGCCCAGGTCTCCAACTCGTCGTACAGCCGCTCGGAGAGGAACGCGTCGTCGCGCGGGGTGATCAGCTGCACCGGGGCGTGGGCGTACGCGTCCGCGCGGGGGCGGCTCAGGCGGGCGCGGACGTTGTCGCGGTACAGCCACGCCCCGCGCGCCGCGTCCGACGGCAGCGACGGCGTCGGGTAGGCCGTACCGCGCAACCCCTCGCGGCGGCGCAGCAGTTCGGGCCAGCGGCGGCCCAGCGGGCCCTGCCAGGCGAGTTCGGGGAGGGCCGGGGTGTGCAGGGCGTAGACGTACCAGGAGCGGGCGCCCTGGCCGAGCAGCTGGGCCAGCCGGCGCGGGGTCGGGCGGCGCAGGCGGGCGTTCAGCCAGTGGCCGAAGTGGTCGAGGGACGGGCCGGACATGGAGGTGAAGGACGCGATCCGGCCCTGCGTGCGGGCGACCGTCACGAACTCCCAGGACTGCACCGAACCCCAGTCGTGCCCGACGAGGTGCACCGGCCGGCCGGGGCTCACCGCGTCGATCACCGCGAGGAAGTCATCGGTCAACTTCTCCAGCGTGAAGCCGCCGCGCAAAGGCTTCGGCGCGCTCGAACTCCCGTGGCCGCGTACGTCGTACAGCACCACATGGAAGTCCTCCGCGAGCCGGGGCGCGACCTCGGACCACACCTCCTTGGTGTCCGGGTAGCCGTGCACCAGGACGACCACCGGCCGTCCCCGCAGGCCGAGTTCGGCCACGCACAGCTCGATCCCGCCGGTCGCGATGCGCCGTTGCCGGGCGCCGTCCAGCATGGTCACTCCCCCGCCGTCCAGCGCCGCACGTGCGGCAGATCGTCGTCCAGCCAAAAAGCGCTCTCCGCCGGGTCCTTGGCGTCCGTCACCACCAGGATCTCCTCGAACTTCGCGCCCGTGCCCCGGAATCCGATATGTGGCTCCACCGCCCACAGCCCCGGCTGCGGCGGATGGTCGGAGAAGCGGTACGGCGACCACAGGGGCGACCAGCCCTCCCGGTGACCGCGCAGCGCGTCCGAGGCGAGCCCCTTCAGGGACTGGAGGCCGAACCCGAACGGGTGCGGATCGAACCGGCGTTGACGCACCCGGTCCACCTTGTGGGCGATCACCCCGAAGGGATACGCGCGATGCCGGTTGGCGTACCCCTGGGCCGTCATCAGCCGGTCGACGTCCGCGTAGATCTCCCGCAGCGGCCGCCGCTCGCGCACCTCCCGCAGGATCAGCTCCCGGTGCGCGCGCAGGTCGTCCATCAGCCGTGCCTGCACCGCGTTGCCGCCGAGCGCGCCCGAGAAGCCGACGTCGGCCGTGTACCCCTCGTACACCGGCGCGAGGTCCAGGATGTACGCCATCCCCGGCTCCAGCCGCCGGTTCGTGGGGAAGAACTGGAGCGGGACGCGGAAGTCCGTGAACGCCGTCCGGTCGCCGAACCAGGCGAACGGCAGGTGGAACCAGTCGCGCACCCCGCGCCCGCGCAGCCACTCCCGCTGCATCCGCGCGGCCTCCCGCTCGGTCACCCCCGGTGCCAGCCGGGCCGCGACCTCCTGCGCGCACTCGTAGGCGAGCCGCTGTACCTGCCGGAATCCTCGCAGGTCAGCGCGGGTTTCGCGGATCGTTGCCGTCGTCATGCCACCTCGCCGTGCGGTTGCTGTACGTGCCCGTAACGTGACCTCGCCGAATCTGGCACTTGTTAGAGAAATCGTCAATAGGGTGAACACGCCACCCCCGGAGACTTCTCAGGGCCGACCCCGTACCTCTCAGGTAGGGCATCCCTTAGACATCCCCTACATCTCCAGGTGGGCATGGAGAACAACCCCCGGGTTGACGACGCCGCCCCACCTCCCTCACTACCGTCGAACCGTGACTGTGATCGCGACCGAGAGCCTGAGCAAGCGGTTCCCCCGGGTGACCGCCCTCGACCGGCTGTCCGTGGACATCGGACCCGGTGTGACCGGACTCGTCGGTGCCAACGGCGCCGGCAAGTCCACCCTGATCAAGATCCTGCTGGGGCTGTCCCCCGCGAGCGAGGGCCGCGCCGCAGTGCTCGGCCTCGACGTCGCGACCGAGGGCGCCGCCATCAGGGAACGCGTCGGCTACATGCCGGAACACGACTGCCTCCCGCCGGACGTCTCGGCCACCGAGTTCGTCGTCCACATGGCCCGCATGTCCGGCCTGCCGCCGACGGCCGCGCGCGAGCGCACCGCCGACACGCTGCGCCATGTGGGTCTGTACGAGGAGCGCTACCGCCCGATGGGCGGCTACTCGACCGGCATGAAGCAGCGCGTGAAGCTCGCGCAGGCGCTGGTCCACGACCCGCAGCTGGTCTTCCTCGACGAGCCGACCAACGGCCTCGACCCGGTCGGCCGCGACGAGATGCTCGGCCTGATCCGCCGGATCCACACCGACTTCGGCATCTCGGTCCTGGTCACCTCGCACCTCCTGGGCGAACTGGAGCGCACCTGCGACCACGTGGTCGTCGTCGACGGCGGCAAACTCCTGCGCTCCAGCTCCACCACCGACTTCACGCAGGTCACGACCACCCTCGCGATCGAGGTCACCGACTCCGACACCCACCCGGACGGCACCCGCGCGGTCCGCGAGGCGCTCCACGCGCGCGGGGTCGACATCCAGGCCGCCGGAGCGGGCCTGCCCGGCGCCGGCCACCTCCTGCTGCTGACCGCCCAGGGCGAGCAGACGTACGACCTGGTCCGGGACGTCGTCGCCGATCTCGGCCTCGGCCTGGTCCGGATGGAACAGCGCCGGCACCACATCTCCGAGGTCTTCACCGACACCGAACAGCCGCAGGCCCAGGACAAGGAGGCCGTCGGCCATGGCAGTTGAGCACCCCGCACCCGACACCTCCCGGATCCACGACATCGGCTACCGCGGCTACGACGGCCCCCGCCTCGGCCGCGGCTACGCCCGCCGCTCCCTCTACGCCCAGTCCCTGCGCGGCTCCTACGGCCTCGGCCGCTCGGTGAAGTCCAAGGTCCTGCCGATGCTGCTGTTCGTGGTGATGTGCGTGCCGGCGGCCATCATGGTCGCCGTCGCCGTCGCCACGAAGGCCAAGGAACTCCCCCTGGACTACACCCGGTACGCGATCGTCATGCAGGCCGTGATCAGCCTGTACGTCGCCTCGCAGGCACCCCAGTCCGTCTCGCGCGACCTGCGCTTCAAGACCGTCCCGCTGTACTTCTCGCGGCCGATCGAGACCGCCGACTACGTCCGCGCGAAGTTCGCCGCGCTGGCCTCCGCGCTGTTCGTACTGACGGCGGCCCCGCTGCTGGTGCTGTACATCGGCGCGCTGCTCGCCAAGCTCGACTTCACCCACCAGACCAAGGGATTCGCCGAGGGGCTGGTCTCCGTGACACTGCTCTCGCTGCTCTTCGCCGGGATCGGCCTGGTCATCGCCGCCGCCACGCCCCGGCGCGGCTTCGGCATCGCCGCCGTCATCGCCGTGCTGACGATCTCCTACGGCGCCGTCTCCACCCTCCAGACCATCGCCCACGCGCAGTCCAGCGCCGACGCGGTGCCCTGGATCGGGCTGTTCTCGCCGATCACGCTGATCGACGGCGTCCAGTCCGCGTTCCTCGGCGCGAACTCGGTGTTCCCGGGCGGGGTGGGGCCGTCGAACGGGGAAGGCGCGGTGTACGTCCTCGTCGTCCTCGGCCTGATCGCCGCCTGCTACGGCCTGCTGATCCGCCGCTACCGGAAGGTGGGCCTGTGACCACGCTCTCCATCGACCATGTCTCCCGCTGGTTCGGCAACGTGGTCGCCGTCAACGACATCACGATGACGATCGGCCCCGGCGTCACCGGCCTCCTCGGCCCCAACGGCGCCGGCAAGTCGACCCTGATCAACATGATGGCCGGCTTCCTCGCCCCCTCCACCGGCACCGTCACCCTCGACGGCGCCCAGGTCTGGCGCAACGAGGACGTCTACAAGCACATCGGCATCGTCCCCGAACGCGAGGCGATGTACGACTTCCTGACCGGCCGTGAATTCGTCGTCGCCAACGCGGAGCTGCACGGCCTCGGCGCGAAGGCCGCCCAGAAGGCGCTGGCCACGGTCGAGATGGAGTACGCCCAGGACCGCCGTATCCAGACGTACTCCAAAGGTATGCGCCAGCGCGTGAAGATGGCGTCAGCCCTGGTCCACGACCCCTCGCTGCTCCTGCTCGACGAGCCCTTCAACGGCATGGACCCGCGCCAGCGCATGCAGCTCATGGACCTGCTGCGGCGCATGGGCGACGAGGGCCGCACGGTCCTGTTCTCCTCCCACATCCTGGAGGAGGTCGAGCAACTGGCCCGGCACATCGAGGTGATCGTGGCCGGCCGGCATGCGGCGAGCGGCGACTTCCGCAGGATCCGCCGCCTGATGACCGACCGCCCGCACCGCTACGCCGTCCGCTCCAGCGACGACCGCGCCCTGGCCGCCGCCCTCATCGCCGACCCCTCGACGGCCGGCATCGAGGTCGACGCGACGGAGGGCCAACTCCTCATCCAGGCCGTCGACTTCGGCCGCTTCACCACCCTGCTCCCCCGGGTGGCCAGGGACCACGGCATCCGGCTCCTCGCCGTCTCGCCGTCCGACGAGTCCCTCGAATCCGTGTTCTCTTACCTGGTCGCGGCGTAGGAGGCCGAAATGTACGACCCCACAGTCGCCCGCCTCACCTACCGGGCCCTGCTAGGCCGCCGCCGCGCCCTCATCCTGGGCGCCCTGCCGCTGCTGCTCATCGCCATCTCCGTCGTCGTACGGGCCCTCGCGGGCGCGGACGACCAGACCGCCGCCGATCTGCTGGGCGGCCTCGCGCTCGCCACGATGGTGCCGATCATCGGGGTGATCGCGGGAACCGGGGCGATCGGCCCGGAGATCGACGACGGATCGGTCGTCTACCTGCTGTCCAAGCCGATCAAACGGTCGACGATCATCCACACCAAGCTGATCGTCGCGATCGGCGTGACGATGGTCTTCTCGGCGCTGCCGACGCTGATCGCTGGGTTCATCCTGAACGGCAACGGCCAGCAGATCGCCGTCGCCTACACGGTCGCGGCGCTGGTCGCGTCCATCGCGTACGCCGCCCTGTTCCTGCTGCTCGGGACGGTCTCCCGGCACGCGGTGGTGTTCGGTCTCGTGTACGCGCTGGTCTGGGAGGCGCTGTTCGGCTCGCTGGTGCCGGGGGCGCGGACGCTGAGCGTGCAGCAGTGGTCGCTGGCCGTCGCGCACAAGGTGACGGGCGGGGAACTGGTCGTCTCGGACGTGAAGCTGCCTACGGCGACGGTGTTGCTGGTGGTGGTGACGGTGCTGGCTACTTGGTATGCGGGGCGGAAGCTGCGGACGTTGACGTTGGCGGGGGAGGAGTAGGGGGCTGCCCCGCGCGGGGGTTCGGCGGTGGCTGTGAGAGGGGTGGAGGTCTTGACGGGGGCTTCACCTCTCTCCGGGCACACTGGATGAAAGGGGACAGGAGGAATGGGGATGGACGAGTTCTCGGGGAGTTCCGGTCGGGAGCGGGACGGGGTCTCGGACGAGGTGTGGGACGGGCTGGTGCTCGACGAGGACTTCGTGCGGGGCGCCGAGTCGGCAGAGCCGTCGGCTCGGGCGCGGATGCTGGCGGCGCGGTGGCGGCGGGAGGAGCCGGAGCCGCAGCCGTGGAGGTCGGACGAGCCGCCCGCCGGGTGGTTCTTCAGCAAGGCTCGGCGGAAGCGGTGGCGGAGGAAGTGAGGGGGGACGCCCGCGTGCAGGTGGGGGGCGTGCGGGCGGGGGTGCGGTGTGTTGGGTGGCCGTATTAATTCGGTGGCGGGTGGCTTGCCGGGCGGGCACAGTGGTTCGTGTCCATATCGCTGGGAGCGTCCCCATCGCCGGGGGTGTACCTGGTGGTTCCCCTACTGGGAGTGGGGCCAGGGCGATGCCGCATGCACGGCATTGCGTCCGGCTCCCGTCAGGACGGCTTTTCGGTGGGCTCCGGGGTAGTTACTCACTCCGTACGAGGCTCCCTGAGCTGTCCGGGGCGGTCGCTTCGAGCACGCGGTGTCGCTCCCGCGTGGACCGCCCACCCGGAGAATTGGCCGAGTGGCAAGGTACCGGTTCATTGGACCGAGGTCGGGGGTGAGCCCTCGCGCACGTTCGATCCGTGCATTCTCCGCTGGAAGTTGGGCCGGCTGTTCGGGTGCGGCGCCGTCGTGGCTGGTCGCGCAGTTCCCCGCGCCCCTTAAAAGCAGGCCGGTCGGCGATCCGTACGTCCCAGAAGCTGAGCAGCGAGAGCTTGGCGTACAAGAAAACTCCGGAGTACCCTGACCGACCCGTTTTTTAGGGGCGCGGGGAACTGCGCGACCAGCCACATCGGACCCGCACCCGCAACACCCGGCCCCTCCCCCTACCTCACGCGCTCAGCAACCCCTCCAACACCACCGCAACCCCCTCCTCCTCATTCGACGAAGTCACCTGATCCGCCACAGCCTTCAGCTCCTCGTGGGCGTTGGCCATGGCCACCCCCCACGCGGACCACGCGAACATCGGGATGTCGTTCGGCATATCGCCGAAGGCGATCGTGTCGGCGGACTTCAGCTTCAGGCGGCGTGCCGCCAGGGAGAGGCCGGTGGCCTTGGAGAGGCCCAGCGGGAGGAGTTCCACTATTCCCTCGCCGGACATCGCCACGGTCACGAAACCGCCCGCCGCCCGCCGAGACGCCTCCGCCAACTCGTCGTCGGACAGCGTCGGATGCTGCACGTAGATCTTGTTCAGCGGCGCGGACCAGAGCTCGGCGGCGTCGGTCAGCGGGGTCGCCGGGAGATGCCCGACCACCGAGTACCCGGGCCCCACCAGCACCTCCCCCGCCAGCCCGTCCCGGCTCGCCGCGAGATACAGCGGCCCGACCTCCGCCTCGATCTTCGCGAGCGCGACCCCCGCGAGCTGCCGGTCCAGCGTGACGGAGGTCAGCAGCCGGTCCTCCCCGGCGTCGTACACCTGCGCCCCCTGCCCGCACACCGCGAGCCCCGTGTAGCCGAGGTCGTCGAGGATGTGCCGGGTCCAGGGGACCGAGCGGCCGGTGACGACGATGTGCGCCGCCCCGGCCTCGCAGGCGGCCGAGAGGGCCGTACGGGTGCGCGCGGAGACGGATTCGTCGGCCCGCAGCAGCGTCCCGTCGAGATCGGTCGCGATCAGCTTGTACGGAAACCCGCTCGCCGGACCACTCACCGAATCGCTCGCCGGACCACTCACCGAATCGCTCACCGAATCGCTCACCGAACCACTCACCGCTTCAGCCACCGACCCGTCCGATCCGCTCGCCCACGCGTCCGCCCCGCTCATCGATCCCCTCACCGTCCGACCGGCTCCAGCACTTCCCGTCCGCCCAGATACGGCCGCAGCACCTCCGGCACCCGTACCGATCCGTCCGCCTGCTGGTGGTTCTCCAGGAGGGCGACGATCGTGCGCGGGACCGCGCACAGGGTGCCGTTCAGGGTCGCCAGCGGGCGGACGTTCTTGCCCTCGCGGACGCGGATCGACAGGCGGCGGGACTGGAACTCCGTGCAGTCGGAGGTCGAGGTCAGCTCGCGGTACTTGCCCTGCGTCGGGATCCACGCCTCGCAGTCGAACTTGCGGGCCGCGGAGGAGCCGAGGTCGCCGGTGGCGACGTCGATGACGCGGAAGGGCAGCTCCAGGGCGGAGAGCCACTGCTTCTCCCAGGCCAGCAGGCGCTGGTGCTCCGCCTCGGAGTCCTCGGGGGCGACGTAGGAGAACATCTCCACCTTGTCGAACTGGTGGACGCGGAAGATGCCCTTGGTGTCCTTGCCGTGCGAACCGGCCTCGCGGCGGAAGCAGGGGGAGAAGCCGGCGTAGCGCAGCGGGAGGCGGTCGGCCTCGATGATCTCGTCGCGGTGGTAGGCCGCCAGCGCCACCTCCGAGGTGCCGACCAGGTACAGGTCGTCCTTGTCGAGGTGGTAGACGTCCTGCGCGGCCTGGCCGAGGAAGCCGGTGCCGGCCATCGACTGGGGGCGCACCAGCGCGGGGGTGAGCATGGGGGTGAAGCCGGCCTCGGTGGCCTGCGCGATCGCCGCGTTGACCAGGGCGAGCTCCAGCAGCGCGCCGACACCGGTCAGGAAGTAGAAGCGCGAGCCGGAGACCTTGGCGCCGCGCTCGACGTCGATCGCGCCGAGCAGCTGGCCGAGCTCCAGGTGGTCCTTGGGCGCGAAGCCCTCGGCGCCGAAGTCACGGATCTCGCCGTGCGTCTCCAGCGTGACGAAGTCCTCCTCGCCGCCGACGGGTACGTCGGGGTGGACGAGGTTGCCGAGCCGCAGCAGCAGTTCCTGCGTCTCGGTGTCGGCCGCGTCCCGCTCGGCGTCGGCGGCCTTGACGTCGGCGGCGAGCTGGCCGGCCCGCTTCAGCAGCTCGGCCTTCTCGTCGCCGGCCGCCTTGGGGATCAGCTTGCCGAGCTGCTTCTGCTCGGCGCGGAGTTCGTCGAAGCGGACGCCGGACGACCTGCGCCGCTCGTCGGCGGAGAGGAGAGAGTCGACGAGCGCGACGTCCTCTCCACGCACGCGCTGGGACGCGCGCACACGGTCGGGGTCCTCACGGAGCAGGCGAAGGTCAATCACAGGGCTAAGGCTATCGGTGCCGTCTCGCGGGCCACGACTGACCATTCGACCGACGCCACGCTGTGCCCCGAATAGTTATCTACGCCCTGTTATGAGGCAATTGCCCAGAGTGGCGGAGTTCGTCAACCGGGCGCGTCAAGGGGCGGCCCGCCGCTGACCGTACTTCCTTGTGGAGAACGGGATTTGGGGACCGGTTGTCCACAGTGCTCCACACCTCGTGGAGGGTTATCCACAGGGTGTGCGAAAGAACTGTGGACGCGGGAATCCGGAACCCGAATTCCGGGTCGAAACCCGTATCTCATCCACTTTCGAGTGCAATTGCGTCGCTCTAAGGGATTGATCGAAGGAAACGAGTGGACGAAGGGTGACCGACGTGGGGGTGGACGGCTTGGGGGCCTGTAGGGCGATTTGTCGACTGGATCACCCCGTGCTGTCGACTTGTCCCCAGGTCGAGAAGCCCACCTGTGGATAACTCCTGTGGATAACCAAGATATGGCTGTACGACAGACGTCCGGCCCGACAGGGCAGGCCGGACCGGACCGGGGCGAAGCCGGCCGGACCAGGCTGCGCCGAAGCCCTAGAAACGCCCGTCCTGGCAGCGCGCCACCCAGTCCGCCGCCGCCACGAACTCCGCGTCCGACGTCCCGGCCACCGGCCCCGGCACCTCCGCCGGCGAGACGTCCGCCCTCGGGTACGACCCCAGGAACCGCACCTCGCGGCAGATCCGCTTCAGCCCCGAGAGCGCCTCGACGACCCGGCGGTCGGTGATGTGCCCCTCGGCGTCGACGCAGAAGCAGTAGTTGCCGATACCGGCGCCGGTCGGCCGGGACTGGAGCAGCATCAGGTTGATGCCCCGGGTCGCGAACTCGCCCAGCAGATCGCGCAGCCCGCCGGGGTGGTCGTCGCGCGGCCACAGCACGACGGACGTCTTGTCGGCGCCGGTCGGCGCGGCGGGCCGGGCGGGGCGGCCGACCAGGACGAACCGGGTCTGCGCGTTCTCCGCGTCGTGGATGCCGGTCTCCAGGGCTTCCAGGCCGTACCGGGCGGCGGCGAACTCACCGGCGAACGCGGCGTCGTAGCGGCCCTCCTGGACCAGCCGGGCGGCGTCCGCGTTCGAGGCGGCCGACTCCCAGAGGGCGTCCGGGAGGTGTTTCTTCAGCCAGTTGCGGACCTGCGGCTGGGCCGCCGGGTGCGCGGAGACGGTCTTGATCTCGGCGAGCTTCGTGCCGGGCCGGACCAGCAGCGCGAAGGTGATCGACAGCAGCACCTCGCGGTAGATCATCAGCGGGGCGCCCGCGACCAGCTCGTCCAGGGTGGTGGTGATCCCGCCCTCGACGGAGTTCTCGATCGGCACGAACGCGGCCTCGGCCTCGCCGGTACGGACCGCGTCCAGCGCGGACTGCACCGACACGTACGGGATCAGCTGCCGCGTCGCCGTTTCCGGCAGCGTGCGCAGGGCGACCTCCGTGAAGGTGCCCTCAGGACCGAGATACGCATAGCTGGCTGGCATGCGCTCACCCTAATGGCCCACGGGGAGCCCGGCCCGCCCGTCTCACCCGCGCTCCCCGACCGAGTGAATCGGCGTGACCTTTCGCACGAGAGCGCCTTCACGCCGCAAAGATCCTCACCCCTCCAGCAGCCCCTGCCCCACATACCCCCCCGCCGCCGCCCCGCCCGGCACCGCGAACAGCCCGCTCGACTCGTGCCGGATGTACTGCGACAACGCGTCCCCCCGGTCCAGCTTCCGCTGCACCGTCACGAAGCCCCGCAGCGGATCCGCCTGCCAGCAGATGAACAGCAACCCGGCGTCGGGGGCCCCGTCCGCGTCGATGCCGTCATGGAAGGAGAACGGCCGCCGCAGCATCGCAGCCCCCCCGTTCTGATCCGGCCGCGAGATCCGCGCGTGCGCGTTGAGCGGCACCACCAGATCCCCCTTGGCGTCGGTCTTCTCCAGATCCATGGCCGTCGTCTCAGAGCCCCCGGTCAGCGCCGCCCCATCGGCCTTGCGCCGCCCGATGACCTGCTCCTGCGCATGCGCCGACAGCCTCTCCCAGTCGTCGAGCAGCATCCGGATCCGGCGTACGACCGCGTAGGAGCCGTCCGCCATCCAGGCGGGGTCCTCCGAGGGCGCCGAGGGGACGAAGATCCGCTGGTCGAAGTCCGGCTCGGCCGGCTTCGGATTGCGGGTCCCGTCCAGCTGGCCCATCAGATTCCGGGCCGTCATCGGATGCGCCGTCGCCCCCGGCGAGCGGTTGAAGCCGTTCATCTGCCAGCGGACCTTCGCCGCGCTCCCCGCGTCCTTCTGGATCGCGCGCAGGGCGTGGAAGGCGACGAGGGCGTCGTCGGCGCCGATCTGCACCCACAGATCGCCGTCGCTGCGGGCCTTGTCGAGCCGGTCCGAGGAGAAGCTGGGCAGCGGGTCGAGGGCGACCGGGCGCTGTTTCTCCAGACCGGTCTTGGCGAAGAAGCTGTGGCCGAACCCGAAGGTGATGGTCAGCGAGGAGGGGCCGGCGTCCCGCGCGATGTCCGTGTCGTCGTGCGGCGCCGCTTCGCCGGCCATCAGCCGCTGGGCGGTCTGCGACCAGCGGCGCATCAGGGCCACCGCCTGGGGGCGGCCCGACCCGGCCGCCAGATCGAAGGCGACGACATGGCCGCGCGCCTGGAGCCCCTGGAGGATGCCGGGCTGATGTTTCACGTGAAACGCGACCTCGCCCGAGCCCAGCGAGGTCAGCGGAGTGGCCGCCGCCGGAGCCGCGGTGTAGCCCACGGCGGCCCCGGCCGCGCCGAGCGCCAGCCCGGTCGCACCCGTCGTACCGAGCAGCGCGCGGCGGGAGAGGCCGGTCATCGCGGGCCGCTCGGTGTCGGGTGTGCGGGTCTCCGAAAGGGACTGGTCAGGCATGTTCAGCCGATCTGCGCGTTCTTGGAGACGGTCGTCTGGTCGATGTCGGAGGTCCGGACGGTGACGGCGACCTTCCATTCGCCGGCCACCGGGATCTGCACCCCGTTGGCGGCCCAGTGACCGGTGGTGATGTGGTCGGGGGTGACGGGCAGCGGCCCGATCTTCTGCGCCTCCAGCGTGAAGGCGACCTTCAGCTCGGGCACGTCGTAGGGCTGGCCGTTGGGCTTGGTGACGTACACGTGCAGCACATTGGCGCCGGTGCTCGCCGGGTCCATGTCGACGCTGACGACGCCCTTGCCGTTCGTCCCGCCGGTGTCGAAGCTCATGTCCAGCCGGAGCGCGCCGCCCGTGCCGTCGGTGGCGGTGCCGGCGGCCGCCGAGGTCGCCGCCTTCGCGTCGAGTTCGGTACGGCCCGGTTCGGTGGAGGTCAGGACGGTCGTCACGGCGAGGAGGACGACGGCCACCCCGGCCTCGGCGAGCACGGAACGCCGTAGCCCGAAGCGGTGTTCGTCGCCGTCGCGGAGCTTCTTCTGGCGGGCGGTGGCCACGGCGGCCCGCTGCCGGGCGAGCTGCGCGGCCCGCTTGCCGTCGCCCCCCTTGCCGGCGCCGGAAGCCTCGGAATCCCCGGCCCCCTTGCGCGCGGCGGCGGCCGGCTCCTTGACCTTGCCGGCGGACGCCACCGCACCCGTCGTGTCCGTCAGCTGCCGTGTCCACCGGCGGGAGATCGACGCGATCCCCACCAGCAGCGCGACCAGGCCGATCTTCACCAGCAGCAGCTGCCCGTACGTCGTCTCGGTGAACGCCGACCAGGAGCCCAGCTGGCGCCAGGACTGGTAGACGCCGGTCGCGATCAGGACGAGCACGCTTCCGAAGGCGATCCGGGAGAAGCGGCGTACGGCCGACGCCTCGACGGGGTGGTCGGCGGGGGCGCGGTAGAGGGCGGCCAGGAGGGTCGTCAGACCGCCGAGCCAGAGGGCGACGGCGAGGAGGTGGGCGATGTCGACCGGCATCGCGATGCCCGGCTGGACGCCGGTCGAGGCGTGCTCGGCGAGGGCCCAGCTGGCGGCGAGCCCGGCCGCGACGACCGTACCGCCGACCGCGAGCCCGAAGGTGAGGTCCTTCTTCTCGTCCGCGTCCCGTTTGTCGTACGCGCCGAAGAGGACGGCGATGAACAGCGCGGCGGCGGCCAGGAGCAGGAGGCGGGAGACGAGGGCGGCGCCCGCCTTGGTCTGGAGGACCTGGCCGAGCAGCTCCAGGTCGAAGACGTCGGCGGCCTTCCCGGAGGTCGTGTAGGAGCCGCGCAGCAGCAGGAGGAAGAGCGTCGAGGCGGTCAGCGTGAGCCAGCCGCCGACGACGAGCCGCTGCACCGCCCGCACCGAACTCCCGCGCGGCCAGCAGGCCAGCACGAAGGCGGCCCCGCCGATCAGCACGATGAACCCGGCGTACGACAGATACCGCCCGGCGTCGTACAGCACCCCGACGACCCCGCCGCCGGCCGCCTGCACGCTCGACGGGACGCTGGTCTTCGAGGGCGCCCCGATGGAGAAGGTGTAGGCGCCGGCGACGGGATGGCTGTCCTCGGAGACGACCTGGTAGGTCACCGTGTACGTGCCGTCGGGCAGCCCGCTGTGCAGCTGCACGGCGTACGACGTGCCGCTGGTGTTGGCGGGCTTTCCGGTGTCGACGCGGGCGCCCTTGGGGTCGAGGACGCGTACGGAGTCGGCGTTGGTGGCGATCTTCTCGGAGAAGGTGAGCGTCACCTGGGTGGGCGCCTTGTCGACCACCACCCCCTGCGCGGGGTCGCTGCCGGTGAGCGCGGCGTGCGCGGACGCCGGTCCGGCCCCGGCGAGCAGCGCGCCGGCCGCGGCCAGGATCAGCAGCACCCACGTCCGCAGCCGTAGCCGGAAGACGCCGGGGGCGGCGGTCGAAGTCATGGCGGGTCCCTCCCTCAGTGCGCGGTCTTCGGTACGTACGTGGCCGATTCCACCGGGATCTCGGTCCGGACGGCCCCTGATTCGGCAAAGTGCAGCGTGACGGTCACTTTCTCGCCCTGTCTCGGCCTGCGCGTCAGCTGGTCGAACATCAGATGGCTCCCGCCGCTTCTCAGCACCAGCTCGCCGTGCGCCGGTACGACGAGGGCGGCGGCCTCGGTCATCGTCCCGCCGCTGGTCTCGTGCACGGAGACCGGCCCGAGGTCGCTGGTGACCGACTTCAGCTCGTCCTTCGCGGCGCCCTTGTTGCTGACGGTCAGGAAGCCGGCCGCCATGTCGGAGACGGGCTGGGGCATGTAGGCGGCGCCGACGGAGAGTTCGGGCGCGGAGCCGGAGGAGCCGCAGGCGGTGAGCGCCAGCAGCGATCCCGCGAGGACCGGGGCGAGCCGCTTCACGGCTTGGCCCCCTGGATCAGCTTCGGCAGGTCCTTGATGTACGTGTCGACGGTCGCGTCCTCGGTGTAGAGGACGTACCCGCCGTTGGTCTTCGGCGAGAACGCGACGACCTGCGTGCCGTGGGTCGAGACCATCTTGCCGTTCTTGTCCTTGTGCGGCGCCTCGATGGTGATGCCGAGGGTGCGGGCGCCGGCCTGGATGGCCGCGAAATCGCCGGTGAGGCCGACGACCTGCGGATCGATGCCCTTGAGCCAGGACGCCAGCGCGGCCGGGGTGTCGCGGTCGGGGTCGGTCGTCACGAAGACGACCCGCAGCTCGTCCTGTTCCGCCTTGGGCAGCTTGGACTTGGCGACCGCGATGTTGTTCATGGTCAGCGGGCAGACGTCGGGGCAGTGCGTGTAGCCGAAGTACAGCAGCGTCGGCCTGCCCTTGGTCTCGGCCGCGAGGTCGTACTTCTTGCCGGCGGTGTCGGTGAGGACCAGGTCCGGCTTGGTGAAGGGCTGGTCGAGGACGATCGCCGCCTGGCCGCCGGTGTTCCCGCCGTCCTCGGAGACCGAGGCGACCGAGGTGGCGCTGTCGCTGCTGCCGCACGCGGAGAGGGTGAGGAGGGCGGCGGCGAGGAGGGCGGCCGTGGCGTACGTCTTCTTGCGCGGCGAGAGGGTGGGGCGCGCGAAGTGCTTGGAGTGCATGGAGAAATGTCCCAGATTTCCGGAGGGGGGCGCGCACCGGGAGACCCCGGCGCGCGCCCATGGGTCGGTCAGGCTTCGGTACCGGTCCGGCGCCGCCCGGCGAGCACGCCGTACGCGACCCCGGCCGCGCCCACGACGATGCCTACGACGCCGAGGACGCGGGCGGTGGTGTCGGTGCCGGAGCCGTCGGACGCGGCTTCAGAGGTGGAGGTCTTCGCGGCGGCGGCCTCGGCCGTGTCGCCCGTACCGCTGTCGTGGCCGTGGGCGGAGTCGCCCGACGCGGCGCTCAGGGTGAGGACTGGGGCCGGGTTCTCCGGCTCCTCGGCGCCGGCGGCCTGGACCTCGATCCAGCGCACGACCTCGTTGTTCGAGTAGGTCTGGAGGGCCTTGAAGGTGAGGCTGTCGGCGTCCTCGGGCAGCGCGCCGACCGACACCGGGAACTGCTGGATGTAGCCGGGCTCGATGCCCTTGCCGGTCGCGGTCCAGGTGACCTTGGAGACGGCCTCGGTGATCTGCTTGCCGTGCACGCTCAGCGGCTTGGCCAGCTTCGTCTTGACGACGGCGGCGGTCCAGCCGTCGAGCTGCTGGGGCATGACGGAGGCGAGCGGGTGGTCGGCGGGGAAGGTGACCTCCAGCTTGGTCGTCGAGGCGTCGTCGCGCTCGTTCGGGACGCGGAAGTCGACGACGGCGTAACCGCCCTTGGCCGCCGTGCCCTCCGCGACGACGGAGACGTGCGCGAAGGCGGGCGAGGACAGCGCGAGGACGGCCGGGCCGGCGAGGACGCAGGCGGCGAGGAGACGGCGGGACTTCATGGCACTCCACGGTGAGTGAGGCGGAAAACGGGAGGGGGCGCCGCACGACGGCGGCCTCCTCCCGGTCCGAGCGGCCGGAGAGAGGTCCGGTCCCGGGGAGTCGTCGCGGTCGTGTCAGGCGGCGAGGGCGAACACGCGGGCGGGCGGCCCGCGCCGCACGAGCGTGTGCTGGAGGGCCGTGTGCCGCAGGGCGGGGGGCGCGAGATGGTCGGCGCGGGGGGCGCGCGGGCCGTGGCCCGGAGTGTGCGGCAGCCCCGCGAGCAGCGCGCGGACGAGGACGAGCGCCCCGCGCAGGGAGCGTACGAGCGCCCCTTCGGTGACCCCGTGCGCCGACAGTTCGGCCAGCCTGCGCAGCGCCAGGTCCCCGTGCCGCAGCAGCCAGCCGGCGGCGACGGCCGCGAGGAGGTGGGCGAGCAGCATGGGGAGGGAGGGGAGGAGGCCCGCGGGTTCCGCGGCGGCGGCCGGGGGCGTCGTCGCGTGGCCGGCGACGGTGTCGTACACCCGCGCGTCGACCAGGAGTTGGTAGGCGTGCGCCGGGCTGAGGGCGGCGACGGCGCTGCCGCAGACCAGGCGGGCGGCGTGGGCGACGAGTTCGGCGTCGGTGAGGGAGGCGGTGTGGAGCGAGGCGCCGCTGAGGGAGGGGGCGTTCAGGGAAGCCCCATTGAGAGAAGCGGTCGGCATGATCATGCCGTCGGCCATGACGCGGCCCGCTCCCGAGCCGTGCTGGCCCAGCCCGAACACCGCGTGCAGCGCGGTCTGTCCGAGGGCCAGCGGCGCGGCGATCCCCGGCAGCGAGCGTTCGCGTCCGGCGAGCGGGAGGGCGACCGCCAGGGCGCCCAGGAAGCCGGCGCCGAGCGCCCACAGGGGGACGGTCGCACAGGAGGCCAGGGCGTGTCCGGCCGCGGCCAGCACGGCACAGACCGCGGCGAACACCGCGGCCCGCAGCAGCCTCAGGCCGTGGCCGCGCGGTGCGGCGGGCCGGTGGGGGACAGTCATGGCGGGCTCATCATCGCACTGGCGCCACCGGAGTCCCACGGCAGGGCGGGGCTGGGAGCGGGGCCAGAGACGCCGGAAGATCAGCATCTGATACGACTGGTGTCGGTGCGGTCCACATACACCCGATACGCACCCCCGCGCATCCACCATATGGGCGGGATCACGCAGAATTCACGCTTACACCGCCCCCATGGCGGCAATAGGTATCGGTATGTCGAGCCGCGGCCAGGAGGCTGGAAGATGAGCATCTGGTGGTCACTGCATCTGCGGCGCGAGGCCGCGAGCGTGCCGCTCGCCCGGCGGCTGCTGCTCGGCACGATGGAGACGGCGGGCGTCGACCCGGACGTCTGTTACGACCTCTCGGTCGCCCTCAGCGAGGCCTGCGCCAACGCCGTCGAGCACGGCGGCGATCGGACGGCGGACCCGGAGGGCCCCAGGCGTTCGGACGGCTACCGGGTGACGGCGTACCTGGACGGCGAGAAGTGCCGTATCGAGGTGGCCGACTCGGGCCCCGGTTTCGCCGCCCCGGACCCGCCCAGAGAAAGAGCCGTCAAGCGCGCCCTCTCCGGACCCGACGCCGAGCACGGCCGGGGCCTGCACCTCATCCAGCAGCTCGCGGACCACGTCCACATCGGCAACAAGCCGGGCCGGGCCGGGGCGGTCGTCAGCTTCGACAAGATCCTGAAGTGGCGCGAGGACGCGCCGCTGGTGGCGGTCTGAACCCAAGAGGATGAACTCCCCTCCCGCCGACGGAAGTTCAGCATCCACAGCACTCACAGGCTGCTCCCAGCCCAGCCCCAACCACTTCATTGCCCGCGCTTTTAATTTCCTTTGCATGACGGGAAACCACAAACAGAAGATCACCCGCCGCCGCGCCCTCGTGGTCGGCGGCGGCACGGCCGCGGCGGGCGGCCTGGCGCTGGCGGGCTACCAGTCGGCGTTCGCGGACACGACCGACACGACGGACACCGAAGCGACCGCGGCCTCCGCGAGCAGCACCGCCGCCTGCATGACCCTGATGACCAGCGTCACCGAGGGCCCCTACTACCTGGACGGCGCCCTCGTCCGCAAGAACATCACCGAGGGCAAGAGCGGCGTCCCGCTCACCCTGCGCCTCACGGTCGTCGACGCCACCGACGGCTGCACCCCGGTCAAGGGCGCGGCCGTCGAGATCTGGCACTGCGACGCCTGGGGCTACTACTCGGGTTATACGACCGCCAACCCCGGCGGTTCGGCCCCCGCCGAGAGCGAGGACGGCTCGACCGCGAACGACCAGACCTACCTGCGCGGCTACCAGATAGCCAACGCCAACGGGGTCGTGAAGTTCGAGACGATCTTCCCCGGCTGGTACACCCCGCGCACCTGCCACATCCACGTCCGCGTCCACACCGGCGGCGCCAAGGCGGACGGCACCTACGAGGGCGGCAAGGTCAACTACACCGGCCAGCTCTTCTTCGACGACACGACCGCCGAGCAGATCTTCACCCTGGAGCCCTACTCCAAGCACTCCGGCAGCTACACGAAGCTCGCCAGCGACATGGTCTACGACGGCGGCGGCGCCGCGAGCGGCCTGCTGACCCTGGAGCCCGTCCACAAGAAGGACCCGTCGAAGGGGTACAAGGGCTTCCTGAGCCTGGCGGTCGACTCGGACGCGGAGAGCACGGGGGCGGGCAGCGGCGGAGGCGGCGGCGAGGGGGGAACCCCGCCCACGGGCACCCCGCCCTCCGACGCCCCTTCCTCCTCGGCCTCAGCGGCGTCGTAGGCACGACGATGACGAGCCGTGAGGACGAGGCGCTGGCGCGGGCCGCCGTGTCCGCGCTGACCGGACAGTTGGCTTTGGCCCCCAAGCCGGGCCTGCCGGGACCGGCCCACCGCACCCACCCGGACCTGCGCTGGTCGGCGAAGGCCCTGACCCCCGGCCTCACGGCCATGGCGGCGGCGGCCCGCCGCACCGGCGAACCCACCCTCCGCCTGCGGGCGGAGCTGGGCTCGATCGGCCGCTGCACGGAACACTCCGTGGGCCTGGCGGGCGGCGGTCACCGGGGCGCGCTGTGGACCCTGGGCCTGCTGGTGGCGGCGGCCGCTCTGGACCCGGCGGCACGAGGTGAGTCGATCCCGGCGGCGGCGAAACGCATAGCGGCCCACCCCGACAAGTCGGCCCCCCGCCGCCCGTCGAGGGGTTCGACCGTCTCGGCGAAATACGGCGCGGCCGGCGCGAGGGGCGAGGCGAAGGCGGGCTTCCCGCACGTCCGCCGCGCACTGAAGGTCCTGTCGACGACGAGATCGACGGGAGCCTCGGAGGAGGAGGCCCGCCTGGACGCCCTCCTGACCGTGATGTCAACTCTCCAGGACACAGAACTCCTGCACACGGCGGGCCCGTTGGGGCTACGGCATGTACAGGCGGGGGCGAGGGGTGTGCTGGAGGCTGGGGGGACGGGGACGGAGGGGGGAAGGCGGGCGCTGGGAGAATTCGGCGCGGACCTCAGCGAGCGGGGCTGGAGCCCGAGGGGGAGCGCGGGGTTGCTGGCGGGAGCGCTGTTCGTGGACGGATTGCCGCTGACGCCCTAGAAGCGGGGGCAACTCTTAACGAGGGGCAGCGAAGGATAGGCGGCGAAGCCGCCTACTAAGGGGCGCGGGGCTGTATCTATTTGCGGCTCCGCCGCGTTGGGGGTGCCCCCTGCTCGAAGAGCTTGGGGGAGCGACCAGCCACAACGCACCCGCACCCCGCAACGATGGCCGGACCCCCCTCAGGAGCCCGGCCATCAACTCACCTACCCGCAAACGAACTCAGCCCTTAAGCGAAGCCATCCACGCCTCAACCGCCCCCGACTCCCGAGGCAGCCCCGAAGACAGATTCCGGTTCCCCTCAGCGGTCACGAGAATGTCGTCCTCGATCCGCACCCCCACCCCCCGATACTCCTCAGGCACCGTCAGATCATCAGCCTGGAAGTACAACCCGGGCTCGACGGTCAGCACCATCCCCGCCTCAAGAGTCCCGTCCACATAGGACTCCACCCGAGCGGCGGCACAGTCATGGACGTCGAGCCCGAGCATGTGCCCGGTCCCATGCAGAGTCCACCGCCGCTGAAGCCCGAGCTCCAGCACCCGCTCCACCGGCCCCTCGACCAGCCCCCACTCCACCAGCCGCTCGGTCAGCACCCGCTGAGCCGCGTCATGGAAGTCCCGGTACTTCGCACCGGGCCGCACGGCGGCGATCCCGGCCTCCTGGGCGTCGTACACGGCGTCGTACACCCGCCGCTGCACCTCGGTGAACCGCCCGTCGACGGGCAGCGTCCGGGTCACGTCGGCGGTGTAGTACGTGTGCGTCTCGACGCCGGCGTCGAGGAGCAGCAGATCACCGGCGCGCACGGGACCGTCGTTGCGCACCCAGTGCAGCGTGCACGCGTGGGCGCCGGCGGCGGCGATGGTGCCGTAGCCGACGTCGTTGCCCTCGACCCGCGCGCGCAGGAAGAACGTGCCTTCGATGTAGCGCTCGGAGGTCGCCTGGGCCTTGTCGAGGACGCGGACGACGTCCTCGAAGCCGCGGACGGTGGAGTCGACGGCCTTCTGGAGCTCGCCGATCTCGAACTCGTCCTTGACCAGCCGGGCCTCGGAGAGGAAGACGCGCAGTTCCTCGTCTCGCTCGGCGGTGACCTTGTCGGTGAGGGCGGCCTGGACACCCGCGTCGTGACCGCGCACGACGCGGACGGGGCCGGTGGCCTCGCGCAGCGCGTCGGCCAGCTTGCGGACGTCGCCGACGGGGACCCCGTACAGCTTCTCCGCCTCGGTGAGGGAGTGGCGGCGGCCCACCCACAGCTCGCCCTGGCCGGAGAGCCAGAACTCGCCGTTCTCACGGTCGGAGCGGGGCAGCAGGTAGAGGGTCGCGGTGTGGCCGCCGGCCGCGGCGGGCTCCAGGACGAGGACGCCGTCCTCCGTCTGGTTGCCGGTGAGGTACGTGTACTCGACGGACGCGCGGAACGGGTACTCCGTGTCGTTCGAGCGGACCTTGAGATGGCCGGCCGGGATCACCAGGCGCTCGCCGGGGAAGCGGGCCGACAGGGCGGCGCGGCGGGCGGCCGTCTCGGCGGCCTGCGGGATGGGGACGAGGTCGCGCAGCTCGGTGTCGGCCCAGCCGGACCTCATGCTCTCGGCCAGCTCGTCGGAGACGCCCGGGTACAGGCCGTTCTTCCGCTGCTTGACCGGCTCCTCGGACTCCGTCTCCGGGGTCGCCGGATCGAGTTCTTCGGCCACGGTATTCCTCCTCCTCAGGGCACGGAACCGGTCCATCGTACGGTCGTATGAAGCAACGTCCGGGGGCCCGCGAAAGTGCCCGGCGGAAGCTTCTGCCGAGCGGCCGCCCAAGTGGCCCCGCCCGTACGCCAGTTACGACACCGATCCGGCGCCTTTTGTCCGCGGCCGGCGCCCGCTACTCGAACCGCGCCGCCAGCAGCACCACGTCCTCCGCGCCCCGCGCCCCCTCCGGCACCACCGCCCGCAGCACATGGTCCGCGACCGCCCCCGCGTCCCCCCGCACCGCCTTCGGCACCCCCGCCGCCGCGCTGTGCAGCCGGCTGAACGCCTGGTCGATGGGGACGCCGGTGCGCCGCAGCAGTCCGTCGGTGTAGAGCAGAACCGTCTCTCCGGGCTCGGCCTCCAGCTCGACGCTGGGCGCCTCCCAGCAGGCCAGCATGCCGAGCGGGGCGGAGACGGAGGTCTCGATGTACTCGGTGCGCCGCTCGCCGACCAGCAGCGGCGGACAGTGCCCGGCCCCGGCGAGGGTCAGCTTGCGCAGCGCCGGCTCGCAGTACGCGAACAGCGCGGTCGCCGAGCGGGCGGGTTCGGTGAGCCGCAGCAGCAGCTCCAGGTCGGACAGGACGGCGACGGGGTCCTCGCCCTCCATGACGGCGTACGCGCGAAGGGAGGCCCGCAGCCGGCCCATCGCCGCGACCGCGCTCGGCCCCGACCCGGTCACCGAACCGACGGCGAGCCCGAGCGCCGCGTCCGGCAGCGGCAGCGCGTCGTACCAGTCACCGCCGCCGCGCGGCCCGCTGCGGTGGCGTACGGCGAGCTGCATGCCGGGGACCCGGGGCAGCCGCGACGGCAGGAGTTCCTCGGTGATCGTCGCCATCCGCGCGCGGGTGTCCTCGACCTCCAGGAGGCGCGCGAGGTGCTCGGCGGCGAACCGTGCGTAAAGGCGCACCAGGTGGCGGCGGCGCTCGTCGGGCTCGGCGGGTTCGTCGTACAGCCAGACGACGGCCCCGAGCGCCGGGCCCTCGTGCGCGGCGAGGCGGACGCCGTAGCCCGCCGCGTAGCCGAGGCGGGCGGCCACCTCGCGGTGGCGGGGGTCGAGGTCCTGCTCGGCGCGGAGGTCGGCCTGGACGAGTTCGGGTTCGGGGCCGTCCAGGAGGCGGCCGTGGGGCTGGGCCGCGCGCGGGACGGTCTCCAGGTGGCCGAGGTCCGCGCGGTCGAGGCCGAAACCGGTGGTCCGGGCCGGTCTCTCGCCGCCGGCGGGCTCCAGGGCGACGAGGCCGCGGCGGGCGCCGGTCAGGGCGGCTCCGGCGCGCAGCAGCTCGTCGAGGGCTTCGGCCAGGGTGCCCGTGCGGGAGAGGCGTTCGGTGAGTTCGTGCAGGGTCGTGAGGTCCGAGACCCAGCCCGCGAGCCGGTCCTGGAGCAGGGCGCCGGGGTCCGGGGGGCCGGTGGGGGCGGGGACGGCGACGCTGCCCGGGGCGGCCGCGAGCGGCGCCACAGTCTGTGCGGGCGAGGGGACCGGCGTATTGATTCCGGCCACTTTCGGCGGGTGAGGGGCGCTCATGGCGTCCGGCCCCCGGGCCGGTGCGTTCTGCTCAAAAGCATCGCAAACCCCCATGTCATTCTGCTCGTGCCGGGCCGCGGCAGTGTCTCCACATGTACACGCACTCGTGTTGAGATGTCCAGCATTGTCCTGCTGGGATTCCCGGTGTCCATGCGTGTGAAGTGAGTGTTCTCGGAAAAAGCAAAATTGGCTTAAAACCGCCTCGGGCGACGGGGTATTGAGGTCGACTGGGCTTGCTCCACAGAGCGTCACAACGGTCGTGCTGGGTACGTACTCGGTAGGAACCAGGGCCGGCGATCGGACCGGCCGGAACCTGGGGACCGAACCGGGCGTCATAGCCAGCGACGGCCGGACCCCATCCTCCCGTGGCGGAGGCGGAGAGAAATACGCGGGACGGCAAAACGCCAGACTTCGCCACCCCCCGCCGCGCCCATGCTCGTGAACGAAGCACGCCGGGGTTCCCCCTGTTCTCCACAGGGGTGTGACGCGCCAAAAAGTACGCGCAGTGATGTGATCGACACATGGTGTGATGTGGTCCACGGTGTTGCCAGCGGTGCAACGGAAAGGAACGAGCGCTCATGCGCGAGATCCTCGGAAAGCGACGCGGGCTCCTGTCCCAGCACGGTGACGGGGGGTCTGACGCGATCGGCGCGGCCCTGACCTACGCGGCCCGGTGGCAGTGGCCTGTCCTCCCGGGCGCGGCGGCCGACCCGGAGAGCCGGTCGCGGTGCAGCTGCCCGGACCCGGAGTGCACGGTCCCCGGCGCCCACCCCTTCGACCCCGGCCTCCTCGCGGCCACCGCCGACGCGCGCATGGTGCGCTGGTGGTGGACGAACCGCCCGGCGGCCCCCGTCGTCCTCGCGACCGGCGGCGCCGCCCCCTGCGCGGTCTCCCTGCCCGCCGCCCCGGCCGCGCAGGCCCTGGCCGCGCTCGACCGCTCCGGGATGCGCCTCGGCCCGGTCGTCGCGACCGCCGAGCGCTGGGCGATCCTGGTCCGCCCCTACTCGATGGAACAGCTCGGCGAGCTGCTGTACGCCAAGGACTTCGTCCCCGGCTCGCTGCGCTTCCACGGCGAGGGCGGCTACCTCGCCCTCCCCTGCGGCGACGACGCCGTCCGCTGGGAGCGCGCCCCGCTGCCCGGCTCGGCCTCCCCCTGGGTGCCCGACGTGGAGGCCGTGGTCGACGCGGTCGTCGACGCCCTCACTCGTACGGGTGTGAGCGCCCCCGAGTTGTAGGGCCGCCCGGCGCGGAGGGGACGGCACGCGCCCGCGTGCTCGTTATCTTCCCGCTATGAACCTTCGCCTCCTCGCCCTCGGCGCGACCGCCTTGTGCGCCGTCGCGCTCCCCTTGACCCTCGCGTCGGCGGGCCAGGTGGGCGAGGCAGGTTCCCCTTCCGGCGCCCCGTCCCCGGCAGCCGCCGCCCCGGCCGCGAGCCGTCCCGCGTACGACGACCCCAAACCCGTCGGCGCTCTGTCCGAAACCCCTCGCCTGCTGGGCCTCGGGCTCGCGACGGCCGCCCGCTGCGGTCCCGAACTCGCCGCTCCCGAGGGCGTGGAGGCGCAGACGTGCGTCCTGACGCAGGGCGAGGACACCTGGGCGCGGACCTACTACCGCAACGCCACCGGGGACGCGCTGGAGGCGGTGCTGAGCCTCATGGGGCCGGCGGGGCGGACCGTCCAGCTGCGCTGCGCCGTCGGGGTCCAGGACGAGCCGTCCAGCTGCGAGACGCCTCGGGAGCGGACGCGGGGGGAGCTGGATGCCTATACGGCGGTGGCGGAGTTCGCGCGGGGTGGCGGGGAGGGGGCGTTGTTGCTGCGGGCGGGGAGCAACTCGGGGGTTTAGGCGGGGAGTTGGGCGGGGGCTGGGCGGGTTTTCGCGTGGGTGGACGCGGTGCTTCCGCAAAGGGTTCCCGGAAGAGGCGGCGGCCGGCGGCGGCTGGGATGCGGCCGGGCCTCGGGATCGGGCTCCGCGCGGGCCTCGGGCCGGGCATGAGAAGACCCGGTTGCTGGCGACGGGGGATGCACCAGCAACCGGGCTACTGAGACGGTAACAAGAGATCGGCTCCAAGCAAATTCGATCTCGCGTTTTCATCGGCTTTCCGGACAACCCCTGAGCGGGGGTTTCAACCGCTCACCAGCCTTGTGGCGGGCGGGAGTTGTGAGCGGAGTCACCTGTCGGGGCGGGGGGTTCGGAGCTGACGGGTGGTCACCTCGGCCCCCCGTCCCCGCACCTCAGTTGAGCGTGACCTGCCGGTTGGTGAGGCCGCCGCGCGCGCGGCGTTCGTCGGCGGTGAGCGGGGTCTCGGTGGCCAGGGCGGCGGCGAGGCGCTCGGCGAACTCGGCGGCCGGCTTCTCCACGTCGTCGGCGGTCGTCTCGACGGGCAGGTCCCACACCGGGGCGACGAGGCCGTGCGCCCGGAAGGAGCCGACCAGGCGGGTGCCCTCGCCGAGGCCCGAGGTGCCGGCCGCGTGCAGCCGCGCGAGGGCGTCCAGAAGCCGCTCCTCCGGGTGCGGCATGACCCACCGCAGGTGGTTCTTCTCCGGGGTCGAGCACCAGTACGCGCTGTCCACCCCGGCGAGCTTCACGGTCGGGATCGCCGCCTCGTTGGCCCGCTCCAGGGACGCGCCCACCTCCGCGCTCGCGTTGCCCGCGTCCGGCACCCAGAAGTCGAAGCCGGTGTGCACAACTGGCTCGAACACGCCTTCGGGATCGAGCAGATCCTGGAGGCGCGGCCCGTCGACCGGCGCCCTGCGCCCCATCACCGGGGTGCCCGGCTCGGCGGTCAGCGCCCGCTGGAGCACGTCGGCCAGATCCCGGCTGATGTCCCCGGACGCCGTGTCGTTCTGCAACGCCAGCAGCACCGAGCCGTCGTCACGGCGCAGCGCGGGCCAGGCCATGGGCAGGACGGTGGCGAGCGTGACGGACGGCACCCCGTCGGGGAGCCCGTTCTTGAGGGTGAGCGCCGCGGTGGCGGCGGGCACGAGTTCGCGCAGCGCGACCCAGTCGCACTCGCCGGGCAGCCCCTCGAAGGGCCGCTGCACGAGCTCGACGGCCGACTGGGCGGCGCCCCGCCCGTGACAGGCCTTGTACCGCCGCCCGCTGCCGCACGGGCAGGCCTCCCGAGCCCCGACGACCGGCACCTCCCCGTCCGTCAGCGGCGGCCTCTGTGCCTTCGTCTGGGGTCGCTTCTTGGCCATCAGGGTGTCTCCCGGGTACCGGCTCGTCTGGTTCTGGCGGGAGCCTAGCCGCTCGGGAGGCGGGGGCAGACAGCCTGTGGACGGGCGCCCGCCTGTGGAAAACTCCGGACCCCTTGAGGGGGACAGGGCCGTACGGGCTTCACCTCAGGGGGGCGTCATTCCCCGAAAGAGTCCTCGTACGCGTCTTCGAAGCCCAGCTCCGACAGCGTCGAGACCGACGGCGCCGCGACCCTGGCGAAGTCCTCGCGGCGGCAGCGGGCGTCGGGGTCGTGGACGTCCTCGTGGACGACCACCCACACGGTCACCTCGCCGTGGGCGTCGTCGCGGACCCCCCAGTCGTCGGCGAGCGCGGTGATGATGTTCAGGCCCCGGCCGCCGTGCGCGGTCACGGAGGGTGTCGCCGGCGCCGGACGGGTCGGCCCGCCCCCGTCGGTGACCTCCACGACCAGCCGCCCGCGCGGCTCGACCCGCCAGGCGGCCCGTACGTCGCCCTCCCCGGCCGGCCGGTCGCCCAGCGGACGCCCGTGCTTGCAGGCGTTGCTGAGCAGTTCGGAGAGGATCAGCACGGCGTCGTCGATGACCGGTTCCGCCACCCCGCCGCCGCGCAGCTGATCCCGCATCCGGTGTCTCGCCTCGCCCACGCCCGACAGACCATGGGCCACGGCCATGCTCGCCGACGTGGGCACCTCCTGTGCGACCACCAACGCCACCCCCGAGACCTCCTTCGCCCACGCCACGGAGTGGATGCCCCCCTGGCCTGTACCGGAAACCGGCCGATCCGCGGCCGCCGACGCACTCGTCCCACCTGAACACGGGATGAACGCGCCGGTGCACTCCCTGGAGACGTTACGGACGGTGTTTTTGAGGTCCCTTTGCCTGGTCGTCCTCAGGCCCGCCCGAGCTGTTCGAGCACCGCCCCGGGCCGGTTGGTGATGATCGCGTCGATCCCGAGGTTCACGCACAGTTCGACGTCGGAGGGTTCGTTGACCGTCCACACGTGCACCTTGTGCCCGGCCTTCTGGAGCCGCTCCACATAGGCGGGGTGGTTGCGCACGATCCGGATGGAGGGCCCGGCGATCCCGACCCCGGCCGGCAGCCGCCCGTCGCGCAGCCGGGGCGAGACGAACTGCATGAGGTAGACGGTCGGCAGTGTCGGCGAGGCCGCGCGGACGCGGTGCAGCGACCGCGCGGAGAAGCTCATGACGCGTACGGGCGACTCGGCGGCGTCGGCGGGGGCGGGGGCGTCGAGCCCGAACCGCTTCAGCAGCACCAGCAGCCGCTCCTCCACCTGTCCGGCCCAACGGGTGGGGTGCTTCGTCTCGATGGCGAGCTCCACGCGCCGCCCGGCGTCCGCGACGAGCTCCAGGAGCCGCTCCAGGGTCAGCACCGAGGTGTCCCCGGGGACCTCGGACTCCCAGTCGGGCTCTTCCTCGTCGCCCACGCGCGCGCGGGCGGCCCGCCGGGTCTTCCAGGAGCCGAAGTCCAGGGTGTTCAGCTCGGCGAGCTCCAGCGCGGAGACGGCGCCGCGTCCGTTGGACGTACGGTTGACGCGCCGGTCATGGACACAGACGAGATGCCCGTCGGCGGTCAGCCGTACGTCGCATTCGAGGGCGTCCGCGCCGTGCTCGATGGCCTTCCGGTAGGCGGCCAGGGTGTGCTCGGGGGCTTCTTCGGAGGCGCCTCGGTGGGCGACGACCTGGGGGTGCTGCTGCCGGTGCTGCTGCCGTGCGTGGGTCACCGCGTCATGGTGCCACTGCGGCCCGGGTGAGAACCCCCTGAGATGTTCACGGGAGGTATCCGTATTATCCGCCATATCCCGCATAAGCGGTGGCCGCCGACCCACAGGCACCGCTTATGGTGCTCTGACGGCCCGTGGGAAAAGCTTGAGGCGTACAAAGCACCTGCACAGCTGAAGCGCGCCCCGGGCCCGCGGCAAGCGTGACCCAGTGCGACCGACGACAACAGGCGTGGACCGAGGAGAAGAGCTGTGAGCACCGAGAACGAGGGCAACGCCGTACCCCCGGCCCCGGCCGGCCCTCCCGCGCCGGTGGACTCTCCTGTGCCGTCCGCCGCGGAGCCGACGGCTCAGCTGCCGAAGGTGCCCGCGGAGGCGCCCGCGGCGGCGGAGGGTGTGGGGGGCGCGCAGCCCTCGCCGGGCGCCCCCGAGGCGAGCGTGAGCGCTCCCGCGCCGGGCGCGGGGATGTCGTCGAGCGCGGGGGTGTCATCGAGCGTGGGGGTGTCGTCGAGCGCCCCTGACGCGTCCTGGCCGCCGCCGGCTCCGCAGCAGCAGCCGTACGGGGGGTACGGCGCGCCTGCGGGGGCTGCGGGCGGGGCCGAGGGTGGCTGGCCGCCGCCTCCGGTGACCCCGTCGTACGCGGACGCCGGGGCGGGAGCCACCGGTGTGTGGGGGGCGGCGTACGCGCCCGAGCCCAAGCGGTGCTCCGGGCGGGGCGGGCTGATGGCGGGGGTGCTGATCGCGGCGCTGGTCGCGGGCGGGCTCGGCGGCGGGCTCGGCTACACGCTGGCGAAGAACGACGACAGCAACGGCTCGACGACCGTCTCCGCCTCCCAGAGCGGCGGTTCGGTCAAGCGGGACGCCGGTACGGTCGCGGGCGTCGCCGCCTCGGCCCTGCCCAGCACGGTCACCATCCAGGCCGAGTCGAGCAGCGGCGAGGGCGGCACGGGCACGGGTTTCGTCTTCGACACCCAGGGCCACATCGTCACCAACAACCACGTCGTCGCGGAGGCGGTCGGCGGCGGCAAGCTGACGGCGACCTTCCCGAACGGCAAGAAGTACGACGCCGAGATCGTGGGCCGCGCGCAGGGCTACGACGTCGCCGTCATCAAGCTCAAGAACGCGCCCTCGGACCTGAAGCCGCTGACGCTCGGCGACTCCGACAAGATCGCGGTGGGCGACGCCACGATCGCGATCGGCGCCCCCTTCGGCCTGTCCAACACCGTCACGACCGGCATCATCAGCGCCAAGAACCGCCCGGTCGCCTCCTCCGACGGCAGCGGCAGCAGCAACTCGTACATGAGCGCCCTCCAGACGGACGCCTCGATCAACCCCGGCAACTCCGGCGGCCCGCTGCTCGACGCGCAGGGCAATGTGATCGGCATCAACTCGGCGATCCAGTCCACCGGCAGCAGCGGCCTCGGCGGCACCCAGTCCGGCTCCATCGGCCTCGGTTTCGCGATCCCGATCAACCAGGCGAAGTACGTCGCCCAGCAGCTGATCCAGACCGGCAAGCCGGTGTACGCGAAGATCGGCGCCTCGGTCTCGCTCGAGGACTCCGCGGGCGGCGCGAAGATCACGGACTCGGGCACGAACGGGGCCTCCTCGGTCGAGGCCGGCGGCCCGGCGGCGAAGGCGGGCCTGAAGCCCGGCGACGTCATCACGAAGCTCGACGACACCGTCATCGACTCCGGCCCCACCCTGATCGGCGAGATCTGGACCCACAAGCCCGGCGACAAGATCACCCTCACGTACGTCCGCGACGGCAAGACCAGCACGGTGGAACTGACCCTGGGGTCTCGGGTGGGGGACAGCTGAGCGGCTTCCTGACCCGTTACTCTTGTCCCCGCGTCGTCCATCAATGGGTGGACGGGGCGGGGTGGGTTGCCCGAGCGGCCTAAGGGAACGGTCTTGAAAACCGTCGTGGCAGCGATGTCACCGTGGGTTCAAATCCCACACCCACCGCAGGCGGATCGGCGTAGTGGCTGGTCAGAAGGGGTGCTCCTCAAGGGGGGCACCCCTTCGGCGTTCGGGGCGTCGAGGCGGCGGGGTGGATGGGGTGCGGGTCGGTGCGGGCCAGCGTCTGTGGCCAACCTGCGGCCGAGCGGCGTGTGTTGGGGCTCCAGAGCGGTCGTACACCGGCGCGTACGGGTCTCCCCCCCCCGGTTCCCCGGCGCCCCTTGCCCCGTGCGCTCCTCCCCCCCCCGCAGCCACAGCCCTCCCCACCACAACCCCCTCAAAGATGCCGATCCCGAGCCAGTTCCTCCCACTCCAGTGCTCGCAGCCGCGAATCCGCGTCCGTCCCCGAAGGGACCCTCGGGGCCGGCTGGAACCAGATCACCGTCAGGGAGGAGCGGGTGAGGGCGGGGTCGGCCGGGGTGGAGTGGAAGGAGCCTACGCAGGCGACGTCGGGGAGGATCTCGACCGGGCCGTGGGGACCCTTCTCGACGTCCGGGTACTCGCGGGGCGGGTCCACGAGATGGACCGGGGTGCCCGGATGATCCCGCTCGGCCCCGCGCAACAACGCGTTGATCTTCATGTCGTTGACGCGGGCGCAGGGATACGACTCGCCCTCGACGAGATCGCCGTACGTCGAGAAGAGCCGCACGTCGGAGAGTTCGATCGAACGGCCGGACAGGAGAACGACTCGGGACAGGGACATGAAGGGCAACCTTAGGTGCGTCTCGCGCCCAAGTACCCAGTTTTTCCTAGGAAGACACCCGTTCTTGTCGTCTACGCCCCTCCACACAAACGGAGTTGACCGGTCAGCCCACCCGAAGCCACCGACCGAGCGGTATGCGTACGAGCCTCCGCGGGCTAACTCACCGGTAATCTCCGGCTCCCCCTGAAAGACCTCCCGCTATCGCCTCCCCTGACTGAGCCGCGCGGCGGAAGCCACCGTCGACCGGGCCTCCCGCTCCGCCAGCCCCGTCCGCACCGCCGCCGCGACCAGCGCCCCCACCACCTCCGCCCCCAGCCCGTTCTCATAAGCCCGGCAAGCCGCCCAGAACAGCCGCGTGTTCCGCTGCCCCTCATGCGCCGCGAGCACGAACTGCACCAGCCCCTGCCCCTGCCCCCGCCCCTGCCCTGACTCCTGCCGCTGCGAGTGCCCGTACCCGGAGCCCGCCCCGCGCGCCCCCACCCCGGCCCCAGCCCCAGAAGCAGCCCCCGGACCACTCCCCCCAGCCCCCGAGGAAGCCCCCAGACCACTCCCCCCAGCCCCCGAAGCCGCCCCCGGCGTCACCAACAACCGCAGCAACCCCCAAGGACAAGCCGCCGGCGTCAGATGCGAGGTCCCCGGCGCCACGCTGTACACCCCGTGCTCGGTCCGCGACCCGGGCCCCACCAGATACCCGCCCGCCCCCCGGATGTCGATCCCCGGCGCCAGCCGCCCCGCCGAATTCGGCACGACGACCTCCGCCGGCCCGGTGAGCCACAGATGCCGCCCCCCGGAGGGCGTACGGACGACGACCGTCGGCGGGATCGTGAACAGATGCCGCAGCCCCAGCTCCCGCAGCGCCCCGGAGGAGTCGGTGTCCCCCTTGGTGTCGAGGTCGACGCCTATGAGGTGGTGCGGCGCGAGCCCGCAGGCGATGCCGTAGCCGGTCGCCCAGGGGGCCGCGGCGAAGAGGGCGCGGACGCGCGCGGGATCGCTGGAGGCGTCGTACACGCCGTGTCCGGGGCGTCCGCACTCCCCGTGGCAGAGGGGGGTGCCGGGTGGGTCGAGGCGGTGGGGGGAGCGCAGGGCCGGGAGTTTCGTGCGGGACAGGGGGAGGACGGAGAGGCCGCGTTCGGCGGCCGAGAGGGCGTGGGCGAGGGCCAGTGCGGTGGCCTGCCGATGATGCCGGTCGGTGGTGGCCATGCCTCCAGTTTCGCACAGGAGTTCGAAAAATGGGAGGGGGCGCAGGGGTCGTCGGTCCGGAAACGGTCCTGAACAAAACGGCGTGAAGTAACGCTTCCCCCCTTGGGGCGCCCCGCGCACGAGCCGCGTGACCCGCCCGGAGCGCGGCTGTGCGCGAGGAAAGGTGGTGAAAGTGGTTTATCTACTGGTCATCACGCTTGCGTGCTAATCACGCCTTAGGGGGTGTTCCGCCGGGGACCCGATGGGCAACTCTGATCTCGCGACGTCGTCACAACCGCCGGGACGGTCGGCCAACTGGCCCGGTACAAGCCGTAGTTCATGCAATTCCCGGCCATGAGCCGGTCGCGTCTCTTGTTCTCTGGAGGAACAACATGGCAAGCATCCGTACCGCCCGCATCGTCGCCGCCGCTTCCGCCCTCCCGCTCGCCGCCGCGCTCTTCACCGGCGTCGCGGCGGCGGACAACGGCGGCTTCGCGGACGACGGATCGAACGCGGGCGTCGCCAGCATCATCGGCAGCGGTGTCGGGCACGACAACAACGGCAACTCGGCCACCACCCAGCAGAACGCGGTGGGCTCCGGGGCCAGCAACCAGAGCAACACCGCCCAGGTGAACGGGTCCGCGTTCACGTCCATCAACCAGGGCAACCACAACGTCCAGGTCACCTTCGCCCCGCTGTGGTGGAAGTGACCCACTGACCCGGGGGAGCCGGCGCGACCGGCACCGGCCCCCCGCGTCAACGCGCTGGGTGTGCTCTCTGGGGTGGTAACGCGTCTGGGCGGCGGTGCGTCGGGCACCGCCGCTCAGGCGTTTCCGCGTGCCTTGACACCGCTCACCGTCTGACGGACAGTCAGAAATCTTCCGGGGGAAGGGAGATGGGGAGAGGTGCGACAGATGCCTACGACCGACCGGCCCGCCCGGGACACCCGACGCGCGCCGCACGAAGCCCCGCACGAGGACCCGCCCGCAGCTCAACTCGCCGCGTACGAAGGCCTCCCCGCCGTCCGCGCCGCCCCCGGCAAGGACCCCGTCAACACCCCCATGATCCGCCACTGGTGCGAGGCCCTGGACGACACCAACCCCGCGTACACCGGCCCGACCTCCATCGCCCCGCCCACCATGCTCCAGGCCTGGACGATGGCCGGCCTCCCGGGAGACGCCCCACGCACCGAGGCCTACACGGACCTCCTCGCCCTCCTCGACGCGGCCGGCTGCACAGCCGTCGTAGCCACCGACTGCGAGCAGCAGTACGACCGCCCCCTGCGCCCCGGCGACGAGATCACCTACGACACGGTCATCGAATCCGTCACGGGCCCCAAGTCCACCAAACTGGGCCGGGGTTGGTTCATCACCACCCGTACGACCGTCAGCACCGCCGACGGCACCCGAGCCGGCACCCACCGCTTCCGCATCCTCAAGTACGCCCCCGCCGAGAAGTACGCCTCCGTGGAGAAACCGACCGAGAAACCCACCGAGAAGCGCGCCCTCGCCGAGCCGGGCCCCACGCAATCCGCGCCCCCTGAACCCCGCCCCCGCCCCGTCGTCAACCGCGACAACTCCCCCTTCTGGGACGGCATCCGCGCCCACCGCCTCCTCATCCAGCACTGCACCGCCTGCGACACCCTCCGCCTCCCCTGGCACCCCGGCTGCGCGGCCTGCGGCTCCCCCGACTGGGACACCCGGGAGGCGGGCGGCGCGGGCGAGGTCTACTCCTACGTCGTCATGCACCACCCCCCGTTCCCGGCCTTCGATCCCCCGTACGCCGTCGCCCTGGTCGAACTCACCGAAGGGGTACGCCTGGTGAGCAACGTCATCGGAGTCCCGTACGACAAGGTCCGCGTCGGCATGCCGGTCCGCCTCGAATTCCGGGCGTACGACGAGGGGTTGACGCTGCCGGTGTTCCGGGCGGAAGGGGCGGAGGGGGACGCCGATGCGTGAGGGACCGGAGATGAGCGAAGGCCCGGAGACAGGCGAAGGCGAGCAACTCCCGCCGCTGGACATCGAGATCACCCGCACCCTGATCATCGCCGGCGCGATCGCCTCCCGGGACTACCAGGACGTCCACCACGACCAGGCGGCCGCGAGAGCGAAGGGCTCCCCCGACATCTTCATGAACATCCTCACGACCAACGGCTTGGTGGGCCGCTACATAACCGACCACTTCGGCCCGACGGCAACCCTCCGCAGCGTCGCCATCCGCCTGGGCACCCCCAACTACCCCGGGGACACGATGAAGTTGAGGGGCCGCGTAGAGCGCATCGCGGAGGGCGGGACGATCACGGTCAAGGTCACCGGCGACAACGAACACGGCCGCCATGTGACCGGCACAGTGACCCTCACCCTCCCCGCAGCCGATGTTTCACGTGAAACCCCCCTGTTTCACGTGAAACAAGGCGAGTTGGACAGTCGATGATCGCCCGCGCCGCGATAACCGGCATAGGTGCCACCGACTTCTCCAAGAACTCCGGCCGCACCGAACTCGCCCTCGCCGCAGAAGCCGTCCGCACCGCCCTCGCGGACGCGGGCCTCACCCCCGCCGACGTGGACGGCATGGTCACGTTCACGATGGACACCAGCCCGGAGATCAGCGTCGCCCAGGCCTGCGGAATCGGCGAGCTCTCGTTCTTCTCGCGGGTCCACTACGGCGGCGGCGCGGCCTGCGCGACGGTCCTGCAAGCGGCGCTCGCCGTCGCCGCCGGCCTCGCCGAAGTCGTCGTTTGCTATCGGGCGTTCAACGAACGCTCGGGCCGCAGATTCGGCGCGGGTGTGACCCGGCGGGAGCCGTCGGCGGAGGGGGTGGCGCTCGGCTGGACGCTGCCGTTCGGGCTGCTGACGCCCGCCTCGTGGGTGGCGATGGCGGCGCGGCGGTATCTGCACATCCACGGCCTGACCCCGGAGGTCTTCGGACCCGTCGCCGTCGCGGGCCGCGCGTACGCCGCGACGAACCCGGCCGCCCACTTCCACGGCCGCCCGATCTCCCTCGCCGACCACGCGGCCTCCCGCTGGATCGTCGAACCGCTGCGGCTGCTGGACTGCTGCCAGGAGACCGACGGCGGCCAGGCGCTGGTCGTGACGAGCGTCGAGCGGGCCCGGGACCTCCCCCGTCCGCCGGCGGTGATCGCGGCGGCGGCCCAGGGCGCGGGCCGGGACCGCGAGCAGATGACCAGCTTCTACGGCCCCGACCTCGCGAGGCTCCCGGAGTCGGGCGTGGTGGCCCGCCGGCTCTGGCGCATCTCGGGGCTGACGCCGGCCGACATCGACGTAGGCATCCTCTACGACCACTTCACGCCGTTCGTGCTGATGCAGCTGGAGGAGTTCGGGTTCTGCGGGCCGGGGGAGGGCGCCGATTTCGTCGTAGCGAACGAGTTGCCGTTGAACACGCACGGCGGGCAGCTGGGGGAGGCGTATCTGCATGGGATGAACGGGATCGCGGAGGGGGTGCGGCAGGTGCGGGGGGCGGCGGTGAACCAGGTGCGGGGGGCCGAGGCGGTGCTCGTGACGGCCGGTACCGGGGTACCGACGTCTGGCCTGATCCTTACGGCGGACAGATGATCCCCCAGGGGTCATCCCGTAGTAGGCGTACCCTCCCGCTCCACCTTCAGGAGGTGGAGCGGGCCCCACCCCTACAACCTGAGGCGGACTCGTCTTCGGGACCTGCGGGCGATCCGGCCACGAGGGTCCTCCTCCTAGCGTGGAGCCATGACCACACCCGTCTGCACCAGCGCTTCCAACGGCAGGACGCGGGCCTCGGCGCATCCGGGGTACCCGTCCTTCTCCTCCTACGTCCGCGACCGGCAGCCGGTGCTGCTGCGCACGGCCCGCTCGCTCACCGCCAACCCCAGCGACGCGGAGGACCTGCTCCAGACCGCGCTCACCAAGACGTACGTCGCCTGGGACCGCATCGAGGACCACCGCGCCCTCGACGGGTACGTCCGCCGGGCGCTGCTGAACACGCGTACGTCGCAGTGGCGCAAGCGCAAGGTGGACGAGTACGTGTGCGACGAACTGCCGGAGCCGGACCCCGAGCTGGGGCTCACGGACGCGGCTGAGCAGCAGGCGCTGCACGACGCGATGTGGCGGGCGATCATGAAACTGCCGGCCAGGCAGCGGGCGATGGTCGTCCTCAGGTATTACGAGGACCTCAGCGAGGCGCAGACGGCGGAGGTGCTCGGTGTCTCGATAGGGACGGTGAAGTCGGCGGTCTCCAGAGCCCTCGGCAAACTCCGCGACGACCCTGAGCTGGGACTGGTCCGAGGCTGACCTCAAAACGACGCGCTCCTCCCTCCCTAGTGACATACCGCGTGGTACGTGTACAGAATCGGGGCCACCCCATCCCGCCTACGGCAATGTCGCCCAGGAGGACGCCGTGCAGAGCACCATGCAGGACGTACCGCTGCTGATCTCCAGAATCCTCGCGCACGGGGCCACGATCCACGGGAAATCCCAGGTGACGACCTGGACGGGCGGCCCGGAGCCGCACCGCAGGACGTACGCGGAGATCGCGGAACGCGCGGCCCAGCTGGCGCACGCCCTGGGCGAACTGGGAGTGAGCGGCGACGATCGGGTCGCAACTCTTATGTGGAACAACGCCGAGCACACCGAGGCCTACTTCGGCGTCCCCTCCATGGGTGCCGTCCTGCACACGCTGAACCTCCGTCTCCCCCCGGAGCAGCTCGCGTGGATCGTCAACCACGCGGCCGACAAGGTGATCATCGCCAACGGCTCCCTGATCCCCCTGCTGGCCCCGCTCCTGCCGCACTTCAAGTCGGTCGAGCACGTGGTGATCGCGGGCCCCGGCGACCGCACCCCGCTCGACGGCGCCGCCGTCCCCGTCCACGACTACGAGGACCTCATCGCGGGCCGCCCGACGACGTACGACTGGCCCGAGCTGGACGAACGCAGCGCGGCGGCGATGTGCTACACCTCGGGCACGACCGGCGACCCCAAGGGCGTCGTCTACAGCCACCGCTCGATCTATCTGCACTCGATGCAGGTCAACCTGGCGGAGTCGATGGGCCTGACGGACCAGGACACGACGCTGGTGGTAGTGCCCCAGTTTCATGTAAATGCATGGGGTTTGCCGCATGCGACCTTCATGACCGGCATCAACATGCTGATGCCCGACCGCTTCCTCCAGCCCGCGCCGCTCGCCGAGATGATCGAGTCCGAGCGGCCGACGCACGCGGCGGCCGTCCCCACGATCTGGCAGGGCCTGCTGGCGGAACTGACCACGCGCCCCCGGGACGTCGGCAGCCTCACCCAGGTCACCATCGGCGGCGCCGCCTGCCCGCCTTCCCTGATGGCCGCGTTCGACGGCCTCGGCATGCGGGTGCGGCACGCCTGGGGGATGACGGAGACGTCCCCGCTGGGTACGGTCGCCCGGCCCCCGGCCCACGCGGTCGGCACCGACGAGGAGTTCACCTACCGCCTCACCCAGGGCCGCTTCCCGGCCGGCGTCGAGGCGCGCCTCACCGGTCCCGGCGGCGAACGTCTTCCCTGGGACGGGGAGTCGGCGGGCGAGCTGGAGGTGCGCGGGCCCTGGATCGCGGGCGCCTACTACAACGGCGCCGACGCCGAACTTCTGCGCCCCGAGGACAAGTTCAGCCCCGACGGCTGGCTCAAGACCGGCGATGTCGGCACGATCAGCTCCGACGGCTTCCTCACCCTCACCGACCGCGCCAAGGACGTCATCAAGTCCGGCGGTGAATGGATCTCTTCCGTCGACCTGGAGAACGCCCTCATGGCGCATCCGGCGGTTGCCGAGGCGGCGGTGGTCGCCGTACCCGACGAGAAGTGGGGCGAACGTCCGTTGGCGACGGTGGTGTTGAAGGAGGGGGCGGAGGTGGACTTCTCTGCTTTGCGCGCTTTCCTGGCGGATGAGGGGGGCATCGCGAAGTGGCAGTTGCCTGAGCGGTGGGTGCTTATTGACTCCGTCCCGAAGACGAGTGTGGGGAAGTTCGACAAGAAGGTGTTGCGTAGGCGGTATGCGGAGGGGGAGTTGGGGGTTACGCGGCTTTGAGGGGGCGGCTGTAGGGGGGCACTTGGGGCGCTCTCAACTCCAGGAGGGCGCCGTGATTTTCAGCGGGTGCGGGGGGCGATGTTTCACGTGAAACAGGGGAAGGAGGGCGCTCCGCAGCTTCAGCGGGTGCAGGAGGGCGCCCAGTAGCTCCAGAGGGGCATTTGGGGGGCGCCTTCGGTTCAAGTGGGGCACTTGGGGGCGCCCTTGGCTTCAGAGGGGCCACTGAGGGCCCTCGGCTCCAGAGCGCCCCCAGCTCTAGGAGGGCGCCTGAGCTCCAGGGGGTGCGCTCAGCTTGGAGGGTGGCCGCATTTCCGGCGTGGGCTCAGCTTGGAGGGTGCCCTCTTTCCGGCGGGCGCTCAGCTTGGTGGGCGCCCCATCTTCGGCGGGCGCTCAGCTCAGAGGGTGCCCGCATTTCCGGTAGGCGCTCAGCTCAGAGGGTGCCCGCATTTTCGGCAGGCGCTCAGCTCGGAGGGTGGCCGCATTTCCGTCGGGCGCTCTCAGCTTCAGCGGGCGCGCAGCTTCAGGAGGGGGTCTTATCCCCGGCGGGCGCCCTCATCGTCGTACGGAAGTGAGCCCCCACCCGAGCAGCAGCCAGACCCCCGCCACGGCGACGACCCCGCCCCACCCGAAGTGCCCGAACGCGACCCCGGCCAGGGCGGAGGCGGTGGCCCCGCCGGTGAACCCGGAGATGACGTACGCGCTGTTGGCGGTGGCCGGGGAGGAGGTGGTCGTCAGGGCGAGGGTCTGGTTGGCGACATGGGCCGTGACCAGCGCCGCGTGCACGACGATCGCGGCGACGAACAGCGCCACCAGCACATGCCCGCCCAGCCAGAAGAGCGGCACGGAGAGCCCGGCGAGCAGAAAGGCCCCGCGTACGACCCGTGCGGCCCCGAACCGGTCGACGAGCCCCCCGGCCAGCGGCGCGACGACACTCGCGGCCAGTCCGAAGAGTCCGAACAGCCCGGCGGTGGCTGTGGACATGCGATACGGCGCCCCGGTCAGCAACAACGCGAGCGACGTCCACAGCGCCGACCAGGCCCCATACATCCCAGCCTGCCGCACACAGGCCCGCCAGAGCTGTGGCGACCGCCGGACGAGCCCGGGCATCTCACGGAGCCCGGAGAAGAGGGTGCCGGTGGGGGTGGGGTGGGTTTCGGTGGGTGGGGCGGCGGGGGTGGTCTCGGCGGTGCGCTGTCGGGCGGGCGTGGGGGTGTCGATCCCGGTCGCCTGGTCCCCGGTGAGCGGTGCGCTGGTGTCGGTCTGGGCCGTCCGGATTCCGGCGGGCAGCATGGCGGCGCCGGTTCCGCCCATGGGCCCTCCGGCAGTCGTCTCGTCGGCGTCGGTCCGGGCTGCCCGGTCCCTGAGGGGTGGTGTGGTGGCGTCGGTCCGGGCCGCACGCTCTCCGGCGGGCGGTGCGCTGGTGTCGGTCTGGGCCGTCTGGACCCCGGCGGGCAGCGCGGCGGAGTTGGCCCTGGCCGCATGCCCCTCGGTAGTCGCCCCGGCGGTGTCGGTCCGGGCTGTGCGCTCCCCGGCGGGCAGCGCGGCGGTATCGATCCCGGCCACTCGGTCCCCGGCAGTCGCTCGGGCGGTACCGGTCCGGGTCGTCCGGACTCCGGCGGGCAGCACGGCGGCGCCGGTCCCGCCCATGGGCCCTCCGGCAGTTGACGTAGCGGCGTCGGCTCCGGCCGTGCGCCCTCCTGTAGTCGACGTGGCGGCGTCGGCTCCGGCCATGCGTCCTCCGGCAGTTGACGCGGCGGTGCTGGCTCCGGCTGTGCGCCTTCCGGCCGTCCGCCCTCCGGCCGCCGACCCGACCGCGCCGACCCCGCCCACGCGCCCCCCAGCAGTCGCCCCGTCGGCATCGGTCCGTGCCGCCCTCCCCCCGCCCGGCAACGCCGCAGCCGTCAGCAGCCCCAGTGCGACGGTCAACCCCGCCGCCCCCGCGAACACCCACCGCCAGCCGAACGCCTGCCCCGCCAGTCCGCCCAGCACCCGTGCCGCCACGATCCCCGTGAACAGGCCCGCGATCACCGCCGCTACATGCCGTGCCCGCCGGTCCGCCGGGGCGCGGGAGGCGACCAGGGGGACCAGCAGCTGCGGTACGACCGTCGCCGCGCTCGCCGCGAACACGGCGCCGGCCAGCGTCGCCGTACCCCGTGCCGCCGCCCCGCCCAGCAGCGCCAGCGCGGCGGCCACCGAGAGGATCGCGACGATCTTCCGTGGGTTGACCCGGTCGCCGAGCGGAGCGAAGAGCAGCAGCCCCGTCGCGTACCCGAACTGTGCGATCGAGGCGATCCAGGCGACCGAGGCGGGGGTGGCGTGGAAGTCGGCGGCGATGAGGGGGAGCAGTGGGGCGGCGAGGTAGATGTTGGCGGCGGTGACGGCGGTGCAGACGGCTATCAGGGGGAGGAGGAGGGCGCGGGTACGGGGGTCGGTGCCGGCTTCGGTGGAGGGGGCAGTGGTCCGTACGGAGGTGGAGGACGGCGACCGCATCGGGAGGGGCTCCTGTGCTGGGCGGGAGGGGAGGGGGAGCGGGGCGGGCAGGTGGGGTGGACGGTATGAGCGGGACGGGCGTCGGGGTCGGCGGGGTGAGCGGGGCGAGCTGAGACAGGCAGGGCAGGCGGCAGGGCCAGCGGGATGAGCGGGGCGAGCCGAGAGGGGCAGGGCAGACAGGGCGGACGGGATCGGCGGGACGGTGAGACGGGTGAGCCGAGACGGGCAGGGCAAGCGGGATCGGCGGGACGGGTGAGACAGGCGAGGCAGACGGGGTAAGCGAGCTATACGGGACAGGCGAGACAGGCGGTAACCAACCGTTTGGTTGGCGGACGGACGGCTCAACAGTCTGAGCCGCCCCCGAATTCCCTGTCAACCAACCAGTTGGTTACGTCGTCCCCCCACTACCCTGACCCCATGGCAGTCAGAGACCCCGAGGCCACCAAGGCACGCATCTTCGAAGCGGCCGTCACCGAGTTCGCCCGCCAGGGCATCGCCGGCGCCCGCATCGACCGCATCGCCGCCGAGGCCAAGGCCAACAAGCAGCTCATCTACGCCTACTACGGCAACAAGGCCGAGCTGTTCACGAAGGTCCTGGGCCGCAGAATGGTCGATCTGGCGGCGGCGGTCCCGGTGGACCCCGACGACATAGACGGCTGGATCGACCGCCTCATGGACTACCACGCCGCCCACCCCGACCTCCTGCGCCTCCTGTACTGGGAGGCCATCGAGTACGGCAACGCCCCCCTGCCCGACGAGGAGGCGCGGCGCGAACACTACGTCCACAAGATCGCCGCGATCAGGGACGGCCAGGAGAGAGGCGTGATCCAGAACACGATCCCCCCGGCGGACCTCCTCTTCCTCCTGATCGCCCTGGCGAACTGGGCGACGGTGGTGCCGCAGATGAGCAGAGTAATGCTGGGGGGAGAGGGGCCGGACAGGGAGAGGCTGAGGGAGTCGGTGAGGGAGGCGGCGAGGAGGTTGGTGGCGAAGTAAGGGGGCTGGATCGGCGGGCGGCGCCGAGGGAGGGGCGTCAGGGGCGTGGGCTGATACCGAGGGCGGCGCTGAGGAATGGGCGGCGAAGCCACCGGTCTAGGCGCGCGGGGAGCTTCGGGTCGGCGGATGGAGCAGGGGCGCGGCCGAAGCCGGATCGATGGACGCCACTGAGGGACGGACGGCGGAGCCGCTTATTCAGGGGCGGTGCTTGGGGTGGCGCGCTGGCGCGCGGGAGAGCTTCGGGGGAGGTGGTGCTTGGCGCGCGGGAAATGGCTGGCGCTGGCGCCTTCTTCGGGCGCGGGGCCGGATCGACGTGCGGCGTCGAGGGATGGGCGTCACGGGCACGGGCTGATACCGAGGGCGGCGCCGGGGGATGGGCGGCGAAGCCACCGGTCTAGGCACGCGGGGAGCTTCGGGCAGGCGGATGGAGCCGGGATGCGGCGGAGGCCGGATCGATGGGTGCGGCCGAGGGACAGGTGGCGGAGCCGCTGATTCACGGACGACGCTTGGGGCGGGGCGCTGGCGCGGGGGGATGGTCGGCGCTGCTGCCTTTTCGACTGAGGGGGCCGGATCGGTGGGCGGCGCAGCCGCCTTTCAGGGCCACGGGCTGACATGGAGGGCGGCGCAGGGAGACAGGCGGCGCAGCAACTATGCAGGCGCGTGGGGAGCTTCGGGTCGGCGGATGGAGCGGGGACGCGGCGGAGGCTGGATTGATGGGCGCGGCCGAGGGACGGACGGCGAAGCCGCCAATTCAGGGGCGGTGCTTGGGGTGGGGCGCTGGCGCGCGGGAGAGCTTTGGGGGAGGTGGCGCTTGGCGCGCGGGGGATGGCTGGCGCAGCCACCTGTCTAGGCGCCTGCGGGGAACTGCGGCAGCCGGATGAAGCAGCGGCGCGGCGGAGGCCGGATCGATGGTCGGCGCCGAATAGGCGTCAGAGGCGGAGGCCGGATCGATGGTCGGCGCCGAATAGGCGTCAGAGGCGGAGGCCGGATCGATGGGCGCCGCCGAGGGACAGGCGGCGCAGCCGCCTACTCAGGGGCGCGGGGAACTGCGCGACCAGCCACAACGCACCCGCACCCGACCACGCACCCGCACCCGACCACGCACCCCCACCGACCACGCACCCCCACCTGCCCGACCACGCACCCCACCCGACAACACCCCCCCCCACCCCCAACACCCACCCCCCACCAATCAGTTAGTCCCGATCCGAGCCAACAAATCCACGATCCGCCCCTGCACCTCACCACTGGTAGACCTCTCGGCGAGAAACAGCACAGTCTCCCCAGAAGCCAGCCGAGGCAGGTCAGGCTGTTCCACGGCGGCGGTGTACACGACCAACGGCGTCCGATTGAGCTGCCCGTTCGCCCGCAGCCAGTCCAGAATCCCGGCCTGCCGCCGATCGACCTGCATGAGATCCATGACGACGAGGTTGGGCCGGAACTGCCCCGCCAGCATGACGGCGTCAGCATCACTCGCGGCCCGGGCGACCTGCATCCCCCGCCGCTCAAGAGTCGACGTGAGCGCCAGCGCGATCTCGGCGTGCTCCTCGATCAGCAGCACCCGAGGCGGATGCTGCTCACTGTCCCGAGGCGCGAGCGCCTTCAGCAGCACGGCGGGATCGGCCCCGTACGCCGCCTCCCGGGTCGCCTGCCCGAGCCCGGCGGTCACCAGCACGGGCACCTCCGCGGCGACAGCGGCCGTACGCAGCGACTGGAGCGCCGTCCGCGTGATCGGCCCGGTGAGCGGATCGACGAACAGCGCGGCGGGGAACGCGGCGATCTGCGCGTCCACCTCCTCACGCGAGTTGACGATCACCGGCCGGTACCCGCGATCGCTGAGCGCCTGCTGGGTGGAGACGTCCGGCGCGGGCCAGACCAGCAGCCGGCGCGGATTGTCGAGCGGCTCGGGCGGCAGCTCGTCGTCCATCGGCTGCGGCCGCGGCATGTCGGCGATCTCGACGGCGCCGCCGGGCCCGTCCAGCGGCTCGGGCCCTTCGGGTGCCTTCTCGTCCGGCGCCCCTATGGCGTACGACCGCCCGGCCCCCTCGGTCCCCGCCGGCACGAGCCGGGTCTGCCCCGCCAGCGAGGGGTGCGGCAACTGCGCCGGTACGACGGGCTGTTCGGCCGCCGGATGCGGACGCGCCGCCGGATCGGGCGGCGTCCCGAGCTTACGACGCCGGCCACCGGCCGTACCGGAGGCGGGAGTTGACCCGGCGGCCGGCTGAGGCTGCTGAACTTGCGCGGCCTGCCGAGTGAACGGCACCCCCTGCCCCAGAGTCCGCACACTGATCGCACGCCCCTGAGTGGAGTGAGGGTCAGCACTCTCGGCGGGCAACGGCTGGGCGGCGGGGGCGGGTTGAGCACCGGGTACGGCTTGAGCGGCGGGCGGGACTTGAGCACCGGGTACCGATGGAACACCGGGCGCAGCTTGAGCCCCGCCGACAGACTGAGCACCGCCGACAGGCTGAACCCCGGCAACGGACTGAGCCCCGCCGACAGGCTGACCACCAGCAGCAGCCTGGACCCCGCCGACAGCCTGAACCCCACCCACCGGCTGACCCCCGGCAACAGCCTGAGCACCGGCACCAGTCGGCCCCGAAGGCAAAGGCACCGCCTCCGCCGGCAACGGCTGTGAAGGCAACGGGATATGCCCGGTGGGCGTGGCGGTGGTGGGCTGCGCCTCCGGCAGCGGGACGGCGATCCCCTGCCCCTGCGTCTGCTGCCCCTGTACCTGCTGCCCCTGCCCCTGCTGCGGCAACGGCACGGCCCCTTCGCCGCCCCCCGCGACCGCCCTGCGCCGCCGCCCGGTCGGCCCGCTGGCCGGATGGGGCTGCGGCGGAGTGTGATCCTCGGCATCACCGGCGACGGATCCATGCCGCGCATGCTCGACGGCGTCCTCCCCGGCGACATGAGGAACGGCACCCTGCGGAGGGACGACACCCTGCGGGGCCACGACGGCTTGGCCGGCAACGGAAGGAACGGCAGCGGAGGAACCGGGACGGGAGGAACCGGGACCGGAAGAAACGGGACTGGAAGAACCGGGAGCAGCAGGAACGGACCCGGCCGATACGGGAGTTGCCTGCCCAGGCACCGCCTGCCCAGGCACCGCCGAACCGGACCCACCCTGCCCGGGAACGCCCCCTTGAGCCGGCCCGATCCCTCCAGCGGGCACCGCCGAACCAGGAGCCCCCTGCACCGGCACGGGCACCCCCTGCGCAGGCACCAGCCCTTGAGCAGGCGCAGGCACCCCAAGGGGAACACTGCCAGGAACGCCCCCTTGAACAGGCGAGGCCACCCCAGCGGGCCCCCCTCCAGGAACCCCTCCCTGAACGGGCACGGGCATCCCCACGGGCACCCCTCCAGGCACACCCCCTTGAGCGGCCCCGGCCACTCCACCAGGCACTCCCCCGGAAACGCCCCCCTGAGCCGGCCCGGTCACCCCAGCGGGCACGCCCCCAGGAACACCCCCCTGAGCCGGCACAGGCACCCCAACAGGCACCCCTCCAGGAACAGCCCCCTGAGCCGGCACCGCCACACCACCGGGAACGCCCCCTTGAACCAGCCCGGTCACTCCAACAGGCACCCCACCAGGAACACCCCCCTGAGCCGGCACCGCCACCCCCGGCGCGCCAGCCGGCGCCATAACGCCCCCCTCCGCCCCAGACGCCCCACCCTCCCGATCCGCCTCAGCCGGCGGCAACGCGAACACAGCCCGAGGCCCAGCCTCCTGCGCCGCAGCCCGCTCATTCGCGGCAGCCAACGCCCGCCGCCGACGCCCGGTCGGCTGCCCCTCGCCGTCCTCGCCCCCCTCGTCCACAACACCCGCCGAAGGCAGCGCAGGCGGCAACGCATTACGAGCCTCAGGAACCGCAACTCCCGCACCCGGCAAGGCAACTCCCGCACCTGCCACGGCAACTCCCGCACCCGGCACAGCAACCCCCGAGCCCGGCACAGAAGCACTCCCCGCCCCCAACGCCGGCACCCCCTGCTGAGGCGGAACCCCCTGAGGCGGAACCCCTTGAGGCGCAACCCCCTGCGGCGGCACCGCCTGCGCCGGCACCAACCCCGTCCCCGCCGCCGCCGTCCCCGCCGCATGCTCCGCGGCCGTCACCACCGCCCCCTCGGACACCTCGGCGGACCGCCCCCGCCGCCGCCCGGACCCCTCGTGCACGGCGGCAGCGTCGTCCTCCGCCGCCGGACCGAGCGCCCGCCGCCGCCGTCCCGTGGGCGCGGCAGCCGGCGCCTCTTCACCGTCCCCGTCGAGGAACGCGTCGACAGAACTGCGCCGAGCCCGCCGCCGAGGCTCCCCGGAACCCTCGCCCGCCACCCCGGCGGAACCCTCCCCGGCCTGCGCCAGAACAAGCTCCGCCCCGCCCCCACCACCCTGCGCCGAAGCGACAGCCGCCCCGCCCTGCGCCGCAACCGCCCCCGCCCCACCCCCGATCGGTACCTCAAGGACATACGCGTTGCCGCTCATCCCCGGCACCTCATGGGTCTGGAGCACCCCCCCGTGCGCCCGCACGATCCCCCGGACGATCGGCTGGTGGACGAGATCCCCGCCCGCGTACGGCCCCCGCACCTCGATGCGGACGACCTCGCCGCGCTGGGCGGCGGCGACGACCACGGTGTTGTCGAGGTAGCCGCCGGCCGCCTGGACGGGCGCGTTGCCCGTGGCGTCGACGCCCGCTACGTCGGCGACGAGGTGGGCGAGGGCGGTGGCGAGGAGGCGGGTGTCGACCTCGGCCTCGATGGGCGGGGCGTGCACGGCGAACTGGACGCGGCCGGGGCCGATGAGTTCGACGGCGCCGTCGACCCCGGCCGCGACGACCGCGTCGAGCATGACCTTGGTGCGCGAGACGGTGAGCGCGCCGGTGTCGAGCCGCTGGTAGCCGAGGACGTTGTCGATGAGGGTGGTGATGCGGGAGTACCCGGCGGAGAGGTGGTGCAGGACCTGGTTGGCCTCGGGCCACAGCTGGCCGGCGTCGTCGGCGGCGAGCGTCGACAGCTCGCGGCGCAGTTCGTCGAGGGGGCCGCGCAGGGACGTGCCGAGGAGGGTCAGCAGCTGCTCGTAGCGGCCGGCGAGGGCCTCGTACCGGTCCTTCTCGCGTTCGCCGAGGGACGCGTACCGCTCGTCGCCCGCGGCCAGTTCCTCCGCGTGGGCCTCGGTCAGTTCCTCGACCTCGGTGACGTGGCTCTGGCGCAGCGCGGTGAGGTCGGAGGCGTGCTCCTCGGAGAGCTTCTCCAGCTCCTCGGCGTGGGCCTTCTCCAGGGCGGACTTCTCGTCGGCGAGGGTGTCGTAGGGGCGGCGGTCGGTGAAGGTCAGGACGGCGCCGACGAGCTGGTCGCCGTCGCGCACCGGCGCGGTCGTCAGGTCGACCGAGACCTTGTCCCCGGTCTTGGACCACAGCACCTGCCCGCGTACGCGGTGCTTGCGCCCCGAGCGCAGCGTGTCGGCGAGCGGCGACTCGTCGTACGGGAACGGCGAGCCGTCCGCGCGCGAGTGCAGCATGAGCGTGTGCAGCTCCTTGCCGCCCAGGTCGCTGGCCCGGTACCCGAGTATCTGCGCGGCGGCGGGGTTGACGAGGACGATCCGCCCGTCGGTGTCCGTGCCCACGACCCCCTCGGCGACGGCCCGCAGGATCATCTCCGTCTGCCGCTGCGAACGGGCCAGTTCGGCCTCGGTGTCGACGGTTCCGGAGAGGTCGCGTACGACGAGCATCAGCAGCTCGTCCGGGGTGTAGCCGTAGCCGTCGTACGCCTGCTGGCCGTTCTCCAGGGTGGCGCTGGAGACCTCGACGGGGAACTCGAAGCCGTCGGTCCTGCGGGCGGTCATGCGGGCCGGCTTGGTGCGTCCGCGCGGGTCGATGTGGTCGGGGCGGCGCATCGAGCCCGGGATGAGCTTGGAGTCGAACTCCGGGAGCAGGTCCAGCAGTCCGCGTCCGACGAGCGCGGTGCCCGGCGTCTCGAACGCCTCCAGCGCGATGGTGTTGGCGTTGACGACCGTCCCGTTGGCGTTGACCAGCACCAACGCGTCGGGCAGGGCGTCCAGTATCGCCGCGAGGCGAGCAGCGCCTCGGGATGGCCTGCTGCTCACGAGACGCTTCCTCCCTGCTGGTTACCGCACCTTGCCGACCGCTCGGGCCATCTTGCCAACCGGCCCGCGGGGTGTCACGCGAGGGAGTCTAAGGGCTGGCATCCGCGTGCCGGTGCCGGATGAGAGGCACCTCGCACGAGAGATGACGGGAACCGCAAGCCCGTGCGAAGAGGGGTGGACGAAGGGTGTACGGCGGTCTTAAGCCCTTTGCCCGCCCGGCGCCTCCCTAGTACGGTGGACGTCGATTGGTGGCGCGGTACTTACCTGTGTCATCATCTGCACGCACCACTCGCACACACGCGAGCGGCTGTGTGGAGGCGTCGCCTAGTCCGGTCTATGGCGCCGCACTGCTAATGCGGTTTGGGCCTTAAAGCCCATCGAGGGTTCAAATCCCTCCGCCTCCGCAAGATCCGAAGCCCCGGTCCCTCTGGACCGGGGCTTCGTCGTTTTCGCAGGTCAGGGGTGGTTCCGGATACGGATTTCACATGCCGCCGCCGGTCATGTAATGTTCTTCCTGTCGCCGCGAGCGGCCGAAAGGCCAGGAGCGGGAAGACAAGAGAAACAACAAAACAAGCACTCGTAGCTTAACGGATAGAGCATCTGACTACGGATCAGAAGGTTGCAGGTTCGAATCCTGCCGAGTGCACAGCAGGTCAGAAGCCCCGTGGAGAGATCCATGGGGCTTCTGCTTTATGCCGTGACGGCAGTGTTTGACGGCAACCGATTTCCGGGGCCGATCAGACGGCTACGAGGACACCGGCCGCGCCGCCGTCATCGTCCGGACCGTTGCCGTCGCCCCTCAGCGCGTCGCCGACGCGGTCGAAGGCGGAGCGCTGGGAGTCGAGCCGGACGAAGGTGTAGATGTCCATGGTCACGCGGATCGAGCTGTGGCCGAGGACTTCCATGATCATGCGGGCGTCGGCGCCCTGTTCGTGGAGGAGTGAGGCGCAGGTGTGGCGGAGGTCATGGAAGCGGACCTTGCGGACGCCGGCGCGAGTGCACAGCACCTCGAAGGAGCGGTTCAGGTTGCGCGGCTCGATGGGGGTCCCGTTCCTGGTGGTGAAGACGAGTCCCTGACCCGTGCCCTTCCAGTTGTCCCCCGCGCCCTTCTTGTCGGCGATCTGCTGGGCGCGCTGAGCCCGGAGCGCCGTCACACACTCGGACGGCAGGGCCACGCGACGGGCTGAGCGCTGAGTCTTGGGTGCGACGATCAGCAGCTCACCGCCGACGCGCTGTAGGGCCTGCCGAACGGTGAGCACCCCTTCGTGAAGGTCCACGTCCGACCAGCGCAGCCCCAGCAGCTCACCGCGCCGCAGGCCGATGCGGACCGCCAGTTCGTACGCGGCCCACAGCCTGTTGTCCCTGGCCGCTGTCAGGAGCTGACGCCCCTCCTTGGCGGTGAGCGGCTCGATCTCGCGCTTGGTTCCCATGCTCAGCTCCACATTCCGGGCCACGTTGCGGGGCAACTCGTCTTCGCGTACGGCGTGCTGGAGAGCGGCCCGCAGGATCACCAGCAGGAAGCGCACGGTCCGGTCGGACGGGAGCTTCTTGCAGCACTTGCGGAAGGCGCAGCAGCGCCGCTTGTGCTCCGGCCGCTTCTTGTCCTTGCCCTGCGCGCAGCACTGGCAGGTGACCGCCGTCTTCGCGAGGAAGGCGCGGATGTCTCGGGCGGTGAGTCGGACCAGCTTCTTCTTGCCGAACTCCGGCGTGACGTAGTTGCGTACCAACGACTCGTAGTTGACGTACGTGGTCTTGCGGACCTTGTTCTTCGCGATGTTCGCCAGCCAGTACTTCAGGTACTCGGCGATGGTCATCTTGCTGGTGGCGACCGGCAGACCGCTGATGGAGTCGGCCTTGAGCTTGGTCAGCTTCTCGTGAGCCTCGTCCCAGGTCTTGCCGTAGACGCTGCGCCGCTTGTACGTGCCTTCTGTCGTCAGGACGTACGCGCTGCCTTCCCAACGGCCGTCCTTGCGCTGGTAGATGGTGCCCTCGTTGTTGGCGTTCTTCTTCGGCGTGGCCATCAGGCGGCTTCCTGTTCGGTCTGGAGCGATATGTAGCCGAGCACGGCGGATTCGCTGATACGGCGGCAGCGGCCGATCTTGAAGGAGGCGAGTTCGCGGGAACGGATCAGGTCGTGGACCTTCCAGCGGCTGATGCCGAGTCGTTCGGCGACCTGGTCCACGGTGAGCACGGACGCCGTCATGAGGGCACCTGCCCTTCCCGCTTGGCGCGTTGGGTGTGGGTGATGTCGTGGCGGACCTGGGCCGCGAGGAGTTCTTCGCCGGGGCGGTAGCCGCTGCTGAGGTAGGTCCAGGAGGAGGTGGTGACGAGGGTGGTGTTCTCGTCGGGGGTGGGGTGGCCGGCGCGGGTGCGGGCGGCTTCGGCCTGGGCGAGGCGCCAGGTGCGGCGTACGTCGCGGAGGGTGCCGAGGGTGGTGGAGTAGGCGCGGGACTTGGTCGAGAAGTGGCCGCGGAAGCCGAGCATGTGGGCCCACTTCCAGAGCTTGAGGTGGGCGAACTCGGGGAGGTGGCCGAGGGCCCAGGCGGTGCGGATCATCTGGCGGACGTGCTGTTGTACCGGCAGGGCTGTGAGGGGTTCGGCCTGTCCGGTGCCGTCGCAGTCGGTACACACGTCGTGGAAGCCGTCAGGGCCACGGACGTAGCCGCGTCCGACGCAGGGACGGCACATCAGGGTGCGGTCCACGGTGCCCGCGCCTTCGGCGTTCTTGGTGGCGTACTTGGCGACGTACCCGGCGACCTTGGCGTCGGTGAGTTCGCCGTCGTCCAGGGCGGTGATGGGGTCGACCTTGTAGCGGTCGCCCCAGGCGATGACGCGTTCGCCGGTGGCGTCGGAGGTGATGGTGAGCCGGGCGCGCTGGACGGCCAGGCGCACGGCGGCGTTCAGGGCGTCGAAGGTGGCCCAGGGCGGGGGTGGGGTGGTGTGGCCTTCGGGTCCGTCGAAGCGGATCACGGCGTGGAAGTGGACCAGGCCGCGTTTCTGGTACTCGGCGACCTTCGCGAAGGAGACGCGGAGGGCGGAGTTCAACGCCTTCTGTGTCATGCCGAGTTGTTCGGCGAGGGCGCGGCGCAGGTACGTGGTGAAGCGGGCCCAGAGCTGTCCGGCGTGGGCGTTCCAGAGGACGGCGCCGGTGTAGTCATAGGCGGTCGGGTTGAGCGGGGTGCCCAACTCTGGTGCTTCCTCGGCGTGTTGGGTGCCGCAGGTGCAGGGAAGGGGTTTGCCCTCGTTGTTGGTCTTGCGGTGGTGGACGGGGCCGAAGGAGGGGGCGGTGAGGGTGACGAAGGCGCGGGGGTGGTTGCGGACGGTTTCCGCGACGTTCTTGCCGCCGGAGAGCCCGGCCTTGATGAGGTGGTAGGTGTCGGCGGCGTAGACGCGGGAGCAGGCGGGACAGCGGGAGGAGCGGCGGTTGCCGCAGGTGGTGAGGAGGCGTCCGGTGGGTTCGTCCTCGGAGTGGTAGGAGCGGACGATTTGGCTGGTGGTGGGGTCGGTGGTGACGGTCCAGCCGTGGAGGTTGACGGGGTGGGTGCAGCCGTGGAGGTCGCGGACTTGTTCGGTGACGCGGTCGAAGTCGTGGGTGTTGGCCAGTTCGACCAGATCCCGGAGGCCGGGGCTGGTCATGTGGCGCAGGTCGAGGTGTCGGCGCATGAGCGGCGGTCTCCTTTCTGGCGTGAAGGGCCTGCGGGCGGCGCGGATCGGCGTGTCCGGACTGCCCGCAGGCATGACGGAGTGGGCCCGGAGAGGCGGGCGGGGGAGGTGTGCCGGGAAGCCGGCGGAGGGTGCGCGGTCCTACAGGGCGGCGTGGAGGGCCGTGGCCATGGGGAGGCCGATGCCCAGGCGCGTCTTCAGCTGGGCCGGAGTAATCGTTTCTCCGTGCTCTGTCTGGTGGGACGCGGCGATGGAGCGTGCTTCGGTCAGCAGGGGCTCAGGCACCTTGGACGCCGGGGCGGCGGAGGTGGCCGGGAGGGGCTGAGGGGGTGCCGGAGCCAGGGCAGGTGCCGGTGCGGGTGTGGGTCCCGGGGCGCTGGTTGCTTCGGCTTCTTCGGCTTCTTCGTCGGCCGGGGCCGAAGCGACCGTGTGGAAGGACCGCAGGAGCTGCGGGCCGACGGCTCCCCAGCCCAGGAGCAGCAGGGGTGCTACGGCGTCGACGGCGGCGCGGCCGTAGCGTCCGGCGATGATGGGTTCGGCGATGTTGAGGGCCAGGGTCAGCAGGCCGGAGACGTGCATCAGGCGGGTTGCCGCCTTCATCTGCTCGGGCGGGACGCCGCGCAGGGAGAGGTAGCGCAGGGCGACCAGGAGGCCGACCACGGACAGGTCCACCATCGGAGCGATGAGTGGTGCGATCGGGGCGGGGACGCCGAGGCGCAGGGCCAGGGTCCAGACGTTGCCGAAGGAGAAGACGAACGCCAGGCCGGCAATGATGCCCATGACCACGGTCACGGTGCGTTGGGTGATCCGGTCCTCGGACATTGGGGTTTCACCTCCTTCCGGGAGAAGCCGTGGGGGGCTTATGGGCTCACGCGGTCCATGGCGGGGTGACGTAGTCGGGGCCGAGCTTGGTGAGGTCGACAGCGCCGGGGAGCAGATCGGCCGGGTCGGCGGTGAGGTGGTGGGTGGCGTACGCGATCTCGGCCGCCCGTTCGTCCGGCACGTAGGGGGTGCGGATGCGGGTGAAGCCGGGCTGTGACTGGTGGTTCATCGAGGCGACGCCGACATAGGTCGGGTCCTGGAGGTTGATCGGGTTGGCGTCCGGCCACTCCCGGATCTCCTCGCCGAGCGCGGCGACGGCGGCTTCGGCGGTCTTCTGCGCGAAGCTCAGGCCGACAGGGCAGACGTCCCGGATGAATGTCGGGATCGCGTCGCCGGTGGACTTCTGCGTGGCGAGGATGACGAGGACGCCGACCGAGCGGCCCTTCTTCACCAGGTCCTCCACCAGCCGGGCGTTCTCGGCGGCCAGGGCGGCGAGCTTCTTCGTCCGGGGGTCGTTGCCCTTGTGGTCGCGGAAGTAGGTGTGCGCCTCATCGATGATCAGCATGACCAGCGGCCACTTCTCGGACGGGCCCACGTCCCACATGGACTTCACCCCCAGCACCTCGCGCACCAGGGCCGAGCGCGCGCGGCGCAGGTCCACCAGCCGTTTGAACAGCCTGTTGGCTTCCTCCAGGTCATCGCCGACGAAGGCGAACATGCGCCTTGCCCAGTCGGCGTAGTCACCCTCGTACGCGGCGGACACCTTGCCGTCCGCGCAGGCGAACTGGACCCACGGGGCGGGTGCCCAGTCGGACAGCAGCCTGTTGAGCAGCGAGGTTTTCCCGTAGCCGGGGAGGCCGGCCACGGTGACGCCGGGTACCTGCGTCAGGTTCACGGACACCGGCTGCGCGTACTCGTCCAGGCCCAGGTCCCACCGAGCCGACTCTTCCGGCACCTCACCCGTGGGGCGGTGTTCGGTGGGGAACTTCAGCGGATCGAGCCGGACACCACGGATCACGACCGATCCCGGTTCGTCCTGGGTGACGGCGACACGGGTGCACCGCCAGGCGTCCGCCAGGTGTGGGGCCGCCTTCTGGTACTGCTCCAGGCCGACGCCGGGCAGGCAGCCCGCCCGCGCGATCACGCCGTACGCGTCGTGCGTGACCTTCAGCGCGGGGATCAGGACGCGCGGCTTGACGGGGTTGCCGTTCGCGTTCGACAGCGACGCCAGGGCGGTCGGCGTCCTGTCCGTGGCCGACAGCTTCAGCATCGGCGCGAGCCGCTTCCAGCCCCGCTGCACGCGCGCCGCCTGCATGATCGACCGACGGGTCATCGCGTCGGCGCGTACGTAGCGGACCAGCCACCACACCGACCAGAGCAGCAGCGCGGCGAGCGCCACGCCGACCACGAGGGACCCGTAGCCGAAGGCCCCTTCCAGCATGTTCTTCATGAGTCGTTCTCCCGGGAGCGAGGGGGACGGCCGGAACCGGAGTGGTGGGCCGGGCGCCCGGCCCGGCGCGAGGCGGGGGAAACCGCACCTTCGACACCGGACCGGGAAGAGGTGGCGCTCACGCCGCCGGGGCGAGCAGTTCAAGACGGTCCGCGCGGTACGCGATGCCGTCCGACAGCGAGCCGTTGAAGATCCGCGCCCACGGGGTGGCGAACAGCTCCTTCGGCGTCACCGGCACACCGGGCTTCAGGCCGTTGGGAAGGCCGGTCTCCGGCACGGTGATCTTCAGGGCCTCGGCGCGGTCCTCCTCCATGAGGAAGAGGGTGATCGTCATCAGCTTCGCGCCGGTCTCCCGGTCGGTCGCGAACTGGGTCTTCTCGGCGTCCGCGTACTTCGGCACCGGCAGGGTGCCGACCATGAACGACGAGGTGGGCAGCAGGCCAACACGGATACGGGCCATGGGAGGTACGTCCTTTCGTAGGTGCTCCACCGGAGGGGTGGGGCGAGATCAACAGTGCACTACGCCCACTTAGTGCGTCAAGCGCTTAGCGCACATCGCGCATAGGGTGAGCTAGCTCTGTCCGGATATGGAGGGGTGCGACAGGGTCTTACTGCGCGAGGTGGGCTAGGCCCGCTACCCTCGGACCATGACGCTGCCCAAGGATTCCGACACCCCGCCCTACCGCTTGGTCGCCGAGGAGCTGAGGCGGCAGATCCGCTCAGGGCGGCTCAAGCCCGGTGAGCGGGTGCCTTCCTCGCGTGACCTTGAAGCGACCTACGAAATCGCGAACATGACGGCACGTTCCGCACTGCGCATGCTGCGGGACGAAGGGCTGATCCACACGATGCCGGGGCGGGGCAACCTCGTCGCTGATCCCCTGCCGGCAGAGGCCGACCCGAAGGCCGGCGCTCCCGAGGCGGCAAGCGGGGGGCGGATGCCCACACCTGAGTACATCGAACTGTCCGAACGGCTGGACGCGATAAACGCCAGGCTCGACAGTCTGTTGCAGGTCTTTCAGCAACTCGGCGGCGCTACCGGGCCGAAGAAGTAACCGATCCCTTCTCGGCGGCCCGGCGCACCAGCTCTTCCAGTCGTTTCACCTTCTCTTCCACCTCCTTGAGCCGCGCCGCGATCCGTGCTGCTTCGTGCTCGTTCATGTCCACCCGCTTGCCGCTGTGCCGTTGCTGCCTGTCGTGTTCGATCGACCGCCGGGCGCCTGTCCGGAGACTTGCCCAACGGCCATCTGCCAGATCGGGGCCCGCCCGTACCGCCGGGCAAGCCGCCGCCACCGCTCTTGACCCGGGTCTACAGGCCGGACCGGGCGGACGGAGGACGAGTGGTCGCGCGCTCCCGCAAGGCGGGCAAGAACCTTCTTTCTCGTCCCGCCGGGTGGACCCGCGCTTTCGATTGCTCATGTGACTTGCCCTTTCGTTCGCCGGTAGGTCATCAAGGGTCCAGAGAATCGCCGGTTTGGGTAACCGGCGTTTCGGCGCTATGTTGCGCGGTCCGCCCCTGCGTGGATCACCCATAGAGGGTGTCGAAATCCGCACCGGCGTGACTCCCATTTGTGCGACTCGTGCCACTCTTTCCGTTCGGGCTGGAGTCCGGCTGACCCCTCTCATCTGCTACAGGTGCCGAAAAGCCGGTCGGTGTGACAGTCGCCGAGCAGAAATCGACCCCGTACCCGCAGTCGGCCGCCAGACCCATCACGCTCCCTCTGAAATCACAGGAAAATGGCGGAATGGGTAGTTAAGTCCCTTCGGGCTCCGCAGTCTGCATCTTGCGGCCCTCAGCCTGTGGATAAAGTCCGTCGATCTCCGGAACGAAACGTACGAAGTGCGATCAATAGACGCCGAAGTGGACAGTCGGAGGGGAAAACCTGGCGGCGCATGGTCGTGCGGTCGGCCAGGGCCCAGCGGCAGCGGAGCTGTTCAGAGTTTCTTTACTGGATCAAGGCGGCCCGCCTGCGGCGGCCCGCGCGCGCTGGCGGCATGGGCCGCCGCCGCTCCCTGTCTCCGCCACCGCTCCAGCGGCCCCCGCCACTCAGCGCGCAGCACAGCCGAAGCGGACAGCGGAACCGGAAAGCGACCCGGCCACCCCGGGCACCAGGACCAGGCCGACGCGCGCCGGGCCCGGCCGCGCCCCCAACCGGCCACCGCTTCAAGGGCATTGTCGACCGCAGGGCCGCAGCCCGAGCGGAGTCGACGACGCCCAGGCGGGAGCCAGTCAACGGCCGTGACGTATCGAGGAAGCGTGGCTGAGGCCGGTACGGGGTTGCCGGAAACACACGTGACGGGTGCTCGTCCGGCGCACCCGCCGTCGTGGCTGACTTTCGGTGGCTCAGGTCAGAACGACCCACGAGAACCTGATCTGCCCAGCTTCGCCATATGGATTGCAACGTAGTCCCTCCTGATCGGCAGCCTGAATTCGGGCACGCCTACCGCCCCGGTAGCATCGATACCGGGGTCCTGACGAGGGATTCCACGACCGGACCACCCGGAGTGCTGTGCAGGCTGAGGGGTGGTCCGGTTTCTCGTTGTTGGCTTCGCGTGGGCAAAGCCCCCGGGCTGGCCGGGGCTTGGGACTAGCGCAGAGCTGCGGCCACCTCGTGGAGGGCGGGCCGGTCTTTCGGGTTGTGGCTGAGCATGGCGTCGATCAGGTCGCCGAGCTTGCCGGGTGCCTTCACAGGCCGACGCTTACCGCTCGCGACGGCTTCCCGTTGCACGGGGCGTGGAGCGTCGTCGGGGTATTCGACGGCCCGCCAGCCGGTGGCGGAGATCAACAGGGATGCGCCGAGGGCGTAGACGTCGGCTTCCGGTGTGGGTTCGGCCTGGCCGGTGGCGAGGACGCTGCGGGAGATCTCCGGGGCTTCGTAGTGGACGAGGCAGCCGCGGAACGGGAAGTCGTATCCCTTGGGCACGTTGCCGCCGTGTGCCAGGGCGAGGTCGATGAGGTGGGTGCGGTCCGGGCCGATGATGAAGTGGGCGGGTTGTACGTCGCCGTGGGCCCAACCCTTGGCGTGGAGTTCGGCCAGCGCCTCGACGCAGCTCAGCGCGACGCTGATGTGGGGTTCGGTGGTCGCGTCCGGTCGGCGGCAGGGTTCCCAGAGTTGGTGCAGGTCCGGCCCGTCACGCCACGGTTGGAAGTTCCACGTCCCTTGCTCCCACTCGCCATATGCGAAGTCCTCAGCATCGAGGCGGTACAGCACGGCTCCCTCGCGGGCGGGGGCGAGCGCGGTCCAGGGCTGGGCGGGCCAGTCGGGGGTGGCCTCGACAGGGTGGCCGAGTTTGACGGCGTAGTGGCCCCGGGGACTGTGCACCTCCCAGACCGTGGAGCCCCGACGGTTGGCGACCAGGCGCCAGTTGGTGGGCATGAGTGCGTGGAGCACCACGATCGGTAGTTCGGAAGTCGGGCCGGACAACGTCACTTCTCCTTCTGGGCTTCCAGGTAGGCGCGGCCGACCACGAATCGAAGCCGACCGCGCCCGTTGGCTTCGTGTGCCTATGCCTGACCGTACGGTCGGCCGCAGTCCGCGTCGCAGTTCGCGAGGTTCGTGCCGTCGATGGTCCAGAGGTCGTCGAAGACCATGAACCCTGCCGCCTTCATCGCGTGCGCCGAGGCCGTGACCATCTCCGGGTCGCGGGCTCCGCCGCCGGGCTTGGGGTTGTGGTGCAGGAAGCGGCCCGCGTACTGCTCGCAGAGGTCCGCGTACTCCTTGGTGTGCAGGATCAGCGCGTGCAGGCCGAGGTCCACGTCGTCCGACGGGACCATGGGGACGGTGGCGGTGGCCGCCGTGACCACGAAGGCCACCGCCTGGTCCGCGATCCGTGCGGCGCGTTCGGGCGACTGGCCGTTGTGGACAACCACGAAGTGGGCGAGGCTCTCGAACAGTTCCTCACCGGCCACGGCTCGGCCGGTCCGCTGGTCGTTCGCTGTTGCCGTCATGGGAGAACTCCCTTGTGAGTGGCGCGGGATGGGCTTGGAGGCCGCCCCGAACGGGGTGGGGAACCAGGGAATTGGCACCCGTCCGGGGCGACCGGTCTTACAGGCCGGCACTGAGAGCCGTTCCGATCACCAGGCCGCACATTCCGCTGACCAGGAAGACGAACAGGGCTCGCGCGTACCAGCCGATGGCGTGCGTCACAGTCCGGTCCGGCTGTTGCCGTTCCTGATGGCCAGGCGCGCGCTCAGTTCCTCCCGCGCACTCAGCGTCACCACGTTGTCCGGCAGGGCGTCCCACTCCGTGCCGCCGGTGAGCGGCCGTATCTGCACTCGGCCGCCGACCTTGTCCATGACGACGCCGATGCGCCCGCTGGCACGGTCCTTCGCCAGTTCGCCGATCCCCGGTCTGATCTGCTGGTTGCTCGCCATGCACAGGAGCATCGCGAGCGAAGGGCCTTCGCCAAAAGGTCAGGCTGATTACCCAACTTGGGTAACATCGCGGCAAGTAGAGAATCAACGACGTTGCGTAGCCCTCGCAGGGGGGAGCCTGCCCGATGCCTGACGCCGACCGGCCGCAGGAACTGCCCGCCAGGCTGCTCACCGATCCCGAGATGATCGAGGCATGTCGGGTAAGGGACTTCGCCCAGGTCTTCCGGCTGGTGAAGATCCGGGCGGGTATCTACCCGTCGATGATCGCCAGGCGATGCGAGCTGACTCCGAGCCGAGTCGGTGAAGTCATCGCGGGGCGACGTCAGTTGCTGCACATGGACGTCATCGAGCGCATCGCGGACGGCTTGCGTATCCCCGGACACATGCTCGGCCTCGCACGACGGGGATGGGAGACGCCCCAGGCGCTTGTGGTCGCCCAGCGCGAGGCGCCCCAAGTGCTGGAGTCCGAACAGCCGGCGCCTGCGTCATTGCCGAGTCCCGAGGTGGACGGCATCCTGTCCCTGGCAACGCGAACGACCTTCAGCGCAGCCACACTTGACGCCTTCCGCTCCTCCATCGAGGACTACTGGCGACGCGACGACCAGCACGGCGGCGAGGCACTTCGGCCGGCGATCGTCGGCCAACTCCGCCATGTCGTCGGACTCCTGAAGGAGAACCGGCCTCCGTCGATCCAGAACGGCCTGTACGGCATCGCGGCCGAGTTGGCACGCCTCACCGGCTGGACCTACTTCGACGCCCGCCAGTACAGCCAGGCCCGCACGTACTTCACGGAGGCCCTGAACCTGGCCAAGGAGATCGACGACCGCCAGTTCATGGCCAACGTCCTTGCCTGCATGAGCTTGCAGGCCACCTACCAGGACAAGCCCGCAGACTCCCTGGCCCTCGTGACCGCCGCCCAGGACCAGGCCCACTCGTCTCTCGGTACGACGCCGCGTGTCCTGTCCATGCTCTCGATGCGCGAAGCCTTCGCCCACGCCACCTCGGGCAACCGGGATGCGACCCACCGGGCGATCGGCGAAGCGCACCGCCACTTCGAACGGATTCGGACTGGCGATGTGGACCCGTCATGGGTGGCGTACTTCGATGAACCGAAGCTCATCGTGGACACCGGCATCGCCCATGGCCAACTGGGCGAAGCGGCGACAGCCGAACCCTTGATTGCGGATGCCTTGCGGCGGGAGGTCGAGACGAACCAACGGGGCCGCGCGTTTCACGCGTTCTGGCTGGCGCGCACGCAGCTCGACCAGGGCAAGCTTGACCAGGCGTGCCACACGGCCACACAGGCCCTGGAATCCGCGTCGGCCGTATCGTCGGAGCGTGTGACGGGCCATCTCAGGGAGTTCTACGACCAGTTGACCCCGCACCGGCAAGAGCCCGTAGCACTCGCCTTCGAGGCACGGCTACGGATGGCGCTTCCGCCGGTCAGCGGATCGATTCGTCCATGAGCAGGTAGAGGAGCCCGACGAGTGACCCACTGCTGACGACTTCGCGGCGGTCGATCATCCCGCGCACCTCACTGAGGGGAATCCACTCGATGCGGTCGGACTCGTTCTTCTCGGTGGGCGGACCGACGTAGGTGGCGCCGTCTGCGCGGAAGACGTGGTGCTGGGAGTCAGTGATCCCGTTCGCCGGTTCGGCGTAGATCAGGGGCTTGATGGGGCCAGGCCGCCAACCTGTCTCTTCGAGGACTTCACGGGCCGCTGCCTGCTCCGGGGTCTCGCCTTCCTCGACCAGGCCCATGGGCAGCTCCCAGGCCCACGAATCCGTGATGAAGCGGTGCCGCCACATCATCAGAACCTCTTGACGGTCGTTGACCACGGCGGCCACGGCCAGGTGCCGCAGTCGGACGACGTGGTACTCCCAGCGCTGCCCGTCAGGCTGCTGAACGTCGACGAGGCACAGGTTCACCCACTTGTTCGTGTAGATCTGCCGTTCACCGTGGGTCTTCCACTCCATGCCTGCGGCCCCTCTCGATCGGACTCCAGGATCTCAGACTGAAGCCGGGGCGGGAGCGAAGTCCATCCTTTTCATGTCAGTGTGACGAAATCTTCCGGCGTGGGGGTGCGGTGGGACACCGCCGTACGAAAATGACGGCAACCCTGACGGCAACGACGGCACACAACCACGCGTGATCGCCAATCTGGGCGGTCAGAACGGGAGGCCAACGGCCCTTCTCGTGGGGTGCTGCCCGATCCTACGGATCAGAAGGTTGCAGGTTCGAATCCTGCCGAGTGCACAGAGAACAGGGGCCCCGGAGAGATCCGGGGCCTCTCTTTTTGCGTCTACGCTCGTTCGTGATGGCGCAGACATGGAAGTGTTCCGGGCTCCGGTGGGGCGATGGCGGGGCTGTGCTGGTGTGGGAGGGGGGTGTGCGCAGTGAGATGGAGTGGGGGAAGCGGGTCGGGTTCGGGGTGGCGGGGGGAGGGGTGCGGCGGTGTGTGGGGGCCCGGGGGAATTCCTGTCCCGTCTCCGCCGAAGTCTCCGCCCGGCGCGGGAACGCCCGCTGCGAGGAGTGCGCGCGGCTGGACCGGGCGCACTCCGTCGCCGCCGACGGGATCGCCGACGATCCCCGTACGTACCGGGTCTACCTCGCCTGGTTCGCCCCCGGGCTGGTCAAAGTCGGGATCACCGCTCTTGAGCGCGGCGGCGTCCGGCTGCTGGAGCAGGGCGCGCTCTGTCACAGCTGGCTCGGCGCCGGCCCGCTCATGGCCGCCCGGCGCACCGAAGAGCTGCTCCGGGCCGCGCTCCGGGTCCCCGACCGGATCTCCTACCAGGACAAACGCGCCCTGCGGGGGTACGCCGCCCCGCTCGTCGCCCCCGTCGGCATCCCGGAAATGGCCGCACTCCACCGCCGGGCCCAGTCCCTCCCCGGCTGGACCGACTCCCTCACCCCGCTCCCTTTCGAACCGGCCGACCACACCGAGCAGTTCGGCCTCGGTACGACTCCGGCGCCGCCCTCCGCCGAAGCCCCCGCCCCCTTCACTCCGACGCCCCCCTCCGCCGAAGCCCCCGCCCCCTTCACTCCGGCGCCCCCCTCCGCCGAAGCCCCCACCTCCGAGATCACCCACCTCACCCCCGCCGCCGCCCTCACCGGCACCCTCCTCGCCGCCGCCGGCCCCGACCTGCACCTCGCGACCGACGCGCACGGCATCGTCGTCCTCGACACCCGCCTCATGGCCGGCTGGGACCTGCTCCCCGCGCCCCAGGACGCCCCGCCCTTCCCCCTGCGCCGCCTGCAAGCCCCCCTCCCGCCTCAGGGCGAGCTGTTCTGAAGGCACATCCAGGTACAGCCCCCGTAAAGCTTCCCCCCAGCGTTTCATCAACGGAATCAATGGTTCCGCTGATCATCTCCGCCCCGCCGCACCCATAAGTCACCACATGTCCCCCGCACCCCCAGGACTCCCTGAGAGCCCCCTGTGTATTTCTCAGGGAAATCACAGATTCTGGAAAGCGTGCTCTCAGAGGACCCCGACATGGTGTCCAACATGACCACGACCTCGCCCCAGGGGCGCACCGAACTGCTGAGGCCGGACGGGAGCCCCGTCCGAGTGCTTGTGGTGGACGACGAGTTGTCGATCACCGAGCTGCTGTCCATGGCGCTGCGCTATGAGGGATGGCAGATCAGGAGTGCCGGCGACGGCACCGGTGCCATCCAGACCGCCCGGGAGTTCCGCCCCGACGCCGTCGTCCTCGACATGATGCTGCCCGACATGGACGGCCTGACCGTCCTGGGCCGGCTGCGCCGCGAACTGCCGGACGTGCCGGTGCTGTTTTTGACCGCGAAGGACGCGGTCGAGGACCGTATCGCCGGGCTCACGGCCGGCGGTGACGACTACGTCACCAAACCGTTCTCCCTGGAGGAGGTCGTCGCCCGGCTGCGCGGGCTCATCCGGCGTTCCGGCGCCGCCGACCGCCGCTCGGACTCGGTGCTGGTCGTGGGCGATCTGACCCTGGACGAGGACAGTCACGAGGTCTCCCGCGCCGGCGACAACATCCACCTCACCGCCACCGAGTTCGAGCTGCTCCGCTTCCTGATGCGCAACCCGCGCCGGGTGCTGAGCAAGGCGCAGATCCTCGACCGCGTGTGGTCCTACGACTTCGGCGGCCAGGCCAACGTCGTCGAGCTGTACATCTCCTATCTGCGCCGCAAGATCGACGCCGGCCGGGAGCCGATGATCCACACCCGGCGCGGGGCCGGTTACCTGATCAAGCCCGCCGCGTCATGAGCGGACGACGACGGCCGCGCCCGCAGAAGAGACGAACGGGAAAGCCGCGTACGCTGCGGGCCCGGCTCGTCGTCGCGTCGGTGGCGCTGATCGCCGTGGTGTGCGCGGTCATCGGTTCGGTGACCACGCTCGCGCTGCACCAGCATCTGTACGACCAGCTGAACGGCAAGCTGAAGGACGTCTCCAGCCGCGCCGCCGGCATGGGCGGTCCGCCCGGTTCGGAGGGCAAGGACGCCCCGGACGCGCTCTCCACCGGTACGGTCGACCTGACCGAGTTCGTCACCCGGGGTCCCCAGCCGCAGGGCACGCTGATCGCCAAGGTCGTCAACGGCTCGATCACGGACGCCAAGTACGGCCTGCGGGACGACAGCAGCAGCAACATCAACCCGATGGTGGCGAAGAACCTCACCGCCGCCCAGCAGACCGCCCTGAACAGCGTCGCGCAGGACAACGACTCGCACAGCGTCGACCTGGCGGGGCTCGGCAGCTACCGGGTCGTCTACGTCTCCGGCGGCAAGGGCTCGTACTACGTCGCGATCCCCACCAAGGACACCGACGGCACCATCACCACCCTCGTCTACGTCGAACTCAGCGTCACCGCCGCCGGTCTCATCGCCGCCGGTATCGCCAGTTACGTGCTCGTCGGCGTCGCCACCCGGCCGCTGCGCAAGGTCGCCTCGACCGCCACCCGGGTCTCCGAACTCCCGCTGCACACCGGCGAGGTGAACCTCAGCGAGCGCGTCCCCGAGTCCGAGACCGACCAGCACACCGAGGTCGGCCAGGTCGGCGCCGCGCTCAACCGGATGCTGGACCACATCCACGGCGCCCTGCACGCCCGCCAGCAGAGCGAGATGCGGGTACGGCAGTTCGTCGCCGACGCAAGCCACGAACTGAGGACCCCGCTCGCCTCGATCCGCGGGTACGCCGAACTCACCCGGCGCGGCCGGGAGGAGGTCGGCCCCGACACCCGGCACGCGCTCGGCCGGATCGAGTCGGAGGCGGGCCGCATGACCCTGCTGGTGGAGGACCTCCTCCTGCTGGCCAGGCTCGACGCGGGCCGCCCGCTCCAGTTCGAGCAGACCGACCTGATCCCCCTCGTCGTCGACACGATCAGCGACGCGCGGGCGGCCGGCCGGGACCACGTCTGGCGGCTCGAACTGCCCGACGAACCCGCCCTGATCTCGGCGGACGCGGCGCGCCTCCAGCAGGTCCTGGTGAACCTGCTGGCAAACGCCCGCACCCACACGCCACCGGGTACGACGGTCACCGCGCGCGTCCAGCGGCGCGGGCCCTGGATGTGCGTGGACGTCCAGGACAACGGCCAGGGCATCCCCGCGGACCTGCTCCCGCACGTCTTCGAACGGTTCGCGCGGGGCGACTCGGCGCGTTCCAGGGCCACCGGCTCGACCGGGCTCGGGCTGGCGATCGTCCAGGCCGTCGCGACCGCGCACGGCGGCGCGGTGACCGTCGACAGCGTGCCCGGACAGACCGTTTTTACGGTCCACTTGCCCGCGCTTTCCCCGGCGCTGCCCCAGCCCGCGCCGGAAACGAACTGGCAACTCGACTCACAGGGTCAGCACAGGGCCACCACATGGGTGCAACAGGGCGTCTGAGCAGAGTCGTTGGCATGCGAACCGACTCTTCTCCCGGCACCCTGCCGGCGCGGGAGCACCTCCCGGCCGGCGTCGCCGGTACGCCTGTCCTGGACGTAGTGATCCCCGTCTACAACGAGGAGAAGGACCTCGGCCCGTGCGTCGAGCGCCTGCACGCCCATCTGACCCGCACCTTCCCCTACCCGTTCCGGATCACGATCGCGGACAACGCCTCGATCGACTCGACGCCGCTGGTGTCGAAGGAGCTGGAGTCCCGGATCCCCGAGGTCAAGGCGTTCCGGCTGGAGCAGAAGGGCCGCGGCCGGGCGCTGCGGACCGTCTGGTCCGCCTCGGACGCCCCGATCCTCGCCTACATGGACGTGGACCTCTCCACCGACCTCAACGCCCTCCTCCCCCTCGTCGCCCCGCTGATCTCCGGCCACTCCGACCTCGCGATCGGCTCCCGGCTCGCCCGCAGCTCGCGGGTGGTGCGCGGGGCCAAGCGGGAGTTCATCAGCCGGACGTACAACCTGATCCTGCGCGGCTCGCTCCAGGCCCGCTTCTCGGACGCGCAGTGCGGGTTCAAGGCGATCCGCCGCGATGTGGCGCAGGTCCTGCTGCCGCTGGTGGAGGACACCGGCTGGTTCTTCGACACTGAGATGCTGGTGCTCGCGGAGCGGGCGGGACTTCGGATCCACGAGGTCCCGGTCGACTGGGTCGACGACCCGGACTCCACGGTGCACATCGTGAAGACGGCGACCGAGGACCTGAAGGGAGTGTGGCGCGTAGGGAAGGCCCTGGCCACCGGCTCCCTCTCGCTGGACCGGCTGACCAGGCCGTTCGGTGACGACCCCCGCGACCGCGAGATCATGGACGTACCCAAGGGACTGGCCCGTCAGCTCGTCGGCTTCTGTGTGGTCGGCGGTCTGTCGACGCTCTTCTACCTGCTGCTGTACAGCGGCTTCCGCACGTTCAGCGGTTCGCAGGTCGCCAACGCGCTCGCGCTGCTGGTCTCCGCGATCGCCAACACGGCCGTCAACCGCCGGCTGACCTTCGGGGTGCGCGGTTCGGGCGGCGCGATGCGCCATCACGCGCAGGGCCTCGTCGTCTTCGGCATCGGTCTCGCCCTGACCAGCGGTTCCCTGGCCGCCCTGAACGCGGCCAGCGACTCGCCCGGGCACTCGACCGAGCTGGCGGTGCTGATCGCCGCCAACCTCGCGGCGACGGTGCTGCGGTTCCTGCTCTTCCGCGCCTGGGTCTTCCCCGACCGGCGGGAGGCGGACGCGACGCCGCGGGAGCCGGCCGTCCCCGACTTCTTCAGCAAGGGCAAGCCCTCCGAGTTCCGCACCGGTGCCGCTGCGGACGCCCCCTGGCAGGACGCGACGATGCGCCTCCAGCCCGTCCGCCACGACGACACCGACCCCCGGGAGAACCGGCGATGACCACCCTCCAGCACGACGAGCGGACGACCTGGGAACCCGCCCAGGCGCCCGCCGAGCCGAAGCAGCCGATCGGCCGCAGACTTCTGCGCGGCCGTCCCGAGGACCCGAACTGGGCCCGCCCCGCCTTCCTCGGCCTGCTGCTGGCGACGGGCCTGCTGTACCTGTACAACCTGAGCGCCTCCGGTTACGCCAACTCCTTCTACTCGGCGGCCGTCCAGGCCGGTTCGCAGTCCTGGAAGGCCTTCTTCTTCGGCTCCCTGGACGCGGCCAACGCGATCACCGTCGACAAGCCCCCGGCGTCCCTGTGGCCGATGGAGCTGTCGGTCCGCGTCTTCGGCCTCAACTCCTGGGCGATCCTGACCCCCGAGGTCCTGATGGGCGTCGGCACGGTCGCGGTGGTCTACGCGGCGGTACGACGGCGCTTCTCCCCGGCGGCCGGCCTGATCGCGGGCGCCACGATGGCGCTCACCCCGGTCGCGGCGCTGATGTTCCGCTTCAACAACCCGGACGCGATGCTCGCCCTGCTGATGGCGGTGGCCTGCTACTTCGTGGTCCGCGCGCTGGAGGACGGCCGCACCAAGTGGCTGCTGTGGGCGGGCGTCGCCATCGGCTTCGCCTTCCTCGCCAAGACCCTCCAGGCGTTCCTGATCCTCCCCGCGCTGGCCCTGGTCTACGGCGTCTGCGCGCCCGTCTCCGTCAAGAAGCGGCTCGGCCAACTCGCCGCCGCCACCGGGGCGTTGATCGTCTCCGGCGGCTGGTGGGTGGCGATCGTCGAACTGTGGCCCGCGTCCTCGCGGCCGTACATCGGCGGCTCGCAGAACAACTCCTTCCTTGAACTTACCTTCGGCTACAACGGACTTGGCCGGCTGAACGGCGAGGAGACCGGTTCGGTCGGCGGCGGGGGCGGCGGGGGCGGCACCGGCCAGTGGGGCGCGACCGGCTGGGACCGGATGTTCAACTCCGAGATCGGCAGCCAGATTTCCTGGCTGCTGCCGGCGGCGCTGATCCTGCTGGTGGCCGGTCTGGTCGCGACGCGCAAGTACAAGCGGACGTCGGTGACCCGGAGTTCGTTCCTGGTCTGGGGCGGCTCGCTGCTGATGACGGCGCTCGTCTTCAGCTTCATGGCGGGCATCTTCCACCAGTACTACACGGTGGCGCTGGCGCCGTACATCGCGGCTGTGGTCGGGATGGGCGCGGGGCTGCTGTGGGAGAAGCGCGCGGAGTTCTGGGCGTCGATCACGCTCGCGGCGGCGGTCGTGTCGGCGGCGGGCTGGGGGTACATCCTCCTCAACCGGACGCCGGATTACCTGCCTTGGCTGAAGTGGCTGGTGCTGATCGGCGGCTTGGCCGCGGCGCTGGGGCTGGTCTTCGCGGGGCGGATCAACCGTCAACTCGCGCTGGGGGCCGCGGCGGTGGGCCTGGTGGCCTCGCTGGCGGGGCCGACGGCGTACACGATCAGCACGCTTCAGGAGGGCCACACCGGTTCGATCGTCACGGCGGGGCCTGCGGGCGCGTCGATGATGGGCGGGCGCGGGGGGCCTGGCGGGGGCGGTATGCGGGGTGGCGGGATGCCTGGTCAGCAGGGTGGGACGGGTAACTCGCAGCAGGGCAACGGGACTAACGGTTTCCCGGGCGGCGGCAACGGTGGCTTCGGCGGCGGCGGTACGGGCGGCCAGGGGGGCAACTCCCAGGGCGGCAACGGCAGTTCGCAGAACCAGGGCACTCAGGGTCAGGGCCAGGGCCGGCAGGGCCAGGGCTTCCCCGGCGGCGGTACGGCCGGCGAGGGCGGCATGGGCGGGGGCGGCGTAGGCGGTCTCCTGAACGGCGCCTCCGTCACCTCCGAGGCCAAGAAGCTGCTGGAGACCGACAGCTCCCAGTACACCTGGGCCGCGGCGGCCATCGGCGCGCAGAACGCGGCGAGCTACCAGCTGGCGACCGGCGACCCGGTCATGGCGATCGGCGGCTTCAACGGCACCGACCCGTCCCCGACGCTGGCCGAGTTCAAGAAGTACGTGGCAGCGGGCAAGATCCACTACTTCATCTCCAGCGGCTCCGGCGGCGGCGGGATGGCGGGCGGCAGCTCGACCGGTACGTCGTCCCAGATCACCACGTGGATCGAGGCCAACTTCAAGAAGGTGACGGTGGGTTCGGCCACCTTCTACGACCTCACGCAGAAGGCGAGCGGCTGAGGTAACTGAAGAGACGGTTCGCTGGGCGCGGGCGGTGACTCCTTTCGGAAGGGGTTGCCGCCCGCGCGGCGTTGTGCGGCGGCCTCTGGCAGGGGGCGCCGCCGGTTCGTGCGGTTCCCGGCGCTGCCTTGTACACCGTACGGGAGTTCTTCTACGGTGTAAGGCATGGCTACGACCCTCCCCGCGCCCACCGCTCTCCCCGGCGGCCATCCGCAGCGCTGGCTGATTCTCGGGGTGCTCTGTCTCGCGCAGCTGACGGTGCTGCTCGACAACACCGTCCTGAACGTCGCGATCCCTTCCCTGGAACGGGAGTTGGGGGCGACCACCTCTGACGTGCAGTGGATGATCAACGCGTACTCGCTCGTCCAGGCGGGGCTGTTGCTTACGGCGGGCAGCGCGGCGGACCGGTACGGCCGTAAGAAGATGCTGCTGGCCGGCGTCGTGCTGTTCGGCGTCGGCTCCCTGGTCGCCGGACTGGCCTCCTCCACCGGGCAGTTGATCGCCGCGCGGGCCGGGATGGGGGTGGGCGGGGCGCTGCTCACGACCACGACTCTCGCGGTGGCCATGCAGATCTTCACGCCCTCCGAGCAGGCCAAGGCGATCGGGATATGGGCCTCCGTGAACTCCTTGGGGTTCGCCGCCGGGCCGTTGCTCGGGGGGTTCGTGCTGGGGCACTTCTGGTGGGGGGCGATCTTTCTGATCAATCTGCCGGTGGTGGTGCTGGCGGTGGTCGCCGGGGTGATGCTGGTGCCGGAGTCGAAGAATCCTCAGGGGGACCGGCCTGATCTGCTCGGGGCCGTGCTGTCGACGGTCGGGATGTCGTCGCTCGTGTTCGCGATCATCTCCGGGCCTGAGCATGGGTGGGGGGTTCGGCGGGTGCTGGTGAGCGGGGTGGTCGCCGTTGTCGTACTCGCCGTGTTCGCCTGGTGGGAGGCGCGGGTTCCCTATCCGATGCTGGACATGTCCTTCTTCCGGAATCGGCAGTTCACCGGGGCGGTGGCGGGGGCCGTGCTGGTGTCCTTCGGGATGGGGGGCGCGCTGTTCTTGCTGACCCAGCATCTTCAACTGGTCCTCGGGTACGGGGCGTTGGAGGCCGGGTTGCGGACCGCTCCGCTGGCGGTGGCCGTCTTGGTGCTGAACTTTTCCGGGGCGGCCGCTCGTATCACCGCGCGGCTGGGCGGGCCGGTGACGATTCTTGTGGGGATGGGGGTGATGGCTGCCGGGCTTGTGTCGATCGGGGTGCTGGGGGAGGAGGGGTATGGGGGGACGTTGCTGGGGCTGGTGCTGATCGGGGTGGGGACGGCTACCGCGAGTCCGGCGATGGCTCACGCGATCATGAGTGCGATTCCTCCGGAGCGGGCGGGGGTGGGGGCGGGGGTGAACGGGATGCTGGCGGAGTTCGGGACGGGGCTGGGGGTGGCTGTGCTGGGGGCTGTGCTGACTTCGGCGGGGGAGTTGGAGGAGGGGTTGCGGGAGGGGCAGTTGGTGGGGGCGGGGGCGGTGGCGGCGGGGGGGTTGGTGGCGGGGGTGTTGTTGAGGAGGGCGGGGGTGGGGGCGGGGAAGGGGGAGGGGGTGGGGGTGTGAGGGCGGGTGCGGGTGGTGTGTGGCTGGTCGCGCCCACCTGCCGCCGCTCCACCAGCCCCGCGCCCCTTAGAAGGCGGCTGCGCCGCCAGCAGGGACTGGCCGGCGCCTCTTGGAGACAGCTGCGGCGCTATCAGGGGCTGGTCCGGGTGCCGGAAGAGGCGGCTGCGCGCCACCTTCACAGGCCGGCTCCCATCAGCGCCTGCCCCTCCCCCCCCCGCACGACCAGCTCTTCCCTGCCCGCCCCTCCCTTCAGACACCCTCTCCCCTTAGCCCCCCTCCCCCTGCCTCCTTGAGCACCGCTCCCCCCACCCCCCCTTAACCTGATTGATTGATTGATCGATAGATCAGTCAGCCATGTTCAGCCAGCCATGTTCAGCAGGAGGTGTCGATGTCGCGGCGGAGTGTGTGGCTGGGGGAGGGGGAGCGGCGTGGGCGGGTCAAGCAGCCGGCGGGGCTGGATCGGGGGCGTATCACCTCGGTCAGCGTGCGGCTGCTCGACGCCGAGGGGCTGGACAAGTTCTCCATGCGGCGGCTGGCGGCGGAGCTGGAGGTGACGGCGATGTCGGTGTACTGGTACGTCGACACGAAGGACGACCTGCTGGAGCTGGCGCTGGACGCGGTGTACGGGGAGTTGCCGGTGCCCGGGGAGGGGGAGGACTGGCGGGGGGAGCTGCGGGAGCTGGCGGGGTGGTACCGGGCGCTCCTGGTCCGCCACCCGTGGGTCTCCCCGCTGGCGGGCCGCTACCTGAACGTCGGCCCGAACGCGCTGGCCTTCTCCCAGGCCGTACAGAACTCCTTCCGCCGAACCGGCCTCCCGCCCAAGGACATCCAGGGCGGAATCGCGGCCGTCTTCCAGTTCGTCTACGGCTTCGGCACGATGGAGGGCCTCTTCCACGCCCAGGTAGCGGCTTCGGGCCTGACCCCGGACGCGTACTACGAGGAAGCAATGACGGCAACAGGCACCCACCCCTCCACGGCCCCCGCAGTAGAACGCTCACGGGACTTGGTCCAGGCGCGGGGGGCGGTGACGGTGGGCGAGATGCAGAACCGGGATTTCACGTTCGCGTTGGATCTGCTGATCGCGGGGATCGAAGCTATGGTGCGGCGCTCTTGAGCGGACTCGGCCACGGCCCTGCGTACAGGATCAACGCGGCCTGCCGTAGTCACCGGCATGCCCTCTGAGCTGCTCAAGTTTCCCTCAGAACATCTGGTAACTACTTGTTGTGTACATACGGTAACCGTAGGGTTCGATTGCTTGATCGCCACGGGGGCGGTCCACCTGAAAGGTGTCACATGGGCATCGGCTCACGGCGCGCACTGACCAGCGCTGCCACCGCTGTGCTGCTTATCGGCATTGGAACAACGGAAACCGCCGTCGCCGCGGACGCGCCGGCCGACGGTACGGCCGTATCGGCCGACCAGACGACGGAAGTGAACGACAGACAGGGCTGGGAAGGCGACGTCGAGCCGGTCGTTCCTGAGATCCAGAGGAGACCGCAGCGGTGTGACGGCCCGTCGACGTGGGTCAGCATCACGTCGAAGCAGAACTACCACATACCGTCGTGGTGGAACGGGACCAGTTATAAGGACGGTCCGGGCGGTTCCATGACCGTCAGCGTGACCAAGACGGGGACCATCACGGCCGAGGTGAGCGGGACGGTCACGGCGGAAGCCAATCTCGTCGTCGCCGCTGCCAAGTCGTCCATCACTTACAAGATTGCCGGCAGTGTCTCGATCGCGACCGGGCACACTTACACCCGCACGGTGGGCACGGGCAAGTACGGGCACTTGCAGTACGGCTCGTGGGGTTACAAGGTGACCTGGAAGAAGTACCGGCTGGGCGGCACCAGTGGCTGTAGCGCCGTCGAAGTCGCCCATGGTACGGCGACGTTGCCCACATCCGAGACCGGCTGGAAGTACTGGGAAACCGCGACATGACGCATGTGAGCCAGCGGACGGCGTGGTTCGTCCGGAGCGCCCTTGTGGTGCCGATTCTCCTGATCACCGCGTGCACGGCGGCGGAGAGCGGGAACACGGGCGCGCATTCCTCACCGTCGGCCGTGGCGAGCCCGTCGCGGTCGGCTGCTGGGCCGTCGGAGCAGAAGTTGACCGAACAAGCCCAGGCCGCGCTCACCGCGGTGCACAGCGGCACGCTGGTCGAGTCCGGTGCGGAGCGCGTGGCTGACGGCATCCACACTGAGCCCGGGTTGAGTGAAGGAAAGGTCTACCGGCTCAACTTGGTGTGCGCCGGCAGCGGCAGTGCGCAGCTGAAGCTCGCGCCTTCGAGCGGCTCCGTGGTGAAGGCCACGGTGCCGTGCGACGAGTCCGTCGTCCAGCAGCGGATCACCGCGGGCAAGGGGATTCGGATCGATGTCGATGGGGGTCAAGGGGCGACCGGCGTGATCGCCTGGCAGATCGACGCTGTCTGAGCCCATCACTGGGTGCTTCCCGCTTTGGTGCCGGGAAGCACCCGGTACTTCTGCCGCAGCACGGCATGCACCTCGGCCACGCCGGAGGGCGCGGCGTCCGGTGTGGCAGGGGCGTCCAGATGGAGGCGGCATGCCTCCTGGCCGAGGAGGGCGAGCTGGCCTGTGATGGCGGCGCAGCCGCCTTTCAGGGGCGCGGGGCTGTGTTGGATTTGCGGCTCCGCCGCGTGGGCGCGACCAGCCACACACTGCCCGCACCCGCCCTCAAACAGCACCCCCCACCCCCTCAGACCCCCCCACCCAACCGAGCCGGAAACCCCCCCGTCGCCACCGGCCCCCACTTCTCCGGTGTCACCCGGATGATGGACTTCCCCTGCCGCAGCATCGCCTCCCGATACTCCGCCCAATCAGGATGCTCCCCCGCGATATTCCGGTAGTACTCGACCAACGGCTCCACAGACTCGGGAACATCGAGCACCTCGGCGACCCCGTCGATCTGAACCCACGGCCCGTTCCACTCGTCACTGAGAATCACGACACTCACCCGCTCGTCCCGCTGAGCGTTCCGCGTCTTGGCCCGCTCCGGATACGTCGACATGACCAGCCGCCCGGAGTCATCGACCCCGCAGGTCAGGGGAGACGCCTGCGGACTCCCGTCGGCCCGCCGCGTCAGCAGCAGCGCACGATGCCGGGGCCGCACGAAGTCGAGGAGATCGGCGAGGGATACGCGGGTGTTAGTAGCGATGTTCGATGCCATGACAGCACCCTAGGCGCACAAGCTGCAGGACCCCAGACACACAGGACCCAACGCCCCAGACTCACAAAGCGCCGAGCGCCGAGCGCCGAGCGCCGAGCAGCGCGCCGCGAGCCCCGAGTCCCCAGCCCCGAGTCCCGAGTCCCGGCCCCTGGCCCTCACCTCACCGCGCCCCGAGCCCCCAGCCCCGAGCCTCCGAGCCCCGAGCCCCCAGCCCTCCCCTCACCGCCAACCCGAGCCCCCACCCCTCCCCCCCCACCCCAAGCTCCCCCTCACCCCTCCAGCACCCCCTCCCCCTGCACAGCCTGCACATCCAACTCCACCCTCAACGTAGTCCCAATAGCCGCAATCCCCGCCTGCACCACCTGGTTGTAATTCATCGCGAAATCCTCCCGCCGCAACTCAGCAGTCGCCCGGAACGCCGCCCGAGTCCCACCCCACGGATCCGCCCCCGTCCCCAGATACGACAGATCGAGATCCACCGCCCGCACGACCCCCCGCATCCCCAACTCCCCCTGCACGACCCACCGATCCGCCCCCGCAACCGTCAACCCCGTTGACCGGTAAGTAATCTCCGGGAACCGCTCGACATCCAGAAAGTCCGCCGACCTCAAGTGCCCGTCCCGCGCAGCGTTCCCCGTATCGATGGAAGCGGCCCGAATCACCGCCTCCACACGGGACTTGGTCACATCATCAGCGGCGACCTCGATGGACGCGCTGAACTCGGTGAACCGCCCCCGCACACTGGAGATCCCGATGTGCTGAGCGGCGGCGCCGACGACGGAGTGGGCGGGGTCGACGGTCCAGGCGCCGGGCGGCGGCAGCTCCGTACCGCCCTGGCGGGAGAGGGTGACGACCCCAACCTCCGCGCGGCCACTGGCGGTCACGAACGCGGTGGACGCGGCCGGCGCGTACCCGACGGCCGTGATGATGACGGTGTGCGGCCCGGGCGCCAGCTCACCGGCGTCCCGTACGACCCCCTCCCCGTCGGCCTCGGCGCGCAGCACTTGGGTGCCGGTCATGTCGGTCACGGTCACGACCGCGTGGGACACGGCCCAGCCGTCCCGCGTACGGATCTTCGCGGACAGGGACATCTCAGGTAACTCCTCGCTCAGAAAACCTAGTTCGACACCGCCACCGACACGGCACCCGCACCGACAAGCCGGCCTCCGACAAGCCGGCCCCCCCACCAAGCCAGCCCCTCCAACCAGCCGCCCCCCAACAAACCGCCCCCCCAACACAGCAGCCCGCGGCGGAAGATGGCTACCCCGCCACGGGCCCCTGCTCACCGCCCCCCACTCACTCCCCCCCCACTCACTCCCCCCCACTCACTCCCCGGGATGCCCCAACTCAACGTCATGCCCGTCAACCCCAGCCCCGGCAACCGTCAACGCGGAAGCCGCCGGCGGATACCCGGTAGCGATCACCGTGTACTCCCCACTGTCCAGATCGGAGAAGGCATAAGCCCCGTCCACCCCAGTAGTGGCACTCCCCACGACATTCCCGGCCGCGTCGACCAACGTCACCCGAGCATCCGCCAGCGGCCCATGCGGCGCCCGTACGACCCCCTGCAACCGAGCCCCGGCATCCAGCACAACTTCCGTACGAGTGACCCCGGTTACCCCGATCTCGACGGGCAGCGCCCGCGGCCGGAACCCCTCGGCGTTGACAGCGACCGTCACCGCCCCAGGCACCAGCTCCCCGAACACGAACTCCCCGCGCTCCCCGGTGACGGCGGTGGCGAGCAGATCGCCGCGTACGTCGGTCACGACGACCATCGCGTCCTTGACGACGTCCCCGCCCGCGGCGGCCCGCACGACCCCGGTGAGCCCGCTGGTCCCGCTGAGCAGGACGTCGTAGGCGAGGGCCTCGCCGCCCACGACGACGGTGGAGGCCTGCGGCTGGTAGCCGTCGGCGGAGGCGATGAGGACGTACGAGCCCGTACCCGGCGTGTGGAGGACGTAGGCACCGTCCGCCTGCGTGACCGCGCGGCCCAACTGCCGTCCGGCCAGGGAGATCAGGGTGACGGCGGCGGAGGGGACCGGAGCGGACTCGGCGCCCCGGACGTGGCCGTGGACGGGGGTGCCGTTCGGCACGGAGTCCCCGCCGGTGGAGGCGAAGGCCTGCTGGGGCTGGGCCTGGAGCTGAGCTTGGGGAGCCCCTTCCACTCCGCCCTCCTCAGCGCCGGCCCCGACCAGCGCCGGCACCCGCTCCTCGACAGAAGCCTCAACGGCAGCCGCAGCAACCGGAGTTACCTCAGCCTCAGCCTCAACCACAGCCACAGCCTCAGCCACAGCCCCCGCCGAACCCGCAGGAGCCGTCCCCCCACTCGCCGCAGCCGCCTGCGCCAACCCCCCCTGCGTCCGCAACGGAACCTCCTTGATGAACAACGTGATGACGAACGCGACCGCCGCCAGCCCCCCGGCGATGAGGAACACATCCGCGATGGCATGCCCGTACGAGCTCTCCATCAGCGTCCGGATGGGCGCCGGCATCTTCCCCAGATCCGGGATGCTGTCGCTCGACGAGCTCGAACCGGCCAGCGCCGCCTGGGACTTGGGGTCGAGCGCGGCGACCCCGTCCTTGACGTAGTGCGTGATCCGGTGCGCCATGACCGAGCCCAGCGCGGAGACGCCCATCGCCCCGCCGAGGGACCGGAAGAACGTCACCGTGGAGCTGGCGGACCCGAGGTCCCCCGGCTCGACCTGGTTCTGCGTGCACAGCACCAGGTTCTGCATCATCATGCCGATCCCGAGCCCCATGAGGGCCATGAAGATCGAGAGCTTCCAGTAGGGGGTGTCGTACCGCATGGTGCCGAGCAGGCCGAGGCCGGCGGTCACCAGGACGCCGCCGCTGACCAGCCACGCCTTCCAGCGGCCGGTGCGGGTGATGAACTGGCCGGAGACGGTGGAGGAGATGAAGAGCCCGCCGATCATCGGGATCGTCATGACCCCGGACATGGTCGGCGACTTGTCGCGGGCCAGCTGGAAGTACTGGCTGAAGAAGACGGTCCCGGAGAACATCGCGACGCCGACGAAGAGGGAGGCGAGGGACGCGAGGGTGATCGTCGGGTTGCGGAAGAGCCGCAGCGGGATGATCGGCTCGCTCGCCTTGCTCTCGACGAGGACGAAGAGCAGCCCGAGCAGGACCGACCCGCCGATCATCGTGTACGTCTGCCACGACACCCAGTCGTACTTATCACCCGCGAAGGTGACCCAGATGAGCAGCAGGGAGACGGCGCCGGCGATGAGGGTCGCGCCGCCCCAGTCGACCTTGACGTCGCGCTTCACGACGGGCAGGTGCAGGGTCTTCTGGAGGACGACGAGGGCGATGACGGCGAACGGGACGCCGACGTAGAAGCACCAGCGCCAGCCCAGCCACGAGGTGTCGGTGATGACACCGCCGAGCAGCGGACCGCCGACCGTCGCTACTGCGAACGTCGCGCCGAGGTAGCCGGAGTAACGGCCGCGCTCGCGCGGGGAGATCATCGCGGCCATGACGATCTGGGCGAGCGCGGAGAGCCCGCCGACGCCGACGCCCTGGAAGACGCGGAAAGTGATGAGCATCCCGGTGTTCTGCGAGAGCCCGGCCGCCATCGACGCGACGACGTAGATGACCAGGGCTATCTGGACCAGGGCCTTCTTGCTGTAGAGGTCGGCGAGCTTGCCCCACAGCGGGGTGGTCGCGGTCATCGCCAGCAGCGCGGCGGTGACGACCCAGGTGTACGCGGACTGGCCGCCGCCGAGGTCGCTGATGATGTGCGGGAGGGCGTTGGTGACGATCGTCGAGGACAGGATCGCCACGAACATGCCGAGCAGCAGGCCGGAGATGGCCTCCATGATCTGCCGGTGCGACATCGGGGCGTCGGCGCCGGGCGCGGCTCCCTCATGCCTCGCATGCTGGGCGGCCCGCACACCGGACGGTGTGGTCGTTGCCATGGGTTTCCTTCTCTTAGGTGGTCGCGGGTGTACGGGGTGTCTCAGCAGCTGCCGGTAACGACCGGCAGTCGTCGAAGCCGGCCCTCAACTGGGCCATGAGCCGCGTCAGTTCGGCGATGTCCCGCTCGTCCCAGTCGCTCAGCCGGGCGGCGAGCATCTGGGTGGTGCGCGAGAACAGCTCGTCGACCTGGAGCTGTCCGGCCGGGGTGAGGCGCAGGATGCGGGAGCGCTTGTCGGTGGGGTCGGGGCGGCGTTCGATCCAGCCCCGGGCGACGACGTGCGCGACGTGCCGGCTGGTCACCGACATGTCCACGGCCAGCAGCTCCGCCAGCCGGCTCATCCGCATGTCCCCGTAGCGCCCCAGCATCGCGAGCACGGCGCCCGAGCCGCTCGGGCAGCCGGCGGGCATGACCCTGGCCAGCTCCCGTTTCACGGCCCCGAAGGCACTGAACTGACGGATCAGTTCCTCGTACTGCGCCTGCCCGGCCATCACACCTCCTGCGGTCCAAGTTGTTGCTTTGGGCAACCATAGATTCCGTTGGTTGCTACAGGCAAATAAGGAGGGGTAGGGGCCGCATAAAAACTTGGCAAAGGCAAGTATTGCGGAAGTAAATGTGCAGGCGGGGGTGAGGGGGAGGTGAGGGAGCTGGTGAGAGTGGCGGGGGCTACGGCCCCCTCGCTTGGGCGAGTCCCGTCCTCTTCGCTAGGGTCCAGCCCATGGCTAACTCCCAGGGCCCGCAGGGCAACTACGACCCCGCCGGCAGCACCCAGATGTTCCGTGCGTTCGTCGACGAAGGCGGTCCCCAGGCTGCACCCCAGGCGGCCGCCGCCGCGACCCCCTCTTCCGGCCCGCGCATCGGCGTGATCCTCGGCGTGGTCGCCGCGGTGATCGTCGTGGCGGCGGTGGCTTGGCTGGCGTTCAAGTAGCCGGGCCGTTCAAGCAGTCGGCGTCCCCGGCCGCCCGCTCGGGCAACTGAGCCCGGGAGCGGCGCGGTTGGGGGAGCACGTCACCAGCGCCACCGAGAGATAGGCGGGCTGTTCGAGGTAGAAGCCCAGGGATACGTCCCCGCCGCGGGTCAGCCGGTCGGCGGCGGATGCGGTGAGGGGGGCTGCCGCCAAGTGTGGGGCGTACTCGGCGAGTTGACGCCCCAGCCAGTCGGCCGCCGCCCCCGGCTCGCGCCACGTCCCCCGGATCAGCCGCGCCGGTTTGACGAGCCAGTGGGCCGTCAGCAGCGGGGGCAGGTCCGTGACGGGGAACTCGGCGGCGACTTCCCGGTAGCGGTCGAGGAGTTTCTGTCCGGCGGGGCCGCCCGGCAGGGGCGGGTCGGGGTGCGGGGGCCGCCGAAGAGCCTCGTTGTCGAAGTGCCGCTTCGGACCGGTCCACAGGTAGCCGTGGTGGTGCAACTTCCGTCCCGTTCAAGGGGGGTGGGAGGGAAGGCGACCGGCCCGCCGAGCAGTACGACGGGACCGGCCGCCGGGGGAAGGGGTGTTGGGCCGGAGTCGGCCGGCAGCCGGGAGTCGGCCGTCGGCCGGGAGTCGGCTGTCGGCCGGGAGTCGGCTGTCGGCCGGGAGTCGGCCGTCGGGCCGGAGTCGGCTGTCGGCCGGGATGCGCCTGTCAGGCCGAGAGGCCGAACCGTGCCGGGTCGATGCCGGCGGCGGCCAGCTCGGCGGTGGTGAACCTCAGCGGCGCCTGCCCGGGCCGCTTGCTGTCACCCAGGGCCCACGCGTCCTCCCCGATCCGCGCGAGCGTCACGCACGACTCGCCGTCCGGGTGCGTGTTGCCGCCGCACGCCCGGGAGAACGCGGCGGTGTCGATGTCGAGCGCGTACAGCTGAGTTCCGTCCAGCATGCCGGTGCCTTTCTGTTTGTCCGACGACGGAATCATTCTCGGACCCTGAGAAAGGCGGCTGTAGCGTTATTCGTGTTGTGGGGTAGACGATCACGAGCGGAACGAATTCGCCCACCTTCCCAGCGCCGCCCGAGCGTCGTCACCGAAGAGCGCCTGCCGCTCGAAGTGGGCGAATAATTCCAGGTGTTCGGCGATGTCCCGGGCGTCCTGGAAAACGATTCTCCCGGTGAACGTCTCGACGGTGGCCAGGCGCTGGTCATACACGGTGAACGTGTTCATGGGACCCCGGCCCGCCGCGATATCGAAGGGGAGCACACCGATACGCACATTGGGCAGATGGGAGAGCGAGACGAGGCGGTCGATCTGTACGGCGAGTGCGGGGCGCGGGATCACCGGCCAGCGGACGGCCTGTTCGGTGAGGAGGAAAGTGAAGCGTTTCGTGATGTCGTAAAGGACCGCTTGGCGTTCCAGTTTCTTCGCCACCGTCTTCGAGACGTCGACCGGGGAATGGCTGAGGCTGGCCCGGACGTACTCGGGTGTGGCCAGCAGGCCGGTGATCATCGCGGGCAGGAAGTAGCGCAGCGCCCTGCCCTCGGCCTCCAGCCCGGCGAGTTCGGCTTGCCGCTTCTCCAGGCCCCTGCGCCACGACGCCCGGGTGCTCTGCCACTCGGTATTCGCCAGGCGGGCGAGGGCAGTTATGTCCGCCACGAGTTCCGGCGGTGCGGCGAGAGCCCGGAGGATCAGCTGAGTGTCGACAAGACTCGGAGTCACCCGTCCCGTCTCGATATTGCTGAGCTTCGTCTGTGAAATATTGCAGCGCAGAGCGAGCCAGACCTGAGTACGGCCGGCTCGCTTGCGCAGTGCGCGGAGGGTTTCCGCCAGGTCGGCTTTGGACCGGCCCAGCTCAGCTGGATCGAGCGTCAAGACCCTTCACGTAATCCTCGAAGGGCACGGCGTGTTCCAGGGCGATCCGCTTCCATTCCCGGTAAGGAGAAGGATCTCCCTCGAATTTCTCCCGGTTGATCTGAGTGCCGTCCGGCCGGTAATTCAGGTGCACCACGGCGCTCTCGTCGAACATCCACCAGTCCTGGCCGCTGAGGGGCAGACCGTAGTCGTCCTGCGTCACGTCCAGTACGCGGATGTCTTCGCCGGCGTGGATGTTCCCGGGGATTCCCCAGGCGAATTGGTATCGCTGATAGTCGGTCAGCGCCTCGCGTACGATCCGGACCCGCCCGATGCTCCGGCCCCCCGCGATGTATCCCCGCACCCGCTCATGCCATCGCGCGTTGTGCTGCGCGGGCATCTCCTCGCCCCGCAGGAAGCGGGCGAAGCTCGCCTGCTCCCCGGGCATCGTGTACGTGGGCTGCGCCTCGAAGCGCCACGCCTCCCGCCCGAACCCGTCGAAGAAGCGCCGCCACTCCTCACCGTCCAAGAACACGGACGGCCTCCTTGAGAACGGCCCCGGGAACCGGCGGCGCGAAGGCGTGGGACACGGCTCCCTGGATCACGAAGGACCCGCTCGCCGTCCGGTAGACGTTGGGGCAATCGTCGTCGTCGCAGTCGGGGCCACCGCCATTGCCGGTGAGCCGGGTCAGACCACTACGTGCCATCGGACTCCCTTCAGCCAGGCGGAGCCGCTCCCCACCCTCGATCACGACGCTAGGGTGACCGTCCGGGCACGTCTACGGCGGAACGCCGATATTCGCGTTGTCGGGTAGACGATCACCCGACCGGTCAACCGGACGTGGACATCACCGAGTTGACGCCCCACCCCCGGCCCCCCCGGAACCCCTCCCGGAACCCCCCGGACACAGCAAAGGCGTTGGCCGGCCCCCTCAGGGTCGGGCAACGCCTTTGCTTCAAGGAGTGGTCAGCGGACGTCGCCGATGAAGGACGTCCACGCGTCGGTGGTGAAGAGGAGGGTGCCGCGGGAGGGGTCCTTGCTGTCCCGGACGGGGATCAACTGGGGGATGTTCGCGGCTACTTCCAGGCAGTTCCCGCCGTCCGGGTTGCTGTAGCTGCTCTTGAACCATGCGGCGCCCGTCAGCAGGTCGTCGGAGACTTCCAGGCACGCGCCGCCATCCTGGTTGCTGTAGCTGCTCTTCCGCCACGAGATGCTGCTCAAGTCGATGGCTTGCACTGTGTTTCCTCCAACAGCTGCCTGATGAACTGGCGTGATACGTCCGGGGATAGGGCCAAATCCCGTACCCGATCGTATCGGAGCTGTAGCTGTCGGACGTCAGAACTTTCCTTGAACAGCTCGCCGCTGTATGCCGTTTCAACCCAGGCGCACACCTTCCCCACCTCGTCTTCCAGGAACATGGTGTCGGTGTTCGGCAGCCCATGGAGCCCGGCGGACATCGGGAGCACGTGGATGGTGATGTTGCTCAACTCCGACATCTCCAGCAGGTGTTGGAGCTGTTCACGCCACTCGGCGGGGTCCTTCAGCGCGGTGCGCAGCACGACCTCGGAGAGGACCGCCCGGAAGGTCACTGACGCCGGCGGCAGCAGCCGTTCGCGTCGGGCCAGGCGGTTCTCGACCTCGATGGCCAGCGGCTCCCCCTTCATCCCGCCCGCCGCGATCAACTCCGTTGCGTACCCCGGAGTTTGCAGCAGACCAGGAATCGCGCTGGGTGCGTACTGCCACATGCTGACCGCCTTCACCTCCAGCGCCATGTACCGCTGGTACTTCTTCTTGAAGCGCCGGACGTCCCCGTTCGCCAGCTCCCACAACGTCAGGAACATGTTCCCGGTGTCATAGAACGTGTCGAACGCGCTGGCCAGCTCCGGGCTCCCGATGCTCGCCCCGCTCTCGACCCGGCTGATGCTGGACTTGTCCCAGCCGGTCCTCCGGGCCACCTCCGAGATGGTTAACCCCATCTCCTCCCGGTAGCGCCTGACCTCTTGCGCGTACCTCCGCCGAGGTTCGTCGCTGAGCCCCGTGACCGGGTTCCGTTTCGGCATCTCCACTCACCGCCCTCCGTGTTGCGTTTTTGACCCCGCGATTGCGTGTGACCTGCTTTCGGGTGCGGAGAGGTATGGCGCAAGGCCATCCTCGTAGCACCTACCGACACGCAGAGTAGTACAACTACCGCAATCTGTATAGAGATTGGGCAAACAGAAGAAAGGGTGCGAAACGGGTATATCGCCATGCCTGAATTCCTGCCCGGCCCCACCTCACCACAGCAAAAAACCGCCCCCGCACCCAAGTTGGAGTGCGGGGACGGCCAAGTCCCGCCAAGGGAAAGCCCCTTACGAGAAGGGTCAGTCCGAGATGAGCCCCTCGCGCAGCTGCGACAGCGTCCGGGTCAGCAGCCGGGACACATGCATCTGCGAGATCCCGACCTCCTCCCCGATCTGCGACTGCGTCATGTTCGCGAAGAACCGCAGCATGATGATCCGCCGTTCCCGGGGCGGGAGTTTGGCGAGCAGCGGCTTCAGCGACTCGCGGTACTCGACCCCTTCGAGGGCGGTGTCCTCGTACCCGAGCCGGTCGGCGAGCGAGCCCTCGCCGCCGTCGTCCTCGGGCGTCGGGGAGTCGAGCGAGGAGGCCGTGTAGGCGTTGCCGACGGCGAGCCCGTCGACGACGTCCTCCTCCGACACCCCTAGAACGGCGGCGAGTTCGGGGACCGTGGGCGACCGGTCGAGCTTCTGGGACAGCTCGTCGCTGGCCTTGGTGAGCGCGAGCCGCAGCTCCTGGAGCCGCCGGGGGACGCGGACGGACCAGGACGTGTCGCGGAAGAACCGCTTGATCTCGCCGACGACCGTCGGCATCGCGAACGTCGGGAATTCCACGCCGCGTTCGCAGTCGAAACGGTCAATGGCCTTGATGAGGCCGATCGTTCCGACCTGGACGATGTCCTCCATCGGCTCGTTGCGCGAGCGGAAGCGCGCGGCGGCGTACCGCACGAGCGGGAGGTTCAGCTCGATGAGCGTGTCCCGGACGTACATCCGCTCGGGACTGTCCTGGTCGAGCGCGGCGAGCCGCAGGAACAGGGAGCGGGAGAGGGTGCGGGTGTCGATCGCCTGCGTGGGGGCCGGCAGCGCCGGTGCGGCGCCGGTCTCGAACGCCGTGACGTCGTCGAGCGGGTCGGGCCCGGCCGGCGCGGACTCGCTTTTCGCGAGCGTGAGCACCTTCGAGCTGCCCTGGTCTGCGGACATGCCACCCCCTTTGGGTCGCGGGACGGTCGCGGTCGGCGCCCCGGGAGGAACGTCGGCCTTCACCTGAATACCGGAGGCGGGGCCCCGGCAAACGCGCTTCCCGCAGAATGTCACATGTCGGCAACACGCTGTAGTGACATGTCGACATCTGGCTCATGAAACGGCCCTGGAAACAGGGGATGTGACAGTTTTTCAGCCCGTATGCCCGCTCCGGCCGGATGAACCGATTCGCTCGCTGAGGTGACGATTCGGCCGCGCGTACGAGTACGCGGGGGCCTCAGGAGTGGCGAAGCGTTACGCCTCGATGCGGTTGGCGGACCGCAGCCGCTGGAAGGATCGGGCCAAGAGCCGCGAGACGTGCATCTGGGAGACCCCGAGCTCGGCGCTGATCTGCGACTGCGTGAGGTTGCTGTAGTACCGCAGCAGCAGGATGCGCTGCTCGCGCTCCGGCAGCTGCACCAGCAGATGCCGTACCAGGTCCCGGTGCTCGACCCCGTCCAGCGCGGGGTCCTCGTACCCGAGCCGGTCGAGCAGCCCCGGCAGCCCGTCCCCCTCCTGCGCGGCCTCGAGCGACGTCGCGTGGTACGACCGTCCCGCCTCGATGCAGGACAGCACCTCGTCCTCCCCGATCCGCAGCCGCTCGGCGATCTCGGCGGTGGTGGGCGTGCGCCCGAACGCGGTGGTCAGATCCTCGGTCGCCCCGTTCACCTGGACCCACAACTCGTGCAGCCGGCGCGGGACATGGACCGTGCGAACGTTGTCACGGAAGTACCGTTTGATCTCCCCGACGACCGTCGGCATCGCGAAGGTCGGGAACTGCACCCCCCGGTCCGGGTCGAACCGGTCGATCGCGTTGATGAGCCCGATCGTGCCGACCTGGACGACGTCCTCCATCGGCTCGTTGCGGGAGCGGAAGCGGGCCGCGGCGTAGCGCACGAGCGGGAGATTCGCCTCGATGAGCGCCGTTCGCACCCTCAGGTGCTCCGGGGTGCCGGGGCGCAGGTGCTTGAGCTGTCCGAAGAGGACCTGCGTGAGGGCCCGGGTGTCCATGGCGCGCTGCTTCCGGGGGGAGGGCTCCTCCGGGGCTTCTTCTTGGGGTGGCGCAGTACTGGCCGACAAGGTCAACGCCACCTCTTCGTCCGTCGTCAACTATCCGTCAAAAGCGGTCATAGCATCACAAGACATCACCACTGTGTGCAAGCACCGCATAACGCCGTGTTGAAGGAGAGTGGGGGCAAATGGGGTGTTATTTGGCCCCATTGGCGAGCCAGGTGAAGAACTCACCGACCGCCTTCGCCGCGTTCGATATGCCCTCGAACCCCAGCTGGACATAGCTCGCGGCCTTCGCCGGATCCGTGATGATCACGTACAGCACGAACACGACGACCACGTAGACGGCGATCTTCTTGGCGTTCACCGCCACCGCGCCTCCCCCTTGTGCCACCCCTGTCGGACGGGCGTGAGTTTAGTCGTACAAACTCGAAGGGCCCCACCTTTGTCAGGTGAGGCCCTTCTGTGAGCGGTAGCGGAGGGATTTGAACCCTCGGTGACTTGCGCCACACTCGCTTTCGAGGCGAGCTCCTTCGGCCGCTCGGACACGCTACCGAGAGAGACCTTACAGCACCCGGAGAGGTGGTTGGTAATCGGTATCAGGGCTTCTTAGCGGGCGCGGAAGAAGCCGGACAGCAGCTCGGCGCACTCCTCGGCGAGCACCCCTTCGATGACCTCGGGCCGATGGTTGAGCCGCCGGTCGCGCACGAGATCCCAGACGGACCCGGTAGCGCCCGCCTTCTCGTCCCGCGCCCCGTAGACGACCCGGTCCACCCGGGCCTGCACGAGCGCGCCGGCGCACATCACGCAGGGCTCGAGGGTCACGACGAGCGTGCAGTCGGTGAGCCGCCACTCCTTGAGGGAGGCGGCGGCCCGGCGCAGCGCGAGGACTTCCGCGTGCGCCGTCGGATCGCCGGTCGCCTCCCGCTCGTTGTGGGCGGCGGCCAGCACCGTCGTACCGTCCGGACCCAGCACGACCGCCCCCACGGGGACGTCCGGGCCGGCCCGCCGCGCCTCGCCGAGCGCGAGCCGCATGGCGGACCGCCACGGATCACGCACCGGGTCCGGGACGTCGGGTGGTCGGGGGGTCAGCGGACGGCTTCCAGGACTTCGGTGGCGCCGAGGACGTCGGCGATCTCGCCGAGGGCGTCCTCCGTGAGGGACTTCAGCTCCTTCTCGCCGAAGCCGAGGTCGTCCAGCAGACGCGCGTCGCCGACGGGGCCGTGCGGAACGGCTTCGCCGGAGGCGTCGTCATCGTCGTCGGCCTCGCCGTCCTCGGTGCCGTCGAGGTCGAGGGCGTCCAGGTCCTCGTCCTCACCGGTGTCCCGGTCGAGGAGATCCGCGATCAGCAGCTCGCCGTACGAGCTGCGGGAGGCGGCGGAGGCGTCGGAGACATAGACACGCGGGTCTTCCTCACCGTCCACGCGGACGATGCCGAACCACGAGTCCTCCTGCTCGATGAAGACGAGGACCGTGTCGTCGTCCACGGACGCCTCGCGGGCCAGGTCCGCCAGGTCCGACAGGGTCTCCACGTCGTCGAGCTCTGAGTCGCTCGCTACCCACCCGTCTTCGGTGCGCGCGAGCAGTGCGGCGAAGTACACCGTGACTCTCCCACTGGTCAAAGGTGTGCCGGTTGGAGGTCCCCCCGGCGGAGGTTTGAGGGCGGGGTCGGTGCGCGGGCTCCGAGCCCCACCCACTCGGAATCGTGGCAGAAACAAGGCGTTCAGGGGACGTCTTCGGACCCCTGTGTCCGGCGGTTTTGATCGCGAATTGCCAAACGGCTGACCGCGAGTTCACCGGCGACTCAACTCTGCCATCAGCGGATCGTACGCGGCTTTGCCGTGCCCCAGCGCACGGGGCGCGGCGGGGGCGGGCGATATGCCGGTGATCTTTGCCTCAGGGGGTTCGGGAATGTCCGTGAGTGCGGTGTCTCACCGGTCTCACCAGCGGAACGTCCGCATCCGCAGCGCGTGCCGCATACGGGCGGCCTTGGCTCTGCGGGGCTGTACGCGATCGCGCAGCTCACGGGCTTCGGCGAGGTCGCGGAGGAAGAGGGCGCGGCGGCGGCGCCGCTCGGCGTCGGTCTCTTTGGCGTCGGTCGGGTCCTCGGACATGGGCACCACCCCGGGTCGGTCCGTGGGTTCCACTTTCCCTCCGGGGGGCGGGTTGACGCCAGGGGAGGGTTGTCGGGGTTCCTCGGTAGGGGGCGGGGCCGCTGGATGAGGGGGCGCGGCGGGCGAGGTTACTGTTGTGGACATGCGCCTTCACGTCGTCGACCACCCTCTGGTCGCCCACAAGCTCACCACGCTGCGCGACCAGCGCACGGACTCCGCGACCTTCCGGCGCCTCGCCGACGAACTGGTCACCCTCCTCGCCTACGAGGCGACCCGTGACGTCCGTACCGAGCAGGTCGACATCGTCACCCCGGTCTCCGAGACGACCGGCGTCAAGCTCTCCCACCCGCGCCCCCTGGTCGTCCCGATCCTGCGGGCGGGCCTCGGCATGCTCGACGGCATGGTCCGCCTGCTGCCGACGGCAGAGGTCGGTTTCATGGGGATGGTCCGCAACGAGCAGACCCTGGAGGCGTCGACCTACGCGACCCGCATGCCCGAGGACCTCTCCGGCCGGCAGGTGTACGTACTCGACCCGATGCTGGCGACGGGCGGGACGCTGGTGGCGGCGATCCGCGAACTGATCCGCCGGGGCGCGGACGACGTGACGGCGGTCGTGCTGCTGGCGGCGCCGGAGGGCGTGGAGATCATGGAACGGGAGCTGGCGGGGACGCCGGTGACGGTGGTGACGGCGGCGGTGGACGACCACTTGAACGCGCAGGGGTACATCGTGCCGGGGTTGGGGGATGCGGGGGACAGGTTGTACGGAGCGGCTGAATAGGGGCGAGGTTTGTAGGTTTTCAGGGGCGCGGGGAACTGCGCGACCAGCCACAACGCACCCGCACCCGGCCTAACACCCCTTGCCGCCCTCCCCAGTTGCCGCCGCAGTACTCCCCAAAGCGGTGATGGCCTTGGCAACGTCCGCAGGCGCGGCCAAGGCCTTGAACGCATCCCCGATGATGAGATCGACGGAAGCGTCCTTACGCGCCGCGTCGGCCTTCCGCTCGGCCCCCGGCAACTGCGAACCCAGCACCGGCATGGACGAGTTGACCCCCGCCGCAGGCCCCAGCACCATCCCGGCCCCGGTGACCTTCTTGTCGAACTCCGCACTGGCGTTACCGACTTGACCGATTCTGAACCCCCGCTTCCGGAGTTCATCGGCCGTCGTCTTGGCGAGCCCGCTACGGGTGGTCGCGTTATAGACGTTGACGGTGATCTGCGCGGGCTGCGGAAGAGAGACCGGCGCGGCCGAAGGAACCGTCGTAGGCGCGCACTTGGCCTTGCCGGCCGCGGCGGCGGAAGCCTTGCCCCCACCCCCGGTGAAGACATCGATGAGCTGGACGGTCCCCCACCCGGCGACGCCGAGAACGGCCCCGCAGACGAGAACCGCGCCCACCATCCGCCCCCGCCGCCGGGGCCGTCGCATCCGCGGGTACTTGTCCCCTGTGATGCGGTACTGGCCGCCCATGCCCGGGGGAGTCAGCATGCTCATGGGCGCAGCGTAGTGCCCCCCGAGGGCCGTGACGAATAGCAGATCATCCGACACCGTCGGTCGTTACGGGAATGAACCCGAAAGGGTCAACGGGGGTGGTGGGGAGAGGGTTTAGCGGGCCCGGGGTTGTCCGGGTGGCCCGGGGAGTTCCGGTGGGCCGGGTTCCTTGCGGGCCGGGATTTGCGGGCCGGGGTTCTTTGGGCCGGGGTTCTTTGGGCCGGTTCGGCTCAGTCCAGCTCAGTCCAGCTCAAGGACGCGGGCGTGCAGCACCTGCCGCTGCTGGAGGGCCGCCCGCACCGCGCGGTGCAGCCCGTCCTCCAGATACAGATCGCCCTGCCACTTCACGACGTGCGCGAAGAGGTCACCGTAGAACGTCGAGTCCTCGGCGAGCAGGGTCTCCAGGTCGAGCTGCCCCTTGGTCGTCACGAGCTGATCGAGGCGGACCGGGCGCGGTGCGACGTCCGCCCACTGCCGGGTGCTCTCCCGGCCGTGGTCGGGGTACGGCCGGCCGTTTCCGATGCGCTTGAAGATCACACGGAAAGCCTACCGGCCCAGACCTTCCGGGCGCAGCCATGACGACGGAGTGCGACGCTGCACATAACATCTTTTATTCGTCCGAAAGGGGTGGGGTGGGTGGCTGATAGTCGCCTCGGTTCGGCGGGCGGGGTGAGTCGGTCCGGCGGGGTGGGGCGGCCCCCGAGAGGGGGAGAGGGGCCGCCCCTGCTTCACGTGGCCCTGGACCCGGCGGAAGAACTCACCGGATTCAGCGGCTGTGCTCCTCCCGCTGGGGGAGCTGCTCGATATCGGTGTCGGTCCGCTTCTCGACGACCATCACGGCCGCCGCCTTCTTGGGCGCGGTACGCGCCGCCTCCGCGCGCAACAGGGCGCGCAGGACCGCATACGGATCTGTGACCATGCCTGTTGTCTTCCTTGCCTTGCCGAGCGAGATGGTTTCCGCGGAACGGCGACCATCAGCACCGCATGACGACACAGCGCACGGCGAGAATGCCGTAAGGGGCACCGGAGGAGGACTTGGGAACGGAGACAAGGGCGGGCGAGGCAAGGGGAGGCGGCTCGGAAATCCCCCCGGAGACGGGAAGCACCAAATAGATGCCCCGCTCAGGAAAAACGGAGGACGGCCGCAACCCCGTATCGACAACGTCATACTCGACGCTCTCGACAGCCATAGCCGCACAAGGCACCGCACACATTTCCACCGGCACGAGCAACGCAAGCACGACGACCACAACCCGCAGCCACTGACGGCCACCCAGAAACCGGCGTGCATCACTCACATCCCCCATTTGCCCACGCCACGCGGACCCTTTGCCGTGTACAGCAGGAATTCCACCCGTACGGGGCAGCGCGGGGGTGAGGAGGGGGAGCGAAGGGGAGGGATTGGGGGCGGCGGTATTACTTAATGACGGGGGGTGGGGGAGGGGCGGGCGGAGGGGCGCGGGGCGCAGGGGGACGGGGCGAGCTGGAGGAGGTTAAGGGGGGCGGGGCGAGCCGGGACGGAGGGAGCGCGGGGGCTCGAAGCGACAGGGCTGAGGCGGAGATGGGCAGGGGCGCGGGGCGCGGGAGAACAAGGGCGGGGCGGGGCGCCGGGGTTGGGGGGAGCAGGGGCTGAGGCGGGGGTAGGCAAGAACGCGGGGCGCGGGAGAACAAGGGCGAGCTGGACGTATTTGAGGACTGCGGGGCGGTGCCGATCTGCGGCTGCGCCGCGAGGGCGCGACCCGGACCGGGGGATGGCGGCGCGGGGCGCCGGGGTTAAGAGGGGCAGCGCCGAGGTGGGCGTAGGCAGGGTCGACGGCGACGCACTTGGGGGCTGCGGGGCTGTGTCGTTTTGCGGCTCCACCGCGAGGGCGTGACCGGCTTGGGCGGGCGCGGGGCGTCGGGGCGGACGTACGCAGGGCGGAGCGTTCGCGCTTGAAGCGACAGGGTCGAGGCCGGCGTACTCGGGGGCGAGCCGGGGGTGGTTGAGGGGCGTGGGCGGGTGTCGATTCGCGGTTCCGCCGCGTGGGTGCGAGGCCGAATTCGACTGGCCCGTGCGAAGGGTGGAGCGCTGGGATTGAGGGGCAGGGCTGAGGGCGCGGGTGGGAGGGGCGTAGGCGGGATGGAGTGCGGGGGTTCGAAGTGACGGGGTTGAGGCGGACGTGGCTAAGGGGCTTGGGGCTGTGCTGTTGCGGCTTTGCCGTGCGGGTGCGACCAGTTTGGGCGGGCGTGGGGCGTCGGGGCGGACGTACGCAGGGCGGGGCGCCGGCGCTTGAAGCGGCAGGGGCGAGGTCGGCGTACTCAGGGGCGCGCGGGGGGCTTAAGGGGCGCGGGGTGCAGGAAGACAAGGGCGAGCCGGACGTACCTAAGGGGCGCGGGGAACTGCGCGATCAGCCCACTGCCGCCCGCAGCCGGACTTGAACCGAACCCTCCTCCTCCTAACCCCCCTTCCCCGCCCGATCCGCCGCCTTCCTCTCCTGTTTGTACGCCCGGACCTTTCCCAAAGACTCCACCCCCGTAATATCCGCCACCGACCGAAATACCTTGGCCTCCCCATAACCCCCGGCAGCCTCCCGCCACCCCTCCGGCCGTACCCCCACCTGCTTCCCCAACAACGCCAAAAAGATCTGCGCCTTCTGCTTCCCGAACCCCGGCAGATCCTCCAGCCTCCTCAACAACTCACCCCCACTCGAAACCCCCCGCCAAACCCCTTCCGCATCCCCCTCATAATGCTCGACAAGGTACTGACACAACTGCTGAACCCTCTTGGCCATGGCCCCGGGATACCGATGCACCGCAGGCTTCTCGGAAAGCAACGCAGCAAACCCCTCCGGATCGAGCACGGCGATCTCCCCGGCATCGAGATCATCGACCCCAAGCCGATCGGCGATCGTACGCGGCCCCTTGAAGGCCCACTCCATAGGCACCTGCTGATCAAGCAACATCCCGACCAGAGCGGCAAGCGCCGACCGCCCCAGCAATTCATCGGCATCGGCGTCCTGCGCGAGATGAAGGGAAACGTCCATACAAAGATGATCCCGCCCAACCCCACCCAGCGCCCCTCGGGAACCCCCGCCCCCAACCCCCGAGCCGTACGCACATCACAAGTGCCCCACGGATACGACGCCGTCGCCATATGCAACGACCCCGGCACCGCCCCGATCGCGGACAGCAGGGAGTCGACGCCGGACAGCGAAGCAGGATCCCCGACGACGAACAGCTGGGCCACCGCCGGCTCAGACACCCCGAACCCGGTCCCTTGAACGGTCACCTCGATCCGTACGCCCGCTGGTGCGCCCGCCCAGCATGGCCGGAACTCACGGCGAGCCCCCCATCGGACACCCACCACGCCCACCTCGCCCACCTCGCCGACCTGAACGGCACCCCGGCGGCCCTCTTCCAGCTGTACGCCCCGCCGCCGACCAGATGGGCGCCCGCTGCGACGTCGGGGAGGGCGACGCCGGTGTTCGTGTCCTGCTGGCGCCGGCGAGGAGCTGGGAGGGCCAACAGGGCTGACCCAGGGCGCTGTTGGGGCGTACGTCTTCCGTGTGCGAGCCGCGCAAGAGCCGTCGGCGAGCCGGATCTCCGCGACGAGAGGACCGTCACCGCGCGGCATCCCCGGGGCACTAGCCTCGCCGCATGACCCCGGACGACCTCATCGCCCACTACTCCCTGGAACCGATCCCCCGAGAGGGCGGCCTCTTCGCCCAGACCTGGGCGGGCCCGCCGCTCCCCGACGGGACCCCCTCCGGTACGGCGATCGTCGCGCTCCTCAGGGCAGGCGACTACTCGGCGTTGCACCGCCTCCCGAGAGACGAGGTCTGGCACCACTACCTCGGCGCCCCACTGGAACTCCTCCTCCTGGCGCCGGACGGCTCGTCGCGGACGGCTGTCCTGGGCCCGCGGATCCTCGACGGCCAGTCGGTGCAGCTGACCGTCCCGGCCGGCACGTGGATGGGCGGCAGGTCCCTCGGGGAGTGGACGCTCTTCGGCTGCACGATGGCGCCGGGATTCACTCAGGAGGAGTACGAGCACGGGGAACTGGGGTCGCTCACGGAGCGTTACCCGAATGAGGCTGGGCGGATCAGGGAACTGTGCAGGCCATGAGGGGAGCGTGGGCATGAAGGGACTGCTGGAGGGGCAGATCGCGCTGGTCACGGGCGCGGGAGGCGTCGTGGGGCAGGGCATCGCGAGGAGGTTCGGGGAGGAGGGCGCCAAGGTCGTGCTGCACTGCCGCGAGGAGCGCCCGCAGGTGCGGGCCCTGGCGGAGGAGCTGGGCGGGGCCGTCGTGCTGCGGGCGGAGCTGCGCGAGGAGGAGCAGTGCCGGCGGCTGGTACGGGAGGCCGCGGAGCGGGCCGGCGGGCTGACGGCGCTGGTCAACTGCGCGGGCGTACAGCCGGTCCAGCCCCTGACGGGGATGAAGGCGGACGACTGGCGGGAGGTGATCGAGTCCAACGTGACCAGCGTGTTCGCCTGTACGCAGGCGGCGGCGGAGGCCATGAGGGAGACCGGCGGCGGCTCGGTCACCCACATCGCCTCGGTGGAGGGCCACTTCCCGGCCGCCGGCCACGCCCACTACTCCGCCTCCAAAGCGGCCGTCCTGATGCACGCGAGATCGGCGGCCCAGGAGTACGGTCCCTGGGGCGTCCGGGTCAACTCGGTCTCCCCCGGCCTGATCGAGAGCGAGGGCCTGGAGGAGGCGTGGCCGGAGGGGGTGGCGCGCTGGCGGACGGCGACGGCGCTGGGGAGGCTGGGGCGCCCGGAGGACGTGGGGGACGCGTGCGTGTTCCTGGCGTCTTCGCTGGCGTCGTGGGTGACGGGACAGGATGTGGTGGTGGACGGAGGGGCGACGGCGAGACCGACGTGGTGAGGGGCGGTCCTTTGAGAGGCGGCGCTTCTGGTGAGGGGCGGTGCTGCCGGTGGAGCGGCCCCTTTTATGAGAGGTGGCCTTTTCCGCCACCGACTCGATGAGCACACCGCCCCCCTGAGCCGTACCTATGAGAAGGCCAGCGGTGAGGGGTGACGCGTGCGGTACGGGTACAGGCGGGCTCTGTTGTTGCTGGGCGGCGTTCTCGCGCTGCTCCTCTTCGGGGGCGCGGGCCCCGCCTCCGCGCACGCCGCGCTGAGCGGGACCAGCCCCGCCGACGGGACCGTCGTGAAAACGGCCCCCCGCGAGGTCACCCTGACGTTCACCGAGTCCGTGGGCCTCCTCGACGACTCGATCCGGGTGCTCAGCCCGGAGAACAAGCGGGTCAGGACGGGGAAGGCGGCGCACGTGCCGGGCCGTTCGGACGCCGTGCGGGTGCCGCTGCCCGGCGGCGTCGGCGAGGGCACCTTCACCGTCGCCTGGCGGGTCGTCTCCGCCGACAGCCACCCCGTCTCCGGTGCCTTCACCTTCTCCATCGGCGCCCCGTCGGCGACCCTCGTACCCGTCTCCGCCGGCCCGGTCGAGAACCCGACGACCAACAGCCTCTACAACCTGACCCGTTACGCGGCCTACGCGGCCGTCGCGCTGCTCGTCGGCACGGCGGTGTTCATCGCGGTGTGCCGCCCCCCGGACAACCGCACCTTGCGCCGCCCGATGCGCACCGGCGCCTGGACCCTCGCCGGGACGACCGTCCTGCTGCTGTTCCTGCGCGGCCCGTACGAGACCGGCACCGGACTCGGCGGCGTCCTCGACCCGTCGTCCCTGCAACGCACCCTCACCACCCGCCCCGGACTCGCCCTGATCGCCCGGCTGTTGCTGCTCGCGGCGGTCGCGGCGCTGCTGTGGCAGAAGCGGCTGTCGCAGCGGACGACGCTCGGGATCGGCGCCGTGCTGGTCCTCGCCCTCGCCCTCACCTGGGCCGGCGCCGAGCACGCCTCGGCCGGGATCCAGGTGCCGGTGGCGATGACGTCGGCGGTGCTGCATCTGCTGTCCATGGCCGTGTGGCTGGGCGGGCTCACGGCGCTGGTGACGCTGCTGAACCGGGGGGCGCCGGTACCCGTTGCCGTAGCGACCCGCTTCTCCCGGCTCGCGGCCGGCTGCGTGACCGTCCTGATCGTCACCGGCGTCTACCAGTCCTGGCGCGGACTCGGCTCGCTGTCGGCGCTCACCGGCTCCGCGTACGGCCGTGTTCTGCTGGCCAAACTCGTGGCTGTGGCTGTGCTGTTGGTGGTGGGGGCGTGGTCGAGAGGGATCGTGAAGGGGCTGGAGCGGGCGGAAGGGAAGGTGGCCGAGGTGGTGGAGGAGCGGCGCGAGGAGGTTTCGGTGTCGGTGGGGGTTGTCGCGGCGGGGGGGATTTCCGAACGAGGCGTTGGGGCGGGGGGAGTTTCTGAACGGGGTGTTGGGGGCGGGGAGTTGGAGCGCGGGGTGGCTGGGGGAACCGGAACTCCGGGTGGGGCAGGGGCGGTTGGTGATTCTGGGGCTTCGGGCGGGGCGGTCGGCGGATCGGGGGCCTCGGTCAAGGAGCGGTCCACCCCCGCCGAGGACGCCCACCGCAAGGCCCTTCGCCGCTCGGTCCTCCTGGAGGTCGTCGTATCCGTCGTCGTCCTGGTCATCACCACCGTCCTCACCGGCACCCTTCCCGGCCGGGCCGAGGCGGAGGCGGCGGCGTCGGGTGGGGAGGTCTCCGTGCAGACGGCCTCGGTGACGCAGGTTCCGTTCACCGTGGACGCGCCCGGCGTGAAGGCGCAGGGCAAGGTCCAGATCACCCTCGATCCCGGGCGGGTCGGCCCCAACTCCCTTGAGGCGGTGGTCTATGCGGCGGACGGCGGCTTCTCGACGGTCCCCGAACTCCGGGTGACGTTCAGCCTCGACAGCCAGGACATCGGTCCGCTGGACGCCAAGGTGGTTGACCGGGGCGGGTATTGGGCGGCGGACTCGGTCAACTTGCCTATCGCGGGGGAGTGGACGATGCGGGTGACGGTGCGGGTGACGGAGATCGATCAGGTGAGTGTGGAGGAGAAGGTCAAGATCAGTCGGTGAGGGGTGGGGTGGGGCGGCGATGCTTCGGGCCCCTTGCTTCGGCGGACGTTGTTCTGGCGGACGTCGATTTGGCGGCGTTGCTTCAACGGGCTTTACCCCAACGGGCGTTGCTTCAACAGGCGTTGTTCCAGCTGGACTTGCTTCGGTTGGCCTTCCTTCAGCCGACCTTCCTTCAGCCGGCCTTTCGGAACACTTGGGCGGCGTGCCATTCCCGGTGCGCCGCCGCGACCTTCCGTACACCTGGCCGCGGCTCGCCGACGGCGCGCCCGGCGAGGTCGTACACCTGGGCGTGTGCGGCGGGACTGGCCCCGGCGAACCGGCCCGACACCGCCACCCGGTACTCCCCGTCGATCCCCAACACCCCTTTGTCGAACAGCTTGTGGTGCAGCGCGCACAGGCACAGACCGTTCTCCACGACATCGGGTCCCTGGAACGCCCACCACCGCACATGCGCGGCCTCAAGCCCGACCGGCCGCGACCCGAGCGTGCCGTCGTATCCGCAGAAGGCGCACCGGTACGCGTACGCGCTGAGCACCAACTCCCGCATACGGGGGTCGCGTTGCTGCCGCAGTACGGTCGCGTGCACGTACCGCCGCTCGTACCGCTGATAGCCGACGCCCTCCGGGTCGACTCCGATCGCGTCGCACAACTCCTCGTGCAGGGACGGCGGAAAGTGCAGATCGAGCAGCAACCGCACCATCCGGTCGAGGAGTTCGGGCTCCCGCCGCAAGTCCTCTTGCAGTTCCGGCACCAACCGCCCCACCGCACCAGCCGACTTGAGCACCCCGGCCCCGTTCCCAGGACTCCCCTCCCCCAGCTCGCTGCGCACCTCCCACACCCCGTCGCTCACGAGATGGTGAAAGGGATAAGCGGGAGTAGTGGCATGCCCGGGCCCATACTCACCGAGCAGCCGCTTCAACTCCCCCTCGACAGAGCTGTACCGCAACTCCCCCTGCTCCCCCCGAAACCGCCCCAACGCATAAAGCAACAACAACGGCTTATGCGGCGCCCGCACATCCCCCTTGACCCACTGCCGAAGATTCGCGACCCGCTCCAGCCAGTCCATGGGGGCGATCGTAACGACCCCTCGAGCCGCCCACCGAGCCCGACCGTCCCTTCCGGGACTGCGGGGGTTCCCGGCAGTGGGCTGAGAGTCCGGCTCGGCGCGGTGATCACGCAGAGCGCGGAGGCATTGGCGGAGGATACGAGATTCGAACCCGTGAGGGGCTGCCCCCAACACGCTTTCCAAATGTTCGTCTGAGGGTCCGTCGGTGTGCGTGAGCGTCCTGACCTGCCGTGGGATGGTGCCAATCGGCCTACTCGAACCCCCGCGCACGGTGCTGAATGCAACCCAAAATGCAACCCTCCGGCACCCTGGGCAGCCCCTACTGGCATCGGCCTGGCGGCTGATCCGGCAGTGGATCGCCCTCCGCCCGCCGGCGTGGCTTTCGGCCGCTCAGGTGCCCCGGCGGGGGCTCCTCCGGACCCCGCCCCCGCCGGTCTTGATCCAGTACTGGGGAGAGGGGCGTGACTCGGCTCTGAGCGGCTCGGCTCGAGCATGCGCACGCGGCACCGTTTGGTGCCGTTCCTGTGCCCTGGACAGGCGGCCGGCTTCGGAGCGCATCGCCGGTACGGTCCGATCGCCTCGGACGAGAGCCAAAATGTCACGTTCCTAATACAGGGATCGATGTAAAGTCTTTGATACAGAGCAGTACTGGGACGATCGGGAACGAGCACGCATGGCCGAGTCGGCAGAGGCATCCAGGAAGACGACAGCGCGGATTGTCTGGGACACCGCGGACAAGTACCTGCGCAACATCGTCGACGAGGAGGACTATGGCGACTACATCCTGCCGTTCACGGTGCTCCGGCGTCTGGAGTGCATGCTCGCCGGCACCAAGGACGGGGTGATCAAGTACGTCGACGCGCTCGGCGGGATGCCTCAGCACCTTATCGACATCGCGGTCAAGGACCGGTTCGGGCTGGGCTTCTACAACGTCTCGGCGCTCGACCTCGCCACGATCGCGTCGGTCGACGACAACGTGGAGAAGTCCCTCAAGAGCTATATCGACGGGTTCTCGAACAACATTGCCGACATTTGGGTCTCCTTCGACTTCAATCGGCGCGCGAAGGTACTTGCCGACGCCAATCGTCTCCACGCCGTCGTCAAGCATTTCTCCACGCTCGACCTCAGCCCGAGCAGCCTGAGCAACACGGGCATGGGCGACGTCTTCGAGGACGTCATGTACCGCGCTTTCAACAAGAAGGGCAAGGCCGCCGGTAACTTCTACACTCCGCGAGACGCCATCAAGCTGATGGTCGACGTCCTGATCGCGAACGACGACGACACCCTCGCGAGAGAGAACACGGCGCGTTCGATCTACGACCCGACGGCCGGCTCCGGCGGCATGCTGCTCATTGCCCAGGAAGCGCTGCGGCGCATGAACGAATCGATCGACGTTACGCTCTACGGCCAGGAGCTCATGCCCTCCGCGTTCGCCCTCGGCAAGGCGGACCTGCTCATCCAGGGCGGCCGCCCGGACGCGATTAAGCAGGGCAACACCCTCGTCGAGGACCTCTACGAGGGGCAGACCTTCGACTACGTGCTCTCGAATCCTCCGTTCGGCATCGACTGGGAGGTCGAGGAGAAGGTCGTGCGGGGCCAGGCGAAGACGCCCGGCTCTCGCTTCAGCCATGGCCTCCCCAGCATCAGCGACGGGCAGATGCTTTTCCTGGCGCACTGCGCGTCGAAGCTCAGTCCGGCCGGCAAGAACGGCCAGGGCGGACGCGCCGCGGTCGTCTCCAACGCGGCCCCACTCTTCAACGGCGACAAGGGGCCGACGGCGATCCGTGAGTGGCTCCTCGACGAGGACCTCATTGACGCCATCATCGCCCTACCGGCCAGCATGTTCTACGGCACCGGCATCCCGACCTATGTCTGGATCCTCGACACGAACAAGGACCCGGAGCGCAAGGGAAAGATCCAACTGATCGATGGATCGGGCCAATCGGCTCTGCTGCGCAGGCCCATGGGCGAGAAGCGCCGGGAGATGCGTGCCGCAGACCGGGACCCGGTGCTCGAGGCGTACAAGGCCTTCGACCACGCAGATCCTGAGATCTCCCGCGTAATGACTCCGGACGATTTCAAGTTTCGGGACGTTCCCGTCTATAAGCAGGCGCGTCTGGCTGCCCGTTTCAGCGGAGAGGCGGTCGAGGCGCTGCGTGAACGGAAGGACTTCACGGACGAGTACGCCGCGGTGCTCGAATCGCTCGACGGTACGAGCTGGAACGATCTGCCCAGGGCCTTCCCACAGGCTGCGAAGGCAGCTGGGCTGAAGGCTCCGCTCGGCCTAGTGGACGCCGTGATGAAGGCGATGGCCGTGCCGGACGACTCAGCGCAGCCAGCTGTCGACCGGAAGGGCAACGCGGTCACCTCGAGCGGATGGAAGATCACAGAGCGCGTGCCACTCAGCGAGGACCTGACAGAGCACATGGAGCGCGAGGTCGTCAAGTTCTCTCCTGACGCCCAGTGGGACGAGAGCAAGGCGAAGTACGGCAACGAGATCCCGATTACGAGGATTTTTTACACGCCGCGGGCACCGAAACCGCTCGACGTGATCGACTCCGAGGTGCAGCGCCTCATGGGTGAACTTGCTGACATGTTCAAGCTGGTGAGCGACCAGTGACCGATCAAGCGGTCCACGAGTCGCTGCTTGAGAGCTCCGCCTTCGTCATGGCTCCGGTCGGATCCATCGTCGTAGAGCGGAACGAGAAAGTCGGTGAGACGGAGTTCTCCGCGCTGTCGGTCGGGAAGCGGGGTGTCACGCCCCAGCTCGCTGGCGTCGCCAAGTCGCAGACCGAAGGTGATCGGAAGCTAGTGCGCACCGGAGACCTGGTCATCAACTCGCGATCCGACCGGCGCGGGGCTTCTGGGCTGGCCCACCAGGACGGCAGCGTCTCTGTCGTTTACTCCGTCATGACGCCGAGGCCGGAACTCCTGGTTCCGGAGTACGGCCATCATCTGTTCCGCAGCATCGCGTTCCAGGACGAGTTCTTCCGTTGGGGCACGGGCATCGTTGACGACCTGTGGTCCACCAACTTCACTCGGATGTCACGCATTCGCGTCCCCTTGCCGCCGTTGGAAGTCCAGCGCGAGCTCGCGGCCCGGCTCGACGAGGCCGATGACATGATCGCGAAGCTCGATGAGCTGACCGACGCACTGCGTGCACGGGCAATCGACACGGCTGCGCTGTTCGGTCTCTCCGAGGAGGACTCGCGCCGAGGCGAAGATGCGCAGTCTCCGCTGTCCGGGACGCCTGAGCACTGGGACCGCACGAAGTTCGGCTACGACTTCACCGAGAGCACCGAGCGGAACGGCGAGAACCCGCCAGGGCCCCTTCTCTCGATCTCCGAGTACCGGGGAGTCGAGCTGAACACGCGGATGGATGGTCAACAGGCATCCCTGGATGTGGCGAAGTACAGGGTAGTGAGGCCGAACCAGCTCGCCGCCAACATGATGTGGCTGAATCACGGCGGGCTCGGCGTTTCGTCGCTCACCGGTTACATCAGCCCTGACTACAAGGCGTTCTGGATCTCGCCGCGATTCCACCCGCGCTACGTGCACCACCTTCTTCGCAGTCCCCGATATGTCGACTACTTCGGAGCCATCGGCACAGGAGTCCGCCCCAACGCCCAGCGAGTCACGAAGACCGCACTCGACATGATGCCCCTGCCGCTGCCTCCCATGGACGAGCAGCAACGCATCGCGGACCATCTCGACGAGGTGACGGGTCGCATTGACGGCATGCTGTCGAAGATCGCCAGCCTTCGAGACCTCCTCGTGGAGCGGTCTTCCGCGTTCCTGCTCGACGTCGTCACCGGACGGAAGGAAGTCGCATGAGCCACGCACAGCTGATGGAGCGCGAGTTCGAGGAGAACATCTGCGCCGAGCTGGCCGGGCGCGGCTGGCTGTACGAGGACGACGGGAAGTCGACGGGCTGGGATGTCGGCCTTGCGATCGCGCCGGCCGACGTGCTCCATTGGCTGAGCACCCAGTACCCGGACGAGTACGAGAAGGCCGTCCCCGGCGACCTGGTCGACGGGCAGAAGGCCGACGCCGAGCGGAAGCTTCTCGAGCACATCATCAAGGAGCTCGCCAAGGCTACAAGGATGGACCCAACGACCGGGCACCCGGTCGGCGGTCTGCTTGGCGTGCTACGCAAGGGCTTCTCCTACGCGCAGATCGGCCGCCCCACGGCGAAGTTCGGCCCAATGATGGCTTTCCCACCAGCGAACCCGAACCTGACCGAGGTCGTAGAGGCGGCCGAGTCGGTCCGACTGCGGGTCCTGCGCCAGGTGCGCTTCGACACGAAGACCAACGAGAGCATCGACGTCGTGCTCCTCGCCAACGGCCTGCCGGTCGTCACCATGGAGCTCAAGACCGACAACACGCAGACCGTTAACCACGCGATTCGCCAGTACAAGGAGGACCGCAAGCCGGGGAGGAGCCGCCCGCTGCTCGCGCCCGGGCGCGTCCTCGTCCACTTCGCAGTCTCCAACGACCTCGTCTACATGACGACCAAGCTCCAGGGCGGGGACACCGTCTTCCTGCCCTTCAACCAAGGCAACGACGGCCACGAGGGCAACCCGCCCTCGGGCACCGGCTCGTCGACGAACTACCTGTGGCGCGAGATCCTCGCGCGCCCGACCTTCATGCGGATCCTGAAGGACTTTGCGCTCTTCGAGCCCGGCAAGTCCGGCAAGAAAGATGAGGATCGCCTCGTCTTCCCGCGATTCCACCAGCTGCGCGCCGTCGAGCGCGTCGTCGCGGACATTGAGGCGAACGGGACCGGCAAGCGCTACCTAATCTGGCACTCGGCTGGCTCGGGCAAGACCAAGACGATCGCCTGGCTCAGCCACCGCCTGATCCGTCACATGAGCACCAACTCGAAGTCGACGTTCGACTCGGTCATCGTCGTCACCGACCGCACGGTCCTCGACGAAAACATCCGCGACGACATGAACCTGGTGCAGTCAAGCAAGGGGCTCGTCGTCGCGGTCGGCGAGAAGTCCGGCGCCAAGTCGCCGCAGTTGAAGAAGGCGCTGCTCGAGGGCGACCACATCATCACCTGCACCCTGCAGACGTTCCCCGAGGTCATGAAGCTCATCGAGGACACCCAGGAACTGCGCGGCCGACGCTGGGCCGTGGTCGCGGACGAGGCGCACTCCTCGCAGTCGGGCTCCGCCTCGCGTCAGCTCAAAGAGCTGCTCGCCGACGTCGAGCTGGATGTAGGAGAGGACGACATCGGCGCTGACGACCTCCTCATGGCCAAGGACTCGGCCATCGCCGCGTCGAGCAACATCACCTTCATCGCCCTGACTGCGACCCCAAAGGCGAAGACGCTGCGTCTGTTCGGCACCCAGCGCGAGGACCGCTGGGAGGCTTTCGATACATACACGATGGCCCAGGCGATTGAGGAGGGCTTCATCCTCGACGTGCTAACGAACTACTCGACCTACGACATGTTCCTCCGCGTGAAGAGCACGCTCGAGGGTGAGGATTCCGAGAGCGAGATCCAGGTCAACACCGGCGAGGCGGTCTCAAGCATCGTCCGCTACGCGAGGCTCCACCCGACCGCGATCGCACAGAAGGTGCGGGTCGTCGTCGAGCACTTCCAGCGCAACGTCATCCACATGCTCAGCGGCCAGGCGCGCGCCATGGTCGTGACGAGCACGCGCATGGAGGCGCTGAGCTGGTCGCGGAAGATGGACGCGTACATCGCCGAAAAGGGCTACGACCTGCACACGCTGGCCGCGTTCTCGGGGTCACTCACCGATGAGGACGGCGAGAGCGTCACCGAGGTGTCGGTGAACGGCGTGAGCGACGTAGGCAGGGCGTTCCGCGAGGAGGGCGTCTACCGCGTCCTCATCGTCGCGAACAAGTTCCAGACCGGCTTCGACGAGCCGCGCCTCATGGCGATGTACGTCGACAAGAAGCTCTCCGGCGTCGCCACCGTACAGACCCTCTCCCGGCTGAACCGGATCTACCCCGGCAAGACCGCGCCGATGGTCGTCGACTTCCGCAACACCCCGGCGAGCGTTCAAGCGGACTTCAAGCTCTACTACTCCGACGCGCACGTCGACGGCGACGTCGATCCCAATGTGCTGATCACGCTGGGAGAGCGGCTCGACACGGCTGGGCTCTACACCCACGAAGAGATGGACGCCGTCGCCGATGCCTTCCTCGAGGACGCAGGCGGCGAGGCGATCGCCAAGGCCCTGTCTCCGATCAAGAACCGGTGGAGTGGCCAGTGGCGTCAGGCTGTGCTCTCGAAGGACAAGGTGAAGAAGGAGTCTCTGGAGTCTTTCCGGGCCGATGTACTCGGGTATCGCAACGCCTGGCAGTTCCTCAGCCAGATCGTCAACTACCAGGACCCTGAGCTTCACCGTCGCGCGATCCTGGCGACGCTGCTCGGCCGCAACCTTCATACCGACGGCAACGACTACGACGACAGCTTCCTCGAGGGCGTGCAGCTCTCCGGGGTCAAGCTCGTGCCCTCCGCCATCAACGAGGACCACTCGCTGAGTGAGGGGAGCGGCGAGGGCATCAAGCTCCCGATCTTCGACGGCGAGCACATGGGCAGCGCTGCGCCGAAGCGCGGCCCGCTTGACGAGGCCATAGACAAGGTCAACGAGATGTTCAAGGCCAAGGGTGTCGACGTCAGCCCCGAGAGCGTCTCCGGGTTCATCACGACCTTCTGGGGCTTCCTCGACGCGAACGAGGAGGCGGTGGCGATGGCAAAGAACAACACCGTCGCCCAGCTCAAGGCGTCTGAGGGCTTCAGCGGTGCCGTCGGGCTCGCGGTCCTGAAGACGGTGGCCGAGTCGAAGGAGATTCAGTCGTACTTGACCGATCCGGCGTTCATCGGGCAGATCGCCAACATTGCGGCGGACGCCCTCCACGCCCAGCACAGCTCCGGCCCGGACTCGGGCTCCGAGGCTGAGGGGTAAGGCGCATGAACGAGGAGTCCGAGGCGAGCCTCGGTGACATCATCCGCGAGGTCCGCAAGAAGCAGGGGTGGTCGCAGGGGGAGCTCGGCGAGAAGGCAGGGGTGTCGCGCCCGACCATCGCGCGCGTCGAGGCGAACAATGACGTCACGACCGCGACCATCGCCAAGGTCGCTCGTGCCCTCGGCCTGAAGCTCGAGCTCAGGGACGACGACTGATCATGCGGGCCAGCGCGAGCATGTCCGAGCATCGTCGTTGTCGGAGCTCTTCGGTAGGGTCGCTCCAACGGCTGCAAAGGGACGGGTCATGGCGTTGACGATGTCCCTTGCGAGCGGAGTCCGGCATTTGGTGCTCCCCCGGGATTGCGGCTGTCGTGTAGTGAAATGGTGGTCAAGTCGAGCAAGGGACCGGTGGCGTAAGTCAACACGCCAGCGACCTTCGCACCGCGTCCACCAGCGACGTCGCACGCACATCGTCGGGACCGCCGATGATGTGGTTCATCGCGTAGCCGAAGGCGATGCCGTGCTCCGGGTCGGCGAAGCCGAGGGAGCCGCCGCGGCCGGTGTGGCCGAAGGAGTTCGGGCCGGCCATGGGGTTGGCCTCGGTGGGCAACATGTATCCGGAGCTGAACCGGCTGGGCACCACCATCACCTGGTCCGCACCGCCGGCCTGCTCCTTGGTCGCCGATGCGAGGATCCCCGGATCGAGCAGGCGTACGCCGTCCACCTTGCCGATCAGAGCGGCGTACATGCGCGCGAGTCCGCGCGCGGTGCCGATGCCGTTGGAGGCCGGGAGTTCCGCGGCCTGGACCTCGGGTGAGTTGAAGTCGATCTCGGCTGGGTCGGTGACCTGGAATGCCCTGTTGCTGAACGAGTTCGGGTCGCGCCAGGCGGCGACCAGTTCGCGGAGCTCCGGGGGGATCTCCTCCGGCGGTACGGTGGTGAGGTCGACCTCGGGCTGCTGGTACACCATCCGGCTGACCCGGTCACGTTCGCTCGCCGGCAGTCCGATGAAGAAGTCCAGTCCCAGCGGGGCGGCGATCTCGTCGGCGAAGAAACGGCCCGGCGTGCGCCCGGACACCCGGCGGATCACCTCACCGACCAGCCAGCCCCAGGTCCGGCCGTGATACCCGTGCGCGGTGCCCGGCGTCCACTGTGGGCGTTGAGCGGCCAGCGCGGCCACGATGGGCTGCCAGGCCAACGCCTCGGCCAGAGGGACCGGTTGGTCCAACGCGACCACGCCGGCCTGATGGGACAACAACCAGCGCACCGGGATGTCCGCCTTGCCGTTCGCGGTGAACTCCGGCCAGTACGTGGCCACCGGGGCGTCCAGGTCCAGCGCGCCGCGCTGGGCCAGCAGATGCGCTGCGGTTGCCGTGGCTCCCTTGGTCGCCGAGTAGACCAGTTGCAGTGTGTCCCGCGTCCACGGCCGACCGGTGTCAGGGTCGGCTGTCCCACCCCACAGGTCCACCACCGGCCGACCGTCCTGGTAGACGCACACGGCCGCGCCGATGTCCCCGTGTCGGGCGAAGTTCGCCGCGAACGCTTCGCGCACCGGCTCGAACCCGGCCGCGACCACACCGTTGATCGTCGTCATGCCGCCCATCCTGGCATTTCGGCTCCTGGGCCCGGGATCCTGCATCCCCAGCACGGTCTCCTCGCTCCCGGTGCCCAAGCCGGTACCGGTCAGGCAGCGACAGGCAGCGCCTGAAGACGCTCACGGAACTCACGGACAGCGGGGACGGACCTGTGCGGTTGGAGCTGCTCGGAGAATTCCTTCAGGCGGTCCAGGGCTCGAACGGAGCTGACCTTGTCTTCGAGCAGTCCGGCGCCGTAGTTCGCGGCGTCGAGGGCTCCGTCCAGGTCGTTTCCGGCGAGGCGGGCCTCGGCCAGACGGCTGGACCGTACGGCCTTGTCCCGGGGCGCGGCCTTCTCGACGGATGTCTCCAACGACCTCGTCGCGCGCTCCACCTGGCCCGAGCGCAGCAGGACCTTGCCCTCGGTCGACTTCAGTTGCGCCTCGCCGAACCAGTCGAGCCAGTCAGGGTTTTCCTCCACCGTGTGGCGCTCCCAGAGGAGACCGGCACGGTTCAGGGCTGTGCCGGCCCGCTGGTGATCGCCGTCGCGGGACAGTGCTTCGGCCTTGTGCAGGTAGAGGAAGGACTGCGTGTAGGGCGACAGCGTGCGAGGAGCGTTGTCGATGGCGGTCGAGATGAGATCGACCCGCTCGGCGGTCCGTCCGGCCTCGGAGACGTGGACCCCCATCTCCGCCAGTACGAAGGCCCCGAAGGCGTCGTCTCCAGCGGTACGGGCGCTGCGCAGGGCTCCGACGTAGTACCGCTGGCCCGCGGACCGCAGCCCTGCGTCGTAGGCCATCCACCCGGTCAGGTGCGACACCCGGGCCGCCAGCGCGTACAGACGTGTGTGGATCCCGCCTGTGTATCGGCCGGCGCTCAGGAGACCGGTGATCAGGGCGAGGTCGCCGCGCGCCTGTTCCAGGAGCCGCGCGCCTCCGAGTTGGTCGTCGAGTGTACGGAGTGTGCTGATGCGCTGCTCGATCGTTGAGACCATCGTGTCCGTGACGCGGTCTCCGTTGAGCGCCGCGGCGAAGGCGGAGGGGGCCTCGACCCAACTCGCCGCGAGCCCCGTCAGGGCGGCGCCGGTGATGGTGAGAAAGCCTCGACGGTCCAAGCGGCCACTCCCCACGAGATCGGCCAATGCCTCAACGGTACCGGCCTCGTTCCAGGGAGCGGTGAGCCCGGTCATCTCCCAGACGGGAAGCCACCGTGGCCACCCGTCGGCCCGCACCAACCCGTATGGAACACGCAGGAGGTCCGCGAGCACGCGCTGAGCATCCGCGTCAGGCTCCTGCCCCTGCTCCCACTTCCATACGGTCGTCCGGTTGGTCGCCAGTGGGATTCCGAGCAATTTCCCGTGCGCCTGCATGAGTCGAGCGAATTCGGCCTTCCCCCATGCGTGCGACTGGCGGACGAAGGCCAACGGGTGGACTGCTAGCGGCTCACCGGGCACGTCATCACTCCCGTCATCCCCTCAGAGCGTGGTACAGAGGCTACTTGCCGTGTGCTCGTGTGGAGGGTCGTCCCCCGGAGAAACCCCCCAGAAACGTTCCGCGTCGGCACGCTCTGGCCGTTGACTGAGTATCAGCCGCTCAAGAGGTCTTCGCACAGCACGGCAGCCTCTTGTACGCCTGCCCAGATCGGCGGTTTCGTCCCCGCTCCCGTCGGGGACGGAGCCGCTCCCCCCCATCCGCTTCGGAGGCGTTCCCATGCCCACGCTCGTCACTCGTATCGTTCTCGCGGGCACTGAGGGAGAGGTATCTCCCGCCCGGCGCGCGGTCGTTGACCAGGTGCGTGCGTGGGGCGTTCCCCTGGATGACGAGACGGCTGACACGATCCGACTCGTCGCCTCCGAGCTCATCACCAACAGCGTGGTCCACGGAGAGGGGCCGGTCACCGTGGTTCTTTACCACCGACCGGGCAGTCTGGTGATCGAGGTGCATGACGGCAATCCTGGTGCCCCGACCTCGCGTTGCGCGCAGGCGGAGGACGAGAGCGGGCGGGGTGTGGCCTTGGTCGACTTCCTTGCGGTGCGGTCGGGGTGGGAGCCCGTCGGGCACGGGAAGCGTGTATGGGCTCAGCTCGTGATCCCGAAGCTGGCGCCCGCCGTTCGGGCCGCCGTCCTACGCCGGTTCTTCACCATCCGGCCGATCCCTGATGCTGGAACCGTGCCCGAGCCGCTCGCCCTGGCGGTCACCTGATGGGACGTCACATGTTGCGCCCTTCCCCACTGCCCGATGCCGATGAGGTGTTCCGTCCGACGCGTCGGGACATCGACCCGGTCACAGGCGAGCCGACCGAGTACGCGCTGTGGGACCGCCACGAGTGGGAGCCACGCGGAGACTGCTGGCTTTGGTGCGGACGCCACGACGTCGAGGTGACGTGGATCGGCCCCGCCCTCTCCAGCGGCATGCACGCGGCGCTGTACTCCTGTCGCGCGTGCTTGTACGCGCTGGATCAACGAGTCCTGGAAGCCAACATGCGCCAGGACACGAGTGCCCCGCCCGTGACCCACTGGCTGAGATAGGTGGACTCGGGCCGTCGGCACAAGACTGCGGCCCACCGCACCACCCCCCTGACCGCCGCCCCTGCGCCTCCGTTCCCTGCGGCCGTGGGGGCGGCTCTCGGTGCGCTTCTCCCACGGCGCATCAGGCATCACCGCGGTCTCCGCGATCCGAACAGACTTCCCGCCGGGGCCCCGGCGGGAGAACCGAAGAGGAAAGAGCACGAGGTGGCACCACACATCACGCCGCCGCCGGCCCCGAGTGGCCTCCTGGTCGCGGTTGAGGAACTGACCGCCGTCCACGACAGGTACGACAGCCTCCGGTCCGACAACCAGGGCAGCTCCGGCGATGCCCCGTGGCCGGGTGGTGACGGCAACCTGACCGACACCGAGTAGCACCGGCGGCGGGGGCTGCACGGTCCGTCGTGCGGCCCCCGCCGTATCCGCGTCCGCGTCGCGTGGTCGAACTCATGAGGAGGCAGTGATGGAACACCAGTTGATCAGCGCCATCGAGGCGGCGCTCGGATGGAGCGGAGTGGACGAGCTCGGCAAGGGCTTCGTACGCGGGAGCATGGACGACCCTGCCCTCGTCTCCCGCGTTCTGACCCCGAACCGCCTGCTCGACATCGCGATGCGCAGGAGCCTGAACCGCCCGCAGTTCCGGTGCTTCCAGAAGGGCGAGGAAGTCCACCCGGCCATCTACTACACCGACACCGTCAGTCCCCGGGGTCAGAGCATCCCCATGGTCAACATGCGCAGTCTGGGCAGGCTCCTCGGGGAAGGCGCGACGCTCATCCTCGATCAGGCCAACGTCTTCGACCCGACTATGGAGGTCACCTGCCGAGCGTTGCAGTGGTGGTCACACGAGCGGGTGCAGGTCAACGCGTACCTGACGACGAACGACGCGTCCGGCTTTCCCCTGCACTGGGACGATCACGATGTGCTGATCATCCAGCTCGCGGGTGAGAAGGAGTGGGAGGTACGCGGAACCTCCCGCAAGGTTCCCATGTACCGGGACTCTGATCCCAACACCACCCCGAGCGAGGAGATCGTCTGGGCCGGTGTGATGAGGACCGGCGATGTGATGCACATTCCCCGTGGCCACTGGCACCAGGCGACCCGCAACGGCCACGGATCGGGCAATAGCCTGCACGTCACGTTCGGGATCACCCAGCGCACGGGAGCGAGTTGGCTCGCGTGGCTGGCGGACTGGTCCCGAGAGCACGAGATCTTCCGGCACGACCTGGATCGCGTGCAGGGGAGCGGCACCCAGGCCCTGGCCGAGGCGGCCACGCGACTGATCGGCGAGCGGTCTCCGGCCGAGTTCCTGGCCGCGTACGAGCAGGCGACGACACTCCCACGGCACGTGCCGTTCCTCGACATCCTGGGGCCGCTCGACGCCGTCGTGTGCACGACGCACTTCCCTCCCCGGATCCGGGAGAACGGCGAGACCGTCGAGGTCGTGGCCTCGGGGAAGAAGATCACCCTCGCGGCCAAGGCCGTGCCGGCGTTGCGGCTGCTGTTGAGCGGCAGGCCCGTTCCGCTGGAGCAGGCGGCGGCCGTCGTCGGGGCCGAAGTGGCGGAGGTGGCCGAGATCCTGGTGGAGGAGGAGCTGTGCGCGGTACTGACCCCGGAGTTGTCCTCGGGCTACACCGGTCTCGTCACGAACGCCGTCTCCTGACCGGAGCGTTGGACCTCGATGTCACGGCGATCGACACCAGCGCCAACTACCTCGGTTTCCGCTCACACGAGGTCCTGGCGGACATCGCCAGCGATCTGCTGCCGAAGTTCACGCTCTCCACGAAGGTGGGCTATTTCCCGGGACCCGACAGGGCGGAACACTCCCTGGATCCCGTTCGGCTGTACGAGGCCGTGGAAGAAGCGTGCCGGGACCTTGGCCGGGAGCCGGACCTGGTGTTCCTGCACAACCCGGAACACTCGCTTCGAGAGGCCGCCCCTCACCGCCGGGACCTGCTGGCCCAGGCATGCACCGTCCTCGACGGTGCCGCGGCGAAGGGACTGTGCGGCGCCTGGGGCATCGCGTCCTGGGACCCGTCACCGCTGCCGGGCCTGATCGACGCGACCATGCCGGTACCGGCCGTCCTCATGGTCCGCGCCGGCCTGCTCGTCGGCATCGGCACGCTCGATGCCGCCGACGCCATCACCGCGGCGTGGGGCCTGAGCGACGACAGGGTGTGGGGCATGAGCCCCTTCGGAGGCAGCACCAGTGCCCCGGTGTGGAGCAGGTTCGACCCCCGCGTCTTCCTCCGGGACGGCGCCGGGTTCTCCCGGCCACAGGCCGCGTTCCGGGCGGCCTACCGGCTCCCACAGGTCGGCACGGTCGCTGTGGGCACCGACGAACCTGCCCACCTGGGCGAACTCCTTGGTGCCTTGGCGAGCGGGGTCGACGAGAGGGCGATCCACCAGTACCGGAATCTCCTTCGAGCCCGGTCGAATGGTCAGCCCGTCTGAAGTTCCGTGACGATCTGCTCCGCCAGGCGGCGGGCGGGCTCCAGCCGAGGGTCCTGCGGGTGTGCGTCCGGCCCGAGGATCTTCGAGCAGACGAACAGTGTCATCAGCTTGCCGTCCCGGCTCTCGAAATCACGGCGCCGCTCCAGCCGTACGCGATCCGCCAGAGCCGGGACGGCAAGGGAACTGCTCCACAGCGACGCGGAGTCCAGCCCCTGTGGCGCGTTCCCCCAGTCCTCCCAATCGAAGAGGCGGAACGCCGGCGCGGTCATGTTGGCCCAGTTCAGGTCCGCGTGGGCCGGCACCCACAGCTCGACGGTCGTGTCGAAGTCGTCGGAGAAGACACTACGGATGGACTCGGTGACGAGGGCCTGTGTGATGGTGATGGTGTCCGGCGTGGCGATACGCCTCGTGTCCTGAGCCGCGAGCCTGTCCATCGAGGTGTTGAACGCCTGCCACCACTCATCGGACAGCTTCGGGTCATCGCTCAGTACGGCAGTGCCGATCGGCGTTCCCGGCAGGAGCTCGGTCTCGTCGGCCCGCCACATCACCGGCTCGTCCCGGTCGCGCCAGACCACAGACCCCTGCCACTCGGGCTGGGCGATGCCCTCCAGACGCGCGGCGCATTCGGTGCCGTTCCACCCCTGGACGCCGATCCTGTCGAGCCCGCGCCTCTCGATACGCACCCATGTGTCACGACCCGTCCGCGCCCCGACCGAGCGGCGCTTGCGCACCACCGTGTCCCGCTCCAGGCGCGTCTGAAGCGACCTCTCCACGTGACCAAGGATCTCTTCCACGGGTTCAACCCGCAGGTCGACGGCACGAGTTGTTGATGCCGAGAGCGTCATACGCGCGACCGTAGCACCGGGACAATCCGCCCCACGTTCATCTCGGCCAACAGGGAGTGGCTTCGCGGGCGAGGCGACGAACACCGACGAGTTGGCCGAGTTCGCGTGGGTGGCCCTCGCCGATATCCCCGGCTACGTGCCGTACAGGCTCTTCGAGCCGGTGCAGGAGCATCTCGACGCCACGCTGAGGTGACTCACCGACCCCGGTATGGGTTGGCAACTCTGCTGGATGGCCGGGAGGTTACCCCTTGCTCCCCTGTGAGCGGAGACGCTCGTTCTCCCTCTCCAGCGCGGCTACACGTCGTTCAAGCTCGGCACGGGTCGGCTTCTTTGGAGGCGGAGAAGCCGCTGGCTTCGGAGGAGAGGGCGGTTGACCGGCCAGCCCGATGGGCTCGAAGGCCACGATTCCTGATGGGTCCCTCCCGCACTTCGGGCACTTCATTGACGACGAGCCGTGCAGCGTGGGCTTGCCATTCTCACGATGCCGCCGAGTCTCGACGATGTGGCCGCAATACAGCCGCACGCGCCACCGCATGATGTCGCGCTCAGGAGTCGGGCAGCTATGCAGCATCTCCAGCACCTTGACTACGACGGCACGGCGACCTGCTGCGAGCACAGGGTCTGCCCGCTCTTTGGCCCACTCTTCAGCGGCCTGTTTCTCCACGCAACGTCTTATGTCCTCCCACTGCTTCTGCTGTCGGTGATCGGCTCGGGTGAGCTGGTAGTCCTCCAGAGGACAGCCGTAGCTCTCGTACTCCACCTCCCGCATGGCCGAAACCGTAGCCTCGGGCAGCGGAAAGCTCAGGCAGAGTTCGCTCCCGATCGGCCGTGGTGCCGCCCTGAACAGATCTGACGGCCGACGAGAGCGGAACGGTCGTACGCGACCGAGTGGACTCCGTGACCAGTCTGGAGCCCACTCGGCCACAGTCGGGCTACTGCCGCCGGGGGCGGCTGTTCCGTCCTGGAGCGGCGGCAGGGCTGGCCTGCTGCGGTGAGGGGTCGAGCTTCCCGAAGGCCATGTCCCGGTGGTCGAGCGTCGGCGGGCGGCTTCAGCGCGGCGGTTGGGTACGGGGTTGCGGCTGGTGTGTTGGATACGGGTGATCAGGACGCGGGCAGGCTGGCGGGCGGTGGCCAGTTCGCGCTGCGCGCCGGCCTCCTTGAGAAGCTGGTGGGGTTGGTGACCGTCGGCCTCGGCGTCGGCGAGGACCGTGGCGAGTGCGGGCCAGCTGGCGTCGGTGAGGATCCGCTCGGCGTGGTCGGGGACGGCTGCGCGGACGTTGCTGGCCAGAGTGCGGCGGGCCTCTTGTTTCGGCTGGCGGCGTTCCAGTTCTGCGAGTGTGGGGGCGAGGGCGTGGTCGGAGGCGGCCTGGAGGTGCTGGACGGCCTGGCGGGCGGCGTCGGCCTGGTGGGCGTGGTGCTTCGCCTCGTGCCAGCGTCCGGCGACGATGGTCGCCCAGACGAGGGCTGCGACGAGAGCTGCGAGGGCGCTGTCTTCGGGGCCGGTGGCGGTGCTGACGATGTCGCGGGCGGCGATGCGTACGGTGTCGGCGGCGCGGTCTTCGGCTCGGATCTGAGAGCGCTGGGCTCGGGCGAACGCCTTGGACGCGGCCTGGAGTTCGACGCGTAGATCCGCTGGGGCCTTCTGCGCGGTGGCTTCCATCAGTTCGCCAAGGGCCGTGATGTGAGCCTGGGCCCGCGCGTCTCCGCTTTCGTCACCAGTGCCGGTGTCGGCGAGCTCGCTATGGAGAGTGTCTAGGGCGTTGGTGGCCTGGTGCCAGGGGGTTGTGGGCCGGTTGCGGCGGGCGGTGGGGTGTTCCTCCGGCTGGCTGGTTTCCAGGCGCGTCTTCAGCTTGGGCAGAGAGAGGTCGGGGGCGACCTTCCCACCTGGCTTGTAGATCTGCTCGCCGTCCTTGTTGAGGTCGCCGGGGCGGCCGACGGCATAGCCGAGGAGATCGCCGGATGGCCCGCGCTTGGGCTTGACCAGGACGTCGTCGGCTTCGAGGTAGGCGAGCAGTTCCTCGGCGTCGGTGACATGAGGGATTGCGGCGCGGATGCGGTCTTCGAGCCACTGTTGGCTGGTCTGCTCCCAGCCGAGGCGTTCGGCTTTGTGCATCTCGGCCTGGGTGGGGCGTCGGGTGCCGGTGCGGTCGCCCTTCTTGAGTTGGCGCAGCCCGTAGTCCTTCTCGATCTCGCGGCACTCGTCGCCGACGCGTATGCCGCTGTCGTGGAGTTTGGGGCGACGGCCGTCTTCGCGGACGGTGGTGGCGAGGATGTGGATGTGGTCGTCCGCGTGGCGTACGGCGATCCAGCGGCAGGCCAGGTCGTCGCCTTCGGGCGAGATGCCGGCGGCGGCCACGATGCGCTGGGCGATCTCGCCCCACTCGGCGTCGGAGAGATGGCGGTCCTCGGGGGCGGCGCGGACAGGGCAGTGCCAGACGTGGTCGGTGACCGGCTTGCCGAACTCGCTGTTGCGTAGTCGGACGGGCTCATTCAGGTAGTGGCCGAGTCCGGTCAGGGTGGCCATCTCGTTGCGGCCGAGGTCGGGCATGGCGAGCATCGCGAAGGCGGCGACGATGTGTGGATCGAGGTGTTCGTCGTGGGTTCCGCGGCCATAGAGGTAGGCGAGCAGCCCGCGGGTGTTGGATCCGGCCGGTTTGATGGCGGCGATCATTTCGGTCAGACCTCCGTCGGGTCGGCGGGCTCGCGCAGGGCTTCGGCGATCAGGGAGAGCAGGTGGTGCAGCTCGTTGAGGCGCTCACGTACGTCGGGCGGGGTGCGGTCACTGTTGAGGGCGCGGGCGATCTGGTTGACATTGACGCCGATCCGGTTGAGCTGGCGCAGGACCTGGGCGCGGAAGTGGTGCGTGCGGCGGCGGTCCTCGGACAGCGGCAGGTTGGCGGTGAACCGGCCAGCGACGAAGGCGGGGACGACGTCGGCGGCGAAGCCGGAATCGCCTTTGTAGCCATGCTCGGCGGCAGCCTCTTGGAGACCTGCGTGCTCGTCACCGGTGAAGCGCATCGGGCCGACGCGGACGGTGCGCTTGTTGCCGGTGAAGTGGCGGATCGTGGGCTGTGTGCTCTTCACGGCGGGCTCGCCGATGGCAGTCTCGGCGGCACGATCAGGGCGCAGGGTCTCGCGCTGGACGGTGTGGAGCGTGTCCGGGGCAGGGCCGCCCTCGCCTCCGGCCTCCCGGTCCGGCGCCCCCTGGCGCTGGGCCGTCTCCGCCACCCCTGGGGCGGTGACCCCCCGAATCCGGCCTTGAGTCGGACTCGGGGTACTACTGGCTCCGCCAAGAGCCCCTTTACCAAATGCCCGGCGCCAAAGGGCCTTCAGGTCAACGGACTTCGATGGCTGATCCGGACCTTCGGCGTTGTTCTCGCCGAGGTGCGACCTCTTCTTCACTGCATTGTCTCCTGTTGGGGCGCGTGGGGCGCGTGGGGCGCGTGGGGCTGTGGGCACCCCTGCGCTGTCCGGGGCGTACGGGTGGGATGGTCCGGGCGGCCAGCGGTTTGGCGGTGCTGCGGTTCGTGGACAGGGGGTTGCTGGTGGCGGGGGGGCCAGGGGTTCTCCCAACCGTCCCGCCCCCCACCGCCAGTTAGAGGTTGGTTTCTTTGCGGGTCTTG